>NZ_JBFEFM010000010.1:0-2627 GCF_040717415.1 Parasphingorhabdus sp. JC815
CAACCTGATTCCGGCGCTTCCCGATGACGAGTTTGGACTCGATACCAAGTTAGAGGTCGGTAATTTCAAAACGATGCGGGCCAGCGGGATGATCAACGTTCCGCTTACCGATACATTGGCGATCCGGGCTGCGGGAGCGCTCACCAGCCGTGATGGTTTTGATTACAACACATTCACTGATCGCCGGGTCAATGGCCGCGAACTCTGGTCCGGCCGCTTGTCGATGCAGTGGGAGCCAAGTGATCGATTGAGGGTCAATGCGATCTGGCAGCATTTTGAAGAGGATGATGATCGCTCGCGTACCGGCAAACAATTATGTACGCGCGACCCCGGTCCAACAACGGTGAACGGCGTCCGGATACCCGATGGGACACAACCAGGCCTATTTACTCCATTTGAGGAGAATCTGCGAGGGCGGTTCAGCCAGGGTTGCCAATCCGCGTCGCTTTATGAAGATGCGGCTTACGGCACACCGAACGGGTCAGGCCTTGCCTTTGTTGTCGCCGGTCAGGTGGTGATCACAATGGGTTCTCAACCAGGCGTGTTTGGACAGCAATATGCATTCCTCCCGACTGACCCCTTTCTCGATGCCACGCAATCGCGTGATCTGCAGGAAATTGCGACCGAATATGATCCGGTTTTCCGGGCCAAGAATGATGTCTTTCAGGGCAATCTGGAATTCGACGTCACCGATTCGCTGACATTTGTGTCGCAGACGGCTTATGCACGCGATCGCTATTATTCGTCACAGGATTATAACCGCTTTGTATCGGGACCATTGTTCAACGATACGACGGGTCTGGTCAATTTTAACTCGTTACCGATAAGTCAGGATCACGCGGCGCCAGGCGGCATTTTCTGTGACCCGCAATTGGGGTGTTCCAACCGTCTTCTCTCTGTTGACGTCAGCCGCTCGCGTAACCGTCAATGGTCGCAGGAATTTCGCCTGCAATCCGATTTCGACGGGCCATTCAATTTCAACCTTGGGGTCAATTATCTCGACTTCAAAACGCAGGACGATTATTTCGTCTTCAACAACGCCTTCACCTATATCGCTTATAATCTGTACAATTTACCTGCCGACCTATCTCCCAACTATGACCCTTGCCCGATAGGGAGCACAGGAAACGATTGCGTTTATGTCGATCCTAATCCGATCGACTCGCTCAACGAGCAGGGCCATAATTATTTTCTCAGCCGCAATCTGGTGCGGACCAAATCCTGGGCGGTTTTTGGTGAAGCCTATTGGGACGTAGCCGATAATCTGAAGGTCACAGCAGGTCTGCGCTGGACCAAAGACAAAAAAATCACCACGCCGGTGCAAAGCCAATTGCTGCTTGGCGGCGGCGGCGGAACAATCGGGACAAGCGGTGGCTATGTGAGTTCTGGCTATCCGACCGATCCCGATGTCGTCCAGAAATGGTCCGAACCAACCGGGCGCATCGTGGTCGATTGGAAACCCGAGCTGGATTTCACCGACCAGACGCTAATCTATGCTTCGGCATCGCGTGGTTACAAGGGCGGGGGCACCAATCCGCCACGTCCCAATTTGCATCCGCGTATCGTGCAGTTTCAACCGCTGCCATCAACGTTCAAGCCTGAATTTGTCAACGCCTTTGAAATCGGGACGAAGAATAGCTTCGATGGTGGCCGTTTCACACTGAACGCGACGGCATTTTATTATGATTACAAGGATTACCAGATATCACAGATCGTTGACCGCATTTCGCTCAACGAGAATTTCGACGCGACCAGCTGGGGGCTTGAACTCGAAACCGCATGGCGGCCTTCGCGCGCGTTCCAGGTCGATGCCAATCTGGGCTATTTGCAAACCCGGCTGAAAAAGGGAGCAAAATCGATCGACGTGATGAATCGCACCCAGGGCAATCCGGACTGGGTTTTATTACGTCCGTGGATCCAGCTACCTTCAAACTGCATCGCGCCCGCTCAGGTGGTCGAGGATATTTTGAGCAATCCCGTAACCCAATTTGGACTGGGACTGGGCGCTCTTCAGGCGCTGTGCGGGGGTTCCAAGGAATTGGGGACCTTTGATCCGTCTATAGACGGTTTGGCACTCTATCAATTCTATGGCTTTGAATATAATCCGATCACCGATGCGCCCAATGGCGGCCGCGGCTTTTTTGCCGACCTGGAAGGTAATGAGCTGCCCAACGCGCCGCGGCTGACATTCAATATTGGCGCACAATATACCTTCTTCATCAACGATGGAGATTGGGAATTGACACTGAGAGGGGACTATTATCGCCAATCGAAAAGCTTCGCGCGTGTATATAATAGCGAATATGATCGCCTCAAAGGATGGAGCAATGCAAATCTGGCGATAACGCTGGATAAGCCCTCGGATGATCTGACATTCCAGTTTTATGTCAAAAACCTCTTCGACAAGACTCCAATCACGGACTTTTTCACGAATAGTGATGATACCGGACTGAGCACGAATGTATTCACGCTCGATCCCCGGATATTTGGATTTAGTGTGGCGAAGAAATTCTGATGGACCGATTATCCGCGCTCTACTTGTGAGGAATATAATGAAGACAATCATACCGGCACTGATCCTGATTGCCGCAACAGGGGCTTATGCTCAGCCGGGGGAGGCTAGTGGC
>NZ_JBFEFM010000011.1:0-2627 GCF_040717415.1 Parasphingorhabdus sp. JC815
ACCACTAGCCTCCCCCGGCTGAGCATAAGCCCCTGTTGCGGCAATCAGGATCAGTGCCGGTATGATTGTCTTCATGATATTCCTCACAAGTAGAGCGCGGATAATCGGTCCATCAGAACTTCTTCGCAACACTAAATCCAAATATCCGTGGATCGAGCGTGAATACATTTGTGCTCAGTCCGGTATCATCACTATTCGTGAAGAAGTCCGTGATCGGAGTCTTGTCGAATAGGTTTTTGACATAAAACTGGAATGTCAGATCATCCGAGGGCTTATCCAGCGTTATCGCCAGATTTGCATTGCTCCATCCTTTCAGGCGATCATATTCGCTATTATATACACGCGCGAAGCTTTTCGATTGACGATAATAGTCCCCTCTCAGCGTCAATTCCCAATCCCCATCGTTGATGAAAAACGTATATTGTGCGCCGATATTGAATGTCAGGCGCGGCGCGTTGGGCAGCTCATTCCCTTCCAGGTCGGCAAAAAAGCCGCGACCGCCATTGGGCGCATCGGTTATTGGACTATATTCAAAGCCATAGAATTGATACAGGGGAAAGCCGTCCTCTATAGATGGATCAAAAGTCCCCAATTCCTTGGACCCCCCGCACAGTGACCCAAGAGCAACCAATCCAAAGCCCGTTTCGGTTATGGGATTGCTCAAAATGTCCTCGACCACCTGAGCGGGCGCAATGCAGTTCGAGGGTAGCTGGATCCACGGACGTAGCAAAACCCAGTCCGGATTGCCCTGGGTGCGATTCATCACATCGATCGATTTTGCTCCCTTTTTAAGCCGGGTTTGCAAATAGCCCAGATTGGCATCGATTTGGAACGCACGCGAAGGCCGCCATGCGGTTTCGAGTTCAAGCCCCCAACTGGTCGCATCAAAATTCTCATTTAGAGAAAGACGGTCAACGATCTGTGAGATCTGGTAATCCTTGTAATCATAATAAAATGCCGTCGCGTTCAACGTAACACGGCCACCATCGAAGCTATTCTTCGTCCCGATTTCAAAGGCGTTGACAAATTCAGGCTTGAACGTCGATGGCAGCGGTTGGAACTGCACGATACGCGGATGTATATTGGGCTGCGGCGGATTTGTGCCTCCGCCCTTGTAACCGCGCGATGCCGATGCATAGATAAGCGTCTGATCAGTGAAATCCAGCTCGGGTTTCCAATCGACCACGATGCGCCCGGTCGGTTCGGACCATTTCTGAACGACATCGGGATCGGTCGGATAGCCGGAGCTCACATAGCCACCGCTTGTGCCGATTGTTCCACCGCCGCCGCCAAGCAGTAATTGGCTTTGCACCGGCGTGGTGATTTTTTTATCTTTTGTCCAGCGCAGGCCTGCTGTGACCTTCAGATTATCTGTAACGTCCCAATAGGCTTCACCAAAAACCGCCCAGGACTTGGTCCGCACCAGATTGCGGCTGAGAAAATAATTATGGCCCTGCTCGTCGAGCGAGTCGATCGGATTGGGATCGACATAAACACAATCGCTTCCTGTCGTCCCTATCGGGCAGGGGTTATATGCAGGCGGGTCATCGAATAGGCGGTTATACTGGTTATAGGCGATAAAGGTGAAGGCGTTGTTGAAGACGAAATAATCGTCTTGTGTTTTGAAATCGAGATAATTGACGCCAAGGTTGAAATTGAACGGCCCGTCGAAATCAGATTGCAAACGAAATTCCTGCGACCATTGACGGTTGCGCGAACGGCTAAGATCAACAGACAGGAGACGGTTGGAACACCCCAATTGGGGGTCACAGAAAATGCCGCCTGGCGCCGCGTGATCCTGAGGTATCGGCGCATCACCGTCTAGCAGACCGGTCGTATCGCTAAACAATGGTCCCGACACAAAGCGGTTATAATCCTGTGACGAATAATAGCGATCGCGTGCATATGCGGTCTGCGACACAAATGTCAGCGAATCCGTGACGTCGAATTGCAGATTGCCCTGAAAGACATCATTCTTTGCCCGGAAAACCGGATCATATTCGGTTGCAATTTCCCGAAGATCACGCGATTGCGTTGCATCAAAAAAGGGGTCCGTCGGAAGGAAACCATAGACCGGCCTAAACTCGCCTGGCCGATAACCCATCGGGATTACAATCTGACCGGCGACAACAAAGGCAAGGCCCGACCCGTTCGGCGTGCCGTAAGCTGCATCATCATAAAGCGACGCGGGCTGACAACCCTGGCTCATCCGCCCACGCAGATTTTCCTCAAAGGGAGTAAACAGGCCTGGCTGTGTCCCATCGGGTACCCGGACGCCGTTCACCGTTGCTGGGCCGGGATCGCGCGTACATAATTGTTTGCCGGTGCGCGAGCGATCATCATCCTCTTCAAAATGCTGCCAGATCGCATTGACCCTCAATCGATCGCTTGGCTCCCACTGCATCGACAAGCGGCCGGACCAGAGTTCACGGCCATTGACCCGGCGATCGGTGAACGTGTTATAATCAAAACCATCACGGCTGGTGAGCGCTCCCGCAGCCCGGATCGCCAGTGTATCGGTGAGCGGAACGTTTATCATCCCGCTGGCCCGCATCGTTTTGAAATTACCGACCTCTAACTTGGTATCGAGTCCAAACTCGTCATCGGGCAGCGCCGGAATCAGGTTC
>NZ_JBFEFM010000012.1:0-2041 GCF_040717415.1 Parasphingorhabdus sp. JC815
CCCTGCTTCAGACAGCGAATTTAACGCAGCAGCGCCGGTGCGCTCGTGCAGGAATACCCGGTCGATGGCGATAAGATCGCCACCGCCCGGTAATTGTGCAACAACATGGCTGTCCCACAGTTTGTCAAATAGAGATTGCATTGTAGACAGTCTTAATTCCCCATTTCAGCGTCAACTTTGCGCCAGTCCCTCGTCACCAGTTTTTCCTGAATGGCGGTGCGGGTTTCAAGCATGCCATCGCGGATCCAGTGCCATGTACGGCAGCGGTTTTGTCCATCATCCGAAATCTGGATCTGCTCGTAGAGGTAAAGTGAAGGATCGCCCTGCCGCTGCCAATATAGCATTACCGTGCGGTTATATTCGTCCAGAGGCACTTCTGCGGCCCAACCTTTGATAAGTTCGTTGTCCCACCAAACCCGTTTGTCCCGATATTCTGCTGGGAATTCCCGGTTTTCGGTCTTGCCATCTGCCCATGTATAATAGTTGCTTTGATGATAAGGCACGGATCCCTCATCCGGAAAACGGCACAACAAACGCGAAGCATGCTCGTCTACTTTTTCATTCTGCGCGTTAAAATATGTGTAGGTACCGTCCCAGACGCCTTCGTGACGAGCCAGAAGTGGCATATCTTCTCTAATTCCCATGATAATCTCCTTATCTTGATTGCAGGGCTATGTGAAATTGTTTGGCCGCGCGGGCATTGAGCAGGTCGAGATGCCGTTTAGCCAGTATTGCGGGGGTTAAAACCTCTGGTTCGAACGCGCGGGCATTGTCTTTGCCGGCCTTATACCATGGTTCGAATATTTCGGTAGCCCGGACGATTTGCCAGGCTTTGGTCAGATAGTTGCCATAGCGGTCGGGGGACAGGTCGGGGTAGAGACAATCCGGATCGCCTGATGGAACAGATGGAGTCACTATGGCCTGAATCCCAAATTGTGCTGCTACTGCATCGATGACCGCCTGCCAGTCCGCCCAGTCTGTTGGAGCTTGTCCCGTCCAGTCGCCTGACAGGCCGTGTCCGGGCACGTCTATGGCTATGCTTCCCTGCGGTATGGATGCACCGATTGCGGCGGCGGGGGCATGGAGCAGGAGCTTGTCTGCATCGCGCGCCCCTTTCCAGTGGATCAGGCCGCTGAAACGCGCGGTTTCGATGAATGTAAAGCCTTCATCCTGCGCCTCGTTCAATGGTGGCAATGCCGGATTGTCAGTTTCCAGAAGATGGGCAAGGCTGACAGCTTGATGTTCGGCCGGGGTGGCCACTTTTTGCGCGGACCATGATTTCGGCATTTCACCAAGCCGGTCAATATGCGCTTGCAACGGATCGCCGTCATAAGCACTGATGAGACAGGGCGGGGCATCGGTATCTGCCGCCGGAATATCTCTTGGCGCGCGCAAGACAGCACCGTAGCCGGCCTGATAGGCATTGCCCGCGTCTAGCATTTCACGCACCACTGCGTCCACCCGGACCGGGTCGGCATGGGCACCCGGCAGACGGGCGCTATGCTTGGCCGTAAACCAGGGGAAGAACCAGCTTTGCTCGAGAATCCGGTTCCAGAGCCAGGTCAAATGCTCGCCATAAGCTGACGGATGGAATTCCGGCAAATAGTTGTCGCTAAACAGAGATACTTCTTCCGGTGTCCAGATTGCATAGCCGCCAACGGCCAGAGTCGAGAACCGATTCGGGTGGCGTTTGACGGCGGTGACCAGAATCATTCCGCCAGAATGAAAGCCGTATGCCGCGCATTTTTCGATGCCTAGCGCATCCAGAAAACCAACTACCGCATCTGCATATTCATTGATTTCCGGTTCGCCGGGCAGGGCGTCAGATTGTCCGAAACCCGGCGTATCCGGCGCGATACAGGTGAAATGCTTAGCCCATTTCAACATCAGGTCTTCATATTCTTTTGAACTGCGCGGGCTTTGATGGACCATCAACAAGGGAGGGCCATTGCCCACCTTGCGAAAATGGACTCTGCGGCGATTGCCGTCCTCTTCAACATCTATAAAGTGGCGTGTAATCATGCGGCCTATATTTGTCCGG
>NZ_JBFEFM010000013.1:0-1573 GCF_040717415.1 Parasphingorhabdus sp. JC815
TATGCAGAGCACTGTAGGCCAGAAAATAAAAATTACAAAGACTATTGAATTAATGTTCGATAAGTGTATAGCTATCGAACAATGATTCGATAGTGGTAAGGAGTAAGGCAATGAATGCTATTTCCAAATCAATGGTTTTGGAGCCCCGAAATGAGCATTTTCATTTTAAGACAGCAGAACGCGACTGGCATGGCGGCGATCCGGTCAAAACGATAATTTTTAACGCGTTTTCGATCATGTTTCCTGAAGGTGAGAAGTTCTTCATCGACAGCGTCCGCAATGTTCGGAACGAGATTGATGACCCCGTTCTCAAGAAACAGATAAAAGGCTTTATCGGGCAGGAAGCCGTGCACACGCGCGAGCATATTGAGTATAATAAACAACTGGATTTACAAGGTTACAGTGCGACGAAACTGGACGCAGGTATCAGGAAGCGAATGGCCTGGGTCCGCCGTAATTTGAATAAAAACCGCCAATTAGCGACCACCTGTGCTTTGGAACATTTTACGGCAATGATGTCTGATCTTATGATGAGCGATCCTTCTTACCTTGAAGGTGCCGATTCCAATTACCAAAAAGTCTGGCTTTGGCATGCGATGGAAGAGGCCGAACATAAAGGCGTGGCATTTGACACATTAAAAGCAGTGACAAAGAATAAGGATTATTTCCTCCGGTGCCGGTCTATGCTTATCAGCACGGTTTTGTTTAATTATTTTATTCTGAACCACATAGCAGTCATGCTTAAAGATCGGGGACTATCCCGTTCACCAAAAATATGGTGGCAGGTGGTCAAGTTCCTGTTCGGAAAACCTGGCCTTTATCGCCGGATGGCCTTGCCTTGGCTTAGCTATTTCAAGCCGAGTTTCCACCCGTGGGATCACGACAATCGTAGCAAAGTTGTAAAGACCGAAAAATATGTCTTGGGCGATGGTCAAGCCTATGCATGAGTTCCCGTCGATCGGATAATAAGGTTTTCGGGTCAGACAATACTCCTGAAAGTTCTTCCGAAGACCATTCTTTCGACACCCAACTAGGGCTGCATCACGGTGCAGCCTTTTTTTGTGTTCACTTGTGGTAAGTGTGCGGTATGAATCATACAAATTCATTATATTCAAGGAAACCGCATGACTAATGCGCCAAAACGGCGGCGGCGCAGCCCTGAAACCGCGCGAGACGAAATTCTCGATGCCGCAGAAAACATACTGCTGGAACAGGGCCCTGCTGATCTGAAATTTCAGGAAATCGCTACAACGGCCAAAATAGCAAAATCCACTGCACATCATCATTTTGGCAGTCTGGAAGAAATACATAAGGCCCTGGTCAATCGGGTATTGGAACGGTTGACCAATGATTTGACCGAAGCCTTATCATATAGTGATAACTCACCGGAACAAAATATCGAACAGGCCCTTCAAGCCGTTTATGCGATAATCGCCTCAGAGCGCTATGCCAAAATTCTCGCATGGATTGTCCTGTCGACGAAGACAACCAAGCTCTCTTATCTGGTCGAACCTCTCGAAACCATCAGGGATCTTGTATCAGATAAGCTGACGGAATACATGCCTGAACCGTC
>NZ_JBFEFM010000014.1:0-699 GCF_040717415.1 Parasphingorhabdus sp. JC815
GTTCCCATTGATGCCGCTTTTATAGGCAGTTGCACAAACAGCCGCCTTAGCGATCTGCGGCGGGCATCAGCGTTGCTCAAAGGAAACAAAGTTGCCGCCGGAATCAAGGCGATCTGCGTCCCCGGCTCGTCTAGTGTTAAACGCGAAGCAGAAGCAGAAGGCATCGACCAAATTTTCATAAATGCAGGTTTTGAATGGCGGGAAAGCGGCTGTTCCATGTGTTTTTACGCAGGCGGAGAAAGTTTTGACGCCGGATCGCGGGTCATTTCCACGACCAACCGGAATTTTGAAAGCCGTCAGGGTCCTAATGTCAAAACCCATATTGCCAGCCCCGAAACAGTTGTCGCCAGCGCGATAGCCGGTGCGATTGCAGACCCTCGGGAGGTCACCAATGGCTGAACCATTTACCACTCTCACCTCGTTGCCGATGCCGCTGATCCGTGACAATATTGACACTGACCAGATCATTCCATCACGCGAGATGAAAACTACCGGCAAGACCGGGCTGGCTGACGGGCTATTTGCAGGATGGCGCTATACCCAGATTGGGGGGCGGGAGCCCAATCCCGACTTTGTAATGAATGATCCCGATTTTGCAGACAGCCAGATCATTTTAGGCGGCGAAAACTTTGGTTCGGGATCAAGCCGTGAGCATGCGGTGTGGGCGCTAGCCGAATATGGATTTCGCGCCGTTATCGC
>NZ_JBFEFM010000015.1:0-652 GCF_040717415.1 Parasphingorhabdus sp. JC815
GGGCGACGGCGGTTGATGCCCTGAGTCATGGGTATCGCACCATTGTTCCGATCGAAACATGCGCGGACAAACATGAAAGTTATCATTTCGCCAATCTTACCGACTTGCAGATCAAATATGCGGATGTCGAGCCGGTGCAGACGGTGATTGACTGGCTGGAAGCGAAATAATGAGTGATACGCAAAAATCCGATCCCGAACTATATGATTATCTGCCCTATCGCGGCCGGCCCAAAATTACATGGCCCGAGGGAAAGACCTGCGCTGTCTGGGTTGCGCCCAATCTGGAATATTACGAGCTTGATCCCGCGGTAAATCCGCATCGTAAGAGCTGGGCCAAGCCGCATCCCGATGTGGTCGGTTACAGCCACCGGGACCATGCCAACCGGGTCTCGCACTGGCGCATGGCAGAAATGATGAGCAAGCACGGCTTTCCCGGATCGGTGAGCCTTTCTGTTGCCCTGTGTGACCATATTCCCGAAGTTGTCGCAGATGCGGCGCAGCGCGGCTGGGAGTTTTTCAGCCATGGTATTTATAACACCCGCTATTCCTATGGCATGGACGAAGCGCAAGAACGTGCGATTATCGAGGATTCCATTGAAACGGTTGAGCGCACCACGGGCCAACGCATTCGCGGCTGGCTGGCACCGGCG
>NZ_JBFEFM010000016.1:0-572 GCF_040717415.1 Parasphingorhabdus sp. JC815
ATCCCGTTTTCAATGTCGGAAACCCATTCAATCAACAATGTCCGCAAGGATCATCCCGCGATGATTGCCGAGATCAAGGCGATTGCCGATCTGGTCGCCGCGCAGCCCGAAGGGCAGCGCCCTTATTTTGAAGTCGGCCTGTCCACCGCCTTTGGCTGCACGTTGGAAGGACCGGTGCCCGATGACCAGATTGTCCGCCTTGCCGAAGCGGCTATGGAAGCCGGCGTTGCCGAAGTCGGTCTGTCCGATACCACCGGCTATGCCAACCCCGCTCAGGTCACCCGGCTTGTCCGCAAGGTTAAAGCTGCGATTGGCAACGACAAGCTGAATACACTCCATCTGCACAACACACGCGGTCTTGGCCTCGCTAATGTTATGGCCGGACTGTCAGAAGGCATAACAACATTTGACAGTTCGCTTGGCGGGCTGGGCGGCTGTCCTTTCGCCCCCGGTGCTTCGGGTAATATTGTCACCGAAGATCTGGTGTTCATGCTGGCGGCGATGGGAATTGATACCGGCATTAATCTGGAAAAATTATTAAAAGTACGCGACATCGTTGCCGAGGCCCTGCC
>NZ_JBFEFM010000017.1:0-413 GCF_040717415.1 Parasphingorhabdus sp. JC815
ATGCGGGTCACATTTACCGGCACGCTTGCAAAAGGCGTAACGCCAAAGGATATGATCCTTTCCCTGCTCTCCCAGTACAGCGCGGCTGGCGGCAAAGGCCATGCTGTCGAATTTGCAGGAGAAGCTGTCACGGCGCTCGACATGGAAGGACGGATGACCCTGTGCAATATGGCAACGGAGTTTTCCGCAATGTCCGGCTTTATCGCACCAGACGAAAAGACATTCGAATATCTTAAAGGCCGCCGCTATGCACCGACTGGTGGCGACTGGGACAAAGCGCTGCAAAGCTGGCTAACATTGAACAGCGATGCTGGCGCACATTTTGATCAGGAAATCGAGATTGATACGAGTAGCATAGCTCCGATGGTTAGCTGGGGCACCAATCCGGGCCAGACCATCGGCATTGACGGGAC
>NZ_JBFEFM010000018.1:0-396 GCF_040717415.1 Parasphingorhabdus sp. JC815
TGATAATTTGTCATAGCCAAGTCCAAGCCGGTCCAGCGCGCCGGGTCTGAAATTCTCGACCAATATGTCGGCATCATCCACCAGCTTTCTAGCTATCTCAATTCCTTTATCGCTTTTCAGGTTGAGGCAAATGCTTTTCTTGTGCCGGTTATACATCGGGAAATAGCCGGAACCCGATCCGACAAGAGTCCGGGTGCGATCACCGCCCATGGGCTCTACACGGATAACCTCGGCGCCCAGCGACGCGAGGATAGCACCAACCGCGGGGCCCATGACCATATGGGTAAATTCAATAACCTTCAAACCTGCAAGTGGTTGTGGACCAGTCATGCTGCAATTCCTTCAAATCCTAGGGGGAGTCCGGCATCGGGGGTAAAACCGTATAGCGGCTCGCCG
>NZ_JBFEFM010000019.1:0-396 GCF_040717415.1 Parasphingorhabdus sp. JC815
TGGCGAGCCGCTTTACGGCTTTACCCCTGATGCCGGACTCCCTCTAGGATTTGAAGGAATTGCAGCATGACTGGTCCACAACCACTTGCAGGTTTGAAGGTTATTGAATTTACCCATATGGTCATGGGCCCCGCGGTCGGTGCCATACTCGCGTCGCTGGGCGCCGAGGTTATCCGTGTAGAGCCCATGGGCGGCGACCGCACCCGGACTCTTGTCGGATCGGGTTCCGGCTATTTTCCGATGTATAACCGGCACAAGAAAAGCATTTGCCTCAATCTGAAAAGCGATAAAGGAATTGAGATAGCAAGAAAGCTGGTGGATGATGCCGACATATTGGTCGAGAATTTCAGACCCGGCGCGCTGGACCGGCTTGGACTTGGCTATGACAAATTATCC
>NZ_JBFEFM010000002.1:0-5000 GCF_040717415.1 Parasphingorhabdus sp. JC815
AAGCTGATCAGCAGTTATACCCGTGATGAACTGATTACCAAACTGGAAGGCACCGGCCTGCCCTTCGCGCCAATCGGTCGCCCCCAGGACATGTTTGATGATCCCCACCTTAACAACGGAGACGGACTTGAGGAAACAATATTACCTGACGGCACAGCGACAAAGCTTCCCGCCCTGCCCATAGCGATGGGCGGCAAACGTCCCTCACAATCATTCACCATGCCCGAACCGGGCGCAGATGTGCATGAAACTCTAGCCGCTTTGG
Source organism: Parasphingorhabdus sp. JC815 (assembly GCF_040717415.1). Classification (NCBI taxonomy): domain Bacteria; kingdom Pseudomonadati; phylum Pseudomonadota; class Alphaproteobacteria; order Sphingomonadales; family Sphingorhabdaceae; genus Parasphingorhabdus; species Parasphingorhabdus sp. JC815. The sequence goes on from NZ_JBFEFM010000002.1 coordinate 266, forward strand.
GATATGACGATAAAACTATTGAAGACCTACTTTCCACTGATGCTGTCGGCTAATAAGTTAGCCATCAATGGATGGAATAAATCTGGAAGAATAATATGACCGTAAAAATAACTTTGATATCGGCTGCTACTCTGTTGCTCCTCTCCGCATGTGGTTCAGAAACAGATAGTACGCCTCAAGAAAATAATAATGTGGCTGAAGCTGTAAACACTGATGAAAGCACGGAAAGTGCCGAAACAATGAAAAGCGTGGAAACTGCAGCGGCCCCACCCGCCGGATTTGCACAATGCCGCACCTGTCACACCGTTGAGAAAGATGGACGCGATGGCATTGGCCCCAATCTTTGGGGCGTGGCAGGACATCCTGCAGCACAACAAGCAGGATTCGCCTATTCTCCAGCCATGCGTTCATCCGGACTGACGTGGGACAGCGCGACATTAGACAAATTTTTGAAAGAACCGTTGAAAATCGTGCGTGGAACAAAAATGGCCTATGCAGGTTTGCGTAATGACAAGCAAAGAGCAGAAGTTATAGCATATCTGGAAACACTGAAAGACTAACCATCAGCCACAAATTCTATAGATTCTCTTAGTATCACAGCTGGACGTATTTCTGCGTAGACAGAAATACGTCCAGCTGCGTTTGTTCTATTCGGACGAGACATCCACTGCAATAAAAGAGATATACCGCGGCCCCGGTTCGTATCAGGGTAACGCATAGGCAATAACGGAATCTCCTAGCTTTGTTCCGACATAACCGTGACCACCTGCCACCTGTACGACATATTGTCGCCCGTCGGCGCCTTGATAGCTGATAGGTGTCGACTGACCACCTGCGGGAAGCCTTGCTCGCCACAGGACATCTCCGGTCTCAGAATTATAAGCGCGTAGATAATTATCCGCTGCCGCCGCAAGGAACGCTACACCACCCTTAGTCATAATAGGGCCGCCAATTCCCGGTACGCCAAGCTTAAAAGGTACAGGGACAGGTGCGAGATCGCGCACCGTACCATTAACATGACGATAGCGGGTTTTTCCGTTCGTAAGGTCTACGCCCTGAACATATCCCCACGGAGGTTGCTGGCACGGCAGGCCTAGCGCTGACATGAACGGCTTTACAACCGAAGCATAGGGAGCGCCAAAATTCTCGTTCCCCAAACCATATTGCGGCGCGCTCACGATCGGGTCAAACGTACCGGGTCGTTTAATAAGCTGCGCCGAGAAACCCAAATAGACTGGCATTGCAAACAGCATTTGCCGCTCCGGATCAACAGCGACTCCACCCCAATTGAGCACACCATAGCTGCCCGGATAAGTAAGTGAGCCGTTTTCTGTTGGCGGTGTATAGCGACCAGCATAGGTCATTTTCTGAAACGCTATCCGGCACATCATCTGATCAATCGGGGTAATCCCCCACATCTGAGCACCTGTTGCTTTGGGCGGAGCAAATGAAATAGCAGATACAGGCTGAGAGGGTGAAGGCGTTTCTCCGTCAACCGCGACCTGCGAAACTTGTACTTCCTTGACTGGAAACACAGGTTTGCCGGTGCGGCGGTCAAGAACGAAAACGTCGCCTTGTTTTGTGGGCTGGATCAAGGCAGGAACAAGAGTGTTCTTTATTGTAAGGTCAATAAGTACGGGCTGTGCGGGGACATCATAATCCCATAAGTCGTGGTGAACGGTCTGAAATACCCAAGCAACTTTACCCGTTTTGGCATTCAGCGCGGTCACGGATGAAGCAAAGCGCTCCACCTCTTTTGAACGACCAACCCCATATTGATCAGGCGACGCATTACCCATTGGCAGATAAACCAGATCAAGGTCCGCATCATAGCTAGCGGGAGCCCAGCTATTGGGAACATTTTGCGTGTAAGTTTCACCCAAAGGCAGAGGCTCGGTCGCATCGGGTTTACCGGGATCAAAATTCCACACGAGATTGCCGGTTTTAAGGTCGAATGCGCGCACAACACCTGATGGCAGCTGCGTGGATAGATTATCACCGACTGCACCACCAACAACCACCACGTCGCCAGCAATAAGCACCGGTGAAGTGGTGTAATAAGCGGTAGGACTAATGTTCGGCATGCCTTGCCACAGGTTCACTGTTCCGTCAGCGCCGCCAAATCCAGGGCAGATTACACCAGTTTCGGCGCTAAGCGCAATCAAACGCGCATCACGCGTGGTCAAGAATATCCGGCGCAGACAATCAGGGCGAATTGACTGCTGTGCAAATTCTTGGGGTGAGACGACAGGGTTCGGATCATTCGGTTGTGCCTGTCCCGTAGCAATATTATGAGACACTCCTGCTGCTTTTGTTGTCACTTCCGCACGGCTTTTCAGTATAAGTGCTCGGGCCAGCTTCGCATCGGGAAGAGGACCTTCTGTAACATCCCATCCGCGATCGCTCGCATCATCATAACTAAGGCCACGGCAGGTCACATAATGGCTGAGCTTTGGGTTAAGCGCCACAAGCTTAGGATCAAATTCCCAAAGTTTTTTGCCTGTCGTCGCATCAAGCGCGATTACCTGACTACGCGGCGTACATAAAAAAAGCGTGTTGCCGACTTTCAGCGGGGTCGTTTCAAAAGCGGTTCCTGCTAATTCAGGATGGATATCACCCGCATGAAATTCCCATATTTTTTCCAGTTTCCCGACATTGTCTGGTGTTATCTGGTCTAGCGAAGAATAATGCTGCCCCGCGTTTGTTCCCCCATAAACTGTCCAATCGGTAGCGGGTGCATCAAACTTCTTACCTCTAAAAGCAAATGTCTCGGACTGTCCGGGCGTTTTTATACCATGCGGGTCGGCAAACATGGATATCACACCTATCAGCGCGCCAATGACCACAGAGGCTGTCAAAACGGTAAAATCTTTCGACCACAGGCTCTCATCGCTTTTACGGTTTTTCCAGAAACTCGCTGCAAGCAGAGCTATGCCTAAAATAATGAGCAAACCGCCGCGCGGCGCTAGTGCCCACCAATCAAGGCCGACTTCAACTAGCCCCCATCCCAAAGCATAAAGTACCGCAGCACCGTAAAGAGCAAGCGCGTACCGGCGGTGTAACACCGTAAATATTCCTGACACGACTAATAATATGGCAAGCGGAAGATAGCCCCAGCTTCCGCCAACAGAAACAAGCTGGATACCGCCTATTCCAAGCACAATGCCAAGCAGAAAAACAAGCGAACCGAGCAGTCTCAACATGATATATCTCAAATAATTGAGTAAGGTTAAGTACTCTGCATAATCCGCGCGCCCATGAACAGTCAACCTAACTAGCCGAAGACAGCAGTTTACTTATCGTTTCGTAGAATGAATAAAAGACATATTACCAGTTATCAGAGAATCCGAATATCCGACTAAAGGACAAAATATAGCTGACTATTTGCGTAAGCACGATCCATTAAATGGCAGAACAACCTGATACCCCTCATCAGGAGTGATAGACGCACGGCACCGATCAAAATCACAAAAAGTCGGAATTCCGACTAAATCAAAATCGGAATGAAAGTTGCAACTGAAACAAAAAAGGCGCTAAGCCTTTGGGAAAGCGCCGTTATTTTGGTTGCGGGAGTAGGATTTGAACCTACGACCTTCAGGTTATGAGCCTGACGAGCTACCGGACTGCTCCATCCCGCGCCACCATTAAAAACTGCATTAGAGCAGTTCTAAAAAATAAAAAAGCGGCCGGCCCATATAAGGGACAGGCCGCTTTTTGAAAAGTGAATGGGTTATTTCCTCGTGATTGCATATTCATGCGCCTGCTGCAATGCCTGGCGACGACCTACTCTTCCATGCCTTAAGACAAAGTACCATCGGCGCAATCTGGTTTCACGGCCGAGTTCGAGATGGGATCGGGTGGGGCACAGATGCTATGGCCACCAAGCAATGAAGCAAGCGCATAAACTGTAATCACGGGTCTTTTAATCGATATATCGTTGGTAAAACGCGCATGTCTTAAATCCAAGCACATATTACCGTGGGCTGAGCTTATAATGTCCAGCATCTACGACAAGTTGAATTAATCCAACATTGTTGTTGATGGCGGGATTCTACAAGCGCGAATTGAGTAATTAGGACTGGTTAGCTTCATGCATTACTGCACTTCCACACCCAGCCTATCAACGTGGTGGTCTTCCACGACTCTATGATAACTTATCTTAAGGGAGGCTTCCCGCTTAGATGCTTTCAGCGGTTATCCCGTCCATACATAGCTACCCAGCAGCACGCCTGGCGGCATGACTGGTACACCAGAGGTATGTTCAACCCGGTCCTCTCGTACTAGGGTCAACTCCTTTCAATTATCGACGCCCACGGCAGATAGGGACCAAACTGTCTCGCGACGTTCTGAACCCAGCTCACGTACCACTTTAATTGGCGAACAGCCAAACCCTTGGGACCTGCTCCAGCCCCAGGATGTGATGAGCCGACATCGAGGTGCCAAACGATTCCGTCGATATGAGCTCTTGGGAATCATCAGCCTGTTATCCCCGGCGTACCTTTTATCCGTTGAGCGATGGCCCTTCCACGAGGGACCACCGGATCACTATGACCGACTTTCGTCTCTGCTCGACTTGTCAGTCTCGCAGTCAGGCGGGCTTATGCCATTGCACTCTAACAGACGGTTTCCAACCGTCCTGAGCCCACCATCGCGCGCCTCCGTTACTCTTTAGGAGGCGACCGCCCCAGTCAAACTACCCACCACAGAGGGTCCCTGATCCGGATAACGGACCTAG
>NZ_JBFEFM010000002.1:10000-515645 GCF_040717415.1 Parasphingorhabdus sp. JC815
ACGGTATTTTTGCAATGACCCAGGTCGTGTTTGTTTTTTTAGGCTTTCTGAACGGTTACGGCATCGTCAGTTCGATAATTCAGGCTGATAAAGTTGAACCTATCCGGATTCGGCAGGCATTTGGTATGCTTTTGCTCCTTAATGGCGGCATAGCGATTCTCCAGATTGCACTCGCTCCTGTGATTTCCGACTATTATCGCCAACCTATTATCGCAGACATGCTCCGCGTTCAGGCTCTTATCTTTATATCGACGCCTTTTCTGATTCTCCCTGAAGCATTGATGACTCGTAATCTGGAATTCAAGAAACCCGCGATTATCAATCTGATCTCTGCAATCGTCGGCGCAGCGGTGGCCTTATACTGTGCGCTCAACAATTATGGTGTCTGGACACTTGTATATGCACCGCTGTCGATTTTCTGGAGTCGCGCGATCTGTCTAGTAATCGCTTACAAGTTTTATATCTGGCCAAGCTTCAACTTTAAGGGCGCGGGCAAGATGTTCGGATTCGGAGCTACGCTCCTAGGTAGCCATCTATTCTGGACCATCCAGAGCCAGTCGGATATTTTTATCGCTGGCCGTTATCTCGATCCGCACCAGCTTGGCCTTTATGCGGAGGCATTATTCCTGACCACGATTTTTGCATCCAAGTTTGTGCCGCCACTGAACGAAGTCGCCTTCCCTGCTTATGCCAGGCTGCAAGATGATCGCGCAGCCATGAGTTGGTCCTTTTTGAAAGCCGTGCGGCTGATCATGCTGATATCTTGCCCCCTATATCTAGGCATGGCGGTCACCGCAGGTCCGCTGGTTGCCACGCTATTCGGGCCCAAGTGGCTTGAAATGGCACCTTTTGTCAGCATTCTGGCTCTGGCGATGCCGGTTATGACACTTCAGATATTATTCGCTCCCGCCAATAATGCAGTTGGTAAGCCCCAGATTACGGCAAAGGCATCCTTCGTCGGGGCACTATTAATGCCGACAACTTTTATGATTGCTTTGCAATGGGGTGCAATTGGCCTCGCCTGGGGCTGGGTCATTGCCTTTCCGTTGCTGACATTATTCACGTTTTTGCAGTCTTATCGTCACATAGGAATAAGTGGCACACAATTGGCAGCAGCTATATGGCCCGGACTATCTGCATCTGTTGCAATGGTGACGGTAGTTTATCTGATTGATAGTATCTTGCCGGATATGATCGTCTATGCCCGCTTGGCAATATTGGTTGCCATTGGCGCGATTTCTTATGTCGCCTTATTATGGTTGCTTGCAAAACCGACGCTAATCGAAGTGTTACAACTTGTCCTACGAAGGCAACAACCTGAAACTGATACTTCTTTGAGCGGGTAATTTTGTGAATATTACCCTCTTAATAGCGCGCATTGCTTCGAGACAGCCCTCCGCTAGAATATGCTAATGTCACATATATTGTCATTGGCGGCTGGTACGCACCCCGAATTTCCTCCCGATCAGATCGCTCATGCTGCCGGGCGGTCCGGATTTAGTCATGTCGGAGTTACTATAGAGCCGGAACAGTGGACGGCCGAACAGTCCAAAGCGACACTGTCCGCTCTGCGTCAATATGATCTATCCGTACTTGATGTAGAGGTTGTCTGGATTCCCGAAGGCGGCGACCTGACTGATGATCACCGTCTTATAATAGACGCAGGCGCACAATTGGGCGCATCCAACATATTGGTCGTCAGCGCGGAACCCGATCCAGACCGGACGGCAGCGGCTTTACACCAATTATGCGAATGGGCAGCACCAGCCGATATGCGTGTAGCGTTGGAATTCCTGATGATTACTGCGGTACGGTCACTTGATTCGGCATTGGACATTGTCAAACGGTGCAATCATCCGTCAGCGACGCTGCTGATTGACAGCCTGCATTTCCAAAGAGCCGGTCATACGCCCGTTGATTTGAAATCAATAGACAGCAACCTGCTTCCTTATAGCCAGATATGTGATGGCAATTTACAATGCGGTGATAATTTTAATGCTTATCTGGAAGATGCCGTTGATTTGCGTAGCGCTCCGGGCGAAGGGCAATTACCACTTGCCGAAATATTGGCAGCTTTACCCGCCGCTATCCCGCTAAGCTTGGAAGTCAGGTCGAAAAGCTGGAGAGACAAACATCCTGACGCAGTCGAGCGAGCCAAGGCAATCCGGCAACAGAGCCTCGCTTATTTTAACGATATCGGCGTTACGATTCGCTGATGACTTTCAACTGGTTCAGGCGCTTTGTATATAGTTACGCATCTCTGCTGCTTCACTTTCAATCTTGTCGATGCGATATTTGACCAGATCACCAATAGACACGAATCCGATCAGATTATCGCCATCAACCACCGGCAAGTGGCGGATACGCCGTTTCGTCATCAACGACAGAGCGTCAATCGCGCTGATTTCAAGATCTATAGATACAACATCTTTTGTCATGACATCAGCAACTCGCTTGTCCATAACTGCCGCGCCCAGCTTATGGATGCCATATAATACATCCCGCTCGGAAAACATGCCGACAACATGCTCTCCATCAAGAACGGGCAATGCTCCGATTCTTTTTTCGGCCAGAATGGCAACAGCTTCAGCGACTATATGATCTGCGGCGCAGCTAAATATCGGTCCATCCCGTCCCTGTATTATTGCCCGTATCGTCATTAACATCCTCTCTCTCTGGCTAAAAATAACCGATTCTTGCTTTAGGAAAGATCAACATAGCATATTTCACGAGGAAGTTGGACTTGATGACAGCCAGAATCAGGTTCAAAGAGGGGCTGATATAAAGGAGTGAACCAATTTGTCTGGCCCATCGCAATTAGATGACCCCTTATATGCCGGTGTAGCGTGGTCGCGATACTGGCGATTAATGCGCTGGATGTGTGCGCTTACTATTTTATGCGTCGCCATTGCGCTTGGACTTTTATATTTTCTGCACGGCATGGTTTCGATACATATGTATATCGCTACTGCCGCCGGGGTAGGATTTGCTTTATTACTGACATCCGCTCTCATGGGTCTGGTATTCATGTCGAGCACGTCGGGACATGATGACAGTGTCGAGAATCATTTAGACGAAGATCTCCCCCCCGATGAATGATGATAAATTGAGCAATTTAATCGCGCTACAGCCGGTTTTGCGCGTTGCTCCACAGCCACGCGATCTGAATAATAACGGCCATATATTTGGCGGCTGGGTTCTTTCGCAGATGGATATTGCCGGCGGAATCATGGCCGCACGGGTCGCACAAGGTGCTACTGCTACGGTCGCGATTGAGGCCATGTCATTTCTCGCCCCTATTCTCACCCGCGATATAGTCTCGGTCTATGCTCAGGTTGAGCGAATCGGCAATACGTCTGTCAGCTTGCGGATTGATGTTGTTGCAGAACGCAACCGAGGCGAAGAACATGTGCCGGTAACCAGCGGATTATTCACTTTTGTTGCTCTTGATGAAGCGCATCGTCCCCGGACTATCCCGGAAAGTTCAAAAACCAAATATCTCGGCTAGTCTTAAGCCTAACTGCATTTAACTCTGCTCGTTAATCTTCATTCATAATACGGTAAGTCAGCACATGTTTATCATTAGCTGGCACGGTCACTTTCCATAAACTCTTGCCATCCTTGCGACTCAGCTTCTCGCTGGTTTTGCTCAACTTTTGTTTATCCGAATGGTTTAACTTAATTTCAACCTTCGCAGCATTGCCCGAAGCATTGGAAATTACCAGTTGCATATCTCTAGATTGTTTGCCCCGGCTAACACCATGTTGAATTTCTTTTACTTCATAACGCACTAGCGGACTCTGGCCGATCGTAACTTCGACTTCTTCGCCGACAGCTTTGTCATCCAATCCGCCCTCACCTAACAAAAGCCGTTCACGACTGGCAGTTTTGAACGCGACCAATTGTCCGGCGGGTAAAGCAACCCCCAAACCGTCGCGTTTCTTGTTTTGAAACCGATACATTAAATTAAGTGGAACTGAGGCTTGCTGGTTGCTTGCCCATATTTGCGCTTCATGGATTTGCTCGACCGGAATCGCCGTTCTTTCAAACATCGCCACCTGTTTCTGGGACTGCGAAGCCACGGTCACGCGAACCGGAATCTGGTATAGCTTCAAATCGCCCAGATCCTCCTGCTTCGCTTCTACCTTTCTAGCACCAGTAACAGTTAGCAAATCGGCTCTTGCTTCCATTGCAGCTATGGGAGGTGGCATCGGCGCACCGGACAAACGAAGTTGAGCGCGTTGGCGTTCATAGTTTTTCACACTAATATCGCTGGTCGTCCCTTGCGGCCAACAGCGTAGAGTAATCGCACCACCGCTGGTGCGCTGAACATTATCGCGTCCCTTGTTGGGCTGCCCGGCTACCGTCTGGGTCTGGGCATCTACAAAGGATGTCTCGTCACCACTAGCCAGTGTGAGCCATGAAAACAGGTCCATAGTTTTACCATCTGCGCTGACATCCGCGACATAATTGGCTTGCCAGTCAAAGCCGGTGGCAAGATAGGAAAGGGTTACGGTCGCGCGGGTCGGCGTCGCCACACGACTTTTAACCGATAATGTCGGCTTTGCTGAAAGACCTTCGGGAATCGCGGGATAGACAATATTTTCGTTAAGGCCGGTGCATTGCAGGGCTTCAAAACCGTCTGCTGTCTGTAACACCATACCGCCACTGGCATCGGTGCGGATTTGGGCATCAAATTCACGGGTTTCACCAGTCGCCGCGCTGGTCCGGCGGATCGTAACACCGCGGCCAAGATAAGCATTAAGCAAAGCCGACGGTGACAATAGCGCAGCATCACGGTTTTTCTCTATCAGCCCGTCGGGCAAACCGGTGACAATTGCAGATTGCGGAATAATCCCGCCTGCCACACCTTCAAAACGCAAATCAACTTCACCGGCCGGAAGAGTAACCGTGCGTTGCTCGGTAATCAGGGCGTAACCGCCGAGATAATTAAGGCTCATACCAACATCACTGCTACGCTGCGGATTGCGGTAAACTGTTACCGAGACCGAGGAGGGCGCCTTCGATGTCACGGTTTGCCGTGTTGATTCGGTTTGCGCCGATCCGGTTTGCGCCGATTCGGTTTGCGCAGGGGCGGGCATAGCGGTCACAAAGAGGATGAACGCAAAAAGCGCTCTCACTTTCATGGTCTAGAACCGCGTCTCAAAAGTGGCAGTAACCGTTGCCTTACCTTTGGCAGGAACCGGCACTTTCCAGACAATGCTCCGCGATGAGCGCCGTTCACTTTTCAGGCTCTCATCTACAATCCGGGTATCGCTCCAATAGAAATCCAGTCCGTCCTGAATCAACGAGACAGTCACCGGCGCTGAGCGTGCGTTAGTTATTTCATAAGCCATGGAGCTGCGCCACTTATTGGGCGACAACCGCCGCCGCTCGGTCACAGTAGGTTTCACCTTTACGTCAAACGCTACTCCGGTTTTCAATCCCAATTCGGACCCCATGGGCGTATGACCAATAGTGTTTTCACCAATAAATTGCGGCTGGCCGGAAGCATCCTTCATATAGACGCGCACCGTCCCGGCGGGGAGTGCATCGACCAGCCCGCCATTTGCCGACGAACTAAATTGCAACACAGTCGCAGCACTTTGCGGTTCATTCTGGGTGCCGAGCCAGCGATTTGTATATTCATATGTTTTTTGGGCGGGCGCTCCTGTTACATCCAGAAAGCTGACCTGCTTGGTTTGTGCATTGGCAATCGTTGTGCGCTCGGCCAACGGATAAAGATAAAAATCGCCCAAAGCCTCCCTTCCCGGCGATTCTGTTCCGGCTTGTCGGATATTATTTCGGGGAATACGCCTACCCCGTCTGTTCATACTGGACCCGTTCACACTAGGAGTACCTGCAACCAACAGGGTTTTTGCATTATCAAAAGTCGTACCGGTACTATTGGTTAATGTGACCCAGCCCTGCACATCCATCTTGCCCGCATTTTCATCGAATAAAGCGACATAATCCGCTTCCCAGCTCATGCCGCTCGTCAAATAGCTGAGCTGTGCAGGTCGTCTACCGCTGCGCGTACTGTTCAACGTGACCGAGAGTGTGGGCCGCGCGCGCAAATTATTTGGCACCTTGTCAAAAATCACCCGAGTAGGCAGGCGGTCATCGCGCAATACTTCAATCCGGCCACCAATTTGCAGCACTACACCGCCATTTGCCGCCAGCACCTTGGCGCGCTCTCGTGTTTCATTGCCCGTCGCGGGATTAATCCGAACGATAGTAACAGTCTCGCCCACTGCTTTTTCCATCAGCTTGGCCGGTGACAACAGATCATAATCAAAATTCTGCTCTACAATCCCGGTATCAGCCGCGTTAAACCCGACTGTTTCTGCTCTGATCTGACCCGACACACCGGGAAATGTCTGTACCGAACGGCCCGACGGAATATTTAGCTGGCGCCTATCCTGTACCAGCGCGAGGTCATCATTATAAATTGTGACTGCTATATCACCCTGACCAGAGGATTGACCGATCGCCGGGGTAGCAAGGATTAAAGCCAGACCGGTTAAAGCAAGAAGCCGCATAGTGTCTCTCCATCGTTCATATCACATCATTTAACGCCGCAAAAATGAACATAGTTCGAACAATGTTGGTCTAATTTTCTATAAATACGGCCTAGATTTCAAACATTTCGTGGCGGAACAGCCATTGCTTGCTGTTCCGCCACGCTGGATCAAATTCCATCCAGATATTCAATCACCGGCGCTGCAGCCATGCAGGGGGCCAGCTTGGGCCCGCTGGCACGAAAATGTTCGGATTTGCCGTGCGCTTCCAGTGCCGCCTGATCGACATAGCGTTCCAGCACTTTATATTGTTGGGGATTATCCTTGCACTTAAATACAGAATAAAACTCATTTCCCGGTTCATTTTCTCGCACTGCGGTCATCAGCTCAGAAAATACCGCTTCGAATTCTGCATTCTTACCGTCCGCCACTGTTAAGGTCGCCACCACGCCGACTGAGGCCATATTCCGTTCTCCTGTTTATTTTCTATCTGTTCTTGGCGCTGTTAAAAAATTTCAAACAGCCCTGCTGCGCCTTGTCCACCGCCGATGCACATAGTGACAACAGCATATTTCGCGCCGCGCCGCTTGCCTTCGATCAATGCGTGGCCGGTGCAGCGTGCGCCGGTCATGCCATAGGGATGGCCGATTGAAATTGATCCGCCATTCACGTTCAGTATTTCACCCGGAATGCCCAGCTTCTGCTGACAATAAAGCACCTGAACCGCAAAGGCTTCATTGAGTTCCCACAGGCCGATATCATCCATTTTCAGGTTAAAACGTTCCAGCAATTTGGGAATTGCGAAAACCGGGCCAATGCCCATTTCATCTGGTTTCGTACCAGCCACAGCCATACCGATATAGCGGCCAAGCGGGTTTAGTCCGGCTTTCTCTGCCACGCTCGCTTCCATAAGCACACTGGCGGCAGAACCGTCGGATAGCTGAGAGGCATTACCGGCCGTCACAATTTTGTCAGGACCAAGCACAGGTTTCAGGCTCTGCAAACCTTCCAGCGTGGTTCCCGGACGATTGCCCTCATCCTTGGCTATCGTGACTTCCTGATTGGAAATCTCTTTGGTTTCCTTGTCCTGTACACCCATGGTGGTCGTGACAGAAATTAGCTCATCATCAAATTTTCCGGCGTCCTGAGCTGCGGCGGTACGCTGTTGTGATTGTAGCGCATATTCATCACATGCTTCGCGGCTTATGCCATAGCGTTCACCCACTACTTCAGCGGTTTGCAGCATCGGCATATAAATATCGTCATGCATTGCCATTAACTCGCGGTCGGGTTGCACCCGCATTTCCGGTGTCTGCACCGTAGAGATGGACTCCTGACCACCGCCAACAACCACATCCATGCGATCAACCACCACCTGTTTGTGCGCCGTAGCAATCGCCATCAAGCCAGAAGAACATTGCCGGTCAATCGTCATGCCGGGCACTTCAATCGGAAAACCAGAGCGCAAAGCGACCTGACGGGCAAGGTTGGTCCCCTGTGATGCCTGTTGCAGCGCGCTACCCCAGACCACATCATCAATTCTTGCTGGGTCAATGCCGGCTCGCTCAACGGCTGCTTTTGCTGCATAGCTACCAAGTGTGGGGCCAAGCGTGGTATTGAAAGCGCCTTTATAGGCACGGCCAATAGGAGTCCGGGCGGTAGAAACGATTACTGCGTCACGCATGATGATGGTCCTTTGCGGTTGATTGTTGAGTCAAATTTGCAGCTATATTCTGCGCTGAAAGCCCGTTTAACAAGGTTTTTCTTTGCAATTGGTTATGACGCTACGGCATTGCGGGCAGACATCCGAACCTGATTCAAAGTGTTTACCCTATGCCTCAATTTTCTTGTATCCGAACCGGAAAGCCCCCTTCGGGATAAGGCAATATCATCTCGCCATCGGGCGCGGCGGTAAAGATGGTTTGCGTCGGATAGGCAAATTCCAGCCCTTCTTCATTAAACTTTTGCAGGATCGCCAGACCGATCGAATGGCGGCCATTAAAAACCGTGTCATAGTCACTACTCATAATGTCAAAATCCAGCTCAAAGTTGATCGAACTGTCACCGAAGCCAACAAATCCGCAGCGAATGAACACCGCATCATTCGCTTCTACAATCGTTTTAAGTATGTCCGGAATACGCCGCGCATCATCGGGCTTTGTCTGATAGATAACGCCGATACCAAAGCGCGTCCGGCGGCGCGCAAGCCGGGTTAAATTGGTAATTTCTTTGTCCAGAAGGTTCGTGTTGGAAATGATAATCTCCTCCCCTGTGATCGCGCGCAGACGAGTGCTTTTCAGACCGATCTTCTCAATCGTGCCAGAGCTATTATCGTAGGAAATTGTTTCACCACGTTTGAACGGTTTGTCAAAAATTATCGATAGCGCAGCGAACAGGTCTGAAAATATACCCTGTGCCGCCAAACCGATGGCGATACCGCCAACGCCCAAACCCGCAATCAAGCCCGTAACATCCACGCCTAGATTGCCAAGTATGACAATAGCAGCAATCGCGAAAATCACCGCACTAACCAACAAACGGATTAGCGTCATCGCATTTTGTAGCGTTTCATGCTGGTCCGGGTCAGAAGATAATTTATGCTGAAAGAAACCGAGCACCAGTTCCCGGACCCAAATAGCGATCTGTAACACCACTGCAATTGTGAACAGGAAGCCAATAGTTCTGACTATCTCTGTAGGCGCATTGGAATAGACCGCCACCAATTGGGCAGACACCATGATCATGAAAAACTTGCTTGTTCGCGCAATAGCACCCGAAATAATGGTGCGATAACCAGTTAAATTGTCGCTTTTCCTGATATGTCGGACGGCCAGCCGTTTGACCCCGCCCAATATGATAAATATCAGGACGCCGATCCCGCCCGCAATGATCAGTTCAATAAAATGCTGTGAAATCCAGTCACTGGCCTCTGCAACCAATCGGTTAACGGTTGCTCCCACATTAGAAATTTTGTTCGATTCAGTCATAGAGTCGAGTTCCTCTGTTGGGGGTATAAGCACAAAAATCTAATGAGGACCGGAAAGAAAAACAACCCGTGCGAATAGCAAGGGACCGATCACGCCTGTTTTCGGGCAGCGATAAGAAACTCCACATTACCCTTTGGCCCTGTAATCGGACTTTCTGTAATTCCCTGTACTGACCAGCCCTGCCCGCTGAGCCAAATATCAATCTTTTTGCATGTTCTTTCATGAACAGACGGATCTCGCACAACGCCGCCTTTACCGACTTCGCTACGCTCGGCTTCAAATTGTGGCTTGATAAGCGCAACCATCAACGCTCCATCAGACGCAAAAGTCATTGGTTTCTCCAAAACCTTGGTCAGCGAAATAAAACTGGCATCGCAGACGATCAGGTTGACCGGTTCGGGGATATGTTCATCGGTCAGGATTCGCGCGCTGGTCTGTTCATGCACAATCACCCGGTCGTCTTGACGCAATTTCCACGCAAGCTGATTTGTTCCGCTGTCGACTGCATAAACTCGCGAAGCGCCGCGGGTTAACAGGACATCGGTAAAGCCGCCGGTGCTACTGCCAACGTCAATTGCAGTGACACCGGACACATCAATCGTAAAATGATTAAGCGCATGGTCCAGCTTGATCCCACCGCGTGAAACCCATGGATGGTCTTTGCCTTTCAGCTCAATCGACGCATCGGTGGGGATCTTGTGTCCCGGCTTGTCAATTTTCTGATCCGCAACCATGACTAGTCCAGCCATAATATAAGCCTGTGCCTTTGCGCGCGTTTCGGCCAGCCCGCGATCAACCAGGATCTGGTCAATCCGTATCTTGGCAGGCTTCGCAGATTTGATCGCTTCATGGGACATAGTAAATTGCCACTAGCGTAGCGCAATGGTTTTGACCATATTCATGCCTATGAGAATCACATTTGCCCTGTCCGCTATATTTTTGGCATCCGGTTGCTCGGCAGTAGTGCCCGCACCAACGCAACCGTCCCCCCAGACTCCGGTATCGACGCCAAAACCGGCCCCCACACCGCCACCTGCATCAACACCGCCATCAGCACCGCAACCCTTACGCGGGGACTGGACAGAATGGCCCTTGGCTAATGGAGACTGGACCTATCAAGCGGGTAATCGCGGTTCCACCGCTTCATTCGGGCCACCCGATGGGCAGGCAAGTTTCACCATTCGTTGTGATAAGAGCCGCCAGCAACTGATCCTTTCACGCGCAGGAGCCGTAGCAAATAGCGGGGCACAAATGACGCTGATGGCGAGTTCCGGACAGCAAACCTATCCTGCCCGAAATACCGGAAGTCAGCCCAGCTATGCGGCTATATCCCTGTCGGCTACAGAATATATGATGGACCGGATTGCTTTTAGCCGCGGCCGGTTTGCGGTGAGGACAACAGGATTGCCACCCCTTGCCATCCCGATCTGGCCCGAATTCACCCGCGTTGTCGAGGATTGCCGTTAAAATGACGCAACCATCATGCGGCAGGCAATAGGTTTGCTACCCTAACAAGGGATAGTGATGACATTTATATTAGCAAAATAGCGGACATTCGAGAGGCTATAGCTACAATATAGTGGCTCGAACGGAAGGAACGATTCTGACAGCAAATTAAAATAATACAAGTCTTGTTCGCATAGCCAGAATGATTCACATTCCAATCGTCGAACAAGCGGAGATATTCAATGCAACAGTTCGTATCTTATCAACAAGCGAAAGGAGGTGGTCCGATGTCTCATGGTTCAGCACAGGGGTCGGAAAAATCCGTTCGGGGAGCCTGTTTGATCTAGAGATCATGTTTCCCGGCAGCGGCACTTCCTACCGCTGACCCATGTTTAGAGGCTGTTGATCCACACGATCGACAGCCTCTTTTCATTTCATTCTTATCAAAAGGGTAAGACCTTGCGCTTTGTCTCGTTGATAAGCAGCAAGATCAAACCGCTGTGCATCGGCACGCGCACGATTCAAAATTGCGTTGGACACATCGCTTTGGGCAAATATCAGATCGGCCTGTCCCAATAACCGGGCCTGCCGGATAGTGAGATCATCAGGGTCAGCACTGGCCAGATCAATTTCAATCACCTGATCCACCGCGCCTTGCTCTGCGCTATCCAACCAGATACTCACCGCTTCATCGGTTCCATCGGTGAAGGGGTCGAGCGGCGCGCCCGGGTCAAGCGCGGCATCAATAGCCCGGCGGCGATTCGCGGCGTCGGGCCACTGTTCTTTAATTTTGTCACGTGCCGCAAAAAGACTGTTCGCCAGCCTTCCCAGATTTTCTGGCAACAGACGCTCCAGCCGCTGGCGCAAAGCTTTTGCCAGTCCTGCCGATGCCCCTCCCGTGCCAACGGCGATCAGGACCGGGTCACGATCAACGATTGCAGGCGTAGTAAAATCACATAGTGCGGGCCGGTCGACGACATTAACGAGCAAGCCACGTGCTTTGAGACGCGTGGCCACAGCGACGGCTTCACCCTCATCCTCCAGTGCGACCACCGCCAGTGCAGCTTGCGAATGCTCATCATCGATGATGATCGCTCCAGCACGCTCATATAGGCGCCTTTTCGCGTCGGCCATTTCCCCGGTGCCGATCATTATGACCTTGCGTCCGCGCAAATTCACAAAGATCGGAAACTGGTTCATCGCCGCTTATTCCAGCCAGTCTGGCACATGTTCAGCGGCCATGATCGCGGCTGGCTCAATCCGTTCAGCCACCACCGCATATCGGTCACCATCGACCAGCACCTCTGGCACCAATGGACGGCTATTATAGGTGTTAGCCATGGTCGCGCCATAAGCACCGGCGGTCCGGAATATACCAAGGTCACCTGTCTCCACTTTGTCCACCACACGTTCTTTTGCAAAAATATCACTACTTTCACAAATCGGACCTACAATGGATGCTTTCATGGTCTCACCAGTTGGCTGAACCGCTTCAAAATGGTGCCACGCATCATAAATGGCGGGCCGCATCAAATCATTCATCGCCGCGTCGACTATGACAAAATCACTATTCACTCCAGGTTTAATCCTGATCACCTGTGTCATCATTATTCCGCTATTTCCAGCAATAACGCGGCCCGGCTCGAACATCAACGTAACGTCCCAACCTTTGGTCACACGCGCGACCATTGCGCCATATTCAGCAGGACTAGGTGGGTTTTCTTCTGGCCTATATGGAACTCCAAGACCGCCACCAAGGTCAACATGAGTGATGATATGACCTGCCGCACGTAACTGGCTGACCATTTCCCCCATACGGGCATAGCATTTTTCAAGCGGATCAAGACTTTGTAACTGGCTACCAATATGAACCGCCACACCGCGCAGGTCCAAACCCTCCAGCCGTGACAAGCGCGCAAAAATATCCGGTGCGACATCAATCGCAACGCCAAATTTATTCTCCGCCTTACCAGTCGAGATTTTGGCATGCGTTCCCGCATCAACATCTGGATTAACACGCAATGTCGTCGGAGCCCTCTGCCCTTTTGCCGCAGCAATTTCCGCCAGCATTTGCCCTTCTTCTTCAGACTCGAGGTTAAATTGTCCGATGCCTTTATCAAGACCAAGCTCCAGCTCTACACGGCTTTTTCCAACACCGGAAAAAACAATATCTTCCGCTTTCATCCCCGCTGCCAATGCACGCTCTAACTCCCCGCCGGAGACTACATCTGCTCC
This sequence comes from Parasphingorhabdus sp. JC815, assembly GCF_040717415.1. Taxonomy (NCBI): domain Bacteria; kingdom Pseudomonadati; phylum Pseudomonadota; class Alphaproteobacteria; order Sphingomonadales; family Sphingorhabdaceae; genus Parasphingorhabdus; species Parasphingorhabdus sp. JC815. The sequence continues at coordinate 23,190 of NZ_JBFEFM010000002.1, forward strand.
ATATCCTTGATTCGCCAATATCTTCAGCACTGCCAGATTGGGATTGGCTTTAACTGCAAAGGCAAGATGAACATTGCCAGCATCTTTCAATCCTTCGCGAAATACGCGGGCATGCCGCTCCAATGTTGCGCGGGAATAAACATAGACTGGTGTGCCAATCTGTTCAGCAATATCGGTGAGCGCAATATCTTCGGCGTGCAGCACGCCATCTCTCAGTTGAAAATGGTCCATTTAACAGGGCTTTCAGATTTAGTAGGTTTGTAATTTAAGTGAAAGCGAACTTAACCGGGAGGGGGAAGATCAAATTTGTCATCCTGCCGTTTTTCGGACCGGCGAAGCAATTCATCGCTTCGTTCAGGCCGAGCCTGACTGGATGGTGTAATTAATTCTTCACCAGTTGGTTTCTTTATTTCACCATATGCAGGCTGCGGAAGCGATTGCCCCTTGGCTGGCACAAGATCACCGCGATTACCACAAGCAGAAAGGACTGTCCAAATAACTAGAGCCGTAAGTTTCTGGTAATTCTTCATAGTTGCTTTGCCTGTTGCAGCAGCATGATTTGCTTCCTTACCTGTTCTGGAGCAGTTCCTCCATAGCTTTTGCGACTGACAACAGACCCTTCAACGCTCAAATCCGGCATGCTGTGACCTTTGACTCTAGCATCTATCGCGACAAGATCTGCAACATTGAGATCAGCAAGGTCACAACCGCGCTCCTCACAAAGCTTCACTGCCGCACCGGTAATATGATGAGCTTCACGGAACGGAATGTTTATATCTCTTACTAACCAGTCAGCGAGATCGGTTGCTGTGGAAAAACCGCTATCAGCGGCTGCACGCATTCGCTCAGGCACAAAGCTGACACTTTTTATAATACCAGTCATCGCCGCAAGTGAAAGACCAAGCAGATCATGTGCTTCAAATACCGGCGGTTTGTCGTCCTGCATATCTTTTGAATAAGCAAGCGGCAGGCCTTTCATCGTCATCATCAAAGCGTTCAGACATCCGACAATCCGACCCGCATGGCCACGCACCAGCTCTGCAGCATCGGGGTTGCGTTTTTGCGGCATGATCGAGCTGCCGGTTGACCATTCGTCTGATAGCTTCACAAAACCAAATGGCTGCGATGCCCAGATGATGACCTCTTCGGCTAGACGCGACAAATGCAGCGCCGTTTGCGATGCGGCCATCAAATAATCCAGCGCGAAATCGCGGTCTGATACGCTGTCCATCGAATTAGCTGTCACGCCATCGAAGTCCAACGCCTCTGCCGTTAATTTACGGTCGTTGGGAAAGCCTGTTCCAGCGAGAGCGGCAGCGCCCAGTGGACATTCATTCAAACGCTCTCTGGCTGCCGAGAACCGGCTGCTATCGCGTGCAAACATTTCATGATAGGCAAGCAAATGATGCCCCATGGTGACGGGCTGTGCGACCTGCAAATGAGTAAAGCCGGGCATGATGGTGTCAGCCTGTTCTTTTGCCCGGTCGACCAATGCGTCACGTAATTCACTCAGGCCATCATAAACATCGTCCATCGCATCGCGAACCCATAAACGAAAAGAGGTTGCCACCTGATCATTGCGCGACCGCGCGGTGTGCAGACGTCCGGCAACCGGGCCGATAATTTCGGTCAGCCGCGCTTCTATGGTCATGTGAATATCTTCTAGATCCAAATTTTCAGGAACACCTTCTGTTTCATATTCCTGTGCGATCTGATTGAGGCCATCGATGATTTGCGCCGCGTCTTCTTCCTCGACAATTCCTTGTTTGGATAGCATTGAGACATGCGCGAGTGAGGCACGGATATCCTGTCGCCATAACTTCTTGTCGAACGGGATAGAGGCGTTTATCTCGCGCATGACTGATGAAGGGCCATCGGCGAATCTGCCGCCCCACATTTTGTTGGAACTCTGATTGGAATCTGATGTGCGATTAGTGATACGATTATTCCTGTTTCTATGCTTGCCTGCGATCCTTGTCGCTTGTGAATCTGGCGATAAGCAATCTGACGGAGCGGGGCAAGTCAATGATGATATGGATAAGATGGAGACTATCAAGGGGAATAGCGGAATGGCTGGCCGGCTTGACATCTCGCAGCGCGGCTCCCCGATGGTGGACACACCGTTTAAGGCTCCGGATGGCGCAATTGTGCGGCTTTCAGACTTTACTGGCAAGCCTCTGCTGGTGAACATCTGGGCGACATGGTGTGCGCCATGCGTCGTGGAGATGCCGATGCTTGATAAATTGGCCGCGCGGGAAAAAAATCGTCTGCAGGTGCTTGTTGTCTCACAGGATATTGATGGCGCCAAGAAAGTGGACCCGTTTTTCGCCAAAGCCGGCTTTAGCGAACTGGAAGCCTATACCGATCAGGAAAATGGACTAAGTTTTGGATTCGGGTCGGGCCTGATGCCGACCACCGTGCTCTATGATGCAGATGGCAAAGAAGTCTGGCGGGTCATTGGTGCCATGGATTGGGATGGCGCGCGCGCTGCGACGTTGATGGAAGAAACGCTGGCACAGCAATAAATATGATGCAGACTGCCGCGTCCTTCCCCGATCAATGGGGCGAAGATGTCCTGGAAGATTGCTTGCGCGAGCAAAAAGAGTGACAGGCTTTTGCACAGTCATCAGGAAATTGTTCCTGCGGGTCCAGTGGCACAGATATGGTTCTGTTCACGCCATTAGCGCCGCATAGGGACAAGCTGATCGTTCCACTTGCCGGAACAAGCGGCGTAATGGCCAGCATCGCGACAGCGGGAACGTAGAGACAGAGTGCTTCGAACTGCTTTTTCATCATGGCTGTTCGTTTCCCTCATCCGGCCCGGCTTCTGTCGTTTTCTCGGCTTTTTCTTCGGCTTCATCGTCAATCAGCACCCGATGCGCCGCACCGTCCAGATCATCAAACTGGCCATTACGCATAGCCCAAAAGAAAAACCCGAGACCGGCCAGCCCCATACCTAGCGCCACAGGAATCAGAATTGCCAAGCCGCTCATAGATTTTGGCCGCTCATTTTGCAGCACCATTCAGCCGCAAAGCATTACCAACCACAATCAGCGACGATAGCGACATGGCAATCGCGGCAATCAAAGGTGTCACCATGCCGGTCAGAGCCAGCGGTACCGCGATAATATTATAGCAGATTGCCAGCCCGAAATTCTGCCGGACGATCTGCATTGTCCGCTGGGCGGTTTGCACCGCAAGCGCTACGGGCAAAAACGAATCGCTAGTGAAAACCACATCTGCTGCCTGTTGACCGACATCGCTGGCAGAGCCGGGAGCGATAGACACATGCGCTGCGGCCAGCGCGGGACCGTCATTCAACCCGTCCCCGACCATCAATATTTTATGGCCCTCGGAACGGAAGCCCTCAATGGCTTCTAGTTTTTCTTGCGGGCTGACTCCTGAACGGGCGGTCAGGTCAACTATTTTTGCAGTTTTGGCAACCGATGCAGCATTGTCACCCGATATAATCATTCCCGGCAGACCAAGCGCTTCTAACCGCCCGATAGCCTCCAGCGCGTCAGGACGGATTTCATCCTCTAACCGGATGTCAGCATATTCGTTACCGATTCCCAGCTGACAGGACAGATAATCTTCCGATTTGACCGGCTTGCCAAGAGTGACAGATAGACCATCCCAGCTTCCCGACATCCCCTCTCCTGCTACCTCTTGCAAATTATCCAATTCTACCGGCGAAATATTTTGCGAAAGCAAGGCTGTGCGTATTCCCCTGCTCACCGGATGTTTGCTGGCCTGCGCCAGTGCCAGTGCAACTTGTTTCTGGGCCAACGTCAGATGGTCCAGATCAACCGGCACGGGACGACCGAGCGTCAATGTTCCGGTCTTGTCGAACAAGGCATAATCCGCTTCGGCAAGCCGTTCCAATGCGTTGCCGTCTTTTATCATCACGCCCTTTCGCAAAAGTGCGCCCGAAGCGACGACCTGCGCAGCCGGAACGGCCAGCCCCAATGCACAGGGGCAGGTAATGATAAGCACTGCAATGGCAATGATTAACGACTGATACACACCCGCACCGGCAAACATCCAGAAAGCAAATGCCAACAGAGCAAGGCTGTGGACGGCAGGCGCATAGATACGGGCCGCCTTGTCGGCAATCCGCACATAGAAAGAACGTTGTTGTCCCGCCTCATCCATCAATCGCGCAATATCGGACAGGCTGGTGTCTTCTCCTGTTGCTGTAATCTGGACGGTGACCGGCGCGGTTAAGTTAAGCGTGCCGGCAAGTACAAGATCGCCAGAAGCCTTGGGCTGAGGCTCGCTTTCACCGGTCATCAGGGAAAAATCGAAATTGCTGGTGCCATTTTCAATCACGCCGTCCGCAGCAAGATTGTCACCCGCAGCGACCACCATCCGCATGCCCGGGCGCAAATCTTTGGTGGCGGTCCATTCGGTTACGCCTTTTTCCGTCAACACCATCGCCCCTGGCGCGGTCTGTTTGAGCAGAGCCGAAATACCCTCACGCGCGCGGTCACGCATCATGCCGTCAAGAACCCGCCCAGCGAGTAAAAAGAACAATAGCATCACCACGCTTTCAAAATAAGCATGTGCGCCACTGGTCATGGTTTCATAAATGCTAAGCCCCATGGCAAGCGATATGCCGATAGCAATGGGCACATCCATATTGGTCCGGCCATGGCGCAGCGCCGTATATGCAGAACTAAAAAACGGACGGCCCGAATAAAAAAACACCGGTATCGCAATCAAGGCCGAGAGCCAGTGGAATAGATCGCGAGTCGGCCCTACAGCGCCGGACCAGACACTGACCGACAACAGCATCACGTTCATCATGCCAAAACCGGCAACCGCGAGCGCGCGAATCAGCCTGTCTGTTTCTCCCTTTTCTTCGGTCGGGGGAATATCTGCCAATATTTGTGCATCGAACCCCAGCTTCTCGATCAGCTCTTTGATCCTGTCTTCGCGCAAATCGGGAAGATGGGAGACTACAACCTGTTTGGTCGAGAAGTTGACCCGGGCTGACAATATATCAGGCACGGGTGATAATCCGTTCTCTATTTTGGAGATACAACCGGCACAGCGGATTGAAGGGACAACATAACGCGAAACAACAGTGTCGGGGCTATTTATAGCATCAAGATGTGTGACTACGTTCAAAGAATATCCTGTATGAGCGCCATTTCTTTGTCGCCCCGCTTGATTTTAATCCGCAATTTCCATCGCCCTTCGGGCAATATATCCCGGCTTATATAATTGCCCGTATCGTCTTGCACGAAATCGAGCGTAACCGGATCGGCCCGTCCCACCGGGTGAATGGCGGTCGCGCTAACCGTTGCACCGTCAAATATGGTTTTATCAGCATCCAGCACCGTAATCGACGCTTTACCCTGAACGCGCGCGACCTTTGAAACGCTCCACCCATAGGATGCTTGTTTGCGGCCTTCCTCAAGCCATTCGTTATATTTTTGACTGGCAACATAGCTATTATCGACGACTGTGCCGCCAAAGGTTGAAACTGCAAAACTTGCCATCAACAGATTGACCGCGATGACCACGCCGAAGAAAGTGACAATGATTGCCGTGGCATGATAGCCGGTAAATTTTTTGGGCGCGACAGGTTCTTGTTTCATCATTCTGTTCCCGGACGTTCAAAATAGACTTCTTGGGTATCTTTTGCAGTCGGATCGTCCTCAGCCTCTACAGTGAAGGCAAACGTCTCTTTTGCTACACCTTCTCCCGGACCGGCCACAAACAGCCTTACCTTGCCGACGCTGTCCGCCGGCACCTGAACCGTAACGGATCTTCCGGCATTTTCACGCGTTCCACCCGTTGACCATAGCACAGCCTGACCAAGACCGGACATGGATATTTCTACTGTCCGGGGGCGGCTTTCCATATTGCGGATTTTTGCATCATAGCTGTTGCGTATATTCCCATCAGCCAATTGCACATAGATCGGGTTGCGATCAGATTGCACCGCAATGTCCAGACGCATGCGATTGCCAAGCACAAACAGCATCCCCAGACCGATACCGGCCCAAACCGCAAAATAGAGAATCGTGCGGACCCGCAGCAGGTTCTTCCATGCGGGCTGGGTCGGCTCACCAGCGCGTTCACGGTCTGCATCTTCATAGGTAATATAATCTATCAGGCCGCGCGGACGATCAATTTTCTCCATGACCTGATCACAGGCATCAATGCACAGTGCACAGGTGATACAGCCGATTTGCGGCCCTTCCCGAATATCGATCCCGGTCGGGCAAACCTGAACACATTGAAGGCAGTCTATACAGTCACCAAAATTTTCCGGATCGTTCTTGACCTGTTTCAGGCTTCCCCGCGGTTCCCCGCGCCAGTCTTTATAGGTCACGATCAGCGAATTTTCATCCATCATCGTGGACTGGATACGCGGCCATGGGCACGCATAGATGCAAAATTGTTCCCGCATGAAACCGCCCAGGATAAACGTAGTCGCGGTCAATATGCCAACCGTGGCATAGGCCACAAACGGGGCCTCACCGGATATGAACTGGCGCGCCAAAGTCGGTGCGTCGGCAAAATAGAAAATCCAAGCGCCGCCGGTCGCAAAGGCGATAACCAGCCATATTCCCCATTTGGAAAACCGGCGTATAATTTTATTGGCCGTCCACGGTGAATTTTGCAGCCGTACCTGCGCGTTATGATCGCCATCAATCCAGCGCTCAATATGCTGATAAACGTCGGTCCAGACGGTCTGGGGACAGGCATAGCCGCACCACGCGCGGCCCACGGCGGAAGTAACAAGGAAAAGCCCGATACCCGCCATAACCAGCAGACCGGCAACATAGTAAAATTCATGCGGCCAGATTTCGATTCCGAACATATAGAAACGGCGACCAGCCAGATCGACCAGAACAGCCTGATCCGGTGCATAAGGGCCGCGGTCCCATCTTATCCATGGCGTGACATAATAAATGGTCAGGGTGACTGCCATGACGACCCATTTCAAACGCCGGTAATAACCATCAACTGCTTTGGGAAAAACGGGCTTACGTTTCTCGAATAGGCTGCGTTTGTCTTTGATGACCTCAGGAGCGTTCATCACCTGCCACCTGTTCATGCCCTATTTTTTCAAGCGTGTCCTCGTTCACTTCCTCAACCGCAGGCAAGGTTTCACCGCCACCCAACGAATGGACATAGACCGCAAGCATACGGATAGTTGCCGCATCAAGCCGGTGGCCCCAGCGCGGCATCACGCCGTATCGGCTGTTTGTAATCGTATATTTGAGCGATTCCCGGTCAAGACCATATAGGCTGATCGAATCGGTAAGGTCTGGCGCGCCCTGTGTGCGATCGCCCTTGCCCTCCGGTCCATGACAGACCGTGCAATTGACCTCGAACAAAGCCGCGCCGCGCGTGGCCGACTCACTGTTTTCTTCCTTACCGGAAAGGACACGGACATAGCTCACCAGATCGCTAATTTCATCTGGCTGCAAAATACCGTCACGGCCAAAGGCAGGCATTTGCGAGAAGCGTGTTTTGTCATGATCGGGGTTACGTATTCCGTGGGTCAGCGTATATTCAATCGCTTCCAGATCACCGCCCCACAGCCAGTTATCGTCATTCAGGTTCGGATAGCCCTTTGAACCCGCGGCGCCCGTACCGTGGCACTGCACACAATGAACCTTAAATGCCGAGCGACCGCCCTCAATGGCTTGCTGCATCAGTTCGGGACTACCGTTCAGCTTGCGGATATCGGTGGAGACCAGCGCTTGACGGATCGGTTCCAGTTCAGCTTCACGGGCAGCGATTGATTGTTCAAACTCGCCCCGGCTCGTCCAGCCCAAAAGCCCCTCGGTCGCCGAATTGACCATCGGCCACGCGGGGTAAAGAATGACATATCCGATAGCCCAGACAATCGAGGCATAAAGAGACCACAGCCACCAGCGTGGCATCGGGGTATCGAGCTCTTCAATACCATCCCACTCATGGCCAACGGTTTCTGTACCCGTAGGCGTATCGATGCGTCTATTGTCAGTCATCTTTGCCACCTTCTTCATGGCTGTCATCAAAAATCATATTGGCTGCGTCCTCATGATGACGGTTCGCGCCAGGACGAAAAGTCCATGCAATGAACGTCAGGAAAACGAGGCCCATGAAAACCAGGCCCCAGCTGTCGGCAAAATGGCGCATTTCATCATAGCTCATCTTGGCTCTTCCTGTGGTTCACCCATTTCAAAATCAACCAAGGTCCCCAGCATCTGAAGATAGGCGACCAATGCATCCATCTCCGTCAGCCTGTCAGGGTTTCCGTCAAAGTCACGGACCTGCGCCTTGGGATAGCGTTTCTGCAATTCGGTAGCATTAGCCATCGGGTCTGCCTGTATGGCAAGATCCTCATTGGCCTTTTCGATCGCTTCCTCACTATATGGCACGCCCAGCCTACGCATGGCACGGAGATGCGCTGACATATCACCATGGTCAAGATCACGCTCGGCCAGGAACGCATAGGGCGGCATGATTGATTCCGGCACCATGGCGCGCGGGTCGATCAAATGCTGCACATGCCATTCATCCGAATAGCGCCCACCAACGCGGGCAAGGTCCGGCCCTGTGCGCTTGGAACCCCACTGGAACGGCCTGTCATACATTGATTCTGCCGCAAGCGAATAGTGGCCATAACGCTCCACCTCGTCGCGGAACGGGCGGATCATCTGGCTGTGGCAGCTATAACAGCCCTCGCGGACATAAATATTCCGTCCAGCCAGCTCCAGCGGCGTATATGGTCGCACACCGTCCACTTCCTCGACCGTATTATCGATCCAGAAAAGGGGAGCAATTTCGACTATTCCACCAATCGCAACGGCGATAAACGAGAATACAGCCAGTAAAGTAACATTACGCTCAAGCTTCTTGTGCTTATCTGCAAGTATAGACATGTTCCCGCTCCCTATTCTGCTGGTTCGGCAGCGACTGGCCGGTCGGTTTTGGCAACAATGGGCCGGTCTGCTTCAGGATTATGGGGTGTCTCGGTCATAGACCTTTCCTCCCGCTGATGTCCGGCAATTGTCATCCAGACGTTATAAACCATCACAGCACCACCGCCGAGATAGAGCAAACCACCGGCTGCCCTGATCAGGTAAAGCGGTTCCATCGCGGTAACCGTTTCGATGAATGCATAGACCAGATAGCCATCATCACCATATTCGCGCCACATCAGGCCCTGCATAATTCCGGCTACCCATAGAGCAGACGCGTAGAGCACGATGCCGACAGTGGCGAGCCAGAAATGCCAGTTCACCATACGCAGTGAATAGAGCCGCTCCTTGGCCCACAGACGCGGGACGAGATAATAGACAGCGGCAAAGGTAATCATGCCATTCCAGCCCAACGCACCGGCATGAACATGTCCAACAGTCCATTCGGTATAGTGAGACAGGGAATTGACTGCCTTGATCGAAAGCATCGGCCCTTCAAATGTCGCCATGCCATAGAAAGCAAGGGCAAGAACCATCATGCGGATGATCGGGTCCGTGCGGATCTTGTCCCACGCACCGTTAAGTGTCATCAAACCGTTGATCATTCCACCCCAGCTCGGCATCCACAACACAACAGAGAAAACCATCCCGAGTGTCTGTGCCCAGTCTGGCAGCGCCGTATAATGAAGGTGATGTGGCCCTGCCCAGATATACAGAAAGATCAGGGACCAGAAGTGGATGATTGACAGGCGATAGCTGTAAACCGGCCTTTCCGCCTGTTTCGGTACGAAATAATACATCATCGCCAAAAACGGCACAGTCAGGAAAAATGCCACCGCATTATGCCCGTACCACCACTGGGTCAGTGCATCCTGTACACCGGCAAAGGCACTATAGCTTTTTGCGCCCAGCAGGCTGACCGGCATCGACAGGCCATTGACGACATGCAGCATGGCAATGGTCAGGATAAAGCTGAGATAGAACCAGTTGGCGACATAGATATGCGGCTCTGTCCGCTTAACCAGCGTGCCGATGAATACAATAGCGTAAACGATCCAGACAATCGTAAGCCACAGATCGACATACCATTCCGGTTCTGCATATTCTTTGGACTGGGTAATCCCGAGCACATAGCCGGTTGCTGCCAGCACGATGAATAGCTGATAGCCCCAGAAAACAAAACGGGCGAGGCCAGGGAAGGCCAACCTCGCCCTGCAAGTGCGCTGCACAACGTAATAAGACGTTGCGATCAACGCATTGCCTCCGAAAGCAAAAATAACCGCAGAGGTATGCAGCGGGCGCAATCGCCCGAATGTTGTATATTCCAGCCCGAAATTGAGCGCCGGGAAAATAAGTTGCAGCGCAATAAACAGACCAGCCGAAAAGCCGACAATGCCCCAGAAAATCGTAGCAATCACACCCCAGCGGATCGGATCATCATCATAAACACCCGGATCGGCAGGTGCTTTTAATATTCCGCGTCCTATTGCCGCATAATCAGCTTTACTGATGGTTACCCAAAGAACCATAGCAGCGGCCAGAGCAATAATACCCATATGCACAGCAAAACCGGAATCAACCGCCAAAACCATCGCAATGAATGCGAGCAAAATTACAGCCAGCCAAGCGCCGACCTTCAACAAAAGCTTATCCATAATGTCCTTCCCTGTTCGGACAGGTTATAAAGCTATCCTCAGCATCGCATGAGGTGCAAAAAATTACTATCAATCGCATTGATCTATATCAATGTCGTAACAACTTCATAGAGCTTGTTGGCAGTTAAAGCCGCCGAGCGTCTTTTAAGACGACATTCAGGAAACTCTGCTGCTGGCTATAGCTTGCAGGCCGATTTGGTCAAGAGGTAGGGCATTTTGGTCGACGCCAATGTCACAAGATGGTGATATTCAACGGAACTATCTTTGGATAAACGGTTCTGGGTGATCCGATAATCAATCTTTGGCGACATGAGTAACCATGGATTACCGAAGCGATCCTCTTTGAACGTCAGAAACAGTCCTAGGTTTATCAAAGGACAAGCATTTTAGCCGGAGAAAATGGCTTATCCGGAAATAGGGATTCGATACAGAAAGACGGGGCGGGAGTGCTCCGCGCCAATGGCGCTGAACACCCCCGTCCTTCATAGTTGTTTTAGAAGCCGAACTTCAGACCGACACGGCCACCATAGCTGTCATATTCATCACTTATATCGGCATTGCCTTCGATGAAGCCTGACACTCCGCTAACCGTAGCAATATCAATACCGGCTTTCAGGCGGCCATAAGTCTTCATGCGCTTATTACCGAAGGTGATCGTAGACCCGCCATATGTGAAGTTGGTATTATTATCAGCATCAATGAAGTCATGCACTGCATAGCCACCGACATAATATGTGATACGGCTACCTTTTGACAGGTCACTGGCTCCGCCCAGACGAACGCCTCCAATACCGCGAAGACCATCGAATTTATCATAGTCGATCTGCGCGGTTGCAGTCGTGAAATCATCCAGATCTGCCTGTTGATACTCGAGGCTCACCGAAGGCTCGATAAAGAACGAACCAAGGTTCGCTTTATATCCAGCCTCACCGCGAACACCGAAAGTCGTTCCATTGACTGACTCACTATAGCCAGCGGTGCGCCCTTTCAGCTTGGCATCCACAAAGTCAACTTTGGCTAGAGCATTGATGAAGGCTCCACCCGACTCCCAACCAGCCGAGGCACCGATGTTGAATACATCGTAATTTGCGCCATCTGATGTTCCGTCAAAGCCAAGATTCGAGTTGATGTAACCTGCGGTCAAACCGAAGGTCATACCATCACCGTGAACTCCGTTTCCAAAATCATAGCCAATCTGCATCCCGAAATAGTCTTGCTGGTAATCCAGGCCAACATTCTGGGAATAGCTTCCTGCCGTATAATTATAGAGTTCATCACGCTGGGCTTTACCGCCAATAAGCTGCATCCAGAAACGACCTGTCTCCATGCCCTTATTGTCCCGACGCTCTGTTAGATGCGCTGCCCAGGCATCAGCTGAGCGATACCATAACGACTGTGCGCCTTCGACAAATTTGCCCGTCTGGAATACAGCTGCACCGACATCTCTTCTAAGCACGAAGTTCTCATTCACTCCGTCATAGGCCAGGCCATATGTAAAGAAGGATGGCATAGGCTGGACATCGCCCAGCGTAAAGGCATTTGATACCGATCCAGTGCCAGCATCAACGATCACCACTTCTTGCCCAAGGGCCAATGTCGTGCTGCTGTCGTTCACGATGATGGATGTGTTACCGGATACGGCGCCACCAACAATTAACTGGTCACTTGAACCAAGGCCGTCAAAATTGACATCGACTCCCAGTTGCCCGTTACCGGAATAATCTCCCGGCAATATCAGTGCGCCAGTAGCCACGCCGTCAGTCATCGTGACAAGGCCGTTATTGTCGAACTGTTCCAGCCCGGCAAGCGTTACCTGGCCAGAGACAATTACCTGCCCGCTGTTGGAGAACATATCCGCGCCCGTGCCAAAGTCACTATTGCCTACAGCATTGAAGATACCGCTATTGTTGAACGTATCGTCCATACTGCTGAGCGAGACACGGCCATTGATAACGCCGCTATTGTTGAGGGTAATGGGCCCCGTGGCAGCATTTTGCGCACGAACTGCAAAGTTACCGGCGAGAATTGTGCCGCCATTGTCAATCGTCGCCGCTCCGTTATTTCGAACCGCGATACCATCGGTAGCACCGTTAATCGTCGTGCCTTGCGCGGTGGTGATAAATGTATCACCGCTATCCGCGAGGGCAAAAATGGCAGCGTCTCCGGTTGAAGTAACATCACCAAGGGTATCGATATTAATTTGACCGGCGCCCGTGGTCGTCACTGAAATGGCAGGCACTACACTTGTAACATTACCACTTGTGACGGAAACTGCACCCCCGCCGTTATCTCTGGCAAAGATACCTTCGCGAGAAGCACCCGAAACAGAACCGGCGCTACTATCGATACTAATACCGCCACCATTGGCATAGGCATATATACCATAGTTATCACCAGACACATCTGCACTTGCAACGGAAACTGCACCGCCGTTGATATCCAATGCAACAATACCGTCGCTTGTGGCACTTGATACAGAGCCTGCACTGCTATCAACACTCACGCCGCCGCCATTGGCATAAGCATAAATACCATAGTCGTTAGCGGACACATCTGCACTTGTGACGGAAACTGCGCCGCCGCCGGTATCCGATGCAAAAATGCCGTCGCTTGTGGCACTTGATACAGAGCCTGCACTGCTATCAACACTCACCCCGCCGCCATTGGCATAGGCATAAATACCATAGTCGTCAGCGGACACATCTGCGCTAATGATAGAAATCGCACCGGTGCCATTGTCCACAGCAACAATGCCATCGCTTGTGGCACTTGATACAGAACCTGCACTGCTATCAATACTTACGCCGCCGCCGTTGGCTCCGGCATAAATACCAAAGTCATCGCCGGACACATCTGCACTTGTTATGGAAACTGCACCACCGCCGGTATCCAGTACAAAAATACCGACACCACCATTTGAAGTAACACTTCCTCCGCTGCTGTCGACACTCACGCCGCCGCCAGCTGCGGTAGCCCCGATGCCAGCATAACTATTACCTGAAACATCGCCGCTGATGACCGAAACCGCACCAGTGCCAGTGGTCCTGGCAACGATACCTATATCGCCGCCATTGACTGTGCCTGCGCTACTGTCAACGCTGACATCGCCGCCTGAACTGCGTGCTAAAATGCCAGTATCATTTGCCGAAACATCTGCAGTTGTGACCGAGACAGCACCTACGCCAGAATCCACAGCGTCAATGCCGGAAGTATAGCCAGAGGTCGTTCCGCCACTGCTGTCAATGGTGATACCACCACCTGCTGTACGGGCAAATATACCAGAATTATTCGTGCTGCTGACATCACCCATTGCACTCGTTCCGCCAATATTGATCTGGCCGGTGCCGCCTTCGGCGCTCGCGTAAATCCCGCTACCATCACCAAAGGTTCCAGGCGTGATGCCGGGTGTTCCTGTACCGGAAATGCCACCGGCAAGGCCGCTGCCCTGAATAGAAATATCGCCGCTAACACCGGTTCCGGTGCTAATCGCCTTGATACCTGTACCGCCGGTTCCTGTCGCTGCGCCAACGCCAGTGATAGAAATCGCGCCGCCATCAGAATCTGCATTGATGCCGTCACCGGCATTGCCCGTGACACTGCCCAATGGACCAACATTAATATCTGCGCCGTTGGTGCTTAGCACTATCCCATCGCCGCCGCCCGTTACACTAGCCGTACCATCGCCCGCTACAGTCAGATCGGCTGCTGCTCCGGTTGATGACGCATCAATTCCGGCAGAGGCACCTCCGCCCGAGACTGTAGCCCCCGGTTCCAGAGCAATTGTGGTCGTGCCGTCAGCCGTACGGGTGAACACTCCCGGCCCGCTAGCAGACGAAACATCAGCGCTGGTGACGGAAATTACTCCGGTACCCGAAGTCTTCGCGTAAATGCCATGATCGGTGCCACTCACCGCGCCCGCACTACTGTCGACAGACACGTCGCCACCATTGGCATATGTATAAATACCTGCGTCATCACCGGATACATCTGCGCTTGTGACAGAGATTGCACCGCCGCCGAAATCAACTGCAGAAATACCATCTTGAGATGCGCCCGATACCGTGCCTGCACTACTGTCAATACTTATACCGCCGCCGTTAGAATAGGTGTAAATTCCATGGCGATCACCAGAGACATCTGCGCTGGTAACCGAAATCGCACCACCAGCGAAATCAGAGGCATAAATACCATCACCATAGATACTCGAAACAGAGCCGGCGCTGCTGTCAACACTTACACCGCCGCCGGATGAGAACGCGGCGATACCAGCATAATAATCGCCCGAAACATCACCGCTGGTAACCGAAATCGCGCCAGCACCAGGGGTAGAAGCAACAATACCATAATAGTAACCACTGACTGCACCTGCACTGCTGTCAATGGTGATATCACCACCTGCTGTACGGGCAACTATACCAACATCCACACCCGAAACGTCCG
The DNA here is from genome assembly GCF_040717415.1 of Parasphingorhabdus sp. JC815. Lineage (NCBI taxonomy): Bacteria > Pseudomonadati > Pseudomonadota > Alphaproteobacteria > Sphingomonadales > Sphingorhabdaceae > Parasphingorhabdus > Parasphingorhabdus sp. JC815. The sequence continues at coordinate 38,218 of NZ_JBFEFM010000002.1, forward strand.
CAGTTGTGACCGATATGGAACCTGCGCCGGTATCTTCAGCGTCAATGCCGGAAGTATAGCCAGAGGTCGTTCCGCCACTGCTGTCAATGGTGATACCACCACCTGCTGTACGGGCAAATATACCAGAATTATTCGTGCTGCTGACATCACCGATTGCACTCGTTCCGCCAATATTGATCTGGCCGGTGCCGCCTTCGGCGCTCGCGTAAATCCCGCTACCATCACCAAAGGTTCCAGGCGTGATGCCGGGAGTTCCTGTACCGGAAATGCCACCGGAAAGGCCGCTGCCCTGAATAGAAATATCGCCGCTAACACCGGTTCCGGTGCTAATCGCCTTGATACCTGTACCGCCGGTTCCTGTCGCTGCGCCAACGCCAGTGATAGAAATCGCGCCGCCATCGGAATCTGCATTGATGCCATCACCGGCATTGCCCGTGACACTGCCCAATGGACCAACATTAATATCTGCGCCGTTGGTGCTTAGCACTATCCCATCGCCGCCGCCCGTTACTGTAGCCGTACCATCGCCCGCTACAGTCAGATCGGCTGCTGCCCCGGTTGATGACACTTCAATGCCGGCAGAAGTCCCCCCACCAGAGACTGTAGCTCCCGGTTCCAGCGCAATCGTTGCCGTGCCATCTTGCGTAACCGCAATAATCCCAGCATTGTTCACACCTGTAACATCAGCGCTAGTGACCGAGATTGCTCCAGCACCCGCAGCATAAGCAACAACCCCGACATCACCGCCCGCTACGGTACCAGCACTGCTATCAATGTTTATATCGCCGCCACCAGAGGAAGCGCGAATACCAACATCACCACCCGATACATTAGCACTAGTAACTGAAATTACACCATTACCGTAATCACCGGCATAGATACCGACATTACCACCCGACACATCGCCGGCGCTACTATCAATGGTTAGACCGCCTCCGCCGGATATTGCAACAATGCCATCAGAACTTGTGCCCGTTACATCTGCTGTAGTAATCGAGATTGGTGATCCCGCACCTACGCCTCTGGCATAAACCCCTACATTGCCACCCGACACCGAACCAGCACTGCTATCTATATCGAGGCCACCAGCTGTAGAAATAGCAATAATACCGCCAGTGCCAAGACCCTGTACATCTGCACTGGTAATCGAAAGGCCGCCGGGACCATTGGCCACAGCATATATACCCAGATCTCTACCCGTTACTGTACCTGCCGTGCTATTAATACTGACATTGCCACCCGTAGAAATAGCAGAAATACCATCCCCACTGACCCCTGTAACATTGGCACTAACAACCGAAACATTGCCATTGCCATTGGATCTGACCTGAATACCAAAGTCATTACCCGTTACCGCGCCGGCACTGCTGTCAACAATCACATCACCGTCTGATGTAGCCTTGATTCCGATATCAGTACCTGAAACACCAGCACTTGTAATGGAAACCGTACCCGCGCCAGCGTCTTCTGCAATTATGCCGTAATCGCCGCCCGCTACCGTGCCAGCGCTACTGTCGATACTGATGCCGCCACCACTGGACAGCGCGCTGATTCCAGCATATCCCACTGCACTAACGTCCGCGCTGACCACCGAAATTTGCCCTGCACCATAATTAGCGGCAGTAATACCGTTATCGCCACCGACAATATTGCCTTCAGAACTTATCGTAATATCTCCAGTACCGCCATTTACGACTAAGTACACACCATTGCCGGAACCAATAGCCTGTGAATTCGGATTCACGATATTCAGCGAAAGCGGACCATTAGCGCCGGTCATACTAATTGCATCACCAGCATTGTTACGGACAGTCGTAGCCGTAGCAGCATCCCCGACAGTAATGGTTAAATCATCCACATTGGTCTGGATTGGAGCCATATCTACCGGAGGCGTTCCGATACAGGTAACCGTTGCACCTGCGGTAGCCGTGCCCGGGAAACATCCCGCCGGCAGAGCCTGCGCCTGAGCGACACCAGGGATCACCAAGGCCATTGCACCTGCGGACGCAGCGATCAGCAAATTTCGATTTTGACGAGAAAGACCGCCGCGAGAATTGTGGCGGGCCGAAAGCACGTCTTTTACACTGTCATACAAATCGGAATTTTGAAAAAGTTTAATCACTATATACTCTCCAGAGGATAGTTATGGCTTAAGAATAGAGTAACCTGTGACATAGCCGCCACACACATGTCAAGCCATCTCAAGGGTATTGAAAAATAGTGATAATTACCACAAGCAGCCAGTGTGATAATTATCACAGATCGCTTTACCTTTCCATGTAAGCATTAGTGGCAAACCAAATTCAAGTGATAAACCATCCAATATAAATATATTGTAGGTGTTCTCATATTCTTACTCTATATAATTCACGCGTTGCTTAGCCCAAAGGCGCAAGCTATTGAATGAATATAGTTTAATAGTTGCACGAACGATCTACGAATAACCCTGAAGAGGGCTTGCGGACTTATTAGAACGGAGTTAACCCAGCCCGATGACTGACATCACAAAAAGTAAGACAAAGGCGCCCAACCAGAAGGGCTCCGCCAAGCAATCCACTACAGAAACCGCTAAGCAACAAAATACTGCGCCGCCAGTCCAGACTCCGCGTAACGACCTTACTTTCTCTGCCGGTCTAGCGGGATTTCTGAAATCACAGAATATTTCTCTCGCGCTGACGTCCTATCAATCAGGCTATTTATATTTGATCGGGCATGGGTCTGATAATAAACTTGCTCTGCACGAAGCCGCTTACCCCCAGGCAATGGGTATCACGGCTGACGCGAACCGGATTTATCTCGGCACTCTCACCCAGTTGGTCCGGTTGGAAAATGTGCTTGCTCCCGGGCAGATCGCTAACGAGGTGCATGACAAGGTTTATGTTCCGCGCAATTTCCAAACGCTTGGCAATATTGACTTTCACGAAGTCGGCGTACGTAAAAACGGCAAAATAGTATTTATTAACACACGTTATTCCTGTTTGTGCGAACCCAGCCTGACACATAGTTTTAAACCGATCTGGAAACCTCCATTCATTTCAAAACTCGCGCCCGAAGATCGTTGCCATCTAAATGGTCTGGCGATGGTGGATGGAGAGCCCCGTTATGTCACTGCGGTATGCAAATCCGACGTAGTTGATGGCTGGCGCGATCGCAGGCATGATGGCGGCCTGATTATTGATATTGAAAATGACGAAATTGTCGCAGAAGGTTTATCCATGCCGCATTCTCCGCGCTGGCATGATGGCAAACTGTGGGTGCTTAATTCGGGCTCCGGTGAACTCGGCTGGATTGATCAAAAGAAACGCAAATTCGTGCCTTTCACGTTTTGCCCCGGCTTTCTGCGCGGGCTTGCTTTCCATAACGGTTACGCAATTGTTGCTTTGTCGAAACCGCGCCATGGCCGGTTTGAAGGGCTCGCGCTCGACGAGGCCCTAAAAACCAAAGATGCCGACGCATGGTGCGGCGTTCAAGTGATCTCACTGGCTACCGGCGATGTTGTGCAATGGCTACGTCTGGATGGCGCAATCACGGAATTATTCGATGTATGCGTTATGCCCGGTGTCAAAAACCCGCTTACCCTTGGTCCACAATCAAACGAAATCCGCGACTTTATCACCATCGAACAACCCGCTTGGGAAAGTGACCGGTGATTGGCTAAATCGGGCTATGCTCCAAGAGGTTTGATTATCCACTGGGCCTGTGGCTGAATATCTAGCAACTCCATAGCTCTCTCGGGCGTGCATTGTTGCGCGGGAACGAAATTGCCGATCAGGTGTTTAATAGAAACACGCCATCATCAATGCCCTCAAGCGAGGAAAGGATGTTGGAAAAAAAAGGTGCACTAACCGGGCGAGTCTTCGGCTACTCGAAGCTCGAGAACTCTTCCCTAACGCACTTTTTAAGGTCATCGCGAAATTGCACGGACAAGGAGCTACCATGGCAAAATTTTCGAAAGGTGATCATGTCAGCTGGAACTCGGAAGCTGGTAGGGTCAGTGGCACTATCACGAAAATACACGAAAGCGATTTCAAATATAAAGGGCACCAGCGGCGCGCATCCAAAGACGAACCGCAATATGAGATAGAGAGCGACAAGACCGATCACATCGCCGCTCACAAAGAAGATGCGCTGACCAAAATTGATTGATAGTTTTTTTAATGACTGCACAATTTACAACTATCGGTCATTCAAACCGTCCACTTGACGAATTTCTGGAAATGCTGCGTTCGGCACGCGTGGGAATGCTTGTCGATGTCCGCTCGTTTCCCAAATCACGCACCAATCCGCAATTTAATACCGACAGTTTGCCCGACGATCTTAAGCCTATACAAATAGCCTATCACCATTGTCCGGCCCTGGGTGGGCGACGGCCCAAACAACCGGACGTGGAGAGCGAGGTTAACGCCATGTGGCGGGTACAAAGCTTCCATAATTATGCCGATTATGCGCTCGGCGGAAAATTCGGCGCGGCATTTGATGCACTGGTTCAACTGGGCAAAGAACGACGTCTGGCGATCATGTGTGCCGAAGCGGTCTGGTGGCGCTGTCATCGCCGTATCATTACCGACTATCTGTTATTGAACGACTATCCGGTTGACCATCTGATGGCGCCAGGCCGTACTGATGCTGCCAAGCCAACACCTGGCGCGCAAAAAACGGCACAGAACAAAGTGGTATATCCCAAGGGCGAATAATGTCTGACCGGAAGGCATATCCGCTATTACGCGTGATGCAGATATATTCTTGAAAAATGGTGGGCGATGACAGGCTCGAACTGCCGACATCTTCGGTGTAAACGAAGCGCTCTACCAACTGAGCTAATCGCCCTTCCCGGGGGTCTATCCCCTGAAGCGTTCGGGGCCATTGCCAAATCATAGAGGGTTTGGCAAGCATCTTTCCACAAGCTTTTGCATATTTTACTAATCAAGCCCGTTTCGGGGTGTCTCCATAAGCAAATTTTATCCGCTTTTTGAAAATCCACGGAACCTCCGCGATTCGCAGCTTGTGCCGGACTATCCACAGATAATTATTATTAAATTACAGTAGGTTAATTGGTTTCAACGGGTTTCTCGTGAGTTGCTGCTGTCAATCTAATTATTTCATTTTTTTTACACTGACAGGCTTGCCCAACTCACTGAGGCGCGACTATCAATGTGGCAACAATTGATGGCTGTGAGTGCAAATGTTCGAGCCTATGTTGCATTGAAAATGACATCGTTGGGGTCGTGATTTCAACATGAATTTCTGTGCCCTGTGATTCCCCTGGCTGGGGGGTTCAGTGGAAAATGCTGTAAAGTTCCTGAATGATATGCGGTGACGTAGTATCTGATGGGTTGAAATATTCGGGGGATGTTTGTGGTTCAAGAATCGAAAAATATAGGCGTCAGTCCAACTATAAGGGCAGCGACGAACGGTGATGTTCGGAAATCGGGAGATGATCTCGATCCGCAACTGACGGATACGTGGCGCACCATCTGTGCCGGACTTCGCCGCGACCTTGGCGCACAGATCTTCGGTCAGTGGATCAAGCCGATCAAACTATCCCGATTCGATTCGGCCACCGGTGAGTTACAGGTCATACTGCCGTCGGAATTTGCCGCTAATTGGGTGCGCGAACGCTATTCAGAGCGTCTGACGCTGGCCTGGAAGAGCCACTCAGGCGATGTAAAAACCATTATTTTTTCTGCCAAAGCAGGCAGTGCCCGAATCGCAGAGGTTAAAAAAAGCAACGCCGCCGCGATTCAGGATAATATGGCGCCGAAAAGTCTGCCAGGTTCATCCGGGAGTTTCCGTCTAGAGCTTGATCCGCGTATGACTTTTGACGAATTTATTGCCGGGCATAGCAATGTTTTGGCGCTTAATGCGTCACAACGCATGGCCTCTGCGGAAAAACCGTTGTTCAGTCCGCTATATCTCCAATCCTCTACTGGTCAGGGCAAGACCCATTTGATGCATGCGATTGGCCATGCCTATCGCGCCGAGTTTCCGGATGCAAAAATCATCTATATGTCTGCCGAACGGTTCATGATAGAATTTGTCTCCGCCATGCGACGTAACGAGGCGATGGAGTTCAAAGCGGCTCTGCGTGAAGCGGATCTTTTGATGATTGACGATATTCAATTCATCGTTGGCAAAAATTCCACTCAGGAAGAATTTCTTCACACCGTCGATTCACTCATCAGCCGCGGCAAACGTGTCGTCGTAGCCGCAGATCGCCCGCCACAAGCATTAGACGGCGTAGATCAGCGATTGTTGTCACGGCTGTCCATGGGACTGGTTGCGGATATACAATCGGCCGGCCTTGAACTGCGCCGCGACATTCTACAGCACCGCATTGCCAGCCTGCCGCATCAGGACGTTCCGGCAGATGTCGTCGAGTTTCTGGCCCGCACGATCAGTCGCAACCTGCGTGAGCTGGAAGGCGGCCTCAACAAGCTGCTCGCCTATTCACAGCTAACCGGACGCCCGATCACGAAAGAACTGGCCGAAGAACAACTGTCCGATATATTAAGCGCATGTCGCCGCCGGATTACGATTGACGAGATTCAGCGCACGGTGTGTGAATATTATCGGCTTGACCGCAATGAGATGTCGTCAAAACGCCGTGCCCGCGCCGTCGCCCGCCCACGTCAGGTTGCGATGTATCTCGCCAAAGTCATGACCCCGCGCAGCTATCCGGAAATTGGCCGGAAATTTGGTGGCCGGGATCACAGCACGGTTATCCACGCCGTCAAACTCGTCGAACAATTACGCGGCGAAGATACGGAAATGGATAACGACGTCCGGATGCTGCTGCGCCAGCTTGAAAGCTAAAGCAACAGAGTGCTATCCCGGCTGCCCACTGGGTCTGCGGATATAATAAAAGCACCCTGCCACAAGCATCATTAGCGCATATGCAAAGATGCTGGTGTGTTTAACATTTGTAGCTAGCGAAATTTGTGGCCTGTAGCGGCCCTTTATTTCTTTTCAGGAGCAACAGAAATACGAACCCGCTCGCCGCTGTTTCCCGGGAAGTTGGTAAACATTGCTTCGACAAGATTGGGCACCAGATAGGTCAGATTTTTTGACCGAGACTTGGCTTCTGCCGTGCCTTCGAACAGACGTTCGCCATCGACCTTCCGGTCAATTTTCAAATCCAGGGCTGTAGTGAACACAGTAAAGCTGCGTACATTACCATAGCCGGAGAACCCATAGCCTCCGAACAGGAACGGATCATGGAAACCATAACGATAACGATGGCGACCATAAAAGCCACGAGGCCCGTAGAAGCTTCTTGCATAAAAGGGATCATAGTCTGTCACGACTTTTTCATGGCCCTGATCAATTCCGTAATCCATGCTGACAATCAATTGCGCCGTATCGGGGTTATCGCTGCGCGTATATCCTAAATCGGCCAACCGCTGTTCTACGAGCGCCGCATATTGGGAAAACTCCAGACCGCCGGATAGTTCCGGATCGGAAGCAACCACGACAAAGCTTTGCCCCTGCGGCACTGGCAGGGCTTCAAAACGCTGTACATCCGCGCGGAAAGGCGAAGCACATGCGCCAAGCGCCAGAAAAGCAAGCGGTGCTAGAATCGTCAATTTAAGGCTTTTTTGACCTTTGAGCGGGGACAATGTCATCTTTATTCCTTTACTAACTTCCGGCCTTTACTATTTCCGGGCGTAATCCGGTATGCTTGGCCTATATATTGGCGATATAGTAATATATTCATACTGAACCACCATTGAACGACAATTAAGGGCAGCTCGTCGGCAATACATCCAATCTGGATATTGAATTTTTGACAGTCACCATGTCCGGTCTGTGATCAAAACTAAACTGTAACTCCCCTAATAACAAAGCCTTATCGACCCAGGCTATTCATTACGCCTCTTAACCACAGATAAATTGCCTCCGAAAAGGATCAGGATCGGTTCGACTTTCCTCTACTTTCCCCACTAGCCGGACATATCCCTGCCTGATTGCTAGACAGGAAGTAGTTGATATTATTTGATAAAAGGACAGTCATGATGTTAGGTGAAATGTGCGAGACAATATCGTCAAATTATATGGAAGAGAATGTCACCGACATGGATTTTACCAACATGAACGAGACGAATATGGGCCAGACCAATAGAGATGGGCCGGTCGAGGACAACATGTGGGGCGGGCAGATATTATTAATCTGTGATGACCAGCAACTTCGCGCTCTTTTTACCCACGCTATTGAGCTGGTCGGCGGGCGATGGACGGCTTTGTCCTTGGATTGCACGGATCGTGACCTCAACCAGCGAATGAATATCGCTGCCGTCATCATTCAGGTCACACGCTGGGACAGCCACCAGCAAGAAGCGCTGGGCAGAGCTGAGCGATTCTGTGAAGCATTAAGCCTGCCTTTATTGATTCGCACTAATCTGAACCTGCTCGATAATATCTTGGCTTCGGTACAATATTCACATGTCGAACATCTATTGAGCGATAATGTAGCCGAACTCTTTGTCACATTGGAACATCGCACCAGCCAGTCGGGCAATAGCCTGTTCACGGACCGCGATAAAATTGATCTGTCAGACCTAAAAAAAATATCAATTGATGTAGAGCGTATTGCCAGAGCTTTGGTAAAATTATCCGGGGCGGAGCACCCTCAAGGTGAAAGACCATTGATTGATAATCCGTTTCAGGAACCCATGGGCCAGCCTGCTTCGGGTCCCCATGTGCACGCTCCTTCGGCCGACTATATCACGATGCCATCATCGGACGCTAATCATGCAGAGAAATCCGTTCAGAACCATGATGATACAGCGTCAATCGCCCTGGTGAACGAGAGTCCGTCGCGCCCTATATCGGCTGAAGAAGTGCGTGGCCTTATTAAAGCCCGGCGACTGCGGGATCAGTATTTTGATGCCGAACTTTTCGCTGATCCTGCATGGGATATGCTGCTTGATCTATTAGCCGCACAGCTAGAGGGCATTCAGGTCGCTGTATCCAGCCTTTGCATCGCAGCCAACGTGCCGCCGACAACTGCATTACGCTGGATTAAAACCATGACAGAGGAAAATATTTTTCTACGCAAGGCCGATGACCGGGATGGTCGCCGCATATTTATCGAACTCAGCGATGAGGCAACCGCAGGGATGGTCGGATATTTCGAGATGGTCCGTCGCAGCGGGCTGATGATAATCTGATTCTGACCGCTTGATCAGATGATCTGAGATTTTAAACGCGATTCGAGCAAAAGAAAACCCGCCAGAAAACCGGGCGGGTGATACTTTTGGGGTAATTCTATGTTCCGGATACTTCCGGAACATAAATCCAAAGCCGCTTACGCGAGGGCAGCGACTCGTTTCGTCAAACGGCTGAATTTCCGTGAAGCGGTATTTTTGTGGAATACACCGCGTGCTACACCGCGCGCCAATTCTGGCTGAACAGCAGCAAGAGCAGTCGTTGCAGCAGCTTTATCGCCCGCTTCCAAAGCCGCCTCAACGGACTTAATCTTTGTGCGAATCTGGCTCACGCGGTTTTTGTTAATGACCGTGCGGTGCGCGTTACGACGGATACGTTTCTTTGCTTGCGGCGTATTAGCCATGAAATTTCCTCAAAAACTGAAATGCTGAATAGCCATGCGTCACAATTGCAACTCCGGCTTAAGTCGGCGGTCTTTAGCTTTGTTGGCGATTCTCGTCAACCTCGGATTTGGACCTTATACGCGCTTTATCCTGATGCGCCCATCAGCTCTGGCATTTTTTGCAGTAAAAGGTTGATCGGCCGCTATCCACTTTGCGTATGACGGGCGCCCCGCACACACATTCCTCCCCCTCACGGCCATAAACAAGCCATTGCTTCGAGAAATAACCCAGTTCGCCATCCGGCCTTGCATAGTCACGCAACGAAGAGCCACCGGCTGCTATCGCTGATAGTAGAACCTGTTTGATCGCCGTGGCCAACTTGTCATAGCGCAGCTTTGATATTCCTCCGCTCATCCCAGCCGGATCAATTCCAGCCAAAAAAAGCGCTTCACAAACATAAATATTGCCGAGTCCCGCTACCGTGCGCTGGTCCAGCAAAACCTGTTTAATCGGTGCCTTCCGGTCCTTTGTCACCGCCTTAAGATAAGTCCCATTAAAATCATCACTTAGCGGCTCGGGCCCCATTTTTGCAAAGGCGGGAAAATCGTCAAGATCCTGCACCCGGACCAGATCAAGTGAACCAAACCGGCGCGGATCGTTCAGCACAAGACGCCGGTTATCTTCTGTTTCAAGCAGCAGATGATCATGTTTTTCCAGCTCCGACGGATCAATCCGCCAGCGTCCAGACATGCCAAGATGAAAAATCATCACATCATTGCGGTCTGTCTCGATCAGTCCGTATTTGGCGCGCCGCGTCAACTGCGTAACGCGAGCACCAGTCATCCGCTGGCGCAGATCTGTCGGTATCGGACGGCGCAAATCAGGACGACGCGGCTCGACTACTGTCAGTTTTTTTCCTTCCAGCACCGGACGCAAACCCGCTACAGTCGTTTCAACTTCCGGTAGTTCTGGCATGATGCCCCTCAAAAAAATGCAGGATCGTCTGATAAATCTTATATAGTGCAACAGCTACAGGGTGATTGCAGTGCTGCCAAGCGTCGTCTAATGCTTATCCTCGAAAACCCGCTTACTATAAATTACGAGCGGGCAATTCCTTGGGCGTAAGCCACCAGAATATGATTTGGCAGTATATGATCGGCAAAATATGATCGACAGTAAAACAGTATCCTTCGGCTATGAAGAGATAGACGAAAACGAAAAAATTGGCCGGGTCGGTCAGGTTTTTTCAAGCGTCGCCAGCAAATATGATGTGATGAACGATGCGATGAGCGCGGGCACACACCGTTTGTGGAAGGATCGCTTTGTCCGTAGGGTCAAGCCACGAGAAGGCGAAGAGATTCTCGACATGGCGGGCGGTACTGGTGACATTGCGTTTCGTATGGTTGATAGCGGGGCTAATATCACGGTTGCCGATATCAACCCCGACATGCTGTCCGAAGGGTTGGACCGCGCCATCAAGAGAGGCGAAGGGCGGCTGGTCTGGAGCGAGCAAAACGCCGAAAAGCTGAACTTTCCCGACGCCCATTTCGATGCCTATACGATTGTGTTCGGTATCCGCAATGTCACCCATATAGAAAAAGCATTGGCGGAAGCCTATCGCGTATTACGATATGGCGGACGGTTCTACTGCATGGAGTTTTCCAAGACCCTGTGGCCCGGATTTGACAAAGTTTATGATTTTTACTCGCATCGCATATTACCTAAAATCGGTAAAACCGTTGCTGGAGATGAAGACAGCTATCGTTATCTTGCCGAATCGATTGATCGTTTCCCGCCGATGGAAACATTTCGCGCGATGATTGAAAATGCCGGTTTTTCCCAGACCAAGGTCGAACCGATGATGGGCGGACTGGTCGCTATTCATAGCGGCTGGAAAACCTGAGCAACTATTCGACATGACATCATCCAGAACCCATATCTTTCGGCTGCTCAAATGGGGCCGCACCCTCGCCAAACATGGCGCATTACGGGACATAGAAAATCATAAGGCAACACCGCCGCAAGTCCGTCGCTTGTTGCGGATTGCGCGGCTGGGCACCATACAACCCAAAAAGCCCAACTATTCTGCGGCTTTACAGGATATTGGCCCGGCAGCCATTAAACTTGGTCAGACTTTGGCGACGCGGCCTGATCTGATCGGTGAAGAAGCCGCCCGCGATCTATTACATCTCCAGGACAATTTGCCCCCGGTTCCATTCGACGGGATCAGGCAAGAGATTGAAGCAAGTCTTGGCAAGACGGTTGAAGAACTTTACAGTTTTATTGATCCTGTTCCTGTAGGCGCTGCGTCGATCGCACAGGTCCACCGCGCCACAACTATGGAAGGCCGGGATGTCGCCGTCAAAGTCCTGCGACCCGGGATCATTAAAAAATTTACCGCCGATATAGAAACTTATGAATGGGCGGCGGCCCATCTGGAAGCGATTGGCGGAGAGGCCAAGCGATTGCGTCCCCAATTGGTCATCGCCAATTTCCGCCGCTGGACAATGCGTGAGCTTGATCTGCGCCGCGAAGCTGCCTCGGCGTCTGAACTAGCTGAACATATGACCAGTGTTGAGCGATTTGAAGTGCCTGCGATAGACTGGGACCGCACATCGGGCCGGGTGCTGACGCTCGACTGGGTTGACGGGATAAAGATTTCGCGCCGCGAAGACCTTATCGCCGCCGGGCACGACCTGAAAGATATTGCCAACCGATTGGTGAACACTTTCCTGAAGCAGGCAATCGAAGCGGGCTATTTCCACGCCGACATGCATCAGGGCAATTTGTTCGTAAAGCCGGACGGCACCATCGTCGCAATTGATTTCGGCATTATGGGCCGGATCAACAAAAAAGCGCGCTTTTGGCTGGCCGAAATTCTTTATGGACTGACCACGGGCAATTATCGCCGGGTCGCTGAGATCCATTTTGAAGCGCAATATGTGCCCGACCATCACAATATGGAAGAATTCGCAACTGCTCTGCGCGCTGTGGGTGAACCCATGCGCGGCAAGCCGGTAAGCGAATTGTCTGTCGGTGACATGTTGGACGGCCTGTTCGCCATTACCCGCGATTTTGACATGGAAACCCAGCCGCATCTTTTGTTGTTGCAAAAAACTATGGTGATGGTCGAGGGCATAGCCACCGACTTAAATCCCGACATCAATATGTGGGACGCTAGCGGTCCCTACATAAAAAACTGGATTCGCGGTGAACTGGGGCCAGAGGCGGCTATTGCTGACCGGATTAACGATGATCTCGACACATTGTTGATGTTGCCCGACATTGTCCGGCGGCTCGACCAGCAATTACCACGCAAGGGCGGCGCCCCTCCCCCGCCTCCGGTGGCCGAGATAAATCTTATGTGGTCCCGACGAGAATCCGGCAAAGACGGTGGATTTTGGCGATATGCCGGAACCGCGATCCTTGCGGCTGCGGCTGGTGCAGGCGCGGTTTGGATGGTAGTTAGCTGATATGAGCCAGACCGAGATGAGCCCAGCTGATAAAAATAAACCCAAACATATCCTGCTAATCATCGGCGGCGGTATTGCGGCATATAAAGCGTCCGAGCTTATCCGCTTGATTAAAAAGGCGGGTATGACGGTGCGCTGCGTACTGACCGAATCAGGAGCGCAATTTGTCACACCGATGACACTGGCGGCATTGTCGGAAAATGAAGTACATACCACGCTTTGGTCGCTGAAAGACGAAACCGAAATGGGGCATATCCAATTGTCGCGTGAAGCCGATTTGGTGGTGGTCTGTCCGGCGACTGCCAATCTTCTCGCCAAAATGGTGGCCGGTATCGCTGATGATCTGGCGACCACATTATTATTGGCAACAGATACACAGGTGCTCGCAGCGCCTGCGATGAATGTTCGCATGTGGGATCATCCGGCGACCCGCCGCAATATTGACCAACTCCGCCGCGATGGAGTCAGTGTAATGTCGCCGGACCAAGGTGATATGGCATGTGGAGAATATGGTCCGGGCCGGTTACCGGAACCACCGGAAATCTTAGAGGAAATCAGAAATCATCTTGATGGTGCCAACACCAAAAAGCCCATTTCGGCCAGCATGAGCAAGCCAGGCACAAGCCCTTTGGATGGCCAGCCCGCTTTTGCTCCGGACCAACATCGGCCATTGCATGGCAAACATATATTGGTCACTGCCGGGCCAACGCATGAACCGATTGATCCGGTGCGTTACATTGCCAATCGCTCATCGGGGCGTCAGGGATTTGCCATTGCCGGAGCAGCGGCCGAAGCGGGCGCAAAAGTCACGTTGGTCGCGGGACCGGTTAGTCTGCCAACTCCCGCCGGAGTGATGCGTATTGATGTCGAAACGGCGCTGGAAATGGGGACCGCCGTGCATGACGCCCTGCCCGCTGACGCTGCGATCATGGTTGCAGCAGTTGCAGACTGGCGCGCTGACACACGCGCGGATCAAAAGATCAAAAAGCAGGATGATGGCGTGCCCGCGCCGCTCAACCTGACCGAGAACCCCGATATTTTGGCTGGCCTCGCGTCACATGAACAGCGCCCCGGTCTGCTAATCGGATTTGCGGCAGAGACCCAGAAGATTGAAGAACATGCCCGTGCCAAATTGGCCAAAAAAGGTTGCGACTGGATCATTGCGAATGATGTATCCGGCGATGTGATGGGCGGCACGGAAAACACTGTTCATATCGTCACCACTGATGGCACCGAAATCTGGGAACGCTTGCCCAAGCCGGAAGTGGCCCGGCGGCTGGTAGCAAAAATTATTGAAGAGATTTGAGAAGCAAATGTTTGAACCTATTGAAATAGCCGTAAAACGGCTGGAAACTGCTGGCGACCTGCCTTTGCCCGGCTATGAAACCAGCGGTTCTGCCGGCATGGATATACGCGCGTGCGAAGCAACAACAATCGCGCCGGGGAAACGCGCTCTTGTCGGCACGGGCTTTGCTTTTGCCATCCCCGAAGGTTTTGAGGTTCAGGTCCGGCCCCGCTCTGGACTGGCGCTAAAAAAAGGGGTGTCCGTGCTGAACACGCCTGGCACTATCGACAGTGATTATCGCGGAGAGATAAAGGTAATACTTGCCAATCACGGTGATGAAGATTTCGAGGTTGCCCGCGGCGACAGGATTGCCCAGATTGTCGTGGCGCCAGTGCAGCGCGGAAATCTGGTAGAAGTCATGGACCTGGACCAAACAATACGCGGTTCTGGCGGTTTTGGCTCCACCGGTGTATAATTACCGGATTGGAATAATACGAAAGGCATGACGGTGATCCATGTTATTATAGCAATGGCGATGGCATTGGCACCTGCTTCTGAAACGCCAGAGGCCCCTACAGATTATCAGGCTTTGGAAACGGCCAAATTCTCTCGCCCTATCAGCTACTCATCCCAACATGAACGCGCTGCGGAGCGGACTGCCAAAAAAGCGGCTTGTGACCTTCCGGTTGTGGATCGCTGGGTATTTGCAAAAATACATGCCGCACTGTTAATCGCGCCGGACGGAGAAAT
Source organism: Parasphingorhabdus sp. JC815 (assembly GCF_040717415.1). Lineage (NCBI taxonomy): Bacteria > Pseudomonadati > Pseudomonadota > Alphaproteobacteria > Sphingomonadales > Sphingorhabdaceae > Parasphingorhabdus > Parasphingorhabdus sp. JC815. The sequence continues at coordinate 53,274 of NZ_JBFEFM010000002.1, forward strand.
ACTAAGGATTGTACCGGTAGAAAGCCGCTGCCGCGAACTGGAAATATTCATGGCCAACCATCTGGCCAAATATGGACCGAAAGCGGGACCGCAATCCAGTGGCACAGAACCCCTATGGTATAAAACAACGATGAATTTTCGCTGGCCTGAATGACAGAACTATCAGACGAACAGCTTGAACGCTATGCCCGCCACATTGTCTTGAGAGATATTGGCGGGGTTGGGCAAAAGAAATTACTGGGCGCCCATATCCTGATCATTGGCGCCGGTGGTATCGGCTGTCCGGCGATCCAATATCTTGCCGCCGCTGGTATTGGCGCGCTGACTATTGTTGATGATGATGTCGTGTCTTTATCCAATCTTCAGCGGCAGGTTCTGTTCACCGTCAATGATATAGGCCAGCCTAAAGTAGAGGTCGCCAAAAAAGCCGCGCTAGCGATTAACCCGGATATAGTAATAAACACCGTTAATCAGAGGCTTACTCCAAGTAACTTCTCTAGAGATGCCACAATATTTTCCGAACATTCTCTCACGCAGTTTGACGCGATATTGGATGGCTCCGACAATTATCAGACCCGGCTATTGGTGTCCGATTTCTCGCTTGCCCACCACATCCCGCTTGTATCCGCAGCGATTGGCCAATTTCAGGGACAGCTTGGTGTCTTTCGCGGTTGGGAAGCCGACAAACCCTGTTATCGCTGTTTCGTCGGCGATGCTCTGGACCCGGATGATTGCGATAATTGCTCCGAGGTTGGCGTATTGGGAGCAATGGTCGGCCTGATGGGCAGCTTTGCGGCGATGGAAGCCATTCGCGTTGTCACCGGATTTGGCGATGATCCAGCCGGCAAGCTACAATTGTTCGACGGTCTGCGTCCTGCCATGCGCGGTATCAATCTACCTAAAGACCCTGAATGTAATAGCTGTGGGGCCCAGACGGGCGCATAGCCGTCAATCCGCCAGAATATTATCGACCCACGCCGGGACCAGCTCCCCTGCTTTGCCCATCCGGCTTTTGTGAAAGTAAAGACTGCCGTCCGAAGGATCGAGATTCATCTCCAGCGTTTGTGCGCCATAATGTCGTGCCGTTTGCACAAAACCAGCCGCCGGATATACTGCGCCCGATGTGCCGATGGACACAAATAGATCACATTTTTTCAACGCCTGCTCAATCTTGTCCATCTGATATGGCATTTCTCCAAACCAGACGATATCGGGCCGCAATGTTCGTTTGTCACAGTGAGGACAGGCTGGATCATTGGAAAAATCGTCGGTTACAGTCGATCGCTGTCCGCAAGAAAGACATAGGCCGCTTGAAAGCTCACCGTGCATATGGATCAGCCGTTTCGAACCCGCCCGATCATGCAGATCATCGACATTTTGGGTCACCAGTAACAAATCACCGTCCCATTCAGCATCCAGCCGCGCCAACGCCTTGTGCGCAGCATTAGGCTGCACTCCCTTCAGGCTTGCACGGCGTTCGTCATAAAATTTCAGCACCAGAGCAGGATTACGCATAAACGCTTCGGGCGTCGCGACATCCTCTACCCTATGTCCTTCCCATAGACCATCGGGCCCGCGAAAGGTGGCGACACCACTTTCCGCACTAATTCCCGCACCGGTCAAGATCACTATATTGTTTATTTCATGCATACGCTATGCCAGCATCTTCCACGAGATAATGCAAGCCTATGGAAACGAAATTATGACATCTATTGGAATTATCGGCAGCGAAGGCCGTATGGGCCATGCCCTTGTCAACGCGATTGATGAGCGGGATGACCTTAGTCATGCTGGTGGCGTCGATCAGAATGACGATCTGCAAAAACTCCTCGACAAAAGTGACGTGCTGGTTGATTTTTCTTCCCCAGAGGGATTGGGCCAACGGCTGGAGCTTTGTGCGAGCACAGCAAAGCCAGTGCTGATAGGCACCACCGGCCTTGAACCTGCGGACCATCGGTCCATTGACGAAGCCGCGGCAAACATAGCGATCTTGCAAACCGGCAATACCTCGCTTGGCGTCAACATGCTGGCGGCGCTAGTGAAGGAAGCCGCATCGCGTCTGGGCGATGATTGGGATATCGAAATTGTTGAAATGCACCATCGGCACAAGGTCGACGCCCCGTCCGGAACAGCTTTACTATTGGGCGAAGCAGCTGCACAGGGGCGCGGCATCGCCCTCAATGAACATAGCGAGCGAGGCCGCGATGGACAGACCGGCAAGCGTGCCAAGGGCGCTATCGGTTTTGCCGCGCTGCGCGGGGGTTCAGTTGCCGGCGATCATCAGGTAATAATGGCTACAGATGAAGAGCGTATAGAATTGGGCCACCGTGCTGAAAACCGGATGATTTTTGCACGCGGCGCTGTGAAAGCCGCTCTTTGGTTAACGCAGCAAGAACCGGGGCGCTATGACATGGCCGATATGCTTGGCCTGAAATAAAACCCGATGAAAAAAGACGATATTTTCGAATTTTATTCTCGGTTAGCAGCCGACAATCCCTCACCGGAAACCGAACTTAACTATGGCAATGTCTATCAGCTTGTCGTCGCCGTTGCTTTATCGGCGCAGTCCACAGACATTGGCGTTAACAAAGCCACAAAGGCGCTGTTTGAACAAGTAAAAACACCGCAGGAAATGGTGGAATTGGGTCTGGACGGATTGAAAGACCATATAAAAACCATCGGTCTGTTCAATACCAAAGCAAAAAATGTCATCGCCCTCTCCGAAATGTTAATCGCTGATTATGACGGACAGGTTCCCGCTGACCGAGATGAGCTTACCAAGCTGCCCGGTGTTGGCCGAAAAACAGCCAATGTCGTGATGAACTGTGCTTTTGGTGCAGAAACTTTTGCGGTCGACACTCATATTTTTCGGGTCGGGAACCGCACCGGTCTGGCACCGGGAAAGACTGTTCTGGCGGTTGAGAAAAAACTTGAGAAACAAACCCCGGCACCTTTCCGCGTGCATGCACACCATTGGTTAATCCTGCATGGCCGATATATCTGCAAGGCACGAAAGCCGGAATGCTGGCGCTGCCCGGTTGCGGATTTGTGCCGGTTCAAAAAGAAAACCCCCGCTCCCTGATCACCGCGTCCGGGCTGTTCAGCGTATAGAAATCTGGAATTTTTATACTCTTACGCTGCAGGGTTACCACATAAGTCGCGGAGAAACCTCATGAAACTATTCACACCTATCCTTTTCGCTTCCCTTTTGGCCGCAACCGGTATCACATATGCTGGGGCCTATGCGGGTGAGAAACGGTCTAAGGATGACAAACATAGCATTGAGACAGTCGGCGAGGCCCAGAGCTGCATCAGCCGTTCCAGCATTCGCACGACCGATGTTATTGATGACCAGACAATTGATTTCAAAATGCTCAATGGCGATATTTATCGCAACAAATTGCCAAATAAATGCAGCGGACTGGCCTTTGAAGAAGCTTTTTCCTATCGCACATCTACCAATCAACTATGCAATGTCGATATTATCCGTGTGCTGGACAACACAGCAGGCCGGATCAATCAGGGTGCGTCATGCGGACTGGGCAAATTTCAAAAGATTAAAAAGACCAAACAGGAAAAATCCGATAAATAAAATTAGCGCTCATCCAGAAAATCAATGTTTGGAAAATGCGAGATTGGCAAATTAGTGATTGGCAAGCAGACATTCTCACTGCTAAGCGCTGTCACGGCACTGATGCACCCGTAGCTCAGCTGGATAGAGCGCTGCCCTCCGAAGGCAGAGGCCAGAGGTTCGAATCCTCTCGGGTGCGCCATTTCCAAATTTCCACTGCAAATATCCCCTAACATCTTGAATGGTAAGGATATTTCTGGTGTTCGAAAACCGCTTTCGCGGTCATACGCCAGTTGGTCTGCAAAGGCCAGTTTGAGGACCGTTTGACGGTGCTCAATGCTGCCGTTTTCCCAAATTTTCCAAGGGTTTGCCAGAAACGTCATCGAGTGTTCGAACGTCTCCTCATAGGTAGCCAGCGGTGTGCCGCATTTTTCGATCCGCTCGCGGATAATCATGCGATCCGTTTCTAGATCACCGATGCGCTTCTCATAGGCTCGGATAACGGATTCGCTGTCAGCTTCCACAAGCCGATCCATAAGCTGAGCGATCTTGCGCTCGATCTGCGAAAGCTCGGCCTTCACCGACTTGCCTTGTTCTTTCATCGTCTTGGCACGCTGATCCCACAGGTCACGGAACAAGGACGAAGCCCACTCGAAAAGCTCTGCTGATGGTCTGAGCGCCTTTAGAAGCGCTTCAAACTCTTCTTCAACAAGCTCGCGGCGGATCGACTTGCCCTTCGCTGCACAGTCCTTCTGGCGGCAGAGGTAGTAAGGGTAGTGAGCGGCCTTTCCCTTGGACCAGTTCGCAGTAAGGGGCGTCCCGCAGCAGCCGCATAGGACGAAACCGCGAAGCGGAAAATCTTGGCTTATGTCTTTGCGCGCAGGTACACGGGCGGTGCCGTTCAAACGGTTCTGAATGGTCTTGAATGTTTCAAGACTGATAAGCCCCTCGTGCTTTGCAGGACGGAAGGAAACATCCCATTTCGGAAGCTCCAAGTGTCCCGCGTAGAGAGGCTGCGTCAGAAAGTCATTGACCCGTTGGTTCGTGACCTCGCCGCGCGGCGTCTTTGGAAATTCGGGTTGCGCTTCGAGAAAGCGTTTCACTTCAGCCTGCGTCGAGAAACGCTCGCAGGCGTATCCCTCCAAAGCCTCTCTCAGGATGGATGCGCAAGGCTCGTCGGGAAGCAGAACCTTTCCTTGTCCACTGACACGCTCGTACTTGTATCCTACGGGGGCTTGGAAGACCCAGTAGCCATTGAGCGCCCGCGCTCGCATGCGGTTGAGAGTTTGTTCGCCGTTCTTCTGGCGCTGGTGCTGCGAAACGCTAGCGAGCAGGTTTTCAATGAGCTGGCTGTCACTGTCTTCGCCGAATTCGAGTGTCGGGGATTCAAGGATACCGCCCGCCTTGCTGATCGCTGCACGAAGTTCGAGATGGGCTTGAATGCCACGGGCCAGGCGGCTGATATCGTCGATGATCACAACATGCGGCTGGCGACGGTTCTGACGAAGAAACGACAGCATAGCTTGCATGCCTGGGCGATTGATCAGGCCGCCGGATGCGTCATCGGTAAACACCTGAACAACGTCATGGCCACGGAAGGAGGCATACTCACGGCACCGTGTTTCCTGAGAGTGCAAGCCAGTGCCGCGCGTGGTCTGTTTGGTGTCTGACACACGACAATAAATTACGGCTTTGCTGCTTCCATTCTTGCCTTTCATCGAATCCTTCATCCTTCCGTCAGCGGCGCTGCGGTTTCTTCTTCGCCACGTTGTTTTTGCTTTGTTCTCAGCTTATCACACTGAGCCTTTGGGAGAAGGACTTTCTTACTTTCTGGTTTCGTTCCCAACTGAGCAGGATGGACTCCCCAAGCGGCATCTATGAATGCATTCATTATCGCCGAAACTCTGTGGATAACATCTTCGGCTTGCTCTTTAGAGTAACCAAGCTTTGTCACAGCATCGCGATGCTTTTGGATTATATCTTTCATGAGGGCAAACTCCCCTCCCTTCAGCAATGCACTGCATGCTGATCAGTTTCATTTCCTTTTCGGACAATAAATTAGCTCTTCACCCCATCAGGGGTGATTAGCGCAGATATTCCTGCGCGAGCTGAATATATACTCTAATTATACCTTGCCTGTGTCCTGAAACGCAAACTCAGCAAGGGTTTCGGGCAAAGGAAGGCCCGATCCTGTTACTAGGGATCGGGCCATCTTAAAGAGGAATCTTCTTTCCTAATTCCGCTATCGTTCGTTCTTAAATCGCGCTTTCGCGTATCCGCTAAGCCGCGCAAACGTGTGCTGAGCTTCCAGCCTACTCTGAGCGCTGGCGAGTGCGTTTCGCAGCCTTGCTATGCGAGAGTGCCTTTCTTCATCGCCTTGTCGTCTCACCTCGTTTCCAAGGTGGCCGTCAAGATCAAGGGTAGCGGCGCACACTGGCTTGCTGCTCTCGCGCAATCGCCGCAACAGCTCAAGCTTGGTGCAGATCGATGAATGAGCGTCCCTCGACGACATCCGTGCTATCGCTCCCGATTGTCGCGGCTTCTTTTACGGTTTCCGGTCCGCGCTTCCGCCAGCCTGTCGCTGTTGCTTTGTTCGTTACGCCTTTGCGCAAGGCGCTCTTCTTGTCGAAGCGCCCGCGACTGCTGATAGGCCTCCTGTGCCAGGGCGGCGACTTTCAGAAGGTCGGCCCCTGAAAACGCGTTCGTATCACGCAGATCGCCCGACTTTTCGTCGCGGTACGTGCGGCTGAAAGACGTGGTGAAGTAGTCACCGTTCTCGCCAGCGTTCCGCCATGTCGTTGCTTTGACCGACCCATCGCGGATCGTAAATTCAGGTTTGTCGCTCACAATCATTCTCCTTTCTCTATGAAGGGCGAAAGCCTTCAACGTAGGACCACATGCCGTTCGAATATTGCGGATAGTCCGAGAATTGCTGCGGCACGCGCTCAACGATGACCCTCGCACGACGGTGACCCCATCTTGAGGGGATAGGCACGGAGTCATGGGGCGGATGAAACGGATTGGGCAGGAAGCGCCCAGCAAAGTCTGACCGTTCGTAGTAGGGATGCTTTTCAGCGAAGATGGGTTTGAGGTTCTTGCCCGAAATGAAGAGCAGTTGCTTGTCCTCTGGCATCGACAGGATTTCTTCAGGCATCATGAGTGCGCGCGCCTGTTTGGTGCGATGCTCTTCGCCAAAGGCGTGATACTTCATGTCGGCGTAGGCCGAGAACGGATCGCCGCCATTCATGATGCTCATGGCGGCATTCATCTTTTGCCGTTTGGCGTCCGCCTGTCTCAGGCTGTCGTCATATTCGAGCGTCTCGGTGCCCAGCATTGAGGACACCATCTGCGCTGTCTGATAGTCGCGCACACCGAAGAACTGGCGTAACGCCGATGAACCCATGAAGCCCTGAAGGGCTGGTGCGCCGAAGTTTCGGACGATCTGGCCGACATCCTGAAACAGCGCCCAGACCTGAACGCCAGCGCCGCGACCAAAGGTGAAGGCGCGTAGCAGGGCTTCAAAATTTCCGAGCTGGCCCGCCTCATCGATGATCATCGTGACGCGTGGTGCGGAAGGCGCTCGCGACTTGTAGAGCATCTGCACTGTGAACATTGTGCGCAGGATCGGGGACCACAGACCTACGTATTCTATGGGAACGTTGATCGCCCAGCTCGTTGGCTGGCCCGAATTGCAGGTATCGGCCAACGAGGCATCGTCCCCGTCTAGCGCGGCCTCAAGCATCGGATCATCGAGGAAGTTCAGGTGCGCGTAGACTTCGCCGAGAATGCTTCCGAACTCTTTCTCGCTTTCCTGTTGCTTCGCCAGCATCTCGCCCGCAGTTCGTCTTACACTGCCCATCGAGGAGCCGAGCATGGCTTCGAGGCAGTCTGCCCAGGCATTCGAGTCTGCTTCGATCCAGTTGACGACACGGTAGAGCGCGGGGAAGCTGACCTTGCCGTCTCGCTCGACCAGCATCTTTATGATGTTCTCGATCCACTCGCGGGCGCGCAGCTCGAAGTAACGACCGTTCGATGCGCCGCTTGTCGGGATCAGGCTTTCGGCGATGAACTTGCAGTCCGCATGGAAGTGCGGATCGTTCAGGCGAAGGATATCTAGCGGGTTCATGCGATGCTGCGGGAGGCCACGCATCCCCGTCGGGTTCCAGCAATAAAGGTAGCTCCGATTGAGAGCGAAGTTCACCATTGTAACGGCGGCGATTTCGCCGCGCGGGTCGAGGATAAAATTTCGGTTGCCTGCATTGCGGCCCACCGCAAGCGCGAGGAGATCGCGCATTTTGCCTGAGCCTGCGCCTGCGACCGTGATAATCGGCGCGTCGGTTTCGAGGCAGATCGATTTGTTCGCGCTATAGCCGATCTGAAGACCCCGAGCGCTTAGCAGTCCGGCCCGCCTGAGTTCGCTCTCGTCAGACCAAGATGCTGATCCGAACCGATACTCTTCATTGCTCATCATGATTACTTTCCTTTGAAAATACGGTCATGTGTCGCCATGACTTTTGTCTTTTCGGGAATCGTGAGGACGTGCGTGCCCGCATCGGGATGGAAGCACTTGATGAAGTGTGAGCGGATTTCACGGGGCTTCACGGTCGGATGAAACGCGTTGATCATCCGTATCCAGACACAGACCTTGACGTCTGAGGGAATGTCCGACTTGGAGGATGTTGGTGCGAAGAGAAGTTTGAAGCGCTCAAAGATTGGCTTCATTTCCGGCTCAACAAAATCAATCTGAAAAGTGCTCATCGTACGCCCAGTAGCCAAAGCAGAATGCCGATGGCTGGCGTAGCCATGATTATGGCGCCGAATACTTCGAGCACTGGTTCAAGTCGTTTCTTAAGGTCAGCCATCAGCTCATCGACAGCGCGGTCGTAGGCCCTGTATAGTTTCACAAGAAAGATGATGATTTCGTCTTGCACTGCTTTACTCCGACAAAACGTGCCTGGGTTTCAGAAGCTTTCGAAACCCAGGCTGTGGAAGTTGCTGTTGGGGTTGTGCGGTTACCCGACGAGTGCGCCGAGAATCACAAGGCCGACAAAGACCCAGAACACGGTGCCGATGATCGCGCCCCAATCCGTTTCTTTCTTGTAGATGCCGCCGACGCGGCGATGCTTCGTGAACATTGTCGAACTCCTTTCGTGGTTCACAGAAAGCGGGTCGCGAGTGCGAGCCCGCCCATCACCAGCGCCGTCGATATCGATGCGCGGGAGATGAAGAAGACCAGGGCGGCACAAACACCGCCCCAGACGAGGGCAGTCACGTCTTCGAAGCCGTAGCCATAGTGACGAACCGCAAAGGCCTGCACCCAGCCGATTGATTTGCTGTAGAGAGGCGGCGCGCCCAAAAAGGTGACGAGCAGCGCCAGTGTGTTTGCGAGGCCTTGGATGGACGACATGAAGATCGACCGGCCTGCATCTTGATGCTTCTTCATAAATGACATTCGTAGACCTTGATGTTGCCGTCGAACTTGATTGCCGACGATTGCATCCTGCCAAAGCCCGAATGCTGATCAGGGGGAATAGACTGATCTTTTCTGCGAAGTTCATCAGTACGGCCTCAGCGTCGAGCTGACGGAGGTCTGTTGTCGTTCGCCGCCCGCATTCCCCACAACTCTGCTTCGAATGCGAACTGTGTTGAGAGGATCGTTCCCAGGAGCCTGATGCGCTCGCGACTTTCTTCTCGCAGTCTGGGACGAACTCCGTCAGGCACGGGTGTACATGCCCAGTCGCGAAACCATTCACGAATGCTTTCTGTCTCGAACTCTTCGGTGTTCAGAAAGACCTCGTCGCCGTTCGAAATGATCCGCCCTCGATAGTCCCTGTACAGGTTCAACAAATAATCGAGGAAGTGGTCAGCGCTGACTTCTAAACTCGCAGAAAAGTTGCGCAGGTCGCGTAGGTATTCTGGGTTTTCCAGTTGCGCATCACGAACGAGCTGGCGTGTGCTGTTCTTGCAGTAGCCCAAGGTAAGGCAATGCACGCAAAGGGAATACTTCATGATCTTCGCTCCTGTCACTTTGGCCCGCGTGGCCACCGCTGCGTTCGATTGACGACGGGACGGGTTCCGCCGAGACTGTCGAAAGGCAGAAATCAGACGAACCCTCCGGCAGACGCGGTATGTGTGACGATAGTGAAGCGAATGATCAGAGCTTGCAGGGCAATGTGTTGCCGCTGTTTCCAAGAGATGCGTTCAAAAATAGCGGCAAGGAATTTGCCGCAAATAGTAAATCCGAACCTGATAGTAGTTTCGAGATGCGCACTGTTCGGTATTATCCTGATGCCCAGAAGGAGTACTCCCGCAATCTGCTCCGACGCTTGATGTCAGAGAAGGAGCTTTCTCCACAGGCTCTGCGCGATGAAATTATGGAGCGCGAAGATGCCGCGTTGATTGAGGCTTCAGGCTGGAAGCCGCAACGAAAGAACGCCGCGCCCCCACGCGAGGATCGTTTGCTTTCTCGTGCCGACCTCAAGAATTGGCTTGGGGAAAACGCAACGCACCAGATAGGCGATGATAAGTTCTACTTTGTAGATCGGTTCATTGAGACCAAAATTCCTGTTGAGCAGCGTCAGGCGCTCGATGCTTCAATCAGGGACTCGAAACGTCAATATCAGCTTCTGGCGTTTCGTGACTTCGGCAGCCATAGCCAAACTACCGATACCGCGTGGCAGCGGGCCGAAATTTCAAAGTCAGTATGGCTTTGCATCCGAGACGGATTTCACACCAGCCAGGATGACCCAACTCTAGGCTACCATTTCCTTCTCCTGATCGAAGAATTCAGGCAGGGCGTTGCACCCGTCACGCTCGCATTTGGCAGTAGGACTTACGCCGATCAACTCATCAATCATGAGCGTGCCAGTGATGAAACCATGCCTGCGGAATTTTTGAAGAGATATGATTGGCAAAACGATAAGCTGAGCACGTTTGTCACTGGGTATGCATTCCAAACATCCTGTTTCATCGAAGATGTCGATGACGAACTGGATGTGATGAAATGGTCATTCAGCATCGTTGCTCGGCGAGATCATCGTACCGTCCGCGAGTCCTTACCGCTCGTCTTCAATGAGCCCATGAAGGGCATCTATCTTATCCTTTGGTCTCAGAATTTTCGGGACGGCGAGACGCCGAGGATGTCCCATGGCGAAATTGGTATGTTCAACCATCATCAAATCCAGAACGAAGAGCACTCGATAATACGCACAGATATCGACCCCTCGGAGATCGCAAAGTTTGTAAGGGGATACAGTTTTGGGTAAAATAAAAGATGTAATGCCGAACGATAAATCGGGCACAGAACATGTGCCGCCAGATATATTTCGTGCTGCTGAAAACAATGATCTAGAGGAGTTGGCGTTTGCGCTGCAAAGCGGACAACGATTAGACCATCAGCGAGAGCCAGATAAGATGACGCCCGTGCACGTGGCGGCGGCGTTGGGCCACGCTGACTTCGTTCGGGTATCCATGGAGATACATCCCCAAGTCGCATGGATACGAGATGAGATGGACCGACGACCCATCGAACACGCGAATGCCCGCAATGATCACGTTATCGCAGGGTATCTGAATGAGGCGATGTTTCAGCCCCCAGAGAACGCCCTCTGAGCGACAGCCCCAAGCACGCCACAAAATAACTCCTTCCGCATCGACCACATCGAAACACCTTTTTTCCCAACTTTATCAATAAGTCCGACCCGCAAGATGTGCGGTGTACTACACCGCAATCTTGGCAAGGGAGCCCGCTGCGCGCTCCCGTTGCATCCCTCCGGCCTTGGCTCTTCCTGGGTATTGAACCCATCCAGAGCCATCGGAACGTTTCGCCGTTCCATCACTCGCGGGAGACTTCGCTCTCCCTGCACCCATCGATCAAAGGGGCTATCGCGCCCCTTATGAAATCCACTCGTCAGGGTTATGGCCCCCGACACCTGCCAATCAGGGGAGCGTTCCTGCTCCCACCGATACCCCCATGACCATTTCATGGAGACCAACCCTGCGCGGTTTGGATGCCGATCAGGTCTGTCGCGACCCGATACCTACGACCAAGAGCCTCCCCGTGCTCTTTGGAAACATGGGCCAACCTTGCGCAGGTTGGATATGCGCCAGCATTTCGCCGCTGGACTACGACCAAAGACACGGCCTTGGATACGTGGCCGAATTCTGAGACGACAACCTCGGGTTAGGACTTCCCCTTTGTGACCACATTGGATACACTTCCCCCATGACGGGTAAGGATGCCGGGTTTCGTATCCGAGTGGAGCGCGACCTTCGAGACAAATTCATCGAAATGTGTCGGGCGAAAGACCGTCCCGCCGCTCAGGTCATCCGTGACTTCATGCGGCAATACATTGAGGACAACGCTGCCGCGAACGACACGCAGGCGGCGAAAAAGCAAAAGGGGCATTCGTGAGCGACATTAAGAATCTAGGCGGCTTTGTTTGGTCGATTGCTGAAATCCTACGCGGCGATTTCAAGCAGTCCGAATACGGCAAGGTCATGCTGCCCTTCGTCGTTCTGCGCCGCCTCGACTGTCTGCTTCAGGACAGCAAACAAGCTGTTCTCGAAGCCGAGAAATCGCTTCCCGAAAGCGCCGACGATGCCACGCGCGACATGATCCTATTTGGCGCGGTCGGCGGCAACGTGAAGGTCTATAACCTCTCACGTTTCACCTTCGACAGCTTGAAGGGACAAGACCCTGGCCAGCTCCATCAAAACCTCATCGACTACATCACGAAGTTCTCGCCCAACGTCCGCGATATCTTTCTCGACAAGTTCCGCTTCACCGATCAGCTCAAACGCCTGAAAGATGGCGGCATCCTTTGGAACGTCTTCGAGCGCTTCTGCGAAGTCGATCTGCACCCAGATACCATCTCAAACCTTGAGATGGGCTATCTCTTCGAAGAGTTGATCCGTCGATTTTCCGAGATGTCGAACGAGACAGCGGGGGAGCACTTCACACCTCGCGAAGTCATTCGCCTGATCGTTGATCTGCTCATCGCCAACGACGACGCGAAGCTCACAGGGCGCGGCATCATTCGACAGGTCTATGATCCTGCTTGCGGAACAGGCGGTATGCTCGCCTTGACCGAAGAGGCGTTGAAAGAGTTCAATCCGTCGATCCGCGTGGAGCTATTCGGTCAAGAATTGAACGATGAGTCCTTCGGCATCTGTAAATCCGACATGCTGGTGACTGGGCATGACCCTGAACAGATTGCCTTCGGGAATACGCTCACGCAGGATGCCCATGCAGGCAAAAAGTTTCACTACATGCTCTCCAATCCGCCCTACGGTGTGGACTGGAAGAAGTATCAAGACCCGATCAAGGCGGAAGCCGAGAACATGGGTATGGAAGGCCGTTTCGGCGCAGGGACGCCGCGAATATCGGACGGGCAACTTCTCTTTCTTCAGCATATGATTTCCAAGATGCGCGACGATGAGGATGGTTCGCGTATCGGTATCGTCATGAACGGCTCGCCCCTCTTCACGGGCGGCGCTCAGTCGGGAGAAAGTGAAATCCGCCGCTGGATGCTGGAAAACGATTGGGTCGAGGCCATTGTCGCTCTGCCAACTGATCTTTTCTACAACACTGGAATTCAGACCTATGTCTGGCTGCTGACCAATCGGAAGCCCAAGACCCGTCAGGGCAAGGTTCAGCTTATTGACGCCAGCGGGGAACGCTTTTGGAAGATCATGCGCAAGTCACTCGGCTCTAAGCGCCGCGAAATTCCTGACGAGGCGCGAGCGGAGATCGTCCGTCTCTACGCCGACTTCCTAAATGGTGAGAGCGGTCAGGATGATGTTTCCAGGATTTTTGAGACCACCGACTTCGGCTACCGAGAAATTCGTGTCGAGCGTCCATTGAAGTTGAATTTTCAGGTGTCGGATGAACGGCTTGCACGCCTGAGTGACTGTAAGCCGTATGCAAAGTTGGATAAGTCCGACCAGAACGCCATTGAGGAAGCACTTCGGACCATAGACGATCAGCTCTTCACTAATAGGGATGCCTTCGACAAAGTTCTGACGAAAGCTTTGAAAACAACCGGATTGAAAATCAGCGCTCCAATCAAGAAGGCAATCTTGGCCGTGCTATCGGAGCGAGACGAAGACGCCGACATTTGCACCGACAAAAGCGGTAAGCCCGAACCTGATACCGAACTGCGTGACCATGAACTTGTTCCACTATCAGAGGATTGGCGCGAGTATATGAAGCGTGAGGTTCTGCCCTTTGTGCCAGACGCCTGGGTTGATGAGAGCCACACGGATACGCGCGACAATCAGGTTGGTCGCGTCGGCTACGAGATCAACTTCAATCGCTACTTCTACCAATATGTGCCGCCCCGCCCACTCGAAGAGATCGACGCTGAGCTGAAAGCACTCGAAGCCGAGATCGCAGGGCTTCTGAAGGAGGTGGCAGCGTGATGATGCCAATCAAACACGCCGCGCGCTTCTTGAACGGCGCTGCATTCAAACCATCAGATTGGGGAGATACGGGGCTTCCAATCCTACGGATTGCACAGCTGACAGGTAAGCCGTTCGATAATTACTTTGATGGAACAATCAATCGCGGTCTTCTCATTCGCGATGGAGATCTGCTGTTTTCGTGGTCAGCTACTATTGACGCGTTCATTTGGAACCGCGGCGATGCCATTTTGAACCAACATATTTTCAAGGTCTTACCTAAAACGAACGCAGTAAAGAAGTATCTCTACTATGTGATTAAAGCGCATGCCCCAAGGTGGGCGGATGATGACGCGCATGGCAGCACAATGCGCCATATCAAGAAGGAGAGTTTATCGAATAAGGTTTGGATACCTGAGCTAGAGGCACAAAATCAGATAGTTGAGTTTTTGGACGGGGAAGTCTCTAAAATAGATGAGCTCATTGATAAAAAGAAGCGGCAAGTCGAGTTATTGCGTGAAAAACAAAAGTCGTTTTCGGTAGAGGAGGTTACGGGGTCAAATATATCTGAAAAATCGGGTACGGGGTTGGGCCAACTGCCATTTGCGCCGTCACATTGGCGAGTCAAGAGGGTCGCGGCTGTATTTCGGGAATCTTTCGAAATGGGTGGCGAAGAGCTCCCTGTACTTTCGGTCTCGATCAATTGGGGCATATCAGATCGTGAATTGGAAGATGAGGACCGCCATCGAATTGTGACGCATATTGAGGACCGAAACGCTTACAAGCGTGTCCGCGTTGGCGATCTTGTCTACAATATGATGCGTGCTTGGCAGGGAGGCTTCGGTGTTGCAAAAGTTGATGGGCTGGTTAGTCCAGCCTATGTCGTAGCTCGTCCATCCGAAGAAATACACGCTCCATTCTTCGAACACCTACTAAGAACGCCAATGTGGATCGAAGAGTTTCGACGATCCTCAAAAGGAATTGCTGACTTTCGGCAGCGCCTCTATTGGGAACATTTCCGTCAAGTCGGATTAGTGCTTCCGCCGCTTGAAGAGCAAGTCGAAATTGCAAATCGGATTGCCGCAAATGATGCAGCAATCGAAGCGGTCCTGACACCAATACAAGTATCAATCGAGCGCTTGGCTGAATTGCGTTCAGCCCTGATCACCTCCGCTGTAACTGGTCAGATCAATGTAGAGACTTGGGGCAAGGAAGGAAATACTGACCGCCGCCTTGATCAGATTGAAGAGGATATGGCTCTTCGGGAGGCGCGCGCATGAAGGATGCACAGAAGCCAGATCATGTGAGCCTGAACACGCTGATCAGTCGGATGCGCGAAGGGCGATTCGTCATTCCCGACTTTCAGCGAGAATTCGAGTGGGCTCCGTGGGACATCCGCGACCTGATGCGGTCGATCTTCTCAGACTACTACATCGGTAGCCTCCTGCTCTGGAAGGCCAAGGACCAGAACATCAAACTTCTCGCATGCGAAGGGCTTTACGGCTACAGCGACGGCGGGTCGCCCGAGTACATCGTGCTGGACGGCCAGCAGCGCCTTACGGCGATGCATTACGCATTTCTTGCACCCGATATTTCACTACCGAACCGTGCCAAGCGCGCGATCTATTTCATTCATGTCGATAAGTTCATGGCGGGTGAGACGGATGAGGCCTTTGGCTATGAGTGGCTTTCGAAGAAAAGCCGTGCACTGATCGATAGCCAAGACGTTCAGTTTGAGCGCCATGTGTTCCCGCTCCCTGTGATCGGCAAAGGCGGTTTCGAACTCTACAAATGGGTGGAGGCCTACGGGAATTTCTGGAAGGCGAAAGCGGACGCAGCCGACACCGATGAGGAGCGCGCAGTCGCAGAGACCCATGCAACAAACGCGTCCGCGTTCGGTGAGGAGATGCGCGAGACCATCGAACAGTACCAAATCTCTCACATCGAGTTGGATCGGGAGATCGGGGTTGAGAAGGTCTGTGACATCTTTACTCAGATCAACAGCAAGGGCGTTCAGTTGGACGTGTTCGACCTTCTGAACGCGCTGATGAAGCCGAAAGACATCCAGCTCAAGCACATGTACCGCGAGGCGCGCGACCGTTTGAGCTTCATCGATACGCCAAAGATGAACGTCTACATCCTTCAGGTGATGTCGATCCTGCGCCAGAGCTATTGCTCACCCAAGTACCTTTACTTCCTTCAGCCAGGTGTCGAGAAACCCGTTCGCCTACCAGACGGCACGCGTCGGCAGGACGTGCTTGTGGGCAGTACCGAAGAATTTGTCGCGCTCTGGGATCAGGCGGTGAATGCACTTGAGCGCGTCATCGAGTTGCTTCGGCATCCGCAGGAATACGGTGTCGTCGGTCAGGCCTACATCCCTTACGCATCGATTGTGCCTGCGTTTGCAGCGATCAACACGCTTGTCGCAGCGCAACCTTCGAACAAACAGCTCTCAGCGCGCCGCAAGGTCCGTCTTTGGTACTGGGCATCCGTCTTTCTCACCCGTTATTCAAGTTCTGTGGAATCCACCGCAGCGCGCGATTTCACCGCCATGCGGGAATGGCTCGGCAATGACGAGGCAAAGCCCGTACTCATCGACGAGTTTGCGCATTCGTATCGAAACCTCGACCTGCGCAGTGAGGTGAAGCGCGGCTCATCAATCTATTCCGCGATCTTCAATCTCTTTGTGCTTGCTGGCGCACGCGACTGGATGACGGGAGATGTGCCGCGCTACGGCGACCTAGATGATCACCATATTGTTCCTGCATGGTGGGGGCGAGAGAACAATCTTGGCACAGCGATCAATTCGATCCTCAATCGATCGCCCCTCACCAGCGACACGAACAGAAATGTCATTCGCGAGAAGTTGCCCAACGAGTATCTGCCTGAACTGATCGCGGAAAACGGCGAGACGACAGTGCTTGCCATTCTTGAGTCGCACTTCATCAGCAAAGCGGCTCTGAAGATACTGCTTCGCGACCCCTTTACCCCAGACGATTACGAAGACTTTCTTGCCGAACGTCACCGCACTTTGCTCGACGGTATCGAAAACCTGCTCATCAAAGAGCGCTTGGACTTGCCGCCCAACCTTCGCCAACTGGATGCAGAGATCGAAGGCATCGAACTTGGATTGAGGAAAGTCATCGTCTCAGCAGTAGAGAATGATCCGAGCCATCTCCCGCCCCATCTACTCGACAATGCTCAGCAGCGCATCCAACGGGCGCTCAGGAAAAACGCGTCACTTGACGCAGAGCGGTATGACCATGCCGAAGGCGTTTTAGAGCATTTTGATTTGCGCGAAGTTCAGGACACGATCTTGTCCAAAGCTCTCTGGGAGCGCTTTGCCGACCGTTTCAAAAACAAGGAAACGCTTGCGCAGAAGTTCTCACAGCTCGCAGAGCTTCGCAACAGTATCCGACATAGCCGAACCGTAGACGATATCACCCGAAAGGAGGGCGAAGCCGCTCTTGCGTGGTTCGAGAAAGTGCTCGCCAAATGACCTCACACACAGCATCCAATCTTCACAAGGAGGATGTGCTCCAAGAGCATCTGATCGAAAGCCTTGTTTCAACACAAGGCTATCTTCGTCGCGTCGGCTCCGAAAAAAGCCGTAGTTACACTGGTGAAATCCACTTCGACAAGCCGCTGGCGATGGACCGTGAGCTTGTCGTTCGGTTTCTGAAAGAGACGCAGACGGAGTCTTGGGAGAAGCTAGAGCAGCATTATTCGGGTTCAGCCGAAGATGTTTTGTTCAAGCAGCTCGACAAAGCTCTCAAAGATCGCGGTCTGTTGGATGTGCTCAGACAGGGCCTAAAGATCGTCCCAGGCATCCCGTTCGTGTTCTGCTATTTCCGTCCAGCGAGTGGCTTAGAGCCCAAACGCGTCGCCGAGTATGAAGCGAACATTCTCAGTGTGATGGATGAGGTCGTCTACAGCCAGAAGCACGGCAACCGTATTGATGTCGTCCTCTTCCTGAACGGGCTGCCCATCGCGACGATTGAAGCGAAAAATCTTCTGACAGGCACGACGTTCAGACATGCAGAAAAGCAGTATCGCACTGATCGCTCGCCTGCGAATGAGCCGTTACTGACCTTCAAGCGGGGCGCGCTCGTTCACTTCGCCATTGATGAAGACAATGTGTCGATGACCACGCGGCTTCAAAATGGCAAGACGCGATTTCTTCCGTTCAATCGGGGGCGCGACGGCGGCGCGGGCAATCCCGATGTCGAGAGCGAACACCGCATTGCTTACCTCTATGGTGACGGCGATTGGGGTTCGGCTATCTTCTCCCGCTCGGTCCTGATCGACATCATCGGTCAGTTCATGACGTTAGAAGTGAGCGGCAAGAATGAGGTGATGATCTTCCCGCGCTTCCAGCAGCTTGACGCGGTAAGGAAGATCATGACTCACGCCCGAGCGAGCGGCGCAGGGCAAAATTATCTCGTTCAACACTCGGCTGGTTCGGGCAAGTCCAACACCATTGGCTGGCTCGCTCACCATGCAATCAATCTGCACGATGCAGATGACGCGCAGGTCTTCCACACAGCGATCATCGTTACGGATCGCATCGTTCTTGACCGCCAGCTTCAAAGCACTGTCTCGCAGTTCGAACAGACGCAAGGCGTCGTGAAGAAGATTGACGGGACATCCCGACAGCTCAAGGACGCAATCGCCAAAGGGGCGCGGATCATCGTCACGACGATCCAAAAGTTTTCGACCGATCATCTCAAGGCTCTCTCGGGTCAGAGCAAACGAAACTTTGCGGTCATCATCGACGAAGCCCATTCGAGCCAGTCCGGCAAGGCGGCGCAGTCAATGACAGATGCGCTTACGCGCGAAGCTTCTTCGAGCGATGACATCGAGGACCTGATTGCGGAATATCAGAAGGCTCGCGGGCCACAGTCCAACATCAGCTTCTTCGCATTCACGGCGACCCCTCGCAACGTCACGCTTGAGCGGTTCGGCGTGCAAGGCCCTGATGGGCTACCTCATCCGTTCCATTTGTATTCGATGCGGCAGGCAATCGAAGAGGGCTTCATTCTGGACGTGCTCCAGAACTATATGACCTACAAGGCCTACTACCAGTTAGAAAAGACCATCGAAGATGATCCCGAGCTGAGCGGGCGGCGCGGTCAACGCAAAGTGGCTCGGTATGCGAACCTTCACGCTACAGCCATCGGGCAGAAGGTCGAGATTATCGTGGAGCACTTCCGTCGCCACGTCATGGGGATGCTCGGAGGTCAGGCCAAAGCCATGATCGTCACCCAAAGCCGCGAGCATGCATTGCGCTATTATTTCGGGGTGAAGAAATACATTCGCGAGCAGGGCTACGGAGACCTGAAAGCACTCGTTGCATTTTCCGGCGATCTTGAACTCGACGGAGAGACCTACACTGAAGCCGATCTGAACGACTTCTCGGAAACCGAGCTTCCTGGCCGATTCGACGGGTTCAAGCCAGACGGCACACCGCACCCTGAAACCTATCAAATCCTGATCGTCGCCGAGAAGTATCAGACGGGATTCGATCAGCCCAAGCTTTGCGCCATGTACGTAGATCGCAAGCTCGCAGGGCTTCAGGCCGTCCAGACACTCTCGCGGCTGAACCGAACCCGAGCAGGCAAGGATCAGACGTTCATTCTAGATTTTCAGAATACGATTGAAGATATTCAAACCGCGTTCAAACCATTCTTCGAAGCGACAACCGTCGAGGCCATGTCCGATCCGAACATGGTTTACGACCTCGAAGGGCGGCTCTATCGCTTCGGTTATCTCGATAAGGAAGAGATCAAGCGTTTCGCGCAGACCTACTTCAAGGGGCCGCTTAGCGGCGCAGATCGCGCCCAGCTTGAAGGCCTCGTCAAACATGCTGTCGCGCGCTTCGAAGCAGATGACGATGAAGGGCGGCAAGAAGAGTTCCGCCAGCTCCTGAAGAGCTTCGGACGCTTCTACAGCTTCATCGCGCAGATCATGCGCCTTGAAGACACAAGCCTTGAGAAGCTTGCCACCTATGGCAACTGGTTGTCTCGACTCCTGCCGAACCGCGAGGTCCCGCCCGAGATCGAGATCACCGACGACATGCTACGACTTCAGGCATTCAAGGTCGTAGAGAAAGAGGCTGGCAGTGCTTCACTCGGCGCTGGCGATACCGAAGCTTTGAAGGCCATCAGTGAATTCGGCGCCAAGCCGTATACGGAAGACGAAAAGAGGGAACTGTCCGAGATCGTTCAGGCGTTCAATGACCGTCACGGAACGGACTTTTCGGAAGCCGACATGATCCGCTTCGAGCAGGTCAACCGCGATATCATGGACGAGGACATGACGGAGATGCTGCGGAATAATCCGCCCGATGTCGTCTATGCTGCGTTCCGTGATGCGTTCTTCCAAGGCGCTATCCGCATGTTCCAGCGCGATAACGAGATGAAGAACATCGTCCTTACTGACGCTGAAGCGCGCGATAAGGCAACGCGGCACTTCTTCAATCGTGCCCTCAGAGAAGCGAGGGAGCTATGACCACACTTAAAGGGGATATCGTCAATCGCGTGAAAAGGCTTCCGAAGCCCTCGCAAGCCGCCGAAGCCCTGCAACCTGTATTCGAAGCTGTCAGCAACGCCCTCCATGCGATCGAGGATGCTTTCGGCGATCAGTTTCAGAGGCGCGGTGACATCACTGTTACCATTGCTAATGCGGGTGATCAGGACGGGATCGAAATCATCGTTTCTGATAACGGTGTAGGTCTGGAAGATCCCAGATTCGAAGCGTTCTGTACCACCGACACTGACTTCAAGATCGGTCGTGGCGGTAAAGGAGTTGGTCGTTTGCTTTGGCTCGATGCTTTCGAGAGTGTAAGCGTCATCAGTCAGTATCAATCAGGCGACCAGTTGTTTCGGCGCAGTTTCGTTTTCAAGCTTGAGTCGAGCGATCAGATTACTGAAGAGAAGATTGAGCCCATTAACGGGTCTGCTTCTGATCGTGGGACTACGGTCACTTTTAAGGGTCTTAGAGGAAGCGCGTATCGTTCGAAGTTCCCGATTCAGCAAGCAACCATCGTTAAACATTTTGGCTCGCATTTCTTTGCTGATTTCATTCTAGGTCGTTCGCCAAGAATTATCCTAGATATCGATGGGACCTCGACCACTTTTCCCGACGCAATTCAGGAATTGCAGATCGAAGATCGCGGGGTCGCCCATTTGACTTCTGAGGAGTTCGGTGAACTCCAACTCGCCAGCTTTGTCTGCCACAAACAGGCAAGTGCTAACTTTGACGGACTGCATCAACTTCACCTAGTGGCGAACGGGCGTACCGTTACCACGCGTAAGATTGATGGTCTCGTAGGTATTGGTAGGTTTGGGCCAGATGCTGATCGCGTGTTTCACGGTTGCATTTCGGGTGACTATCTCGATGAGCGGGTCAATCAGGAACGTACACAGTTCAATTTCGATGAGACTATCGTAGATCAGATCGTCAAGGAGTGCGCCGAACATGTTCGAACAAATGCTCTCCATGAGGAGATCGATAGTTTTGATGCGTCGCGGCTTGGTGGGCTTCGCGAGTTCTTAAGTGACTATCCGTCGTTTGGTTTTGAAGATGCTGAACAGTTATTGGATAGGACGCCAAAAAACGCGACGAAGGCAGAGCAGTTTGCACAGGCTTTGATACCCATCCGCATTCGTCGTGATAAGGACCGCAATCAACGAATTCAGCAAATCGTATCTCAACTCAGTGGCAACGATGAGGTTCCGGAAAACCTAGTGGAGACCATCAAGACTGCCGCTGCTGAAATCCGTGCGGAGGAACAGCGTCAGCTAACCGAGTACGTCTTGCGGCGAAAAGTCGTTCTTGATGTCATGCAGGTCCTTATTCGCCGCATTCGGGAACGTGATGACGGCTCGGAAGATTTCCATCTCGAAGAAACACTGCATAAATTCATCTGTCCGATGCGACTTCGCGGGGACGATCCATCAAGGGTTGAGCGGTCTGACCATGATCTTTGGATCATTGATGAGCGTTTGACGTTCACCAAATACTTCGCTTCGGATGTACCCTTTACACAACTCATCGATGGCGCGAACAGCACGCTTCGGTCCGACCTACTGATCTACGACCGTATTCACGGGCTAGGAGCAGAGGGTGAAGACCCGCTTCGCCGTGTGATGTTGGTTGAGTTCAAGAAGCCAGGGCGTCGCGATTATGAAGATCGATATTCGCCGCAGAACCAAATCAGTGAGTACATAACGCGGCTTCAGAACGGCGAAATCGAAGACTTCCGCAACCAACGCGTCAGAATCGCAGACGATTGTATCTTCTATTGCTATGTGATCGCCGATATCGTCGGAAAGCTCGAAATCCATACCAATGGATGGCGGACAACTTCAGATGGTCGGGGCCGTATTCAGGACCTCAATGGCAGATTCCGCGGTGTGATAGAGATCATCGAGTGGGCTGATCTCATTAAAGATGCACGCTTGCGCAATCTCGCGTTCATCGATGCCGCTGGTTTGCAGTACAACAACTAGAAGACTGGCGCATCCTCACGGATCGGGCTCTCGTGAACCGAGCCAGCAAGCTGTCTCGGCCATTCGGCTTCGATCCCTTGCGCATCATCTGACAGCCCTCGCGGGCTGACCTCTTCCTTTTCGTTTCGAGGGCCTGCGGCCCCGTCCTCCGTCAAGACCAAGCCCTTCGCTTTGGCTTCGGGCGAAAGCCATGGCCCGTGGCTCGGCTGCGCCTGCGCCCGCACCTCTTCCATGGCTTTCGGTCTGGACGGCCGTCCCCCCGCTCATCGGCGCGGGCCTAGTCCGGTTGCATGCGCAACCGACTACCCAAGAGGGGACAAGAGATGAAAACCGACATTTATGAAAGGGTTACCAACAAGATCATTGCCGACCTTGAGCAAGGCGAGCTGACATGGTTGAAGCCATGGAGCGCGGGCAACATGGAAGGCAAGATCACCAAGCCGCTCCGCCACAACGGCGTGCCCTATAGCGGCATCAATATACTGATGCTTTGGGGAGCCAGCATCGAGGCGGGCTTTCTGTCTCCGTACTGGATGACCTTCAAACAGGCGAAAGAACTAGGCGCGCATGTTCGCAAAGGGGAGCGCGGCAATCTGGTTGTTTATGCGAACACGATCACCAAGACGGAAGAACAGGACGACGGCAGCGAGGAGGAGCGTAAGATTCCCTTCATGAAGGGATACAGCGTTTTCAACGTCGAGCAGATCGAGGGCTTGCCCGAGCACTACTACGCCAAGCCGAAAGCGATCATCGATCCCGCGCGCCGCATTCAGCATGCTGAAGAGTTTTTTGCGAGCACGGGCGCGGACATTCGCCACGGCGGCAATTCTGCCCATTACAGCGGCGGCAGTGACCATGTGCAAATGCCGTACTTCGAGACCTTCAGGAGCCCGCAAAGCTACTATGCGACCTTGGCGCATGAGCTGACGCACTGGACCAAGCACCCCAAGCGGCTTGACCGCGAATTCGGGCGCAAGCGTTGGGGCGATGAAGGCTATGCGCGCGAAGAGCTTGTTGCTGAACTTGGTGCAGCATTTCTATGCGCTGACCTTGAACTCGCGCCCGAACCGCGCGCCGATCATGCGGCCTATATTCAGAGCTGGCTCAAGGTCCTGCAAAACGACAAGCGCGCGATCTTCAGCGCTGCCGCCCATGCCCAGCGGGCCGCCGATTTCCTGCATGGGCTTCAGCCTGTCATCGAAGAAGTGAGCAACGTCGCGTGACAATCCGGAAAAATTCGCGGCTGGCCCTCGGGCCAGCCGCGCCGTCTGTGGATCAGTTCCGTGTCTAGTCCAGAACTCCTTGAACCCGCGAGGGTCTCAACGTAGCCTGTTGATATGGCTGAAGTTACTGCCAATTATGCATTATTTGATCATTTGCGCCTTAATCAGGCGCTCGAAGAATTTGGATATTGTGTGTTCAATGCTGAAAGCGCAGTAGATACAGACTCTATAATTAAAGAGCTCTCCCATAGATTGAATGAAAAAGTGTTTTCTGCTTGGCATTCTTTAATGCCATCTCCAAGTTCATACGCCTCGCCTGTTTCGTATAGTGGTCTTTTCGGCCTCGAAAAATTCCCATTTCATACCGATATGGCACATTGGAAAAGGCCGCCAAGGTATCTGGTGCTAATGGCTGAGAGCGGTGCCGATGATGTCACAACGCCTATTATTGATTCACTAGAGCTAGTGGAGAAGATTGGGCGTCGAACGTTGAATCGCGCTCTCGTTCGTCCTCGGCGACCTGTTCGCGGGAAACTCCCATTAATGCGACTGCTAGATGCTTCTAACGACAACAATTCGATCTTTCGATGGGACAGTGTCTTCCTGACGCCTGCGAGCCCCGCTGGCGAAGCGGGATTTTCTGCCTTATCAACAGCGATTGGCTCTGAGCGAGCCTATGAATTGCGCCTGAGTACTAAAGGTATCGGAGTTGTAATTGACAACTGGCGTATTCTGCATGGTCGTAGTGCGGTCTCTACGAAGGACAAAGGCCGTATAATTCTACGTGCATATCTTGGGAGGGCAGAGTGACAACATCTCCGACAGACTTAGATGCTTGGGACTCGTCAGCACTTCTAGCGAAAGCGCAGCAATACGCAGAGCAAATGGCTCAATTCTCAAAGGACGATTGGCAGTACGGCCTATGGTCGAGCCTTTGTCTCGAACTACTGGTGCGTGCAGCCCTCACAAAAATTAGCCCAGCACTCGTAGCTGATCTCTCCCATTGGCATAATGTATATTTTGCACTGGGTAGGTTACCCAACGCCAAGAAGTTCATCCCAAAATCGATCTCGATTTCGGATGCCATTAAACGGCAGAGCGAGATTGATCCAGCTTTCGATGCTGAACTGAGGGAATTTTGCCTGCTGCATGTCGAGCGGCGAAATGCGGAACTCCATTCCAGCGAGACCGCATTCAGCGGGTTAAAGACTTCGTCTTGGCTTCCGACGTTTTATCGAGCTTGTAACGTGCTTCTCAATTGCCTTGAGGTAGAGCCAAAAGATTTCTGGGGAGATGAAGAAGCGAAACTAGCTGACGAGATGATTTCTGCTTCTGCAGATGAAACGGCCAAGGCCGTATTGAAGCTTGTTTCAGCCCATAAGAACGTTTGGGACGCAAAAGAGGACCCCGAGAAGGATAAGGCAACTTCACAGGCG
The DNA here is from genome assembly GCF_040717415.1 of Parasphingorhabdus sp. JC815. Classification (NCBI taxonomy): domain Bacteria; kingdom Pseudomonadati; phylum Pseudomonadota; class Alphaproteobacteria; order Sphingomonadales; family Sphingorhabdaceae; genus Parasphingorhabdus; species Parasphingorhabdus sp. JC815. The sequence goes on from NZ_JBFEFM010000002.1 coordinate 78,418, forward strand.
GAAGTTTGGGCGACCCGGCAATCTGGCCATAGAGTTATTTGCCCATCGTGTGGGAATACTGCGCTGGTTGTTGGTGATCCTGTGTCTGCATCTCAGCAATCATTGGAAGATGACATGATCAAAGAAAAACAAGAATATCTTCCATCGAAGTTTGAGTGTATCGCTTGTGGTCTAAAGATTGCTGGATTGTCACATCTGAATGCGGCGGGCGTTGGTGATATTTACGTACAAACGTCATTTTACACTCCCTCTGAATTTTATGAACTAGAAGACCCTGCCGATTATTGGGAGGATGACAATAATGAAAGATTTTGAAGCTTAGCACAATTGCGGCTGGCCTTCGGGCCAGCCGCGTTGATGGCCTCATAGACCTGGCGGGCGTACCGCCAGTTCGGCCTCGATATTGTGCAGCGAAGCCAGTGCATTGCTGCGTTCAATCGATCCGCGTGGAGCGGAAGCAAAGGTGTTGAAAGCCTCGCGTAAAAGAGCATGCAGTTCGGCTGTGCTGCGCGATGCTGCATCGAAGCGTGTGATGAGTTTCATCGTCACCTCCTGTTGATTGTCAGGAGGCCCCGAACCGTTCAGGGCCTTTCGGCCCTCGCACACATCATCCATGGCCCAGAGAAGGCGCTGATGGATCGGGGTAACGAACTGGAAATCTATCGGAAGGTGGCGCTGAAGAACGCGTGAACAGGCATTCGGCGTCGGCAGTCAGTGCAGCATGAGCGGCCCTTTGCCCGCGCACGGCTTGCAGCAATTCGCCTTTCCCCTGACCGAATGCGGATCGCGCATCAATATCCTGCCCGCGCCAGTTCGGCGGAGGCCTCACCCGTGTTGGACATGACACGGCGATCCTTTTCCTTCGGTCTCATCGGGGGGCGTTAGCAAGCCAACCCGAACAAAGGAGATCAGTCATGGCACGCAACAACACCCAAACCGCGCAAGAGCGCACACGCGAGTTCCGCGCCCCTGAGTTTCTGGCGTGGCACGTCACCCAGAAAGGCGACAAATCCTTCTGGAACAAAGTCGGCGCAGCATGGATGCATAAGGATGCCAAAGGCTACACGCTTCAGCTCGAATCCCTGCCTGTCGGCGGTCGCATCGTCTTGCGAGAGCCGCTGGAAGATACGGCTTCACCAGCAAATGACGCGGGGCGCTCATGAGCGCCCCAGTCACCAGTCAGATCGACTGGCACGGTGTCGCGATAAGCATCAGCTATCATCGACATCAGTGGTCGACGTTCGACCACATCGAAGTCAACGTCATCGGCAATGGGATAATCCCCATCACCGAGACAGGCTATCGCTCGCACTATCTGCACAGCGATGTCACGGACGAATATGGCGGAGCCGTTGCCTACGTAGTTGCGTGGCTTGAGCATGAAGCGCAGACCCCGCAATGGAAGAAGCGCGAAGAAGCCGCGCGACAGCTCTCGTTGTTCTAGCGATGGTTATCGGTCGAGATCAGGACCGTCATAGGACGGTCCTTCTCTTTTTTGCTCGCGCAGTTTGCGCAAGCGATCTTGCGCCGACGTGGTGGAACGCGTCTGACGCTCGGGCTTTCGCTCTTTGAGCTTGTCGAAGCGTGGACGTTCCGGCTGCTTCTTCGGTTCGGCTCGCAGCGTATCCAAACGCTCGAAGGCGGTCTTTGCCTTGGGCTCTTCACCACGGCGCATCAGGCGATAGTTGGCGGCATCGTGATGCAGGGCACGCAAGGCTTGCGCATGTTTGGTGCGCGCAGCGTTGATTTCTTTTTGCAGCTCACCGCGCTCGCGCAGTTGCGCATTGATCGTCATTTGCCGCTGATCCTGATCGCGGCGCAGCGCCCACATCACTTCAAGCTGGTTCTGTTTTTCGAGCTGAGCCCGCTTGCCTGTCAGACGATCCCACAGGCCCATCATGCCTTTGCGGAAGCGATCCGCTCTTGTGCGGGCTTCAGCTTCAAACCGCGCCTTCTGGCCTGCGTCCAGCTTGGCGCGTTCATCAGCGTGCGCCTTCGCCATCTCCACTCGGCGCGCATTCAGTTGACCGATTTCGGCACGGGCGGACGCGCGCGCTTCATCGACATGCGATTTGATGCGCGGGAGAATATCTTCAGCAATGCGCTTGCGGGTCTCCTCAACGCTGTTCAATGCGTCGGGCTTTCCAAGACGAGCGTGCAGCTCTTTCGCTTTCTTGCCCGTCGCCCGTGAGATCGAAATGACTTCACCTTCGAAGGTGACAGCCACATGGCCGCGCCGATCCCCGCGCGCCAAATAGAAGCCGCGCTCTTCGAGAGCGTGCGCGAAGGTGCGAGCTGAATCCGAAGTCGCCCAGGCTTCCTGTACCAGTTCTTTCAGTTCGCCCGCATGGCGTCCGATCCGCTTGGCCTGCTGCCATTCATCAAGCGAGAAGTTGCGTGGGTCGCGGTCCTTCGGATCGATCAGGCCGCGCGGCATTTGCCAGCCGTTCTCAAGATAGAGCTGGCGCGAGACTTCCCGAAGCTTGTTCTTGTAGAAAGACATCGGCTTGGCGGTCATCGTCTCGGGATCGATCCGGCTCCATACCGCATGACAGTGCCGCCGTCCTTCCTTCTCGTGGAAAACAACGACGCGCGGCTGGCCCGTCAGGCCGTTTTTCTCTTCGATGGCTTCCAGTGCTTTTTCAAAAGTGCGAACGTGGACACGCTCGTTCTCGGGCGGATTCAGAGACACCGAAAACATGAACTGTCGGCACTTTGTGCCCTTTGCGATGGCTTCGGCTTCGCGGAGCGCGCCAACGACATCATCGGACATGAAGCCGCGAATATCGTGCAGCTCGACATGCTCGTTTTCTTCGGCCTTGAGGAGATGCAGCCCGAGCTGCTTTGCGCCGTTTCGTTGTGATCCTTTCAGGATCATGACGGCTCCACATCGGTACGATGGCCGAGCGCGCGAAGAAGCTCCCGCCGCATCAGCGCCACGTCGGCGCATGCGCGCCGAATGTCGCGTTCCGTATCGGGGAGAACGGGAAGCGTACCGAGATTTGCCATCTTGGCGAGCTGGTTCAGATTATTGGCGATCCTCGATTGGCCAAGCATGGCCAGTACCTGCGCCAGCTTCTGCTCATCCTTGATCGGTCGGCGAGACCGAGCACGTGCACGTTTCTTCTTGAGCCCCTGACCGTCGAAGACCTTGCGGCGGATATACGCCCCAAGCGGCATGTCGCCAGCCAGCTCTTCAAGCCTAGCGCGTTCTTCAAAAGTCAGTCTGAGGGAAAAGGGAGGTGTCTTTGTCGTCATCGCGCCACCCCGCAAATGTCCCGTTCGGGGGCATTTGCAGGGATTTGGATTGCGCTAAGCACCTGATTCCATTGAGCGAGAATATCGAACAAGGTGTTCGAACTTTCTCCTCCTAGGTGCGCCATATGTTATCTTTTCGAGCCGGTATTAGCTTATCCAAATAGCGGGATTGCTAAGATCAACCGTGAAAGAACGGCTGATTACACAAGTAAGGGCGCCTTATATCGCGATCCATTGAATGAATGTTATGATCGAAATTGCTCTTTCAATAAGCGAGATTGCATTTGCCGCAGGCCCCTGTAAGCATTATGTTCCGTAATGATAGAATGGCCAGTCTAGGCACCTGTCATTGCCTGTTGCACGCCGATCAAACGGGTTGCACGATGATAATAATCAGGAAAGCGAATTTGAAATGAAATTGTACAAGATTTTAGCAGCAACCGCTTTAGCCGGTTTGATCGCTGGTTGTACGACCATGGGAAATAACCCGGGCGATTCTGGTGTCGTGAAAGAACAGGCTATGAAGACTACGATTACCGGTGAAGTATATTATCGCGAGCGTATTGCCTTACCGCCTGGCGCAGAACTTTCTGTGGTGTTGCTTGATGCTTCCTTGAGCAACCCTCTCGCCAACATATTTGCCGGAACCAATATTTCTCTTGACGGGAAAAATGTGCCTGTCCCGTTTTCATTCGTCGTGGATCAATCAACAATCCCCGGCAATACATATGAAGTGCGTGCTCTGATACGTTCAAAGACCGGCGATATTATCTGGAGAACCAATACAGGGCATATCGTGGATCTATCATCCTCAACTTATAATGCTGGCAAGCTCAAGCTGGTCATGGTCAATACTACTGGAGAAATGAACAGCGCAGCGTTGCAAGAGGGCCCCTGGGCAATTGAAGACATTAATGGCGGCGGAGTGATTGATAGCAGCAATGTTACCGTATCTTTCAGCACTGATGGCAAAATTTCCGGTTCTGGAGGCTGCAACTATTTTTCCGGTAATTATGAAGTTTCTGGCAATTCTCTCAATATCAGCGGTGCGATGGCCATGACCCGCAAAGCCTGCGCTCCGGCATTAATGAATCAGGATCAACGGCTGACAAGCATATTGCAGAGCGCACAAAGCTATTCGATAAATGATGGTGAATTGACCATTTTGAACAAACATGGCCGCTCTATCACGGCGCGCCGTCAATAAATGTTTTTGGCATAACCCGACACTTGTCGATTATATCAGAAACTTAAGAACCGGATGCAATTAAACGACCACTTATTGAGCGGGAAGGCAATTGATGTGCGCGCCATTTAGCCGCAATGCCATGAAATAACCCTGGTTTACGTAGATTATTTCTTAAGATATTACGCATTTCAGCGCTCTATCTGATAATTTATTGTTATAAACGTAATTCTATGCCATAGAGCATTTATCAAACTTAACATAATCACTGTCGGCTATCTGATTAGAGGCGCGCTATGACAAATCTCCCCCTGAACACTCAGGAGTTTCGCAACGCATTGGGATCTTTTGCCACTGGCGTAACGATTGTCACAACTGCAACAGACCCGTACATGCCAGTAGGCGTTACTGCCAGCAGCTTTAACTCGGTTTCGCTGGACCCGCCGTTGGTTTTGTGGTCGCTGGCCAAGTCATCCCAGTCACTGGATGCTTTTCGCGATAGTGGCCATTTCGCTGTGCATATCCTTTCTTGCCTCCAGGAAGATTTATCCAATGCATTTGCGCGCTCCGGCACAGACAAATTCGCTAATGTTGATTGGCAAACAGGGACGATCGGATCGCCCGTACTGAATAATTTCGCTGCTAGATTTGAATGTAGGACTGTCCATCAATATGAAGGCGGCGATCATATTATTTTTGTGGGAGAGGTTATCGCATTCGACAGATGCGATCAGTCGCCCCTTGTTTTTCATGGTGGTAGCTACGCCGAAACCCGCTCCAGAATATCTGCTGATCATGGTCCGACTGTCGAGCCTGATGAGGCCCGTTTTACAGAGGATTTTTTTCTCTACCTTCTGTCTCGCGCGCATTTTCAGACTTCGGAAATAACTCGCACGAAAACAGCAGAATTTGGCATCAACCAGACCGAATATCTGGTGATCGCCGTATTGGGTATGAATGCACCACTTTCAACGGACGAACTTATTGCCCGGCTCACTCATACCGGTCATGCGCCCGATTATGCAGCTATTGAAAAAATGAAGAACGCGGCTCTTTTGGAAGGAGAGAATGACGCGCTTACTCTTAGCGGGAAGGCCCGCGAGATATTCATTTCAACATTGTCAGTGGCCAAGGCATTTGAAGATGATTTGTTGGATCATTTTACGCCTGGCGAGATTGCGGACACCAAACGGATATTAAAGAAGATTATCAAGTTAACCGGAGATAATATTCCCAGCCTTTGGGCCTGATCTCCCTGCTATAGGAAGAACAAGCCCAAGCCCGAAAGCGATACTGTCAGGCGACCTCCTCCCATGGATCCCGCGTGGTTCCTTTTGAAATATAATTCCCGTTAACGCGCTTCTGAAACTCACCGGCTCGCGCACGCTCATTAAAGAACTGCTTATACCAGATTCGCACCTTGTCGAACGGACCATCGCCCTTGACCATCATCGGCGCAAGACACGGGCGCTTGGCGGACCATATTTCAAAATCCTGCGCGAAAGCATCCAACCCGGCTTGTTCATATTGTCCGGCGATCGCAATGTCTTCATCGGTTGGCTTTGCATTTGGGGCTTTGACCAGCAGACCGTACCAAACTTTGACAACGCCATCATCAACCGGCGTATGTGCGATCAACATATGTGAAGGATAATCCCCTTCCATAGTAGATTGCAAAATTCCTGGGCCGGTGTACCAGGTGTCATTGGTCATCCCCTCGTCTTTGCTGCTGAGAGTACGATGGCCTGCTTTCAAAACCTGCCAGCAAATATGGTCCTCGAAGCGATTTTCAAAAAGCTCCATATCCTCACTACCATGTACCGGAACCAGATGCCCCTTGTCCGCTATATTATCGACAATCTCCTGCGGGTGGCTGTTCAACTCACCAAGCGGCGCGATGTTCCAGTTGACCCAATACGCCTCGCCATAATTTTCAAACGCCGGCAGATCATAATCCGGTTCACCGCCCTCCTCATCGTGCCACACCCACAGGCATCCCGCACGCTCGATAACTTTCCAGCTTTTCAAGCAAGCCTTTTTGGGAATCGGGCCGGGAGAATAAGGGATATCATTACATTTTCCATCCGGACCAAACCGCCATGCGTGATAGGGACAGCGGATACTGTCGCCTTCGACATGACTACGGTCTTTGATAACGTAGGAAGTGGTATTTTTGGCGAGATGCGTGCCCATATGCGGGCAATAGGCCTCGACCAAAAATACGCGCCCGCTCTGGCCGCGATAAAGCGCCATGTCTTCACCAAAATAGCGCACAGCAAGAGGCGTATCACCAACCTCTGCAGAACTCGCTATCATAAACCATCCTCGCGGATAGGTATATTCGCCCAGTTTATAATCGGCGGTTGTCGCCATGATTGCTCTCCTAATCTTTTTATGCTTTGCTTTTATACAAAGCGAAAATAATAGGCAAGCATCTTAGGTAGATTCACGCCCATAGGCGTATATAATAATAAATTGCGTATTTTAGGCAATCATTTGCTACGCATCGTTGCAGGTCGATTATACCTCAAGCGGGTGCTCTTCGTCCGTAATCCTCACAATCCGGCTATTATATTTTACTGTCTCGACCGCGATGGATGTTTCAACGTGGTGGACGCCCGGCATAGAGAGAATTTGTTCAGAGGCGGTCTTGTGTAATTGCCCCAGTTCATTGAACAAACAAATCACCAACATATTGAACCGGCCCAGAGTAATAATAACACCGGTCACGCCTGACATCTTGGAAACCTGGCTGGCAATCTCATCTACTTGATCGAGATTGGTCTGAACACCGATGAAGGCCAGCTTGTCATCTTCTTGAAGGTCCGGGCTGGTCACCGCTGTAAATGCAATCAGGCGTTCTTGCTGGAGCTTTTTAATCCGGCCACGCACAGTCCCCTCGGTTACACCAAGTTTTGCGGCAATCTTGCGGTTTGAAAGGCGTGCGTCATTTGATAAAATCTCGATCAGATTAAAATCGAGTTCGTCCAGTTCCGGTTTATCAAGCTGCTTCACATTTTCCCCTTCGCCACAATCGGCGCCACATCAAATCGGTATTTTACGACATCTACTGCAATGGCGGGCATCATTGAACGGATACCTCTGATCGATGAAACCTTTTCTGAAACAAATGATTGCAACTCATCAAATGTTCTGAGCACGACCAGTATATCAATGTCATAGCGCCCTGTTACCAGATGAACGGCAAAAACCTCGTCCAGCTTGGCAAGTTCTCTCGCCACTTCTGACGCGGGGCGATTCTCAACTTCGATCGCGATTTCCAAAAGCAGATCATATCCATGGGCATGGAAATCAGAAACAGCAATCACCCGCAACTTGTTTGCTTGTTCCATTCTGCGGATTCTTGATGAAACTGTCGCAGCCGCCAGCTCAAGCCGGTCCGCAATTTGCTGGTTTGTTGCACGGCCATTCCGGCGCAATTCGCGGATGATGGAACGATCTATATCATCTATTTCGAATTTTTCGTTCATACGAAGTCTTTGTTTCATTTTCACTTTTGAATCAACTCCGCATTAAGCCGAAGCTATGAGTAAATATCCTGAAGGCTCCAATATTTTACGATAGGTAATCAATTTTCATTAGCCAGAACGGTTTTATCACTCTCAAGATACCGTGCTCCAAGCAGGGCTAACAGTCCCCCTAAAATCCCGCTGGGAATGACGATTGTCAGCGCCCAACGCAGCGACATGGCGTCATCCCCGAACCATTCACTAAGCGCGCCTGTAGCCCATGGTCCAACAACAAAGCCGAGGAAAGTTGTTACCATGACGAATAGCGCCGTACTCGTCGCACGGAACCTGTCAGGAACAAGATATTGCAACGATTGCATAATGCCTATCGACCAGCCACCGCCGAGCAACCCGGACGGAATAGCCAGCATTTTTGCGATAAACAAGGACTCTCCCCACGTCGAAGCGAGAATACAGGCCGACGCTGCCAACATCGCCATACCGGACAAAAGCAAAGGCCGCTGCATACCGCCTCTGGCAAGACGGTCCGAAACCGCGCCAAAAAGCAGCATTCCCGACAGTCCGGCCAATCCAAAATATAGCCCGAAAGTCGTGCTGGCTTCCGTCAGGGGAACGGCATGAATACGATGGAACAAAGTTGGCCCCCAAAAACCAAAGCTTACGCCAGACAAAGCCGCAAGTCCCATGGCCAACATCATAAAGACATAGGATCGTGTTTTCACCAACAGGCGGATTAGAGGTAATAAAGCAACCTGATTGGCCTTGGTAGTAATCTGTAACCGCGCAGGTTCACGCACAACCAACCATGCCACACTGGACAAGACAACTCCCACCGTTCCCATGACATAAAACGCCATGCGCCAATCATATGCTTCTGCAATTGCGGGACCGGCAGCATATCCGGTTATCTGACCAAAATATACCGCAAGCCCCAGTATCGCAAATGCCACGCCCCTTTGATGCGGAGCAAAATAGTCGGACAATAGCGAATAAGCGGGCGCAACAAATGCAGCCTCCCCTACACCCACGCCCAGTCGCGCCAGCGCCAACGTCCACGGACCGTTGGCCGCGCCCGACAATGCTGTAAACAAACTCCATACAAGACAACCAGCACAGATGATCGTAATACGGGAAGAGCGGTCCGCAAGCCGAGCCAGAGGAATAGCAATCGTGGTATATAAAATCGCGAAAGCGGGGCCCATCAAAAGCCCCATAAACTGATCGCCAACATTAAATTCTGCTTTGATCGGGTCCACTAGCCCTGAAATCAGATAGCGGTCCGCATAATTAAAAATATAGATCAAGAGCAGAACCACCAAAGCAATCCACTGGTTGGATTTACTCTGCATAGCTGGCGAAGCCGCTGTGGATGCGTTCATTTTAGATTCCTCGCCTAATATTAAAATACAAGATGCCGTTCGGCTCAGTCGCGCATTTGTGTGCCACCATTTACGTGATATACTTGGCCGTTGATCCATGCCCCGTCATCCGAAGCCAGCAATGCCACCACCGCAGCAATATCATCCGGATGGCCCAGACGGACATGTGGAACCGCCTTTAATCCAGTTTCGACCTGTTCTTTTGTCATATGTTGTTCGACAGCTTCGGTCAGCACCAGACCGGGGCAGATGACATTTGCGCGAATTCCTTTTTTGCCCCATTTGGCGGCAACATGACGCGAGAGCGCGTGAATGGCATTTTTGGTCATCGGATAAGCCACCTGCCACGTCGAACCGCCCGACGCCGCGCCCGAACTGGTATAGATCATCGCCCCACCACCATTTTCAAGCATGACCGGCAGCGCGGCCTGTGTGGCGATTAAATGGCTTTTCGCGTTGATCGAAACCGATTTGTCAAACACATCAAGCGGACATTCCAGCGCGTTGACATCCCCTTCGGTTCCCCCTGCCAGATTGGAATGGAAGAAATTTAGCGTGCCAAATTGCTCTACCGCTTTCGCGACAATAGCTTGCTGGGAATCCGGGGATGTACCATCCAGATGAACTCCGACAGCGCTGCCGCCCGTGCTTGCGATACTCTGTGCAACTTCTTTCGCCCAATCCTCTACAATGTCGCCAATTACGACATGCGCGCCTTCTTCAGCCAGACGCCGTGCAGTAGCTGCGCCTATGCCCCGGCCCCCGCCTGCGACAATTCCGACCTTGTTTTGCAATCCGCGCATTTTTCAGTTTCCTCTTAATTCTAGTCCGGATTTTATCTTCAACTGAATTTCTGCCGCTGCGCCAAAAACATGGAACTTCACAACGGCTCCGTTTTACTTTTGTGCTGCTGGCCGAAATAAAATGTTCCTGTTACGACGACCTATCATCACACTGATGAGAAGGCCGCTCTTGGGCATGACCCGGGGCGAAGAAATGTCTGGTTGTCCGGTAACATTAGACAATCCGGTAAGCGAGCGAGCCGATACCAGACCCGTTGCAACCAACACTCCGGTAGCCACCCCGCTGACCATGACCGACCAGCGTATCATGCTCACGCCCTGGTACTTTTCTTGCCGAGTGATGCTATATTCTCAGCAACCTGTTTATCAGCATAGTAGCGCGAATAGAATTTCCGGAACTTTGGTATCGGTCCATCTCCGTCACAAATCAGCGGAGTTACCTCGAATTTCATGCGATCCCAAACGACCTTGTCCTGATCGAGCTGTTTGTTCACATCCTTGATAATTGCTCTTGCAAGTCCGGCCATTGGTCCTTCGATCTGGCTTATCGGCTGAGTATAGAAATAACGGACAGCCAGCTGGTCGAGCTCAACCGGCGTGATGCACGCGATTAACAATGTTTCACAGATGCCTTCAAACCGCACCCAGTTTTGCCCCGGTCCTTGGGAGATTGAGGTAATTTTTCCGTCTACTTCTCCTCTTGGCGTACCCATTTTGGCACGCACAATACCTTTGCGATCCCATTCACCCCACTCCAGTTCGGATACCGGCGGACTGGCTACACCGTGAATATAGGTAAAATGCGGAAAATCGACGCCATTTTCAGCCATATTCTGGATGCTGCCATAAATGGTCCATCTGCACTCATCAAAATCCGACCACTCGGGGTCTGTCGCTTCCGGCAGGTCAACCACTTCATATTGTGGTTCTACACCGTCGGGATGATACCATGTCCAGATGAGTTGGTTGGCCTCATGCATCGGCCAAGTGTCCTTACATTTGCGCTTAACCTGCGGGGGGATCGCCTTTGCATAGGGAATATCTTTTACTACACCTTCTTCACCATCATAGCGCCACGCATGAAAGGGGCATTCCAGAAGATTGCCGTGCACTTTACCACCATAGCCCATATGTGCGCCCAAATGCTTGCAATAAGCCTCAATCATCCGGACTTCGCCGTCTTCTCCGCGCCAAATGGCAAGGTCTTGTGCAAAATAACGCAGCGGCTTCACTTCACCTATGGCCAGTTCCTCACTTAACATCAGGGGATACCAGCCGACAGGAAACCCGATATTAAGATTGCGTTCTTCGGGAGACAAACGTCCCGGTAAATCGGCAACCCGCCATGCCTCAATCTCTTCCTTGGTCATTTTTTCCAGTACTTGCGAAGCTGCAACAGGAGCCGTTCGCGCGTCCATTACTGCGGCTTCTCCATGAGATGCACTTGCATTCATTGTGTTTCTCCAAGTTTAAAAAGTTTCATCGCATTTTCGCGCAAAAACTTTGGCCAGACTTCATCTTTCAGCGGGACGTTTTCCATATCCGAGAAAATCCGGTCGAGGCTAAGCCCCATCGGGAAATAACCGGCGTAAATTATCTTGTCGGCTCCGCGCGTATTGGCGTAGTTGATAATGGCTTTAGGATAATGTTTCGGAGCAAAGGCGCTCGTCGAATAATAGAGATTGGGCCATTTCAGCATCAATTTTACAGCTAGCTCTTCCCAAGGCTCTGCACCGTGGCGCATCACTATTTTCAGGTCCGGAAAAAACCAGCACAGCTCGTCAAGATGTTCGACTTTCTGCGTTTCCATCGGGATACGCGGTCCCGGAATACCGACGTTCAGCAAAATGGGAATGTCCAGCTCCACAGCGCAGGCATAAAGCGGGAACATATATTTGTGATTGATCGGCACCTGCGGATTTGTCCCGGCAGGAAAAACGCTGATGGCGCTTAATCCGACCTGGGCATGTACCTTTTTGATCCGCCGCACTTCTTCCATGCCATTATTGGGATTGCATGGCATATCGAAGAAAAAACGGTTAGGATATTGCTCCTTGGCCCGCCGCGATGTGTCATTATCATTCCAGCCGACAAGCGCATATTCGATATTGAACCGGTCCATTTGTTCGACCGTCCATTTAACGAAATCATCTGCGTTATCGGTGTCGGGAATATCTTTGAACATATATTGCGCGGGCATTTTGAACATCTCGCGGCTTTGCTCGTCTTTTAACAGCGGCTTGAAACTCTCGTACCATTCCGACTTGTCCTCGGCCTCCGGTATGCCAAGCATGCAATCGACAATTTTAATATCTTTGGGGTATCCCATTATTCCGCTCCAGAAATATGCGGCCATGCAGCGCGCAATTTGTTTTTATTCACTTTGCCTACATCGTTTCTCGGCAAAGGCTCCTCAGTGAACACAACATCGGCCGGAGCCTTATATCGCGCCAGTCGCTCACCCACTGTGTTGATAATATCAGCCGCCGTATATTCGCCGCGCTGGACCACCACCGTGACCAATAATTCACCCAACCGTTCATCGGGAATGCCGAATGCCGCACATTCCGAAATATCATCCATGCCCCCGATGATGCGCTCCACTTCGGCGCAATAAATATTCTCGCCGCCGGAGATGACCATGTCCTTCTTGCGATCGACGATGAAGATATAGCCCTCCTCGTCAACATAGCCGATATCGCCGGTTTTCAGCCAGCCATCCGCAGATAGAACCTTGTCGGTTTCTGTCTTGTTATTCCAATACCCTTGCATGACAATTGGCCCGCGCACGACGATTTCGCCTGTCTCACCGGATGGCAATTCTTCTCCACCCGGTCCTTCGATACGGACATCCACCAGTGAAGTGACACGGCCAGCCGCTGCGCGGTTGCGGATAAAATCTTCTCCAACCGCCATGGATATGCTGCCGGAGGTTTCGGTCATTCCGTATCCCGTTCCCATAACAGCGCCGGGGCACATCGCGCGGATTTCGTCCAGCAACGCAACAGGAAGCGCCTGACCGCCCGATGCAATATTGCGGAGGCTCCCCAAATCCGCACCCGTTTCACGCGCCCCGCGCAGCATATCCCACATCATTGTCGGAACACCCGAGAAAGCCGTGATCTGCTCCCGCTCGATCAAGCGGGTGGCCTCATTGGCATCCCACCGGGGCATAATCACAATTTTCGAACCCGCACAAAGCGGTGACAAAAACGACGCACCGAGGCCGGATATATGGAAAAGCGGGCTGACGAGCAGCGCGCCTTGCTGCGGAAGATTGGCCAATATCTGCTCGACAGGAATATCCAGCTTGGCTGCCGTGTCGTGCAAGACCATCATGCCGGTCATCTGCACACTCATCAGCCCGTTGATGAGGTTGCGGTGGGACAATACAGCCCCCTTGACTTGTCCGGTCGTGCCCGAAGTAAATAATATCGTGCAGGGATCATCGGGATGTGCCGGTTCAAAATCCGGCAACTCCGGCCCGGAGGACGGAAAGTCATCTATTTCCAGTATCCGGCCATCATATCCGCCAGCGCGCAGTAATTTTGCGCGTTCTTTGTCAGCCAGCACCAATGCCGGGGAAACATCATTTACAGCCCGGTTTAATTCCTCCGGAGAACCGCGACTGTTAACCAGCGCCGATACGCCATTGGCCCTTGCGACGGCCAGAAATGCGATCATCCACTCCGTCCGGTTACACATGCAAATCGCAACCCGGTCCCCACGTTTTATCTCCAGCGCCGGGACCAGCGCATCGCGAAGCGAAAAAAGCTCATCAAAGGTCAGGCGGCGATCGCCTTCAACCACGAACACTTTGTCACCATGCCGCCGGGCAGTCTCAACCAGTATATTGATATCGGGCGGCGCATTGACAAATTGACGCATACCGTTCTGCTCGCCGATCTCAAACGGCGTGCCCGACGCAGTCAGCGCCTCATATACCGGATCACGTCTGCTCACAGCATTTTGCCCCGTGAGTCAAAACTGTTGATTTTCGCCTTCATACCTCTTCCTGCTCTAATGTTGCCGACACTATAGATACATGTGCCTGAACGCCTGTATATTTACATTATGCGTATTTTTATATCATTTAATTTACGAATACAACAACCCCATGGCCAACGCATTGTTAATTAAAGGATCAATAAACTGCTGCCGGATTCGGTTCATTGGGACTGCCCAGCATATCACGATAGGACGGCCGCTCGTTTCCGCGATCCGTGATACCAAGATCTTTGGCAACCTCCGCTGCAATTAAAGTCCGTCCCGATAACTTCGCCCCTATTGGATCAGTGGCAAGACCATAAATAATATGCCCGGTAAATTCGGGATTCTCCGCTGTATCTATGAAACCCTCATATTGTTCCGGGTTCACTTTCTGGGCGATTTTTGATCGTTCGGTAATCAGCGGCCCCATCCAGATGGACGCAATCCGCACGCCAGTATCGCGCAGATCAAATTCCATGTCATGGGCAAATTTGTCCAGCCCCGCCTTTTGCGCGCCATAAGCTGGACCATGCATGTAACAGCTTGCACCAAAGGAAGAACCGAAGGCAATCATGCCCGACCCTTGCTCGACCATCATCTTTGCAGCATGCCAACTGGCAACATAAGCGGAACGCAAACCGACATCAAGAATATCGACGGCTGCGATTTCCTTTTCCCAGAACGGCTTTTTCTCAATCAGTTGATGGTGGATGGATGCCGCATTATTGACCAATATGTCCAGACGCCCCTGCTCGTCGGCAATTTGCTTGAACAGCGCCTCGACCTGGCTGTCATCTGCGTGATCACACATTACCGCAATGCCCTTGCCACCGGCTTTGGTGACTGCATCGGCGGTTTCACTGACCGTTCCGGGCAACACCGTTCCGTCCCAGCCCTTTGCATCTCCGGGTGTCACAGTCCGGCCTGTGACATAAACGGTCATTCCCTTTTCACCAAGGCCGCGGGCAATACCCGCACCGGCGCCGCGACTGGCACCGGTCACCAATGCAATTTTGGGTTCAGTCATCTGTTTCTCCTGTAAAATATATGGCCCTGCCGTCTCGCGCAGCGCCAGCCCGTCTTATGTTTCAGTCTTAATCGAAATTGGCTTGTCCGCCATCCAGCGGAATCGTCGCTCCGGTCAAATATCCCAAGGCCGGAGAACAAAGCGCAACGACCGCTTCACCAATATCCCCCTCCAAAGTACCGATGCGGCCAAGGGGTATGGTTTTGAAAAATGCCTGTGCTTCTTCCGGATTATTTTCTACCCAGCCTTTCAACCCCGGTGACTCTGCGTGAGGGGCGATATTCAACACCCGAATATTATCGCCGCCCCATTCAGAAGCAGCAGCCCTGGTCAGCGACTGTATCGCCTGTTTTACCGCCGCATAAGCACCATAGCCGGCCATATCCCAACGCTTTACCGCAGAAGAAACCAGATTGACGATTACGCCGCCGCCTTGCTGGACAAGATGCGGTTTGACCAGCTTCATCAACCGCAGCGTAGCAAGCGGCCCCGATTCAAATCCGGCCAGAAACTTCTCGTCAGTAACCTGCTCTAAAGTGCCCATCGGCACTTCCTGCGCATTATTAACCAGCACATCAATCCGTCCGAAATGCTCGATCGTTTCATTGACCAAAGCCTCTACCGATGCGGCGGATTTTACATCACAGGCAATGCTGTGACAGCGCCCCGCCCCGCGGTCGTCGATCACCTTTCTGGTCGTTTCCAGTTTTTCGTATGTTCTTCCGGCAAGTACAACATTGCAACCAATTGCAGCAAATGCCAACGCAACACCCTGTCCGACGCCCTGACCGGCTCCTGTCACGATAACGACTCGCTTTTCGCCCTTATTCATCCTATAATTTCCTATATTCGTAATATTTATTATCATTATTTACGCATGATATTGACATATAGTATATGTATGCGTCAATTGCGTTATATAAAAATATATGGGAGAGTGATCAATTGTCCGAGATAAGCAAATCACCTTTTGACCCGATAACTATCGGACCGCTGAAGCTGCGCAACCGGTTCATCAAAGCAGCAACCAATGAAGGCATGGCCAAGGGTGGCCTGGTGTCAAAGGGGTTGTCATTATTCCATGAACGGATGGCCGAAGGTGGAGCGGCGCTTTCCACGGTTGCTTATTGCGCGACCAGCCGTGATGGACGCACCTTTGCCGACCAGGTCACAATGGAACGCGATTCACTGACCGACATGAAGGCGATGACCGACGCGGTTCACCGGCATGGTGGCGCGATTAGTGCGCAATTAACCCACGCCGGATCATTTACATTTCTGCCAAAATCCGAATTGCAGACATCCAAACCGCTCAGTTCCAGCGGCGGGTTCAACAAAGTCGGCGTATTATCCAACCGATTTTTCAAACAAGCGATGAACCAATCCCAGATGGAGGCGATTGCGGAAGAATTTGTTGCTGCGGCTTGTCTTGCCAGAGAGGCCGGTTTTGACGCAGTGGAGCTGCATATGGGCCATGGATATTTGCTTAGTCAGTTCGTGTCGCCTGTATATAACAAGCGCAAGGACGCTTATGGCGGAACTATTGCACGGCGGATGAAATTCCCTAGCGAGGTTTTATCGCGCGTTCTGGACGCCGTAGGCAAAGATCTGGCCGTGCTGGTGAAATACAGCATGACCGACGGAGCCAAAGGCGGAAATACCATCGCGGATGGCATAGAGATCGCCAAATACCTGCAAAGCACGGGCGCACATATGGCGGTGTTGTCGAACGGATTAAATGTCGAATCGATTGAAGCCATGTTCGGTTCATCCCTCCCCAAATCCTCAACCAAGCCAGCCAATTTGCTCATTGCTGTCGGAATGTGGCTGCAATCGCTGAACGCCCCGCCAGAAGTGCAATTCCACGAAAACTATCTGCGTGAGAATGCTTTGAAAATTCGCGAAGCGGTGGACCTGCCTCTTGCATATATCGGCGGCGCAGCATCGGCGCAGGGCGTTGATCAAATTATCAGCGACGAGTTTGATGCCATCGCAATGGGCCGCGCGCTTATCCATGATCCACAGATTATCAACCGCTGGAAAAACGGTGCGAACGAAACGTCCGGATGCACCGCATGCAATCGCTGCGTTACTATGATGTATTTACCCACCGGAACACATTGTGTGCTGACCGGGGCCCAGGATGCCAAATTAAACACCATTCCTGCAGGAGCAAGTTCATGAACCAGAGATTTGACGGACAAGTCGCGATCATCACTGGTGGTAGTGATGGTATAGGCCGCGCTACTGCAGAAATGCTGGCAGCGCGCGGCGCAACGGTTATTGTTTGCGCGCGCGGAAAAGAAAAGCTGGCAACAACAGAGGCCGCGATCAAAGCGTCAGGCGGCAAAGTTGAGGCAAAACAACTCGATGTCACCGACAGCAATGCCTTTGCCGCATTGATTGAAGATGTAGCCAGTCGCTACGGGCGATTGGACATGATGGTCAATAACGCCATGTCGGTTCATTATGCGCCGATAGGAAAATTGAAACTGGACCATTGGCGTAAGGATTTTGCCGTCAATGCCGATGCCGTATTTGTCGGCACAAAAGCTGCAATGGGCTTGATGATGAAGGCCGGGAAAGGCAGCATTGTGAATATCTCTTCCACCACAGCCATTCGTGCTGCGCCCTATATGTCGAGCTATTCAGCATCAAAGGCCGCGCTTATCCAGTTTACTGCGGTCGCCGCGATGGAAGCAGCCGATAGCGGCGTGCGGATAAATGCGATTGTCCCGGGGCAAGTGCAAACAGCGAGCAACGAAGAGTTTGTTGCAAAAGCTCCTGAAGTGGCAGCCAAAACCGCTGAGGCTATTCCCATGAAACGAGGCGGCAATCCGGAAGAACTGGCTGAAGCGATTGTGTTCATGCTGTCCGATGCGGCAAGCTATATCACCGGGATTGCCCTGCCGGTAGATGGCGGCAAATCTGCGCAGCTTTACCTACCGTCCTGAACATAGCCGAAAGGATAAGCCGTAATGGATGTAACATCAGATAAGATGGAAGAATATAACGTCGATCTGCTGGTCGTCGGGTCGGGTGCCGGAGGATTGCTCTCCGCCCTGGTTGCCGCAGAAAATAACGCGGAAGTTTTGGTTATTGAAAAAGAAAGCCTGTGGGGCGGCACCTCCGCCACCTCCGGGGCGGGTATATGGATACCTGCCAGCGATCAGGCCAGAGAAGCCGGATTTAACGACAATGTGGACGTTGCGTTCCAATATGTAAGAGCCTTGTCTAAGGACAATGTCCCCGATGCGAATATCCGCTCCTACGTCTCCAATGCCTCCAATATGCTTCGCTGGATGGGTGAGCATACCGACATCGAATATTGCGCCTTCCCCTATCCGGACTATCATGCGGAAAATCCGGGAGGCAGCCCCACTGGCTATCGAACGCATATGCCCTTACCCATGGATGGGCGTAAATTGGGCAAGGATATCGAGACTCTGCGCTATGCCTCACCCGCTGCCAGCCTGTTCGGATATCTGAACTGGCATTTTGATGAAACATATACGCTGCTCTTCCGGCAACCGGGCTGGTGGTGGCATCTTACAAAAAGCCTAGCCCGTTATTGGCTGGACCTGCCTTTCCGTTTCAGATCTGGAAAAGACAGGCGTTTGACTTTGGGCAATGCTTTGGTCGGCGGACTCCGTATTGCCCTCAACAGGAAGAATGTCCCGGTCTGGCTAGACAGCCCCATGAACAAACTGATTGAGGAAGATGGAAAGATCATCGGAGCGATAGTTACAAAACAAGGCCAAAATGTTCGCGTGCATGCTCGCAAAGGTGTCATTCTGGCCGCTGGTGGATTTGATAAAGACACAAAAATGCGCGAACAATATGCCCCACTTTACAGAAACACTCTCTATTCCGGCGGAACATCAGGCAATACTGGTGACAGCATCAAAGCTGGCATGGGTGTTGGTGCCAAAACCATGAACATGCAGTCAGCATGGGCAGCGCCAGTCTTTTACGTTCCGGGCGAAGATAGGGGCCGTTTGTGCACAATAGAAAGAGCATTACCGGGTTCCATGATGGTCAACCAAAAAGGTCAACGCTATCTCAATGAAGCGGCATCCTATCATATAGTCGGTCAACAAATGTCCCGGCGAGAACAGGAGCATAATGACGCCTCACCTAGCTGGTTTGTCTTTGATCACGAATATCGGCATAATTATCCCGTTGGCCCGCTGCTCCCTTTAATGCCGGACTGGTTCCAGCGCGGCGAAGTGCAATCCATCCTTAAGAAAGGAAAATCGATTGAAGAACTAGCGAATAATATAGGCGTCGATCCTTCGACCCTTGCGAGCACCATCACCCGTTACAACGATCACGCAGTGGAGGGGGAGGATCCCGATTTCAAGCGGGGCGAAGCCACTTATGATAAAATGTATGGCGACCCGCGCGTGACACCAAATCCTTGTTTACGCCCTATAAGCAAGGGGCCGTATTACGCGATGCCAATATATCCCGGCGATATCGGAACCAATGGCGGATTATTAACGGACGATAAAGCACGCGTGATCGGCCACAATGACAAGCCGATTGCCGGTCTATATGCAGTTGGCAATAATGCGGCCTCAGCAATGGGGGAAAGCTATCCGGGGGCTGGCGCGACCATCGGCCCTGCACTGACCTTCGGTTATATAGCTGTGCGCGATGCGCTCGGCGTAAACAATTGAACAATATGGTGTCTAGCTCCGATAGATTCTTAACGCGTTAGTCAGCTCTGATCTTCACCTTAGGCGCTGCAGCACCCCGACGCATCTGATTCAGGAAATCTTCAGCGGCGGCTGGCTCCGGCACGGGCTGTTCGCTTGAACCGTCACGTTCCCAATATTCAGCGAAGCTGGGAAACAACTTATGGAAATTGCCTTCCGTCCAGTCTGATCCCGGCCAGCGCATTTTTTTATCGCCAACAGGCGGCTTATTAAGGTCGGTAGCATACCAGTAGAGTGGCAAACGGCGAGCAAAATACCACCGGCCATCCTGTCGAATATAATCATCTACATACATCATCTGCATGATTACCCACTCGTCCTCGCCATCTTTTACGGGCGTTTCATGCTCATTTTTGGAATATACGATGCCATGTGCATGGGCTTCATCGTCAAATTCAATGATATGCCCACCGATATGATGTGACGTTCCAGTGAATGGAGATCGCAGGGTTTTATCCATATAGCTGCGTAACGCTTTACGGCCGCTATCCTCTTTACCGACCCGCACATCCTCAGGGAATAAACACACCATGGCATCCATATCCCGCATATCCAGCGACAATGCATATTTAGCAGGTAATTGCCTTATTTCGTCCAGCGCTTCCAGCCGAGCAACTCTTTGTTCTATTGTTTGAGTGATCACGCTAACTCCCCACTACCACTTCCTGCATATCTATTATAATATTTACGCAATATCAATGCAAAATGGCTTGTATTTATATTTTGCGTATTTTATCAGAGAGAAAATTACGTTTTAGGATAGGAAAATAAGATGATCTCGAGTCTTGAAAATAGCGCAGCTATCGGCGCACTTGCCGCCGGATTAGTGATTAGCCCAGTATATGCCCAGCAGTCTGATAGCACCGCCCGCGATTCAGAAGATTCGAATATTATCATCGTAACAGCACAAAAACGCGAAGAAAATATTCAGGAAGTTCCGATTGCAATTTCGGCAGTCGGCAAGGATTATTTGCAAGCCCGTGACGTTACATCGATTGAAGGCCTTGGCTCTGTCGCACCCAACGTAAAGATTGAGAGAGCGCCGGGCAGTTCAACAACCGCTCAGGTTTCAATACGCGGCTCTGTTACAATCAACCCTGCGGTTACGTGGGAACCCGCCGTAGGTATTTATGTTGACGGCGTTTACATCGCCAAGAATCAGGGCGCGATTTTTGATGTCGCTGATCTCGAGCGCGTTGAAGTATTGCGCGGTCCACAGGGAACACTATATGGACGCAACACTCTTGCTGGCGCTATAAATCTGGTCACCGCGAAACCAACAGGCGACCTATCCGGATCAGCAGAAATTACCTATGGCAATTATGATTACTGGCGCGGCAAAGCGGTCCTTAATCTGCCAGCCTTTGGCCCGTTTTCGGTCAAGGTTTCCGGACAAATTGCACAGCGTGACGGTTTTTATGACATAGTAGATAATCCGTTTCCTGGCGCCAATTCTTTTGCCAATCCGCCCCAAGTAAGCGAAGCAAACTCACTTGATAGCAAAAGTTTCATGGCGCAGGTCCGCTTTGAACCAACAGATAATCTGACATTTGATTACAGCTATGATTATAGCAAATATAATCAAACACCCCTTCCCGGTCAGTTGCTGCGTGTTAATCGCAATGGTGGTCCTTCGGATATTTTCGATCCGAACAGCCCGAATTATACCGGCATTCCGCTTCATCTCTTCGCAGATTCGGAACGGCAGGATCAATTAAGCCTTAACGCCAATATATTCGAAAAAACACGCACCTATGGTCACGCGTTGACCGCAACGCTTGACCTTGGAGCAGCTGAACTAAAATCCGTTACAGCCTATCGGGATTTGAAATATGAGGACCGGCTAGATCTGGATGGCTCCCCAATTGATATCGCAACCACGGCACGCTTTACTGATATGAACAGCTTCAGTCAGGAATTGCAATTGGCTGGCGCAGCTTGGGACGACCGGGTTAAATATGTTCTGGGTGCTTTTTATTACGATGAAAAAGCCACAACCTTTAACCCGCAAACATTTTTCGGTGTATTTGGTCCATTTGGCAATGAATTCGATTCCCGCTATGGTTCTAAAACCGAAGCATGGGCAGTCTATGGCCAAGTGGATTTTGATATTACCGATACACTGACTCTGACTGTGGGCGGGCGTTATACGGAAGAAACGAAGAGCGTCAGCCGGTTTCTTCAGCTTTTGCGTGATCCGGCAATCCCGTCCGCAGGATTACCATTCACAGTTGCAGACATTCAGTTCGGCGATCTGCCCGATGCAAATTATAATGATTTTAGCCCATCGGCGACATTGGCCTATCAGATCAATCCGGATCTGAACGTATATGCCCGTTTTGCTAAAGGTTTCAAATCAGGCGGCTTCAATGGTGAAACAAACCAGTTTGTCGCACCAACTGCTGATTGCCCGACCGGCACACCGGAACTTTGCAATCCCTATCAGCCTGAAAAAGTCAACAGCTACGAACTTGGCTTCAAAAGCGTTGTGGCTGACGGTATTATGACGCTTAATGTAGCGGCGTTCTACGATGATCATAAAGATATTCAGCTATCTGTGTTTGACGCAACCGGCGCGGCATCTTCGACTGTTCTCAATGCTGCATCAGCAACCATCAAAGGTCTGGAGATTGAGACATCTGTTCGTCCGGCTGACTGGCTAACGATCAACGGTTCTTTCGCTTATCTTGATGCAGAATATGACAGCTTTTTCGAGAAAGGAATGGACGTATCAGACAACCGCGCCTTTCCGCAGACGCCAAGCTATACGGCCTCCCTTGGCGTAGACTGGCGTGTCGCACAGGGTGACTGGGGACGCTTTAACCTGCTGGGTGATTTGAGCATGGTTTCTAAATATCATAGCTTCCCGTATCAGTTGCGCCCGACGGACCCAACTGCACAGGTGGCCAGTGATTCAGAATCGCCGGGCCGGGTCATGGTCAACCTTCGCGCCACCGTCTCAGATATTCAACTAGGTGCAACGAAGCTTAGACTGACCGGCTGGGTCCGAAATTTAACCGATGAGAGTGCACCGTCCAACTTTATCGACTTTGGTCCTGGCTTTGGCGGTCTGCTACTGGGATATTATCAGGAACCACGCACCTTTGGCCTCTCGCTTGGCGCTGAGTTCTAACCCTGCGTGAACGCAGACGATTATTTTAAGATCCAGCGGCTGCTCAATGTCTATTTCTCCCATGTGGTGAAGCAGATTTTGAAGCCGTTGGCTCTTAGACCGATCATGCAGAGATGATATTATAACAGACCGACAAATATAACGGACTTTGCAATTGTGGTTTAGTTGCGTGGCCTTTGCAAAATGATAAGCCATGGATGGGCGCCTGTATATCCATCATCACTACAGCATGTTTACAGGAGCTGCGCTATTTACCAAACGCCGCTTCCATCTGGCCCATGACAGTAACTGTCGGCTGACCTTCCTTGTCAATCTGATGCACTAATGCGCTTGTCCGCCGTGAGCGAGTATGGGCTATCCGCCATTCGCCCGCATCATCTTTTTCAAATATATCATCATATTCCACGCCCATCTGCGTCAGCGTTCGCGCTTCAAGGTTGATATTATGGAATAGCAGCGACCATTGGCCTGTTGCACGGTTCTGGTTTTCAAACTGAACCACCCCGTTTGCCCCGTGGTGAATATCAAAGATACCCGGCACACAGGCCATTTGCTGGAAAGTTTCAATAAACGGCTCTCGCGCTTCAAAGCGAGGGAAACCTTCAAATTCCACCACGGCATCTTTCAGAAAACAGCCGCGCATGTCCTTAATATCCTTACCATCAGCGGCTCGTAAATAGCGGGCTTTCAAATCCCTGATGGCTCTATCATCCTCCAATATCCGGACGCGGTTTTCTATCTCCAACGGCTTTCTCCTTTGCGTAAGAGATTATTGTATATACTACGCAAAGCAACATTAAAGGAGATAGTGATGTCACTCAAAAACAAGCATATAATTGTGACCGGTGCAGCGTCCGGTATAGGCCGGAAAACTGCGATTTTTCTGGCAGATAAAGGCGCAGTTTTGACACTGGCCGACATTGATCAAAACGGACTTTCGGAGACCGCAGCGATGGTTTCCACACGTGTAAAGACAATTTCCTACGACGCTGCTGACATTGAATCTTGTAAGGCTCTGATTTCGAAAGCGGCAGATAATGGTATCGACTGTCTATGTAATATTGCTGGGCTGCTGGATTGGGGACCGACGCTGGATTTCGATGAACAGCGCTTTCAAAAAGTGATCGCGATCAATCTGACTAGCGTCTTCACGTTATGCCGGGCCGCGCTCCCCTACCTCATTAAAAGCGGCGGCAATATCGTCAACATGGCTTCTACCGCCGGGTTGCAGGGCACGCCTTATACGATTGCCTATGCCGCATCGAAACATGCTATTATTGGCCTCACAAAGAGCCTGGCAGTTGAGTTTGCATCACAGAATGTTCGCGTCAACGCTGTCGCGCCGGGGCAAGTGAATACACCTATGGGACACCAGTCACCACCAGAAGGGGATGTGGACTGGACGTTGATGATGCGCAATGCGCCCAAACTACTTGACGGTATATGCGAACCGGCGGATATTGCTGAACTGGTCGTTTATCTTGCTTCTGACAAGGCGCGCAAGATGACCGGAAGCGTAATTAATATTGACGGCGGACAGCTTACAGGCTGAGCAATGCCCGTGCGCGCTCATCTCCGCTCAGGGGTCGATTATCACGGTGACCCACACGCCAGCCGTCATCTGTGTGAACGAGTTGCCAGCGATTGGCCGACACCCGCCATGTTTCATAGCGGTCATCCACATGCCGAAAGACTATACTGTGGTTGGTTGCAATTGCGCTATCGTTACCCAGAATGATATGAGGAGAAGTCAGGATATGACCGCAGCCTTGTTTCATGAGATTTTGATGCATGTCCGATTCAATCAGAGCAGTGATTGCCTGCCGTCCCTTCGCTACGCCAAAATCCCCTACGCTATAGCTACCGTCACCTGTCCATAGGGCGGCCACAGCGCTAGCGTCCCCAGAATCTGCCAACGGACCATAGCTGGCAATCAGATTGCGGATCGCTTCGGCATCTTCCAGACGGCGGAGTCGGTTGAAATCAAACTGGCCCATTTGCGGCTTTTCTCCCTGCTTGACGGCCAAAAAAAGTGCAATCGGCCAAACTTAACCCCGAGCTGTAACCATGCCCCCATGCCGGAAGTCCCGAGGTGCAGCGTCCAGCTGCGAAAAGGCCGGGCACCGCACCTCCATTTCGATCAAGCACTTCGGCATCCGTTGAAGTCTTGAGCCCGCCCAAGGTAAAAAAACTAAAATAACTGCTCTCAAAATTCAATTCAAGTGCGATGAACGGTCCTTGGTCCAGCGGTTTTAATAGAGGCGCTTGCTTACCGAAAAGGGGGTCATATCCCTTACCAGCATGGTGATTGTAGAATTCCATCGTCGCAGAAAGCGTATTTTCCGGCATTTCCAGCTCCCGTTCCACTTCTGCCCAGTCGTCCCCCGTTCCCGCCATAGTCATCCGTGCATGTTCAAACGGTTCAATATAGTGGGCATTGTCTAGCAAGAGATAAACCCGATCGCCCGGCTGATCGATCATCGTTCGGGATACGCGTCCATGATAGCAATCTTCATTGATAAAACGCTGTCCGTTAATATTTACAAAAACCCCGCAGGCGTGAGGTTCCGGAATAGTCCACGGGCAAGTGGTAAAAAACTGATCCATGTGAATGGCTTCCCCGCCCGCTCCCATCCCTAGACTTATGCCAGAGCCATCATCTTTGTCTCCAATTGGATCATTGATTTTAAAGGTTAACGGGCAATATTTTCGGCGCATATCGTCGTTCATCACAAAACCGCCGGTCGCCAGAATCACACCCTTTTCGGCAAAGACATAGCGCTCTTCATTGTCGATCCGCATTACAGCTCCGACAATTTTCCCGGCATCCTGAATCAAGGCTACGGCGCGGGAGTCGGTTTCGATCCGCACGCCCATGTCACGCGTGCGTTGCTCCAGAATATCGACCAGCTTTCGCCCCCCGCCCCAGCCCATGAATTGAATAACATGGCCGCGCGGCGCTGGCTTGGCATAGTCGCAAAATGGTTTCGCGGCTTCACTGCCGGACCAGATGAGCGTGTCATCTCCCATCGGCTCTATATGCTTTCCGGGCAGGTAATTGCCTTTATAGGGAATGCCATGAGCTTTCAGCCATTCCCAATGGGCAAGCGCCTCTTGTCCGTAAAGTTCGCATTTCGCTTCATCAACGCAAGGACCGCCAGCCATTTTAAGATAACGGGTAAAGGCTTCGGTTGTGTCTTCAAAACCCGCCGCGCGCTGCACTTCGGTCCCGCCATTCCCGCCAATATAGATTTCACCCCCTGATAGACCGGAAGCGCCCCCGCTACCCGAATTACGCTCAAAGATAATGACATCGGCACCGGTCGCGCTGGCTTCAATCGCCGCACAAGCACCAGTTGCACCAAAGCCGATGACCACTACATCAGTTTCAAAATCCCATTGCGGAACGTCTGCAACCGAGAGTGGACGATGAAGCGAAGGCTGGCTCACGCCCGTGCTTTTACCATATCCAGTGCGACATCCACGATCATATCTTCCTGACCACCGACCATTTTCCGGCGACCAAGTTCGACCAATATGTCGCGGGTATCAAGGCCATAATCTTTAGCAGCTTTTTCCGCATGGAGCAGAAAACTCGAATAGACACCGGCATAACCCAGCGCCAGAGTTTCACGGTCCACCCGTACAGGACGAACCTGTAACGGACGCACAAGGTCTTCGGCTGCGTCCATCAGTGCCATGACATCACAACCATGGCTCCAGCCTTTACGGTCTACTGCTGCAACAAATACTTCAAGCGGCGCATTACCTGCACCAGCGCCCATTCCTGCGAGGCTGGCGTCAATCCGTACAGCGCCTGCCTGAGCAGCAACAATGCTGTTCGCCACGCCCAATGAGAGGTTGTGATGTGCATGAATACCGCGCTGGGTTTCCGGCTTCAAAACTTTGTCATAAGCCCCCAACCTGTCGCGGACACCATCCATATCAAGCGCGCCGCCGCTATCTGTCACATAGACGCATTGCGCCCCATAACTTTCCATCAACAACGCCTGCTGCGCCAACATATCCGCTTCGATCATATGGCTCATCATCAAAAAGCCGGAGACATCCATGCCCAGATCACGGGCAATCCCGATGTGCTGCTTGGAAACATCTGCTTCAGTACAATGGGTCGCCACACGAACGGAACGGACACCTAGATCATAGGCGCGGCGCAATTCCTCTTCTGTGCCGACACCCGGCAAGATCAGTGTGGTCAACACAGATTTCTTCAATACATCGGCAACCGCTTCCAACCATTCCCAATCTGTATGTGCTCCAAAGCCGTAATTAAAACTGGCTCCGTTCAACCCGTCACCATGCGCCACTTCAATAGCGTCGACACCGGCTTTATCCAGCGCTTTGGCGATGTCACGGACATGCTCTATGCCGTACATGTGACGGATAGCATGCATGCCATCTCGAAGCGTTACATCCTGAATATAAAGTTTTTGTGATTCTACATCAAAGCTCATGCTGCCATCCTCCGCTCTGCCAGTAATTCGCCTGTCGCTTTGGCTGCAGCTGTCATAATGTCGAGATTTCCGGAATAGGAAGGCAGATAATCGCCCGCTCCTTCAACCTCCAGAAACACAGACGTTTTTATGCCGGTAAATTTGCCGTGCCCGGGAATGGTCAACGGATTATTGTCGCCAAAGCGCTCAAACTGAACCTCCTGCTTCAACCTGTATCCCGGTACATATTGCTGGACTTTGGCAACCATCGCTTCAACGGAGGCTCGAATGGCGTCTTCATTGCCGCCTTCCGACAAAGTAAAAACAGTGTCGCGCATTATCATCGGCGGTTCAGCCGGGTTCAGGATGATTATAGCCTTTCCTTTTACCGCACCACCAACTGCCTCAATTGCTCTGGCTGTCGTGCGCGTAAACTCGTCAATATTGGCCCGTGTTCCCGGACCTGCAGAACGGGACGAGACAGACGCGACAATTTCCGCATAATGGACCGTACCAACCTGACTGACAGCCGCCACCATCGGAATGGTTGCCTGCCCGCCGCAAGTGACCATGTTGACATTAGGTTCGCCAAGATGCTCGTCCATGTTAACCGTGGGAATGGTGAAAGGCCCGATTGCTGCGGGTGTTAGGTCAACAACCTGTATGCCGTCCGCACGCAAGGCTTCGTCATGAATTTTATGGGCATAGGCCGATGTTGCATCAAATGCGATGCCGATATCCTTGTAACATTCAAGCTTTCTAAGCCCTTCAATGCCCTCATGCGTGGTTGCGATACCGTGGTCCCGTGCCATTGCCAGCCCTTCGCTTTCGGGGTCTATGCCAACCACCGCCGCAAGCTCCATATTCTGGGGATATTTGATCATTTTCATCATCAGGTCGGTGCCAATATTGCCCGATCCGATAATTACAGCCTTGATTTTCTGCATCGAAATTCTCCTATCTGCTCAAGAAATCTGCCTCACACAAAACGAGCGCTACAGCCGCCGATTCCTTCAAGCATCATTTCAAAAATATCCCCCTTTTTTGCCGGCTCCAGCGGAACCAGACTGCCGGACAATATGATATCCCCTGCATCTAGCGTAACGCCATGACGCCCCAAAGTGTTGGCCAGCCACGCAACGGCTTCGGCAGGATTTCCCTGCACGGCGGAACCCAAGCCTTCGGACAGGGCTTCACCGTTTTTTGTCACGGTAACTTTCAAATTCGGAAGATCATATTCTCGCGGATCAACGCGGGTTTCCCCGATAACAAAGACACCGCAGCTTGCGTTATCCGCCACGGTATCAACGATACTGATTTTCCAGTCCTCAATCCGGCTATCGACAATTTCAAAGCATGGCGCGATGCAGTCTGTCGCGGCGATGACTTGCTCTGCGGTGATATCGGGACCGTTCAGGTTGTCGTTTAAAATGAAAGCAATTTCTGCTTCTGCGCGGGGCTGTATCAATCCCGTTTTAGCGACATCAATATCACCTTGAATATACATGGCGTCGGTTAGGAAACCGAAATCCGGCTGAAACACACCAAGCATGACCTGCACGGCTTTGGACGTAACACCGATTTTTTTACCGACCACTTTCTCTCCATCCTTGCAGCGGCGGGCAAGCAAATCGAGTGAAATTTTATAAGCGTCGTCAATGCTAAGCTCAGGATCGACGGCAATCAGAGGTTTTAGAGTTTTCCGTTCACGAAGCGCAGAGTATAGCTGCGCGCCATAATCAGCGATATCAGGCATTGAGAAACTCTATGGAATAGCGGTTAAATTCATTGGTGCGTTCCAGCTGGACCCAGTGACCAACTTTGTTAAACGTAATGCAGCGCACATCTTCGCAAGCTTCAAAGAAATAGTCGATCCCGGTTAGCGGCATGAACTCTTCATTGCGGCCCCAAAATAACAATATGGGCATGGTCAGCTTGGAAAGATGTGGCCGCACATTATGCGTTTTCATCCGCGTCAGCACCTCTTTTGGCTGTGTCCGTGCAACCTCGAACCGCTCGTTGACCAGCGCATCTGTCACATGAACCGGATCAAAAACCAGGCTCTCGATCAGCCTGCGTTGATCTTCGGGACCAAAGTCCGGACTGCCAAAAGAAGACCGCATATTCGCGATTCCCGGCATAGCAAAATAAATATCCAGTTCCTCGATACAGCCCGGCGCCATCAAAATAAGTTTCGACACAAAGTCCGGATGGTCCGCCACCAACTGGATCGCTATACCGCCGCCTAGCGAGTTACCGATCAACACGGCTTGCTGGATGCCATGCGAGCAAAGCGCCTCATAGAGCGTATCGACAAATAATGTCAGCGTATAATCTATATTTTCGGGCTTTGATGATTGCCCATAACCGATGAGATCCGGCAAAACAACACGATAGCCGGCATCAACGAACGCATCGACATTCTGACTGAAATTCGAAGTCCCCGAAGCACCCGGACCGCTGCCGTGTAAAAACACAACAGGTGGCCCGTCTTTGGGACCAGCCTCCGTTATATTTATCTTATAACCGGAGCTCACTTCATACGTCATTTGCTCGCTGATTAGCATCGCATCCTCCTTTATTACCATCCCATGCAACCATTTTAAGGCCATTCGAAGGTTGAATTCGCGTCGAAACACCTTTAAACATCTATATTCGTAATTTTTATTGCCTTAAAATACGCAAATCGTCAATTTTAAAAATCAAATTTGCTTGCGTTTGTATTTCAAAATGGCTCATATGGAGTTCCGATTCTGATCTCAAATACAGAACAAAAACAGAAAATGTGAAGGAGTGGCATTGCTGCCTGCAATAGATTTTGATGGCCAAGTAGCCTTGGTAACTGGTGGAACCCGTGGATTGGGCCGTGCTATCGCGGCGCGGTTGGCAGATGCGGGCGCAAAGGTTATTGTTTGCGGGCGCAACGCTCCTGAAACACTACCTGACAGTGTACATTTCGTCAGCGGTGACATTCGTGCCCCGGAACAAGCGCGTGCAATGGTTGATGAAATTGCAGAAACCCATGGCCGTTTTGATATATTGGTCAATAATGCAGGCGGATCACCCCCCTGCCCTATTGAGGACGCATCACCACGGTTCATTGATGCCATCACCCGGCTCAATTTTCTCGGTCCGCTCTATCTCGCTCAGGCCGCTCATCCCTATATGGCTAAGCAGAAGAGCGGTTCTATCGTTAATATCGCAAGTGTGTCGGGTATACGCCCATCCCCCGGTACAGCTGTTTATGGCTCAGCCAAGGCAGCTTTGCTTAACCTTACCCAGACGCTGGCACAGGAATGGGGCAAGGATAACATCCGGGTGAACGCCATTATTGTCGGGCTGGCAAAAACGGAGAATACCGAGTTGACTTATGGGGATGCCGATGCACAGGAACAGGTTTCTCGTTCTCTGCCGCTTGGCCGAATGTGCGAAGGCAGTGATGTAGCCGATGCGGCCGCTTTCCTGTGCTCACCAATGGCAAGCTATATTTCGGGTGCACGGCTGGAAGTCGATGGCGGTGGGGAGCGCCCCTATTTTCTTGATTTGGTAAAAGGAAACTAAGCCATGGCAGAAAAATCATCTGTGCAGTCGCTGGGCTATGTCGTGATTGAAACGCGCGATCCAGCAAAATGGAATGACTATTTGGCAAATGTTGTCGGCGCAATGCCGAACGGAAAGGGCGAAGATGGAGCAACCCGCTTCCGTCTTGATGATCGCGCAGCCCGCTTCCGGATTATGGAAAGTGATACGGACCGTTTCGCCGTTGCTGGTTGGGAAATGGCCGACGAGCAATCCTTTGACGCAATGATAGAACAGCTTCGCGAAGCCGGGCGCGATGTTACGAATGAGGATGCCAATAGCCGCGATGTAACCGCGCTTGCTAGCTCCACCGATCCTGCTGGCAACCGGCTTGAAATTTTTTACAGTGCCAAGACGGCGAGCACAGCTTTTGAATCCCCTGCAGGAGTCAGCGGTTTTGTCACGGGCAAAATCGGTATGGGGCATGTCGTTTATGGCACGTTGAAATTTCAGGAAACCCACGATTTCTACCTCAACGTCATGGGATTTGGCGATACCGACTTACCCGAAATTGAAGCGGGCCCTCCCGGATCACCGAAAATGGGTATCGCATTCATGCACGCCGCAACTGGTCGTCATCACAGCGTTGCGGTCATACAGATACCAGAACCGCCCGCGGGCTGTGTGCATATCATGGTGGAAGCCAAAACCCGCGCAGACGTTGATGCCGGTTATGAACGAATGCTGGCGGCAAACGTGCCTGTTTCTGCAACATTGGGTCAGCATATGAATGATGAAGTCATCAGTTTCTATATGCAAACCCCAAGCGGCTTTGATTTGGAATTTGGCTGGGACGGCCTGGTCGTCGATCCGGCAACATGGGTCCCCACCGCTCATACCGAAGTGAGCAAATGGGGCCATGAATGGGCATGGCAAAAAGCAATGGCTGAAGAAAAAGCTGCAAAAGAAAAGGCAGATTGATGATTGATAAACGAATGACACCGGCCCAGATCGTGGCCCAACTTGAAGACGGTATGACGGTGGGTATTGGCGGCTGGGGACCTCGGCGCAAGCCGATGGCCCTGATCCGCGAAATAATACGGTCGGACCTTAAAGACCTTACTATCGCTGCTTATGGCGGTGCAGATGTCGGCATGCTTTGCGCTGCTGGTAAGGTAAAAAAACTTATTTTTGCTTTTGTATCTCTCGATGCCATTCCTCTGGAACCATGGTTCCGGAAAGCAAGAGAAGCAGGGCAAATTGAAATATTCGAGCTTGACGAAGGCATGTTTCAATGGGGCTTGAAGGCCGCGGCATTTGGACTTCCGTTCTTGCCGACACGCGCTGGGCTAGGCACTGATATAGCTGAATTGGGTGGCCTTAAAATGGTGCAATCCCCATATGATGACGGTGAAAAGCTGATTGCAATGCCAGCGATTAAATTGGATGCAGCGTTGATCCACGCCAACCGCAGTGATCATCGCGGCAATGTCCAGCTCTTGGGGCCAGACTCCTATTATGACGAGTGGTTCGCCAAAGCAGCAGCGAAGACTTATGTGTCTTGCGAAGAATTAGTCGACAAGATGGAAGACCATTATCCGGACGATGCCAAAGCAAATATTTTTGAACGCTGTTTTGTAACCGGCGTGACGGAAATCCCCGGCGGCGCTCATCCATCATCAATGCCTCCGCTCTATGGCCCGGACATGAAGGCATTCAAAGCTTATGCCGGTGCTGCGAAAGACCCCGGCGACTGGAACGCGGTTGCCGATAAGTTTGTTGGCGCCGACGAAGCGGATTATCTCAATAAAGTTGGCGGAAAGGAAGCGGTGATGAACGTCCCGCTGGCAATATACTGATGACTGATATTACACTCTCTGAACTTTGCATCTTTGCATGCTCTGAAGCATTTCGTACCGACGAAGAAATAATTGGTACAGGCATTGGCCCTATCCCGCGCCTTGGCGTAGGCTTAGCAAAGCTGACCCATTCTCCCGGTCTTATGATGAGTGATGGCGAGGCTTATCTGGTTGAACAGCCGGTTCCCCTCGGACCGCGCGGTGATTATAAACCGAAAATATCCGGCCACCTGCCGTTTTCACGGTTTTTTGACAGCGCTGTCTGGCCCGGCCGTCGCCATGCAATGGTCACGCCCACTCAGATAGATCGTTTTGGGCAGACCAATTTATCACGGCTTGGCGGAACGCATGAGCAACCCAAAACACAAATGCTGGGCGTTCGCGGTTTTCCGGGTAACAGTATTTATCACCCGAATTCGATGTTTATACCCTTTCATTCCAAACGCACCTTTGTCGAGGGCGAGGTCGATATGGTGTCGAGCGCTGGATATAACCCAGCAAAACGGATTGCGGGCGGTAATTATACCTGCATCGAATTGAAAAAAATGGTTACCAATCTGTGTGTGATGGACTTTGGCGGTCCGGACAATGCCGTTCGTGTGATTACCCTGCACCCCGGCGTCAGCTTTGACGAAGTTCAGGAAGCAACCGGATTTGAACTTATCAACGCTGTCAAAGGCGAAACGCCACTTCCCGGCGAAGATGCTCTGCAAATTATCAATACACTCGACCCGCATAACATTCGTGCAAATGTAATCCGGGACAACCCCCCAGCAGTGAAGGTAGCAGCATGAGCGACGATCTGGTTCTTAAAGAAGACGTAACACCGGTTTATGAAACCGACGAGCCTATATTATATAATGTAGAGAACGGCATTGCGTGGATAACACTCAACCGTCCCGATTTTCACAACGTACAAAACAGCCAAATGACCTATGCGCTGGATGATGCGTTCATGAAAGCGGTGGATGATGATGCTGTAAAATGCATTGTTTTGAAATCCGATGCCAAGCATTTCAGCGCAGGCCATGACATAGGTTCGCCGGGGCGCGATTTTCATTCCAGCTTTGACCGCCGCTTGATGTGGTATGACCATGCGAACAAGCCGGGCGCAGAAAAGGCGTATATCCGCGAGCAGGAAGTCTATCTTGGCATGTGCAAGCGTTGGCGTGCTATCCCAAAACCGACCATCGCTCAAGTGCATAAAGGTTGTATCGCTGGCGGGCTGTTGCTTGCGTGGGTTTGCGATCTGATCATCGCATCTGATGATGCTTTTTTTCAGGACCCGGTGCTGCAAATGGGCTTTCCCGGTGTGGAATATTTCGCGCATACTTTTGAACTGAATACCCGCATTGCCAAGGAGTTTCTGTTTCTCGGAGAGCGCATGAGCGCCGAACGTGCCTATCAGATGGGTATGCTCAACCGTGTTGTTCCGCGCGATCAACTGGCGAGTGAAGTGCAAAAAGTTGCCGAGCGTATTGTCGAGCAACCCCGCTTGGCTTTGCAACTTGCCAAGCAAGCCTGCAACCACATGGATACCCTTGCCGGGAAAGAAGCCGGCATTGATGCTTCATTCGGCTATCATCATTTCGCCCATGCTCAAAACCAGCTTGTGAAAGGTGATTATATTGCCGGATTTGACGGCAAGAAGATGGCTGAGAAGAACAAGAAACAAGCGAACGAAAGCTGATTCATGAGTGATCCGCTATCCACTCCGCTTACAGAGATGCTGGGTTGCCGCTTGCCGGTGGTCCAGACGGCTATGGGATGGATTGCGACACCGGCGCTGGTTGCGGCTTCCTGCAATGCAGGCGCCTTTGGCTTCCTTGCCGGGGCGGTGATGAAACCAGCGGAGCTTACAGAAGAAATCACCAAGCTGAAGGACATGACACCGCATGGCTTCGGTGTGAACTTTCATAGCTTTCAACCCGGCGCGAAAGAAATTGTCGAAATCATCCTCGCTAACAAGGATCGCGTTCGAGCAGTTAGCTTCGGGCGCGGGCCGGATGCGGAAATGATTAACAGGTTCCATGACGCGGGTATTATCTGCATGCCAACAGTCGGAGCCCAGAAACACGCAGAGAAAATGGTTGCACTGGGTTGTCAGGCGATCACTATTCAGGGCGGCGAAGGCGGCGGGCACACAGGTTCGGTTCCCACTACTATACTCCTCCCTCAAGTGCTTGATGCCGTGAATGTGCCAGTAATTGCGGCGGGCGGCTTTGGTGATGGCCGCGGCTTGGCGGCGGCGCTGGCGTTTGGTGCGGCAGGCATTGCGATGGGTACGCGATTTATGATGACCAGCGATTCGCCCGTTCCGGCCGGACCGAAATCTGCTTATACTAATGCCACGACAAACGACATCATCGTGACTACCAAGATTGATGGCATTCCCCAGCGCATGATCCGCAACCCGATGCTCAAAGCGATTGAGAATTCGGGAAGCTTGGCAATGTGGAAACGGGCAATCGAAGCCGGAATGGAAATGAAACGTCAGACCGGGACTAGCTGGGGCGATATGCTCCGTTCCGCACGCGGCATGACCAAAAGTAGCGGCATGACTATCCCGCAGGCGATGATGGCTGCAGCCGCGCCAATGATGATCCAGCGCGCCGTGGTTGATGGCGATGAGACTAACGGACTGATGGCAACCGGCATGGTGGGCGGGCGGCTCGATAGCTTGCCTAGCTGTGACGAGCTGCTGAGTTCAATTGAAACAGAAGCACGCGCACGGATTGCGGCACTGACCAACAATAATATAAAAAAGGGAGCGGCCTGATGGGCATAGAATGTCATATCAAGGACAAGATTGCGGAGATCGTTTTCGATGTTCCGCCGGTAAATGCATTTAATAGCGATACATGGATGTCGTTACCCGAAATAATTACGGACACTGCACGGAATGAAGATGTAAACTGCGTCCTGATTCGTGCCGAGGGCAAAGGGTTTTGCGGCGGTGTCGATATAAAGGAAATGCAGGCGCATCCCGAACGCATTACCATATTAAATCGCGGTAACTATCTGACTTTCAAAGCCATTCGGGACGCGGAGATTCCGGTTGTGTCTGCCGTACACAAATTTGTAATTGGCGGCGGCATTGGGATTTGCGGGGCCAGTGATACGATTATTGCGGCTGATGACGCCTATTTCTCCCTCCCTGAAGTTGACCGCGGCGCGATGGGCGGTGCCAGTCATTTGTCACGGATGCTGCCTTTGCACAAAGTGCGCGCTGCGTTCTTTACTGGCGGCAATATTCCGGCAGAGGAAGCTTATCGCCTTGGAGCGGTTGAGAAAGTGGTGCCTCGCAACGAACTTGAATCACAAGCTCGCGCTTTTTGCGAAATTATCGCGGCAAAATCCCGCAAAGCGCTGGTGATTGCCAAAGAAGCGCTGAACGGATTGGAACCTCGTGATGTCGATCGCGGATATCGCTGGGAGCAAGGCTTTACTCTGGAAATGTATATGCATGAGGACAGCCAGAAATCACGCGACGCATTTGTCGAAGGCGGAGAGGCAGCGAAATTCTGATGGATTTACATTATTCAACCCAGCAGGATGCCTTCCGTCAGGAAGTACGGACATGGCTCAATGAGAATGTCCCCGACAAGCCACTTATCACATTAGAGCGACAGGAAGGCTATGACCAGCATGTCGCTTGGGAGCGCCAACTGGCGTCAGGTAACTGGGGCATGGTGACTTGGCCGGAACAATATGGCGGGCGGGGACTTGATCTGATCCAATGGCTGATATTTGAAGAAGAATATTGGGCGTCCGGCGCGCCCTTACGTGCTAATCAAAACGGTATCTTCCTGCTCGGCCCGACTATCATGGAATATGGAACAGACGAGCAGAAAGCCCGTTTTCTGACTCCAATGGCCAGAGGCGAGAAAATCTGGGCACAGGCATGGTCTGAACCGGGAGCCGGATCAGACATGGCTGCAATTACATGCAAAGCCGTTCGCGATGGCGATGAATATGTCATTTCCGGTCAGAAAACATGGTCAAGCCGAGCTTCGTTTGCCGATTGGGGTTTTGGAATATTCCGCACAGAAGAAGGCAGTAAACGGCATAAGGGGTTGAGTTTCTTACTTTTTGACTTGAACAGCCCCGGCATTACACGCCGTCCCATCCGCCAATTACATGGCGAGCCCGGATTTGCAGAACTATTCTTCGACGAGGTCCGCGTTCCGGCAGAAAATATGCTGGCCGGTGAAGGTGAAGGCTGGAACGTCGCCATGGCAACCGCTGGATTTGAACGCGGTCTTATGCTGCGCTCCCCAGGCCGGTTTCAAGCGACGGCGAAAAGGCTTATCGAATTGTTCCGGCAACATGAAGACAAGGCCGCACCCTCCGCCCGCGAAAAGGTCATGGAAGCATGGATGGCCACGCAGGCCTATGCGTATAACACTTACGGCGTAGCATCAAAAATTATGGCTGGTGGTAAAATTGGCGCAGAAGCCAGCCTGAACAAGATTTTCTGGTCCGAACTTGACCGCGATATGAACAGGACAGCCATGCAATTGCTTGGAGCCTCCGCTGAATTGGCCCAATTTGATGACGGCTCGATAAACAATTGGCTTGAGGGTTATATCTTCTCGTTATCTGGCCCGATCTATGCCGGATCCAATGAAATCCAGCGTAATATAACAGCCGAGCGCCTGCTCGGTTTACCGCGACAGGGAGCAGGCTGATGGACTTTCGTCTTTCCGAAGATCAACTTATTTTGACCGAGGGTGTTCGGGACTTTTTAAGTGGCACCCATGGTCCCGACGTCCTACGCCGGCTGGATGAGCAGGACAATCGCGATGACAGCATCTGGCAAGGGCTGACAGAAATGGGATTGCCGGGATTACTTGTGCCGGAAGATCAAGGCGGTTTGGGCCTTAGCCTTCTGGATGCTGCGCTCATCGCAAAGGAATGTGGT
Organism: Parasphingorhabdus sp. JC815; assembly: GCF_040717415.1. Taxonomy (NCBI): domain Bacteria; kingdom Pseudomonadati; phylum Pseudomonadota; class Alphaproteobacteria; order Sphingomonadales; family Sphingorhabdaceae; genus Parasphingorhabdus; species Parasphingorhabdus sp. JC815. The sequence continues at coordinate 116,162 of NZ_JBFEFM010000002.1, forward strand.
CGCGCCGCGCTTGCTGAGCCACTGGTAGATACCGCTTTTGTTGGTGTTCCTTGGCTTATCAGGCGGGGGGAGCGCGATATGCTTGGCGATATTGCGGCAGGAAATCACAAGGTGGCGCTGGCGCACACAATAAACGGATGGGTCGCGGACGGGAATGCCGGTGGCGAGCCGTTACAAAGCGTCGATTCCATGCGCAATCTATCATCTTTGCCCGCTGATGCCAGCGATGATGAAACACTGCTGAATTTCGGTGCGCTCATGTCGGCGGCACAGCTACTTGGTCTGGCCGAAGCGATGTTGGATCAGACAGTCGAATATGCCAAGATCCGCAACCAGTTCGGTCAGCCTATCGGTGCATTTCAGGCCGTAAAACATCATCTTGCGACAGCCCGCGTCAAAACGGAATTTGCAGCCCCGGTAGTCTGGCGCGCGGCACAGGCGATGGACGATGAAAGTAGCAATGCAGCCATCGCGATCAGCCACGCAAAAATTGCCGCGGGCGATACTGCATGGGCGGTGAGCGAAACCGCGATCCAGATTCACGGCGCTATGGGATATACTTACGAAGTGGACCTGCATTTCTGGATGAAACGTAGCTGGGCATTAGCTGGTGCATGGGGGGATCGGGCCTTTCATCTGCGTCGTATTGACGATGCCGTGATTGGCGGCGGTATGCCCATCGGACCACAACATACATTTATATAAATCAAAGGACTCAACACCATGGCAGAAGCCTATATTATTGATGCAGTGCGCACGCCAATCGGGCGTAAGAAAGGCAGCTTTGCCGATGTGCATCCCGCTGATCTGGGCGCGCATCCTCTGAAAGAACTTGTCAAACGGACCGGTATCGACGCTGGTGCTGTTGAAGACGTGGTTTGGGGCTGTTGCGATACAATTGGTCCCCAAGCTGGTGATATAGGACGTACGGCCTGGCTTGTAGCCGGACTGCCCGAACATGTCCCAGGAACAACAATTGACCGTCAATGCGGTAGCTCTCAGCAAGCTGTGCATTTTGCCGCGCAAGGCGTGATGTCGGGAACACAGGATCTCGTTGTTGCAGGCGGTAGCCAGGCGATGAATGCCATTCCGATTTCTGCGGCAATGTATGCGGGTGCGGCTCATGGTTTTGATAATCCGTTCAACACCTCACCCGGCTGGATTGAACGCTATGGTGATGGTTTGTTGAATCAGATTAACAGCGCCGAGATGATTGCTGAAAAATGGGGCATCAGCCGCGAGCAGATGGAAGAATTTGCCCTTACCTCCCACCAACGCGCACAAGCGGCGACCGATAATGGTTGGTTCAAGAATGAAATCGCACCGCTCAACGGTCTGGAGCATGATGAAACCATCCGGCCAACCACGACGCTGGAAGGACTGGCAGGTTTGAAAGTCATACAGGAAGGTGGCCGCGTTACCGCGGGTGTTTCCAGCCAAAACTGTGATGGTGCAGCGTCCATATTGGTTGCCTCTGAACAAGCGGTCAAAGATCATGGTCTGAAACCGCGGGCCCGTGTGCATCATATTTCTGTCCGCGCTGATGATCCGGTCTGGATGCTGACCGCGCCTATCCCCGCAACGCAATATGCGCTCAAAAAAGCGGGTATGAGCGTGGACGATATTGATCTTTTCGAATGTAACGAGGCTTTTGCCAGCATACCTCTGGCGTGGATGAAAGAACTCGGCATCCCGCATGAGAAAGTCAATGTGAATGGCGGCGCAATAGCGCTTGGCCATCCGCTTGGCGCTACTGGTGCGCGGTTGATGACAACCATGATCAACGCGCTGGAACGTACGGGCGGGAAATATGGCCTGCAAACCATGTGCGAAGGCGGTGGTCAGGCAAATGTAACAATTATCGAGAGGCTCTAATGGGAATTTGTGACGGAAGAACAGTCATTATAACAGGCGCGGCAGGCGGCCTTGGCAAGGCCTATGCGCTTGCATTTGCAGCGGAAGGCGCCAATGTTGTGGTCAACGATATTGGCACATCTCTAGGCGGTGAAGGCCGCGATACTAGCGCAGCCGATGCTGTCGTTGATGAAATTAAGTCTGCAGGCGGCAACGCCATAGCCAATTATGACGACGTGACCGATTGGGATGCTGGAAAACGGATCGTCGATGCAGCGGTTGAGGCTTTTGGCGACCTTCATGTCATCGTCAACAATGCCGGGATCGTTCGCGACAGGATGTTTGTTTCCGCCACACTCGATGAATGGGATGCCACCATGCATGTGCATTTGCGCGGACATTTTTGTATTGCGCGACATGCGGTAGATTATTGGCGCAGCAGGTCAAAAGAAGGTCACGAAGTAGATGCCCGGATCATCAACACAACATCAGGTGCAGGACTTCAAGGCTCAATAGCGCAGGCTGCCTATTCCACGGCAAAGGGCGGCATAGCATCCCTCACACTGGTTCAGGCCGCCGAGCTTGGACGCTATGGCATAACCGCCAACGCGCTTGCACCTGCGGCACGAACCCGCATGACGAAACAGGCTTTTGCAGAGAAAATGGCAACCGAGGGCGAGAGCTTTGATGTTATGGATCCGGCCAATGTCGCTCCAACAGTAGTCTGGCTAGGCTCTTCACTGTCAAAAGACGTAACCGGGTGCGTTTTTGAACTGGAGGGCGGTAAAATCATGCTGGAAGACGGCTGGCGAGAAGGGCCAGTTGTGGATGCGGGTGCCAAATGGGATCCCGCTGATGTCGGAGAGGCTGTTTCTCGGTTATTACAGGAGCGTACACCTCCAAGAAAAGTGTGGGGGACAGGGTGATGGATTTCGCCTTTACCGACGAACAGGCGATGATCGCCGAGACCGCTCAGCAATTTTTTGCTGAAACCGCGACTAGCAAACGTACACGTCAAGCAATGGATGCCGATGGATTTGACCGCGAAACCTGGCAATCATTTTGTCAGGAATTGGGCCTAAGTGGACTATTAATTTCCGAAGAATTTGGCGGCTCTGGCCTCGGCATGGTCGAATTTGCCAATATTGCCGAAGCAGCCGGTGCGCAAGTAGCCGCCATCCCTCTGCTTGGGCAGACAATGACGGGGCAAGCCATTTCCGCCGGTGGTAGTCAGGAACAGAAGTCCCGCTGGCTACCAAAGCTCGCAAGCGGCGAAATCGTTGCTGCGGCGAGGAATCCAGACAATTTGGAAGCTGACGATAACAGCCTGAGCGGCACAGTCGAATTTGTACCCCACGGCAATATCGCCGATATATTCTTATTGGCCAGCCCTTCGGGTGCATGGATTGTGGAGGCGAATGATCCCGCTGTCAGTGTAAACACACTGACAACAATGGATCAGACACGTCCCCTTGTCACGATCACTCTTACAGGCGCGAAAGGTGACCCTCTGCCCGATTGGCATGCCGGAGTGCAAGCGGCAAACACGGGTGGCTGGATATGTCTGGCTGCTGAAGCTTTGGGCGGGGCTCAGGCCTGTCTTGACCGGACCGTGGCCTATTCCAAGGAGCGCGTGCAGTTTGGGCGGGTCATTGGCAGTTTTCAGGCCTATAAACACCGCGCCGCCGACATGATGATCGAGATTGAGCAAGCGCGCTCTGCTGTTTACTGGGCAGCATGCGCAGTCGACGAAGGTGCTGACGACGTGTTGCTGGCACTGTATTCAGCCAAAAGTTTTTGCGCCGACATCTATTTCAAATGCGCCGGTGACATGATCCAGCTTCACGGCGGCATCGGTTTCACTTGGGAGCATGATGCACATCTGTTTTTCAAACGCGCGCGCTCCATTCAAACCCTGTTACAAAACAGCGCGTGGCACAACGAACAGATCGCCGCCATGCTATTGGGAGAAGCAGCATGAAACTGGGTTTCTCAAAAGCAGAGGAAGATTTTCGCGCTGAATGTGCCGACTGGCTGAATGACCAGATGGCCGGAGAATTTTCCGACATAAAGGGCATTATGACGCTCACTGAAAAGGCGGAGCGGCGTAAAGAGTGGGAACAACAGCTTGCTGCACACAAATGGTCCTGTATCGGCTGGCCCGAAGAATGGGGCGGCCGCGATGCCAGCCTTGCCGAGCAGGTTATTTTTGCCGAAGAATATGCCCGTGCAGGTGTGCCGGGCCGGGTCAACCATATCGGCATCGAGCTTGCGGGGCCAACAATTTTGACGTTCGGCACGGATGAACAAAAAAAACAGTTCCTGCCTGATATTGCGGCGGGAAAGACAATTTTTTGTCAGGGCTTTTCCGAACCTAATGCTGGTTCCGATTTAGCCAGTGTGCGGACCAAGGCACATCTTGAAAGGGGCCAATGGGTCGTGAACGGACAGAAAATATGGACAAGCCTCGCGCATATTTCTGACTGGATTTTTGTGATTGCCCGCACCGAAGAAGGCACCAAAGGCCCAAAAGGGCTGACATTCCTGATGATGCCAATTGACCAGCCCGGAATAGACATTCGCGGTATCAAGCAAATCAATGGTGATGCGGAATTTAATGAAACCTTTTTCACCGATGCCACTTGCCCGGAAGACAGCCTGATCGGCGCGCCGGGGGAGGGGTGGAAAATTGCCATGGGATTACTGTCCTTTGAACGCGGTGTTTCGACACTTGGTCAGCAGATGGGTTTCCGCAACGAGCTTGACGCCATCATCGCGGCGGCAAAGGCGAATGGCAGCGCAAATGACCCCCTGATCCGGCAACGCATTGCTAAGGCGGAAACGGGATTGCAGTTAATGCGCTATGGCGCGCTTCGGATGCTATCCAACACTGATCATTCAAAAGTGGATGGCGCAGCGCTGACCTATAAAATACAGTGGGCAAGCTGGCGTCGCTCGCTTGGTGAATTGGCCATGGATGTCATCGGACAAGCGGCAGAAGTAACTGATAATCCGGAATATGAATGGAGCATGCTACCCAATTTGTTCCTCTATTCACGCTCGGACACAATTTATGGTGGAACCAACCAGATCCAACGAAATATGATTGCCGAGCGTGCACTGGGCATGCCGCGCGAGCCAAGAGGTGACACATGAATATCCCGAGCTATCCCGAACCAATAAACTTGCTGAAAGGCAAAACGGTCGTCGTCACCGCTGCAGCAGGGACCGGCATTGGTTATTCGGCGGCCAAACGCGCTGCGGAAGAAGGGGCGAGCGTGCTCATCAGTGATTTTCATGAACGTCGCTTAAACGAAGCGGCGGATCGAATCGCACAAGAGGTAGGGCAGCGCCCCGCCACATGCGTTTGCGACGTGACTAATCAGGACCATGTTGACGGACTACGCGATGCGGCCATACGTGATCTGGGACGGGTTGATGTCCTTATCAACAATGCCGGGCTTGGCGGAGAAGTTCCGGTTGTGGATATGACTGACGAACAATGGCACCGCGTCGTTGACGTTACCATGACCAGCGTCTTTCGCATGACACGCGCCTTTTTGCCGCATATGCAAACGCAAAAATCCGGCGCAATTGTGAACAATGCGTCCGTTCTCGGCTGGCGCGCCCAAAAAGGGCAAGCGCATTATGCTGCGGCAAAGGCCGGTGTGATGGCTTTTACGCGCTGTTCAGCCGTAGAAGCGGCAGAATTTGGTGTGAGGATTAATGCAGTCGCCCCAAGTATCGCCATGCATGCTTTCCTTGCCAAAGTGACCACCGATGAATTGTTGGCAGAGCTTTCATCCAAAGAAGCGTTTGGCCGCCCGGCGGAGGTCTGGGAAGTAGCCAATGTCATGATGTTCCTCGCCTCCGATTTGTCCAGCTATATGACCGGCGAGATATTATCCGTATCCAGCCAACGCGCTTAAGGAACAATCCATGGTTAAAATCTACGATAATCCCAGAGATTTGATCGGGCAGGAAGGGACCAGCTTTGGCCCGACCGATTGGCTTGAAATAGATCAGGAAAGGGTCAACGGTTTTGCCGATGTGACCGGCGATCATCAATGGATTCACGTTGATGTCGAAAAGGCCAAAGACGGTCCGTTTGGCACTACTATTGCGCATGGTTATCTGACGATGAGTCTGGTTAATGCCTTTTTGCCTGAACTTGTCGAAGTGCGCGGATTTAGTCACGCCGTAAATGTCGGTGCGGATCGTCTTCGTTTTCTTTCCCCAGTGAAAGTCGGCAGCCGTATTCGCGCGACTGGAGAAACTGTTGCAGTTGAAGAAATTAAGGGCGCCATTCAACAGATTGTAAGAGTGACAGTCGAGATCGAAGGCGAAGAGAAACCCGCTTGTGTTATTGATACGATCAGCCGCTACTACCCGGAGGAAGTGGAATGAGTGAGAGTGCGAGTGCGGCCGACAAAATTAAAGCGGTTGAGACTTATATAGCTTCTTTTGCCGATAGTAATCCTCAGGGTATAATTTCCATATTTGCTGATGACGCGACTGTTGAAGATCCTGTTGGTACCCCGATACTCACGGGCAGGGATAGCTTAAGAACCTTTTTCTCTAAAGCCGTTAAAATGGGCACACGGCTTAAGCTGCTCGGGCCGATACGCTGTGCGGATGATTATGCGGCTTTCCCATTTGCGGTTGAGCTTAACCTTGACGGTAGTGACAAACGGATTGAGGTAATTGATCTCTTCAAGTTCAATGAACAGGGGAAAGTGATCCAGATGCAGGCCTTTTGGGGTCCAGAAAACATGCAGGATATTTAGGGCTAAAAATGAGTGAACTTCCGCCAACAATCCCCCATCTTGCGCAGGCCGCTGCTGCAAAACATGGTGATGCTTCTGCTATTTTGGAGCATGGAGAAACCTGGAGCTACACGGATTTATGGCGGAATGTGCGTCATGCCGCTTCGGCATTAATACATGCCGGCATATTACGCGGAGACCGTATTGCAATATGGGCGCCCAATAGCCGCGAATGGATTGTCGCAGCCATTGCCGCGCAGCTTGCCGGAGCCGCTATTGTGCCACTGAATACACGTCTGAAAGGCGGCGAAGCTGGCGATATATTGCGGCGGACGTCCTCAAGGATATTATTCACTGTCAGTAGTTTTCTGGGCGCAGATTATCCTGCCCTGATCGCAGGTGAACATATACCCTCGCTTGAGCAAACTATATGCCTAGACCGGCATTGGGCCGATTTTTGCAATACCGGCGATGCTGATGAGACCATTATTGATGATGCTTTGGCTCTGTGCCAACCGGATGATATCAGTGACATAATGTTCACCTCCGGAACCACAGGAACTCCAAAGGGCGTTCTGACCACGCATAACCGCATCTTGCCGATGATTGATAACTGGACACAGCTTGTCGACCTTCGGCAAGGAGATCCCTATTTGATCATAAACCCCTTTTTCCACAGCTTTGGTTTCAAGGCTGGCTGGGTTGCCGCTATGATCAAAGGAGCGGTGATCGTGCCCATGGCCGCATTTGATGTGCAAAAAACCATTGAACATATTGAACGGGATCGCATTGCTTTTCTGCCCGGACCGCCAACAATTTATCAGTCATTATTAGCCGAATTGGCCGGAAGAAAATTTGACAGCAGTTCCCTGCGATCAGCCATGACCGGCGCAGCAACCGTTCCACCATCGCTTATCCAGAGGATGTATGACGAGCTTGGCTTTGACCGTGTTCTGACCGCTTATGGTATGACCGAATGCACAAATATCACCGCTTGCCGCCCCGGCGATAGTCCGGAGCTTATCGCCAATAGCTGCGGTAAGGCGATACCGGGCCATGAGGTCCGCATTGCCGACGACGAGGGCCGTGAAATCCCCTGCGGAGAAACCGGAGAAATTCTTGTGCGCGGCTATGGCGTAATGCTGGGTTATCTTGATGATCCGGCGGCCACTGCTGAAACAATTGATCCTGATGGTTGGCTGCATACCGGTGACATCGGAACGATGGACGAAAATGGCTATGTCCGCATAACCGACCGCAAAAAGGACATGTACATTTCAGGCGGATTCAACTGCTATCCCGCGGAAGTGGAAAAGCTACTTGCCGCCCATCCATCTATTGAAATGGTGGCCGTCATCGGCGTTCCGGATGAACGAATGGGCGAAATCGGCAAAGCCTTTGTCGTATTGCGGCCCGGAGTATCGCTTACCGATAGCGAGCTAATCGCCTGGGCGCGAAGCAATATGGCAAATTACAAAGTGCCGCGTCTTGTCAGTTTTGTTGACGCCCTTCCCCAAAATGCATCGGGAAAGGTTATGAAAACGGAGCTACGGGCCTGAGCCGGTTCTCAAGCAACGGTTGCGCCGCCATCAATGACAAGCGGATGGCCGGTTACGAAACTGGCCTGATCGCTACAGAGCCACAAAACCGCGCCTGCGATTTCCTCTGGCCTGCCCATGCGGCCAAGCGGTGTCATATTCTCCATCGCAGCGCGATATTGCGGATTACTGGCCACTGCTTCTGTCATCGCAGTTTCAATCACTCCGGGGCAGACACAGTTCACCCGAATATTGTCTTTCGCCCATTTCAAAGCGCCGTGACGGGTCAAACCGATCACGCCGTGTTTCGTTGACACATAAGCTGGCTGTGATGCGTTGCCGGTTAATCCATTAATCGAGGAGGTGTTTACAATGGCTCCGCCGCCCCTTTCTCGCATGGCTTTGACTTCAGCGCGCATGCAATGCATCACCCCTGTTAGGTTTATGCTTAACGATCGCGCCCAGACATCTTCATCCCATTCGTCAGCCTGCACATTGGCGATACCTGCATTATTATGTCCGTAGTCCAGATGGCCATATTCCTTGAGTGCTTGCTCGACCATCTCATCCACCGCGCTGGCGTCCGCCACGTCACACCGTATGAATATCGCTTGACCGCCAGTTTGCTTAATCAGGTCAACGGTTTCATCACCGCCCTGCTCATTAACATCACTGACAATTACAGAAGCCCCGGATTTACCAAAAGCAAGCGCAGTGGCGCGTCCGATGCCGCTTCCTGCGCCAGTAATAAGAGCGACTTTTCCACCAAAATCGTAGTCCATACCAATGCCCCTTTGAAACGCGTAATACTTACCCTAGTGTATAACGCAAAAATCAGCCAGTATACCTATTTAAGGATAGTTTTCGTATGAATGAGATATTATTTCAACCTGTCAAACTAGGCGCACTGGATTTGGCTAACGCAATTATCATGGCACCCATGACCCGTGACCGGTCCGGTCCCGGCGATATTCCGACCGAAAATATGGTCCAATACTATCGTCAACGTGCGTCTGCCGGCCTGATTATTACAGAAGGTACACAGCCAAGTCCCGCTGGAAAAGGATATTGGCGCACACCCGGCATCTGGTCAAAAGATCAAATCGCAGGGTGGCGCAAAGTCACGGATGCGGTTCACGAACGTGGCGGAAAAATTGTGATGCAGCTTATGCACTGCGGGCGAGTTTGTGTAACCGCTAACAAGCAAGACTCGTCCGAAGTAATCGCACCTTCGGCAATTGCCTGTGCTAACAAAGTGCCCGGCCCGGATGGCGTCCCTGTGCCAACAGCAATGCCCCGCGCTTTGGAGACCTCCGAAGTACGCGCCGTGGTTCAGGAGTTTGCTCAAGCAGCACGCAATGCTAGAGAAGCCGGAATGGACGGCGTTGAGCTGCATTGCGCCAGCGGATATCTCCCCAACCAGTTTCTCAACCCGCACAGCAATCAGCGTACGGACGAATATGGAGGACCAGTGGAAAACCGCATCCGCTTTACGTTAGAGGTCTTAGAAGCGATGGGCGATGCCATTGGCAGCGAGCGCGTCGGCTTTCGCATATCGCCATATAATCCTTACAATGATATGCACGATGATGATCCGAAAGCTACATTTGGCCCACTGTTGCGCGGCGCGGACAAGCTGGGCCTTGCATATACGCATCTGGTCGATGTTGCTGATATGCTTGGCTTCGTGAATGCAAATTATTCCGGATCGATTATCACCAATAATAATCTAAAAGTCGATGAAGCTGCGGCAATACTAGCTGACGGACAAGCGCAAGCGATTTCTTTTGGCCGCTATTTCATAAGTAATCCTGATTTAGTGGAGCGTATTCAGGAAGGTGCAGAGCTTGCGCGAGTTGATAGGGACCATATTTATACCGGCGAAGACAAAGGCTATATCGACTATCCGCTAAGGAACGCTGGCTGATAATAAAAAGGCTCGACCATTTCCAGCCGAGCCTTTTTAATCGTCAAACTATTCAGTTCAGAAACTAACGCCAGCTGTCACACCGTAGGTTGCAGGACGTCCGTAATAAAAACCTCCATAACCTAATGCGCCAAAGTCAATCGCACGGGTTTCATATTCTTTATCAAAAATATTCTTACCCCAAAGCTGGACGAATCCTTTGCTATCCCCTGCCAGAGGAATGTCCCCCAAGCGAATTTGGGCATCTACCAGCGTACGCGCGCGTGCTTTCAGATCTCTTGCAAAGGGCGAAGTTTGCGGCGCAGTGAAGAAGAAACGGCTACCCTCATAGGTTGCAGCCACGCGCGTCAGCAAAAACATCTCATTGGCAAAATAATGCGTATATTGCGCAGAACCACTAGCCGATGTTGATGGCGAGTAGGTCTTGCTGATGACCTGATCCGCAATATCGATCACCGTTCCATCTGCCAGCGCTAGCGGATATTCTTTGAATTCTCTATCCACATAGCCAAATGAGCCGTTAAATTGCAGCCCGTCAAACGGTTCGATCGAAAGCTCTGCTTCGACACCTTTATATTGGGTCTTACCGGCATTAACGGTTAACACCCCAAAGCCTCCGCCACCGGGATTGGTCACAGGCTGACTGATTTGTTGATCGGTATATTCAGCATAAAATCCAGCCAGATTAAACCGTATACGATTATCCCAGAATTGCGTTTTAACCCCTGCTTCATAGGACCAGAGAATCTCCGGATCAAATGGGTCTTGCTGTGTACGGATATTAAATCCGCCCGAACGATATCCCCGCGCAGCCTTCGCATAGATATTCACATCATCGGAAAAACGATAATCAATCGTCAAATGTCCGGTTGGCTCGCTAAAATTTACAGTACCCACATTGGTAAAAGGTGAAGTCTGGTTGATTTTCTTCTCGTCCCAAGTGTAGCGCAAACCTAAAGTCACCCCTAGATCTTCATTCTCACCAAAGCGATATTCACCTTGGCCATAAAGCGCGATGGACTCGCCGCTAGTGGTATAGGTCACATTCGAGCTATTCTCGATAACACGGTATCTGGTGCCAGGCGCCAGACCGTCGGCTAGTAAAGGACCTGCAGCACCGAAATTGGGATTGAAGCGAAGTATCTGGTCTACATCCAGAGGAAATCCAGCATCTTGCCGGTTATTTTCCTTACTTTTTTCATAGAAATAAAATGCGCCGATAACCCAATTGAACGGACCTGAACTGTTGGAAAGCACCTCAATTTCCTGGCTGATCTGATCCTGTTTGCGCTTGTTGCCAGTCGCAAATAACGAAGTCGTGATGTTTGGAACGGGCGTCGCGGACACAAAATTAGCCGCAGCCGCACTCCCCGTGAACGGTATCAATAATGCCGCCGGCGTGATACCATTAAACAAGGTTGCGTTGCTAAATGCCGGCCCGGTGATCGGTCCAAAGCCATCCAGATCAGCATTTTGTTGAAAACTGCGCCAACTCCTGAATCCCGTCGTGCTCCGAACCGTTACACCGCCAAAATCATTCTCCATTTTGAAGACATGGCCATAAATTTCACTCTCGGTTGCGAAATCATCATCAAGGCATAGTGCATCTTGTCGCGTCGGCACGATTTCCAGACTACATCCCGCCGTAGTCGTCGAGTTTGCCAGAAACCCTGTCACAGTAGGATTTGCAATGGTCGTTTGAAACGCCTGTGAATGGGTCACAAAATCAGAATAATCGAATGAATAATAAATTGATCCCGTATCTCCGAGATCCGCCTCCATGGCCACGCGGAAGGAATCGACATTATTCGCACCCGGGTCACGGTCATTGCCCTGAGTCAAAAGATTGTCGACATATCCGTCATTCTGGGAATGGGCATAGGTCAATGAAAAACGGACATTATCGTCAAAGAGATTACCGCTATTCAATCGAGCAAGAGCTTCACGGGAATCCTGATTGCCATATCCCGCCTCAACATCCACGCCAAATTCTTCCGTAGGACGGCGCATACGGAAACGGACAGCACCGCCAGTAGAGTTACGGCCTGATAATGTCCCTTGCGGCCCACGCAAAACTTCAACAGCTTCAACATCTTTTGAAAAGATGACAGAAGCAGCTGCGCGCCCAAGGTAAATACCATCAATATATAAAGCGATAGATTGGTCCGACGTAAGAGATTCATCCCCCCCCGCGCTAATACCACGAATACCCACAACAGTTGCAGTAGGATTATTAGCGCCCGGATTAACCGTAAGATTGGGCGCAAGGCCGCTTAGGTCACGAACATCGTCAAATCCCGCTACTTCAAGCTGCTCTGTACCAATCACGGAAATTGCAACAGGAACATCCTGCAAATTTTCTTCGCGCTTGTTCGCCGTGACTATGATGATGTTTGCACTGGAAGCACCAACTTTGTCTGCCTGTGCCATGGCTGGCATCGACAATGAAGCGAGGCATGTTCCCGCAAGAAAAACAGTATATTTAGAACTTTTAAAAATAGGCATTTTGTCCTCCCCAGAATTATAAATAAGCGGGTCTATTGCCCTTAGCGAAATACTCACTTATTACGTAGCAAAAGTCAATATTTTTTACGCATTACACAATTTATAGATAAGTATTTTTATTATATGCGGATTTTATGACAGGCAAAGTATCAGCCACTAAAACCATTGTTTAAATGAACATATCGGTATTTTCTGCACCAAGAGTTACTGCACCAAGATTGCGCGCGAATGCGGTTGGACTATTCGCAACATGCGCCCGGGCAATATGGATGTCGTGCCATATCTGCTGAATTGGCGAACCAGTAAATACGCTACGCCCTCCTGCGACATCGAAAAGCATATCAATCGCTTTAATCATTTTCTCAATCACAAGACTGGCCTGATAGCGATAAAGGACACGATCCTCGATCGTAATTTCCTTATCATTACAAACCGCATCCATCATCGACGAAAAATTGGCATACATAACCGCTTCGGTTTCGCTGACGAGATTCCGGACCTCTGCCAGACGCCGGGTAATATCCGGATCTCCCTGCAACTTGGTTGGGTCTGTACTGCTTTGAGCCGAATTATCGACGAATAATCGAACTGCTTTTTTCACGGCGCCAATAGCAGCCGAAGAAACGACGCGAATGAATATCTGCGCCCATGGGATATCGAAAAGCGGGCTCTCCTGACTATGCACACCTTTAAAACCGTCAATCTGCTTATGAGTGCGGTAATCGGGCACAAATACCGGCTCATCAATAACAATGTCATTGGAACCCGTCCCCTGCAAACCCATACTGAACCAGGTATCTTCGATTTTGTAATCGCTGCGTGGAACAAGAAAAGTGCGATAGCCTTCGCCGGGAATAATCGCACCCAATAGCGCCCAGGTGCAATGGTCTGATCCGGAGCTCCAACCCCAGCGGCCCGACAACATAGTACCACCATCGACCCGCTCCGTCTTGCCACCAACCGGATTATAGGAACTGGAAACACATGTGTCCGGATCATCGCCATAAACGTCAATTTGCGCCTTCTCATCCATCAATGCGATCTGAAAAGAGTGCACCGCAATTATACCGGCCGCCCAGGCGGTACTCATATCAGCTTCCGCAATCTGGATCTGGGCCGCAAAAAATTCTTGGGGCGAAACTTCAAGCCCGCCAAGCCTTGCAGGCAAAAAAGCACGCATTAAACCGGTTTTTTTCAAGGCCTCCATGGATTCATCTGCAACGCGACGATCTTCCCTTGTCTTATCACTATTTGCGGCGACGATTTTCAGCGCATTATCGAGGTTGGCTAACCATTCGCCCGATTCCAACTTCGCTGCATTATCCATTGCCATAGCCGCACTCGACATTCCGTCATCTCCTTACTGATATAGGAGATTAGTGCCACGATTCCCCATCTCTGTAAACTTTTTTCGTATTTTATAGTGATATATTTTACGCATTTCATCTATTTCTAGCGTTTATTATACTATAATTCGGATATTTATGCGCTAAGTGCACAGATCACGCGAAATGGTCAATCTTGCCAGAGTTCATTTGAGCAAATCAAAAGAGCTACTGTGATATAAGGGCAATTCTTAGCTTGCCGAGCGTGCTACGGCTTTTGGCTATAAGTTTAACAAGCTAACAACAGACCTGTTGGTCGAACGTGTCATATCCATAATGCAGAAGCATTATTCACATTTTTGAGATACTATTGGGGATAGACAAAGCTATCTACGCACCATTAATGTGCTTCGTCCCAGGTCTTGCCAGTTCCGATATCGACATCCAGTGGCACTGACAATTTTATCGCCGGTTCGGCAGCGCCACTCATCACCTTGCGGATTACGCCGGAGGCCGCATCGACATCTTTTTCCGGAAGCTCGAAAACAAGTTCGTCATGGACCTGCATCAGCATTTTTACATCATTCAGCCCGGCCTCAGTCAATGCCGGTCCCATGCGGACCATGGCACGTTTGATGATGTCGGCACAGGTTCCTTGAATCGGCGCGTTTATCGCGGCACGCTCGCTTCCTTGACGTTCTGCCTGATTAGATGATTTCAGACGCTCAAAATGGGTTTTCCGACCAAATAATGTTTCGGTAAAGCCTTTCTCTCGCGCGGATTGTAGCGTCCGTGAAATATAACGATTGATGCCGGGGAAACGCTCAAAATAAGTGTCGATCATTTCCTGGGCGTCATCCGCATCAACCTCTAGCCGTTTTGCCAGCCCCCATCGAGAGATGCCATAAAGGATCGCGAAATTGATCGTTTTTGCGCGCGCCCGTGTTTCTCGATCAACTGCCCCGAATAGCTCCTGTGCCGTACGATTATGAATATCCTCACCAGCGTCAAAGGCAGCCTTCAGCGTATCGACATCAGCCATATGAGCAGCAAGCCGCAGCTCGATCTGGCTATAGTCCGCAGCTAATATGACATTGCCCGGCGCAGCGACAAAGGCCTGCCGAATCTGTCGGCCAATATCGGTCCGTATCGGAATATTCTGCAGATTTGGTTCAGTAGAAGACAATCGCCCGGTCTGCGCTCCGCTAAGCGAATAGCTGGTATGCACACGTCCAGTCTTCTCATTAATCTGCCGCTGAAGGACGTCAGTATAAGTGGATTTCAGCTTTGATAATTGCCGCCAGTCCACGACTTTCTGTGCAATCGGCTCGCCCCCATCAGCTAGCCGCTCAAGCACCGTGACATCGGTTGAATATTGCCCGCTCTTGCCTTTTTTCCCGCCCTTTAGGCCAAGTTTTCCAAACAGGATTTCGCCAAGCTGCTTGGGGCTACCAATCGAAAAACTTTCACCAGCCAGATCATGGATTTGTGTCTCTAGTTTCGCCATACCAGCGGTAAAGCTTTGCGATAGCCTTGCCAGTTCTTCACGATCGACCAGCACACCCGTTTCTTCCATCTTGGCAATCACCGGAACTAACGGACGATCAACCATTTGATAAATACGCGTTGCACGTTCCGAAGCCATACGCAGGCGCAGCACCTCCCAAAGGCGCAATGTGACATCCGCATCCTCACCAGCATATTCGGTTGCCTTTTCGAGTGGCACTTCAGCAAAGCTTATCGCTTTCTTACCAGTGCCGGTCAGCGATTTAAAACTGATGCATTCATGATCAAGATGCAGTTTGGCCAATTCGTCCATGCCATGACCATGCAACCCCGCATCAAGATTGAAACTCATTACTAGAGTGTCGTCAAACGGTGAAATGCGAACATCATGTTGAGCAAGAACAGTTAGGTCATATTTCAGATTCTGCCCTACTTTCAGTACAGCCTCATCTTCCAAGAGCGGCTTTAGCCGTGCCAGAGCGTCCTCAAGGGATATCTGTTGAGGCGATTCGGCAAACATATCGCCGTTCCCATGTCCAAGCGGTATGTAACAGGCTTTGTTAGGACCAGTCGCCATACATATTCCGACGACGCGCGCAGATACGCTTTCCAGACTATCTGTCTCAACATCAATTGCAAAAACTCCGGCTTTACGCGCCTGGTCTATCCATTGATCGAGGTCTGCCAGGTTTTGCACACATTCATATTCGTTGCGGTCAATCGCTGGCGCTTCAATGGGCTTGACCAAGGATACATCATATCCTGCCTTATCAACATCCGGATTTTGCGGCTCTGCTTGGCCACCCCCCAGTTTTTTGAGTAAGGAATTAAAACCATGATGGGTCAGAAAATCCCGCAACGGCGCATCGGGTATATCCTGCAAGGCAAAGCTGTCGAGCGTATAGGGTAGCGGGCAATCATCTTTCAAAGATACCAGCAGCCGCGAAAGACGCGCTTGCTCGATATTCGCAAGAAGATTTTCCTTCATCTTGGATTTTTTCATATCAGGCGCAGCAGCAAGCACGCTTTCTATGTCGCCATATTCGTTGATCAGTTTGGACGCGGTTTTCGGTCCGATACCAGGCACGCCGGGAATATTATCCGCACTATCACCCATCAAACCCAGAACATCACCGAGTTTTTCCGGGCCGACACCAAATTTCTCTTCGACTGTCGCCTTGCCCATGCGGACATTTTTCATCGTATCCAACATATCGACCCGGCTATTATCTGTCGGTTCAATTAACTGCATCAGATCCTTGTCCGATGATACAATGGTAACCTTCCAGCCTTTCTCGAGCGCCGCTTTAGTATAGCTGGCGATCATGTCGTCCGCCTCGACATTATCTTCTTCGACAAGCGGAAGCGAAAAGGCCCGTGTGGCATCGCGGATCATCGGAAATTGCGGGCGCAGGTCCTCCGGTGGTTCAGGGCGATGCGCCTTATATTCACTGTACAGATCGTTTCGGAAGCTTTTCGATGATTTGTCGAGAACTACTGCCAAATGGGTCGGTCCATCGGCTTTGTGCAGTTCATCGGCAAGCTTCCACAGCATAGTCGTATAACCATATACCGCACCTACTGGTTCATTATGAAGATTCGTTAACGGAGGCAGACGGTGGTAAGCTCTGAAAATATAGGCCGAACCATCAACCAGATAGAGGTGCTTTTGCTCACTGGCACTATTAACGGACGGTGCGGCGTTGTTGGAATCTTTATCGGTCATGGCAGAATGCACTAGCAGTGGAGGCAGCGCCCGTCATTGCTAATCTGTAGATCCGGTCTCGGAATTACTGAACTTGGTTCAGGCGCGCAGGGCGAATGTATTTTGCATATGATTAGCTTCATAAAAAGGGCGCGGCTTTTCGCGCATACCGGGAGAGTAGAGCACACATCGGTTGCGACCACGGCGCTTGGCCTCGAACAACGCGCTATCGGCGTTACGCATCGACAAGGCACGCTCTTTAGATGGCGGCACACCGGCTATGCCAATACTCACGGTCAGGCGATGGTAAACACCTGCTCGCGGCTCAAACATTATACCTGCAATCTCGTGGCGAACCATCTCGGCAATAACCTCGCCTTCGGCTTCGCATGTATCAGGCAACAATACGCCAAATTCCTCACCACCAATACGGCCAACCAGATCATTTTTCCGCATGACCTTTTTTAATACAGAGGATATCAGCGTCAACGCCTTGTCGCCCACCGGATGGCCATAGCTGTCGTTAATAGATTTAAAATGATCCGCATCGACGATCAGCAGGACGTTATTCGCAGATTGCTTACATCGCTCATTAAAGAGCGCCAGAAAATGCTCCCGGTTAATCAGCCCCGTATGCCCATCAATATTTGCCCGGCGTTGCAAATCCTTATTATCTTGTTGAAGCCTATGGTGTGAGGCTTTGAGCTTGTCCGCCACTTCCATTAATCGCTGACGCTGTGTCGTGCCATAGAGATTGGCCGGAAAACATATGATCCATGGTACGATCAACGCTAAAATCATCACATTCCAGAATTTTTCATCAATGCCAAATAGCGTGAGATAGGCAATTGCTGTTACCATACAGGCCAGCAATACCTCTGCTGCCGACATCATGCTCGCCTGGCGTGCCGAAGATAGCTTCTGGGTCATTTTATCCATGCCGGCTTCCATATATTAAATAGATTTCCGAGATGTGCAGGTTTATGGTTAAATAATACTAGAGCTTATTCTGTATTTTTAGCATAAATCGGCCATTATTAGTTAAAAAGCCCTTTTTCCTGATATATAATGACTATATTCACTGTTATCGGGTCGAGACAGGCACCCCATAAAGATCATGCGCGTCGGCATCTTCGACAACCGCTTCGATAATGTCCCCTATCGCAAGATCAGCGCTTATATTCCGCAAGAACATATTGCCATCAATCTCTGGCGCATCGGCTTGCGACCGCGCTGTGGCACCAATGTCGCCATCTTCATCAGGGACGCCAATTTCATCAATGATTACCGGCAATGTCCGGCCAATTTTGGCTTGCAGTTTCGCAGCGCTGATCGCGGCGGTTTTCTCCATAAACCGGCGATAGCGATCTTCTTTGACTTCCTCGGGCACACCGCCGTCAAGAGCATTGGCGGCGGCACCTTCGACCGGCTCAAAGCGGAAACCGCCAACCCGGTCAAGCTGGGCTTCTTCTAACCAGTCGAGCAGATACTGGAAATCTTCCTCTGTCTCGCCGGGGAAGCCGACCACGAAGGTCGAGCGGATGGTTAGATCGGGGCAAATATCACGCCAGCTTTTCACCCGCTGCAATACCTTCGCTTCATTCGCGGGCCGTTTCATGCGTTTGAGCACATTGGGTGCGGCATGCTGAAATGGAATGTCGAGATAAGGCGTGATCTTGCCTTCTGCCATCAGCGGGATAACCTTGTCCACATGCGGATAGGGATAGACATAATGAAGCCGGGTCCAGACACCCAATTCGCCCAGCGCTGCGGCCAGATCGGTCATATGCGCCCGAACCTCTTTGCCGCGCCACTCGCGGGGTTGATGTTTAATATCAACACCATAAGCCGAGGTATCCTGACTGATGACCAGCAGTTCCTTCGTCCCGTTGGCGACGAGTTTTTCCGCTTCGCGCAGGATTGCATCGGGTCGCCGCGATACCAGATCACCGCGCAAGGACGGGATAATGCAAAAGGAACAACGGTGGTTGCACCCTTCGGAAATCTTCAAATAGCTGTAATGCCGCGGCGTGAGCTTTAGCCCCGCATCCGGCACAAGATCAACAAACGCACCCCGCGCAGCCGGTGCTGCTTCATGGACTGCGCTCACCACATCTTCATATTGATGCGCCCCGGTGACGGCCAAAATGCCGGGAAAGCGTGCGCGGATCGCATCGGCTTCATTGCCCATGCAGCCTGTGACAATCACCCGGCCATTTTCGGCCATTGCCTCGCCAATAGCTTCCAGTGATTCTTCCTTGGCACTGTCGAGAAATCCGCAGGTGTTGACCAGCACGACATCCGCCCCCGCATAGTCGCCCGACATCTGATAGCCGTCAGAGCGGAGCTGCGTCAAAATACGTTCACTATCGACCAGCGCCTTGGGACAACCAAGGGACACCATGCCGACTTTGGGCGGGGAGGATATTGCTGTTGCCATATTGCGCGCCTTTACGACCTATTCTCCTGTGAGTCACGCCCCGTCTGCATAGATATTAGCCGGGCAAATCCTTTGCTTGAGCAGCGTTGCTGGCATTATCGGTAATTTAGGTATAAAAGCCGATAGTTACAATCGGGGAGGACGAAATGGATATTCTTGAGGTGAACTGGCTCGCTATTGTTTTGGCTGCGCTATGCGGGTTTCTGGTCGGTGGCATCTGGTATGGTCCTGTCATGGGCAAAAAATGGTTGGGCGCTGTTGGTCTGAGCGAAGATGAAGTCAATAGCGGCAACATGGCCCTGATCTATGGCGGTGCTTTTATTCTCTCGCTGGTCTCCTCTGCCATGCTCGCGCATTTATTCTTCCGCCTTGGCCAGCCGCCCTTCCATGTAAAAATGATGATGTCGACCGGCATCGCCCTGACCTTCATCATTCCCGCCATCGGCACCAATTATCTGTTCTCAAGAAAGAGCAAGACGCTATTCTTTATCGACGCAGGATATTGGTTATTATTCTATATCGCCATGGGACTGGTTCATGCGTGGCTGAGCTAAACCCCAGCTAAACCCCATCTAAATCATTGTAACTACTCAAAAATCTTACGCCGCTTATACATATCAAACAATCCTTTCGGGCTGTAGCTGCGGCATAGGTTTTTTCCAAAGTTCACACATTTCACACACCCTTTTGGCATATCCTGTGGCTTTGCCGTCCCGGCGCAGCTTGCCTCCAAAGTTCACACAATTCACACCCGTCTCACAAGCAAATCTTCGTTGCAGTCATCCTGCATGAAACAGGAAAAACAGGCATAAAATACCATGAAACAAGGCGTGTAGGAAAGCGTTGTTGGAAAACGGGCAACCCCGTCATTCCCGTCGGGACTGACGGGGTTATGCTGCGATGTAAAGGCCGAACACCAACCTATTCCCGGTCATCATGTTCGATGCCTTGTTGTGCACTTTCCAGTTCCTCCGGATAGCGGTCGGCATATAGGTCGCCGAGGCGTTCTTCGCATTTTGCGGCAAACTCTTCATCTGCGGCAGGGAACATATCTTGTTCTTCCTCGTCGATATGATGTTCATAATCATGACGCAGTTTCTTGAATTTCTGAAGCCAGCCGGGAGAAGACATATCCATGTCGGCCAGCTCGGCCAACAGGTCATCCACTTCTTTATGCTCGGCTACAGAATGGCGGCCATCTGCCTGTAACTCTGGCCGGGACAGCATTTCTGCGTAGAGGGATTGTTCCTCTGCATTGGCGTGCGCGGTCACTTCTTCGCGGAACTCCGTGAATAATTCACGCCGGTCAGCGCTATCGCCTTCAGTATTTTCAATTTTTTTAAGTAATTCGCGGTGCTTGTCGTGATCTTTTTTAAGAAACTCGAATATTTTCGCCATGTTCTATTCTCCTATCCCTGAAACTACACCTGAAAGGTCGTAAGGTTCCACGGAGCAGGAAAACTGGCCAATATGGCTTAATCTTCTTTTGCTTTCTTACCCTCCTCAACCGTGCCCGGCATAATCTCTACGATAATATCACCGGCTTCCAGATTCTTCGCTTCCTCCTCCCAAAAACCATACATATTATTATCGCGGTATATGCGGACGCCCAGCCCGTCTTTGGCAATATCCTGCATCGACAGACCGACTTCCTCTTCGGTGACAGATCGCTGCACCAGCTTTACCCGGCCAGTTGCCGAAGCCAGATCACTAAGATAATCGGAGATTTTCGCGCCCTCACAACTGCCCGCTAGCAATAATCCGGCAAAACTTACCGGGTTAATCACTGTTGTTGCTCCCGCCTGCCGTGCCAGCATTTCATTATCCGCCGCACGGACCGAAACGCTGATCGGTAGATGATAGGCGAGATGACGGGCGGTCAGAACGATCAATATGCTGGTATCATCGCGGCCAGCCGAAACAATCATCGAACGGGCACGCGATATTTTGACATCCATCAATACGCCGTCGCGCGTGGCATCACCATTTATCACGGCGCAGCCAAGTTTTTCAGCCTCCGACAAGGCATCATCAGAAGGATCAACCACGACAATTTCTTCAGGGCTGGTTCCGCGCGCGATTAATTCATGCACGGCTTCCTTACCGCTGGTGCCGAAGCCGGCAATCACGATATGGTTGTGCAAATTACTCTGGATAATTTTCATGCGCCATTTGTCCCAGGTTCTTTTGAATACAAAATTATAGGCTGTGCCAACAAATATAAGCACAACAAAAATGCGAATAGGTGTCACAAGCAAGGCATCGAACAATCTGGCCCGCTCTGTCACCGGAGTGATATCGCCATATCCGGTGGTCGTAATGGATATCATGGTAAAATATATGACGTCGTAAAAACTGACATCGCCGTCATAGCTGTCCTGCAAGCCGTTGCGGTCAAACCAGTGTACCGCAACCGCAGCAGAAATCAGCCCCAGGACGAACAAAACCCGCCACGCAATGTCTATCCAGATCGGCAGACCCGGACGACGGCGCAGCGTCAGATAGTCGGAAATATTTCGGGAACCGCGTCGGGCCATAATGCGATCAGATCCGCTTCGTAAAAATTGTGGCGGGGTTTACGGGCTTTTTATCGGTGCCAATTTCAATATACACTTGCGGTTCCAGTATATAGCCCCTGTTATAGACCATTGCCAGCCTATCATCGGCTTTCGCCCTTTGTCCACGCGTAAGATGTAACTTGTCGGTCGAAAGGGCTAAACACGCCTATTTTTCATAGAGCTTGTTCAGCTTGTCCATCGATTCATAATGCGTAAGGTCAAGATGCAGCGGCGTAATAGAGACATAACCGTCGGCTATCGCTTCAAGATCGGTGCTATGCGCCGGTGTTTCGACCATGGGGCCAAGGCCGAACCAGTGATATTCAAATCCGCGCGGATCGCGGTTGCTGATAATCTGTAGCCGGCCATAATCACGGATCCCTTGCGAGGCGATACGGATGCCTTTGACTTCACTCGCCGGAAGCGCGGGGAAATTGATATTTACCAGCGTCCGGTGATCCATGCTCTGTTTTATTAACGGGCGCAGCACGCGCTCCCCCCATTGCAGGGCTGCTTCAAACGGCACGTCATCGCCCATCTCTCCGCGTGCATAGCTCTGGCTAAGCGCAATCGACGGCACACCGGCCAGCGCACCTTCCATAGCGGCTGAAACAGTGCCCGAATAGGTCACATCCTCACCCAGATTGGCTCCGCGGTTGACCCCGGACAGGATAAGGTCGGGCGGATTATCCTTCATGATTTTTGCCACCGCCATCATCACACTGTCCGTCGGGGTGCCATCTACCGAATATTGCTGGTCCCCGCGCTTGCGAATCCGCAATGGGCGAGTGAGAGTCAAGGAATGTCCGGCTCCGGAATTTTCATCGGAGGGCGCGACAATCCAGATATCATTGGAAAAATGCTGCGCTATATCAAGCAATATTTTCATGCCCGGAGCGTCAAATCCATCGTCGTTGGTTAGCAATATACGCATGATATTTCCTTTTTCTTCGTCACTCCTGCGAAGATGTTTCAGGGACAACCGCCAACCGTTCAATTCCGCCCATATAAGGCTTTAACACTTCCGGAATTATGACAGAACCATCATCCTGTTGATAATTTTCAAGCACCGCAACCAAAGTCCGGCCCACGGCGAGGCCCGAGCCATTGAGCGTATGGACAAATTGTGTGCCCTTGCTCTCGCCCTCGCTGCGGAAACGGGCGTTCATGCGCCGCGCCTGATAATCGCCGCAGTTGGAAATGCTCGAAATCTCACGGTACGCATCCTGCCCCGGTAGCCATACTTCCAGATCATAGGTCTTGCGCGCGGTTGCGCCCATATCACCGGTGCAGAGCAGCATTTTGCGATAGGGCAGCTCCAACGCCTTGAGGATTGATTCCGCCGCCTCGGTCATCCGGAGATGTTCGGCATCGCTGTGATCGGGATGGGCAATGGCCACCATCTCGACCTTTTCAAACTGGTGCTGGCGGATCAGACCTTTGGTATCCTTGCCCGCTGCACCGGCCTCACTGCGGAAACAGGGGGTGAGCGCGGTCAAGCGGACCGGCAATTGCGCTTCGTCCAATATCTGTTCCCGCACGCTATTCGTCAGGCTGACCTCTGCGGTCGGGATGAGCCAGCGGCCATCGGTGGTCTGGAACAGGTCTTGGGAAAATTTCGGAAGCTGCCCCGTGCCAAATACGGCCTCGTCACGCACAAGAAGCGGCGGCGCACATTCCTGAAAGCCGTTTTCTATTGTTTGCTGGTCGAGCATATATTGACCAATAGCGCGTTGGAGCCGCGCCATTTGGCCTCGCAGGAACGCAAAGCGCGCACCAGACATATCCGCCGCCGTTTCAAAATCCAGACCCAGCGGAGGACCGATATCGCTATGCTCACGCGGTTTGAAGTCAAAACTGCGCGGCGTGCCCCAGCGCTCCAGCTCGACATTATCATCTTCATCCTCGCCTTGCGGAACATCGGCGTCAGGCAGGTTGGGCAACGCGGCAAGAATGTCGCGCAATTTTCCAGAAACGTCGCGTGCCTGTTCTTCCAACGCTGGCAGGCTGCTTTTGAGCGCCGACACTTCTGCCATCAAGGCTTGTGCGGCCTCTTCATCGCCCTGCCCTTTGGCCTTGCCAATGGCTTTGGATGCTTCATTGCGCCGCGCCTGTCCTTCTTGCAGGCGGGTCGTGATGCTGCGGTTTTGCTCGTCCAGCGCCAATATGGCTGCTGCCACCGGCTCCGCGCCGCGCCGCGCCAGTGCGGCATCAAAAGCGGCCGCGTTTTCCCTGATATATCTTAGATCATGCATGCGACAAGCCTATGCCGAGCAGACCGCTTTCATTCAAGCCTCAATCGTATGCTTTGACCCTATGGTTTGACTTTGAATGCCGACGTTTCGCGGTTTTTACAGATGCAGTCACCCTTCGCGTATTTGCGATTTTGCCATGCGGCTGCGGGCAAAGAGAGCCGCTGCTGCTGCGCCAAAGAGCAAGATCACAGGCGGTGCCGGGACCGGTGTGCCACCGTTGGAACCACCATTTGAGCCACCGCTGGAACTCGAACTGGAGCTGGACGATGATGACGAAGATGAACTTGAACTGGAGGTGCTATTGCCGCCAAAGCTCGATGACGTGCTGCTCGCCCCGGATGAGGTCGATGAGCTGGAACTGCTTGATGAGCCGGAGCTTCCTGACGATCCGCTGCTCCCTGTCGATGTATCATTGCCGCTTGAGCTTGATGAACTGGACGAGCTGGACGAGCTGGACGAGCTGGAACTGCTCGATGAACTGGATGAACTGCTGCCTCCGGTCGATGTGCTGGTAGAGACACCGCCGGTAGACGTGCTGGTAGAGACACCGCCGGTCGAGGTACTGGTCGAACCGCCGCTGGTGGAAACACCGCCGGTCGAAGTGCTGGTCGAGCCGCCGCTGGTGGAGCTGCCGCCTGAAGATGTGCTCGTCGAACCGCTGCTGGTGGAGGAAATAACAACCGATCCGCCGGTTGATCCGCCACCGAAAAACCCGCCAAAGAATCCGCCACCAAAGCCACCGCCGCTGCTACCGCCTATGACCACCGGAACGGAACCGCTGCTACTTTGCAATACGGGAACATCCGATACAGGCGGCGGCATATAGGGCGGTGGAAGCGGAACCGGAGCTTGTGCAACTTTTATCACCGTAGGCGCACAAGAAGGCGCTGTTGTCACCGTTCGACGTATGCGTTTTACCTTACGCGGCGCAGCGCGTTTCACGACTCGGGTACGCAGCTTCTTTTTCTTGTCGATTTTTTTAATATATGGCGCTGCCGGTGCTTCGGAGATGTGCACTGCTCCACCTCCAATTAATGCGCCGCCACAGGTGCACGCACATAATTTTGCCAAAGCCATTTTTACCGACATGTTGCTCACTCTCTTTTGCTTCTGGAACGGTTAAGCCCGTCATCAAGTTGACTCGCACTCAGGCGTTCCGTCAGATCCCAAAAGCGCATATAAATGCAGCAATCACAATGAAATTAACTCTGTTTTAGAAGAAATTACGCAATTGATTCATCACAACTCTTTCAAAGCAGAGTTAATGTCCCGAATTGATACCGTTTATTGTGCATGTCTTTAACATAGCCGGAAAAAACGAGGATATTCAGCCGTATTTTTACCGACACCGAATCGATGATAAGGCGATTGAATGACAGGAATCATACAGCAACATTCGTTTGTATCTTGTGTATCACGAAAGCCGAGTTTATAGGGCCGCTCCATAGTCGTTCATACGCCCACCCACGGGTTGGGTAAGTTGTTGGAGAGTAGAGTTGGCGACCTCAGCGAAAAAACCATCCGCTACAGAGGGCGGTCCTATTAGCGAAATTGTGCTTGAAGATGACTATCATCCTAGTGCCGACGAAGAATTTATGAATGAACGGCAGCTGGCCTATTTCCAGCGCGCTCTGCAACAGTGGAAGCGCGATATTATTGAAGAGTCGAAGGAAACATTGGCTCATTTACAAGACGGGCCAATCCAGGAGGCCGACCTCAATGTTCGCGCCTCTAGCGAAAGTGACTGGGGTCTGGAACTGCGGACCCGCGACCGGCAGCGCAAACTGACATCGAAAATAGATGCAGCGCTGCGCCGGATCGAAGAAGGGGAATATGGCTATTGTCAGGTAACTGGCGAACCCATATCGCTGGAACGTCTGGTCGCCCGTCCGATCGCAACAATGAGCGTCGAGGCACAGGAAGCCCATGAGCGCAACGAGAAAATCTCCCGCGATCAATAACGGGGCTGTATAAACCGCCCCCTGTGCAACTGCCCCTCACCCTCTCACGGATCTGGGTGGCTTTACGCGGTATGACCGGGAAATAACTCCGTTTCCAGCCGTGTATCCCTATCTATTTCTGCGTAAAATCTTAACGAATTTTCCATCCTTTTACTGCTATTAACAGCTTCAGGAAAAGATATTGTAACACAGGTTGTAAATAGGTCGCAGGGCAATAGATGAGAGAACCATTTGACGAAAACTTGGGCAAGAACAACCAGACTAGCGGTATGCCCAAGCGCGAGCTCGAACGGGACAGCCTCTTCCTGCACGCAACTTTGCGCTTTGTAGAGGGCGATGATTGCGGCGAAGTCCGCATCCGGAATCTTTCGGCCGGTGGCCTGATGGCCGAAGCGCCGGTAGTTGCCAAACGCGGCGACAAGGTGGAACTGGAATTACGTAATATCGGCCGTATCACTGGCAAGGTTGCATGGGTTGCCCAAGGCCGCCTTGGGATCGCTTTCGACCATATGATTGACCCAAAACTTGTGCGTAAACCTGTGAGCCAGTCAAAATATGAACCGCCCCGTTACCTGAAGCCCGCTGATGGCAAACGCTCACCGCTGCGTAAAAGCCCCCGTTCGCGATAAAACAGCCATAAATCTGCTTGATTAGAATCCACCGCCTGCATAGGACGTTTAATCATTTGATTAAACAGGAGTAGGATATGGCCGGACCACTGGCAGGAATTAACATCGTCGAATTTGCAGGCATTGGTCCAGGGCCATTTTGCGGCATGATGCTCGCGGATCAAGGCGCAAATGTCACTGTTCTGCACCGTCCCGGCGGGGCGCCCGATAGTCGCCTTGCTCTCTCACGCTCCCGCAAACTGGTGGAAGTGGACTTGAAAACCGAAGCGGGGATTCAGCAAGCGCGTGATCTGGTCAAGCAAGCCGACGGTTTGATCGAAGGCTTTCGCCCCGGCGTTATGGAACGGCTTGGCCTTGGCCCGGAGGTCCTGTTGAAAGATAATCCAAAGCTGGTTTTTGGCCGGATGACCGGCTGGGGCCAATATGGGCCGCTGGCTCATGCCGCTGGTCATGACATCAATTATATCTCTATTTCAGGTGCGCTCCACGGCTTTGGCCGCGAGGGCCAAAAACCGACACCGCCGATCAATATGGTTGGCGACTTTGGCGGAGGCGGTATGATGCTGGCGCTGGGCATGGTATCGGCATTGCTACACGCCAAAACCGGCGGAGAAGGTCAGGTTGTCGATTGTGCGATGACCGACGGATCAGCCGCTTTGATGGCCATGATATTCGATTTTCATAATATCGGCCAATGGCGCGATGAACGCGGTGTCAACCTGCTCGATACCGGAGCGCATTTTTATGACACCTATGAAACTTCGGATGGCAAATATATCTCGCTCGGCTCAATCGAACCGCAATTTTACGCGCAGCTACGCAAAGTAGCCGGCTTGGAGGATGATGCGGATTTCGATTCGCAGATGAACCCGAAATCCTGGAAGCCGCTGAAAGAAAAGCTGACGGCCCTGTTCCTGACCAAATCCCGCGATCAATGGTGCGAGCTGATGGAGGGAACGGATATTTGTTTCGCACCTGTCCTGTCATTGAGCGAGGCAAAACAGCATCCTCATAATGTCGAGCGGGAAACCTTTGTCGATGTCGGTGGTCAACTACAGCCCGCCCCGGCACCGCGCTATTCTGTCACCAAATCGGACAAACCAACTCCGCCAGCTTAAAATAAGGTTAGGGCGATAGAAAAGCTGTCGCCCTAACGGTTGGTCGCGCGCATGACGGCTTCAAGATGGCTTGGCCCGATGGTCAGTTCGATATTATTTTCAACCACGATATATTTGCGTCGTCCCTTTCGCCGGATGTCGCGCAAAAAGTCCCGGCGCACCGCAGCAGAACGGTGGATCCGGACAAATAAATCCGGGGGAAGCCGCTCAAGCAAAGACCGCATTGGCTCGTGCACCAGATATGTGCGGTCTGGCAGGCACAGGCGCATATAATCGCGTTCAGCGATAATCCAGCCGATATCCGCGCTGCGTATCTGGACAGCGGCATTTCCGTCCTGCACCCATAGCCAATGGTCATTGGTCAATGGCTGGCTGGCTTTTGGCTGATTGATTTGCTCTCGCCGTTTATGCTGTAAAACCCTGTCGAGAGCCTCTTTTAACAACGCTTCTTTCACAGGTTTCAGCAAATAATCCGTCGCATCAATACGAAAGGCTTCAACCGCATAGCGGCTGTGTGCAGTGGTAAAAATAATCTCCGGATTTTTTCCCAGACATTGGTCGGAGTTCTTACAGCGATATGCTATTTTCATGCCCGATATGTCCGGCATATCAATATCGAGCAAAACCACATCCGGGCATTGCTGCGCCAGAAGGTCCAGTGCTTGTTGCCCTTCATTGGCAACATCAATCCGGTTAATATTATCCATCCGGCTGCATAACGCTTTCATCCGGCGAAGCGCCAAAGGTTCATCATCAACAATCAATATGTCGAGTTTATAATCCTGCTTCATAGCCAATAATCCCCGAAAATCTGTTGTTCATCGGGAATAATTATGGTCGCACTCACTGTTTCATCCGGACCGTTTCCGGTAAACAAACCCGCCGCCGGGCCATAGATAGCCGCCAATCGTTCCCGTATATTGGCCAGCCCCGTTCCGGTCCCTTTTACTTTTGAACCGCTCATCTGCACACGCCCGTCATTTGTAACTACCAATTTCAGGCGATCTGCATCTCTAATTGCTTTGATAGCGATACGAACCGGCACAGATGATTGCGCCACTCCGTGCTTGACCGCATTTTCGATCAGCGGCTGAAGAATAAGCGCGGGTATTTTCCAGTCTCTAACATCTTGGTCGATATCCACAGTGAACCTAAGGCGGCAGGGAAAACGGACCTGCTCGATTTCTAGATAGCGGATTTGCTGGGCAATCTCTTGCTCGACGCTAATCATATCCTCTTTGTCATCATTTAACACAGATCGCATATAATCGGAGATCGCATCGACCAGACGCTCCGCCGGATCATTTTTCTTGTCGATGATCAAAGAGCTGACAGAGTTTAGCGCGTTAAAGAGAAAATGGGGGTTAAGCTGATAGCGCAGCGCGCGCATCTCGCTTTCGCGGGTCAAGCGTTCCAGATTGCGGCTATGGACCAATGCTATCTGTCGGCTACGGTTATTGGCCATGGCCAGATAAATGCCGCCCCAGCCAAGAAATATAAGATAATGAACAAAGGCCGTATCAAAGAAATGCGAAAGCGCCTGATCCAGCGGAATATGATGCACTGCGCTGATATTCTCCATTATTGACCGGGGGTAACCCAATATAAAATTGGTCAGATAAACAGTCGCCAGAGCCAGAAAGACGGTAGGAACCACCAGAATAAAGACCGCAAATGCGGTGCGTTGCTCCACCTGGACCAGCAAGCGATAAAGAAGCCATGTCACCGAAACGGAAATTGCGGCAGTGACGATATAATCCACAAACGGATGGCTGTGATCCGGCGCGCCCCACATCGCTGCACGCAATATATTAACGAGCAGATAAGCGGCCCAGACGCCAAATATGCTCTTTAGCGCAAGGTCTATATTGACCGGAAACAAGTGATGCCAAAAAGGTGAAACTTGCGGGGTCAGGTTATCAGGGTGCGGAATGAAACGCGATGCCATATACTTATTCCGGCAACGCGCTATCTGGTGTGGCAGGCCCTGAATTTGCCCCGGCCTTGCCGATTGCCGTTTCCGGGCGGGTCAGACCACGTTCGGTTCGCCAATATGTCGCAAAGCTGGCTAGCCAATGGCTACCGGCATAATGGGGCGTACGGACCGATTGTTCACCAGCCTCGCCATGCAGTTTTGCCGAAGCGAGCAACGCCGCTTTACGTTTATCGCCGCCGGGCAAAGCCGTTGCGATTCCTTCCAAAGCCCATGCACGCGACAGATTTACACCATCCAGATGGACCAGCTTGCCATCACTGGGATCATTGACAATACCGACCGACAGCCAGTCCTCGCTACCATCCTGCGGGATATTGGGCAGAAACCGGCTTAACCAGTCGGCAAACTCACCCTCGGGCAGCACCCGTCGCATCAGGTCCGCTTCCATTAAACAGGGAGAGAGGAAATCCTCCCCCGAAGGTTCATAGGCGATCGGACAATTGCGGTCATCGCGGTGGAAGTCCAAAGTTTTCTCGGTGACAAGCTGTTCCATTTGCCCGTCACCGCTCGTGCGTGCCCAATCAAGAAACAGCCCGAAAGCAAAAGCAGACTGATTATGCGTGCCCAAGCGGATGGGATAGGCGAGCTTGGGTATCCATGATTTAATCCGGTTTGTAATCACCGATTCCAGCGGCACGAGAGTATCAAGCCATTGCCGGGCCTGATCCGCTTTTGGCCCCTCCCCCGCTGCGATTTCCCTTAATTCCGCAGTCAATTGCAAAAACCACGCAAGGCCGTAAGGCCGTTCGAACGAAGCGCGGTCATTGCCATTGAAATAGGCCAGTTCACCGGCGATTTTCTCTTTGGTAAAATTGGAGGATAAAGCCGCCGCGATCTCCTCATCCATTTCGGGCACAGAACCATTGCCCCACAGACGTGTCAGGAGCCAATGACCATGCACAGCGCTGTGCCAATCAAAACAGCCATAGAAAACCGGCGTCAGTTGCACTGGCTCTTGCACATCATTGGCACTGGACATGACATGGCTGATCTTGTTCGGATATTGCTTGTTGATACAATCCAGCGCGGTTCGCGCATAAGCATGTTCCGGCTTTCGCGGAGCCTGTTCATTTTCAGCGGGGTCGGGCGCGACATTCTTGCGTTCGAAATAGCCTTGTTCCGTCGTATCACGTCTATCATTTTCCTGCTCATCGCCGCTCACCGCGCAGGCCGAAACCATCGTCGCTGCAACAAGCAGAAAATTAAACCGCATGAACATAATTGCTCCCCCACCTTTTTGTTTTAGCATAGAGGGGATTTAAGCTGATAGCAAAACGCTATAGTGTAATTTAGTCCAAGCCCGATTATTCCGGACCTTTCTTTTTCAGGATAATATTATCGCCAGCCAGCCCGCTATATTTCTGACCGGCAGTCCGATGCGCCATATTACGGTCATGACATTGACAGCCAGCATCGGCCTGCTGACGATGTTTATCGTCGATTTTGTCGACCTGCTCTATATCGCGCAATTGGGCGATAATGCACTCACGGCCGCAATGGGCTTTGCCTCTACCATCCTGTTTTTCGGAACCGCATTTAATATCGGCCTGATGATCGCGGCAAGCGCATTGGCAGCGCGCAAAATTGGCCAGGGCGATAGCGCCTATGCCCGCCGCTATCTCACCAATATATTGGCGCTCAGCATGCTGTTGATCGTTCCGCTGGCGGTTATATTTTTTATCTTTGCGCCGCAGATACTCGATCTTGCCGGAGCCAGCGGAACAGCGAAAGCCGCTGCCACCGGCTATATCCGCATTGTTGCTCCATTCATGCCGTTCAGCGTGACGGCCATGGTCTGCTCCGGTTTTTTGCGGGCGCACGGCGCGGCGCGGCGCGCGATGATCGTGACGTTAAGCATGGGCATCGCCAATGCTATACTCGATCCGATTTTCATCTTCGGCTTTGGCCTTGGCATTAACGGCGCGGCCATCGCCACGGCATGCGCCGCGATTGTTTCATCCATATTGGCCGTTGTTCCGATCATCAGACATTATGGCGGTTTTCAGGTATTTTCTTCGCTTCTTTTCCGGGAAGACCTGAAACCTATTATTGCGATCCTGCTCCCGGCGATACTGACCAATGTTGCCACGCCGGTCGGCGGGTTCATTACCTATCGCTACATCGCCAGCTATCCGGACGAGGTTATTGCCGGATTTGCAGTCATGGGCCGGGTGGTGCCAGTTGCATTTTGCCTGCTTTTCTCGCTCTCCGGTGCAGTCGGGCCGATTATCGGACAAAATTTCGGTGCGCTGCAATTTGATCGTATCCGGTTGACGATCAAACAGTCGATGGGCTTTGCCCTTGGTTATACCCTGATAATCTGGCCGGTGCTGATGCTGTTGAACGGCCCGATCAGCGATCTGTTCAATCTGGAGGGAGAGGGCCGCGATGTGTTCTGGCTGTTTGCAGCTTTTCTTGCGCCCTTATTCTTCTTTAACGGTATATTGTTCATCGCCAATGCCACTTGCAACAATCTGGAGCGGCCCCAATGGTCGATGATTATGAACTGGCTACGCAACACGCTTGGCATATTACCGTTTCTATGGATTGGTGATATGCTTTTCGGATTGGAAGGCATTGTGATCGGACCAGCTGTCGGCGGCGTGTTATTTGGCATAATCGGTTATGCTATAACGCGGCATCTGGTCAATTTGCAGGAAGCGAATCACCTGCCGCACTGAATTTGCCAAGCTATATATGAACAAAACAGCCTGATTTAACTGGGGCATTTTAAGGGCAACTTGAGTCTATAAGCCGCCTGTTCCGCGGATTTACTGTGCTAAGCCGTTCACATCCGCCTGCGCTACGTCCCATCTTGAAACACCCTGCTTTTCATTGACGATATAGACACCAATAGACTCTATTCTTCAGGCTTTGGGCCCGCATGGGCGTTTTTCAAGGTTTTGATTATAGTGCGCGTTCCTCCTCCCTATGTGCCGAAACTTGGCAATGGTGGCCCCGCCATTCCCGGTCCGGCGGGATATGTAATCGCGCCCTCACCCGATACGCCTTCTCGCGACGCGCCCTATTTTGACGCGGCCCCCTGGGGCAATGGACCGACGATTGCCACGACTATCAAGCGTGAAGCATCCATAACGGGCTGGCGGATGCCACATGGGCTGGCGTTAAATG
The DNA here is from genome assembly GCF_040717415.1 of Parasphingorhabdus sp. JC815. Lineage (NCBI taxonomy): Bacteria > Pseudomonadati > Pseudomonadota > Alphaproteobacteria > Sphingomonadales > Sphingorhabdaceae > Parasphingorhabdus > Parasphingorhabdus sp. JC815. Next base: position 149,377 of record NZ_JBFEFM010000002.1, read on the forward strand.
CACGCGAGCGGATCTTGCTCTGCCTATTGGTTCTTAGCCTGACGCTCACAGTCATAATCACGCCGCAGGCAAGCCTTGATGCCCATCAATATGTACCCAGCGATCCCGCTTTACAGCCAGTAGAGCGGCCGGAAGAGAATTTCGCTGGTTCCGCTTTTTATTTTCTCGCCCCCGACTATGCGATTTCACAAGATTTCAGCGAAAATGCCCAAGCAGCATCGGCTCCCATGCTCGCGCCCGCTGTGTTTCAAGGGTCGGCAACCGACAATAGCCGCGCGATGCAATGCCTGACGTCAGCAATATATTATGAAGCCGGGCTGGAACCCGATGCAGGACAGCAAGCCGTGGCACAGGTTGTGCTGAACCGGGTGCGCCATCCCAGCTACCCCGCTACCGTCTGCGGCGTGGTATTTCAGGGCAGTGAACGCGTGACCGGATGCCAGTTTTCCTATACTTGTGACGGATCAATGCGCCGCACGCCGTCACTCTTCCATTGGAAGCGGGCGCAAAAAGTCGCGGCTATGGCATTGTCAGGTAAAAGCATATCGCCGGTCGGAACCGCAACACATTATCACACAACCGAAATCCACCCCTATTGGGCTAAAAGCCTGCGTTTCTTGGGAACGATTGGCGCGCACCGTTTTTACAGTTGGCAAGGCAGTGCCGGCAAAGCCAGCGCGTTTAACCAGATCTATCGTGGCGGTGAACCCCTGCCCGGCCCCAATCCGCGCGTTCACAATCTGGCGTCCGCTCCATCGCTTGATCCCATCGCACTGGAAAAGGCCTATGAAGCCGGCCGGCGCAAGGCCGCGGTTAAAGCCCGCGCAGCAGAAGCCATGGCCGCAGATAATGCGCGTAGACACGGTTTGCCGGCTCCCTCCCGCAGCGATCAAGCCCTCTCCTACAACAGGGAAACCAAGCACCATAGCAGTGAAAAATCCTTTACCGAACAGCATTTGCCCGATGATAGCCGGATCAAACCGGAATATCGCAATTCCGGAACCTGGAAAGTGAAACCCGCAGGAGGATAAGCAAATAAAGACCGTCCGGCAGCATGGCGGGTTGGTATCGGACGCAACCATGCCGTGCTTTTGCTTGCCTTTGCCCTTGAAACGGGCCTAAGAGCACCCGATTTGAATTGACAGCTACTAAAGATATTGGAGTGCACAAATGGCGACGAACTGGACGCCGAACGGTTGGAGGAATTTTGAAGGGCTGCAAATGCCTGATTATCCCGATGCAAAGAAGCTCGCGGATACCGAAGAACTGCTTGGTACATATCCCCCACTGGTCTTTGCCGGTGAAGCGCGGAGTCTGAAAGAAGATCTTGCCGAAGTTGCACAAGGTCGGGCCTTTCTGTTGCAAGGCGGTGATTGCGCGGAAAGTTTTGCCGAATTCCACCCCAATAATATCCGCGATACATTTCGGGTCATCCTGCAAATGGCGGTTGTATTAACCTATGCGTCAAAAATGCCGGTGGTAAAGCTGGGCCGCATGGCCGGGCAATTTGCCAAGCCCCGTTCAGCACCGACCGAAACACAAGATGGCATAGAAATGCCCAGCTATCGCGGTGACATTATCAACGGCATCGAATTTGATGAATCTCTTCGTCAACCCGACCCCGACCGGATGATCCGCGCCTATAATCAGGCAGCGGCAACGCTCAACCTGCTGCGGGCCTTTTCCACCGGCGGCTATGCCAATTTGCAAGAAGTCCATGGCTGGACCCATGATTTCATGAGCCGCAGCCCTTGGGCCAAGAAATTCGAAGAAATGGCCGACCGGATTAGCGAAGCACTATCTTTCATGGAAGCGTGCGGGATCAATCCGGACACCGCAACGCAATTGAAAACCACATCTTTCTATACCAGCCATGAAGCGTTGTTGCTTCCGTATGAAGAAGCGTTGACACGGCAGGACAGCCTGACCGGCCAATGGTATGATACCAGCGCCCATTTCCTGTGGATCGGGGATCGCACCCGGTTTGAAGGTTCAGCGCATGTCGAGTTTCTTCGCGGTATTGGCAATCCCATCGGTATGAAATGCGGGCCTTCGCTCAAAGCTGACGATCTGCTTAAAATGCTCGACACGCTCAACCCCAACCGGGAAGCGGGCCGCATTACTCTGATCTCCCGTTTTGGCCATGACAAAATCGAAAGCGGGCTTGCGCCGCTGGTCCGCGCTGTCAAACAGGAAGGTCATCCCGTTATATGGTCCTGTGACCCGATGCACGGCAATGTGATCAAAGCGGATAGCGGATATAAAACACGCCCGTTTGAGCGGATATTGGCTGAGGTTCGCGGCTTCTTTGCGGTCCACCGCGCAGAAGGCACTTTTGCTGGCGGTATTCACTGTGAAATGACCGGCCAGAATGTGACGGAATGCACTGGTGGCGGCGTAGCGATTACAGATGCCTCTTTGGGGGACCGTTATCATACGCATTGTGATCCGCGTCTAAACGCAGCGCAATCGCTGGAACTGGCATTCCTTCTTGCAGAAATGCTCAACCACGAACTTTCCGAGCGATCTAAGGAAGCTGCCTGATCCTATGGCCGAGAAAATTAAGCCAGAGCGAATGCGTCCCGAAGATTATCCGACGGGTGCGTCACCGATGAGCCGTGGCGCCACCTATGTGCGTAAGGAAATTGTCAGCAAGGGCGTCGGCTTTGGCAGCGCTCTTGCCATAGCCATCAGTTTTACGACACATAAGTCAATAATCTGGGCGATTATTCATGGTTTTTTCTCTTGGCTTTATGTCATTTACTATGCGTTGACCCGCTAAATAAGGCGCTGCCCGTTTTGTGATAAAACAGGCTATATATTGCGAGACGACCGCCTAACATCGTGACTTTACCGATCAGGTCCTTATCGGATTGCTCGGTCACTAATGAACCTGAAGGATAGCTATGCGCTGCTTTGCCGTCTTGATGATCCCGATAGTCGCCGCTGTTTCGGGCTGTGTTGGTCCGATTGAAACCCGGATTCAAACACAGGCCGGTCCGGCATTGCCCACGAAAAAAATATATAGCTTCACTGCCAGGCCGGAACAAAATAGCCCTGCCTATCAGACAGCGCGAAAAATAGTTGCCGGCGTGTTGGAAAGTAAAAACTTTGTTGCAACAGAAGACGCCCCGATACGGGTTCATATAGCTTTGGCCAACCGCCCGGCATCCATTGCGATGACTACAGGTGAAAATGATAAGCTCAACGTGATTGCCGAAAAAAAGAAACGCAAACTTTTGCAATCCTGTGATGACAGGGAGCATCGCCTGACCATCACCATGGTTAATATTTTGGATGGATCGGCTTATTATTCCGGCACGGCCGCAGAATATCACTGCAAGGGTTCACTGGAACAATCTTTACCCCATCTGGTGGATGCTGCCCTGTCCGATCTGGGGAAAATTGATAAGCCGATGAATATCAAAACGCGCACCCGTAGCGGGATTGAATAGCCCGGTTATCCAGTCTCATTATCCGGTTGCAAGTTCAGGGGCCAGCGGCAGCAAGACAGTGAACCGCGCACCCCCTTCGCGGGTATTTTCCGCGCTTATAGTGCCGCCGTGACGATCAATAACCGTCGCGACAAAATTCAGGCCCAGCCCGATCCCCTTGATTGCCCCTTTTGCCCCGGCATCATCGCTGGCGAAACGGTCAAACAAATGTTCCAGCATGTCATCGGCGACACCCTCGCCCTGATCCGTAATAGCCACCGAAACAAACAGCTTATTATCAATGCTGATATTACGCAGCACTATATTTATATGACTATTATCAGGAGAATATTTTATCGCATTGTCGATCAGGTTGGCAAACGAGCGGTAAAGGCTGGATGGCTCACCGATGATGAAAGCATCCTCCGACTGATCATCCACCGTGGTTTTAATCCCGCGCTGATTTGCAATCGGCCACAGGCTTTCGCTGGCTTCAATCACAAGATCGGACAGCAATATCGCTTCGCCGGAGAAGTCTTTTGATTTAATTTGCGCCAGACCGACGAAATTATCGGCCAGCGCCAAAGTGCGCCGCGCATGGGATTCTATCCTTTTGACTTGATCGGTCACTTCCATCCCATCCAGCAAAGCCAATATTGCAGCCTGCGGTGATCGCATGTCATGGGAGAGAAGTTGCAAGACTTCTTCACGCTCCTGCGCCGCATTGGCAACTTCGGTAATATCGGCCAGATAATGGATATGTCCGCGAAGTTCGCCTTTATTCGACATCACTCGCGCGCGGCGTAATGCATAGACCTCCCCGTTTCGGGATGTGAAATTCACAAAGTCATGTTCCTGCATTTCATGATTCAGATTCACATATTCTCTGACATCATCCAAATTTTCCGGTGCAACAAAACGCTCCATCATATCATCGAGAGCCAGATCTTGCGTCCCGACACCGCTTTTGGCGAGTTTGTTGACGAATATCACGTTCTCATGCAAATCCGTAATGAACATCGGGTCGGGCAAATTGTTCAGCGCATCAGAAATGAAACGGCGCAAGTCGCGGACATGCTTAATCGCATGGGCCAGTTCCTCAGCCTGTTCCGTCACCAGATCGACCGGCCCAAGCGATGGCTGCAAGACCGGAATATCTGGCGTATCACTGCGATAGTTTTTCAATTCATTATCCATGAAATCGCTGGTCGCCTGCAACCTTCGCCAGCCCCAGACCGGATATACCAGTGCCAAACCGACCAGCGCAGCACCAGGCGCGAACCATATCCGGAAGGACAATAGCACTGCACTCGTCGTCAAAATTACCATCACCAGGCCCAACGAAATAAAAATCGTGGTGCGAGGCCGCCATCGCCAAAATCCGATCAGCAAAACCCAGGTTGGTATCAATGCCAATATGATCCGGGTTCCCTGCGATACTGGCGTGATAAAATTATCCGCCATGATAGCACCCAGCATATTGGCCATAATTTCTACGCCCGCCATAGGCCCGCCATCACCGAGCGGCACAGAATGCTGATCCCCTAATCCTTGAGCTGTAGCACCAACCAATATGATCCTATCCCGCAAAAAATCGGTGGGAATTTCTCCATTAACTACAGCCGCATAAGGAATCTGTGAAAATGCACCTCGGGCTGCATAGGGGATGAGTAGCGGCTGACCGCAATAGTCCAGACGCGCATATGCTTGCGAAGTGCGGCCACTCACACTGCGGTAGACCTGTTCCATCAAATGCGTCCAATGGCCCGGGGACTTAGCCTGATTACCTGTTTTATCTGTGTCTCTACCAAAACAAAGTGCGGTCCGGCGCACCACAGCGTCGCGGTCAAATAACAGGTTTACATGTCCGACACCGCTGGCGGCCTCTTCAAATGGCGCGATAGGTTTCTTGATATAAAATGCTGCGCCGTTCCGGCCAGGAAAAACAAAATGCACCGGTAAAAACAGATTTTCATTTTTGGCCGCAGCATTGGCAAAAGCAATATCCTCTTGCGGATCGCCGGGTTCGCTTAACAATATATCAAAGGCAACGGCCTTTGGTTCTGCCTGAGCCAATATATCCAGCAATTCGGCATGGCGACTGCGCGGCCATGGCCATTTGCCGAAATTTTCCAGACTGTCCTCATCGACCGAGATAATCAAAATATCTTGCGATGCTGCTGGCCGGTCATATTCCGACAATTGATCATAGATTAGATGATCAAAACCGGAGAGGCTATTCCAATGGATCAAACCGGCGACAATAAGCGAAGCCGCCATCGCCACACCAGCCCATTCAATGCCCAGACGGCGGCGCAGTTTCATTGATAATCCGCTCTCCAATTAAGGCTATACAGGCCGGCTCATACCATGAAGTGGTTAACCGGTTTCGACTAGCCAGCCACTATCAATTTTTCAAAATCGGTCCATTTCTGAAAAGCCTCTTCTTCGGGGTCCGGGGAATATTGTGTTACACCCACACGCCAATAATACGTGCCATCAGGCAGGTCGGACAAGGTGATAGTCTCGGATGATAATCCCGCTTCATCAACCACCGGAATGGAGTTTTCATCGTTAAGAAAGAGCTGGAAACGATAAACACGCTTACCCTTGCCAGCACCTGCCCATTTGAAGCGATAACCAAAATCATCTTTGACAGCGCTACCGCTTAATGTGCTGAGTTGGCGCTTGAAAGAGTAGCTGGCTGGCATGCCCTCAAAACCATTGGGACCAAAAGCTGTAATTTTGGCAAAATATTGGCCATCCGCAATGCCGGGCAATTGTATCTTTTCGCCATTTTCTAGCTGTTCCGCGATAACATCAACGAAACCCGCGTCTGTTGAGATCAAAATGCGATGCGCCGTAGCCGCGCCACGCGGTTCGACTGCAAATTCCAGCATGTCTTCCGATTGAACCTTGGCCGGTTCCAGAAGTTGCGGAGGCGTCAGCAAATCGGCCTTATACAATTCACCACTAGCATTAGCCGCAGCACCCGTTCCGGCGGGAATTGACACAGCCCCGCTATCCGAAAAGGTTTCGCCTGCTGCAACGTCAACCACGCCTTCAACTGTCTCTGAATAGACGGTTCCGCTGTTCTCATCGACCCGGGTCCTATAATCGGTGCCCCGCACAGCCGATACTGCGACTGGCGTGCGAACCCGGTAGCGGTCTGATCCCTTGTCAAAAGGAGCCACCTTTGATCGTAAGCGGCCCCGGTCAACCGCCAATTCGTAATCCACACTGTCGGTTAAGAGAATATGGCGCAGCCGGGTAATCCGCATCTTGCTATTAGAGGGCATGGAAATCCGCGATCCGTCTTCCAGTTGAAGCGCTAGAAAGCTGCCTGATGAGGTTGCAAGAACACTGCCTTCGGGAATATTCATACCTGCTACCGGCTTTATCGTCCGACCTTCATGGCCAATGGAAATCTTTCCGCGATAAGCAGCCAAACTGGCCTCGCTAGGACGGTATTTCAGCAGATTGAACGGGATTGCTATTTTTTTGCCTATCGGAAGAAGCCTTGGGCTATCTATGCGGTTGATGCGCTGAACCGTTATATAATCATTATGTCCACGCAGATATTTCTGTGCCAAATCAACCAGAGTGTCACCGCGTTTGATAATATATTCTATATGGTCATCCCCCACATTACCCCGCGCATAAGCAATATTGGGAAATAGAAATGTCGGAAAAGCAACTAAGATAATTAGACAAAAATATATAATATGTGAGCAAGTGAAATATTTGTGTCTATCTTGTCCAAGGGTCATATTCATACAGCGTTGCTCAATGTCTCCAGTCTGTAACCATATCCGAACACTGTGAAAATTCGAAACCCGTTCTCCGGCTTCAAAGACAATTTCGATCGCACACGCGAAACATGCATGTCGAGCGTCCGGGTGGTCAGATGCGCATTGGTGCGCCAGACGGTTTCCATGATATAACGGCGCGACAAAGTTCGATCGCGGTTGCGGAACATTAAATCGGTCAATTCAAATTCTTTTGCCGTTAGCGAGATTTCATTTTGCTTATGTCTAACCTTCTGCTCGATCCGGTCCAGTATATACTCCCCATATTGCGCGGTCGTTTCCATAGCGGCTGCGCCATTGCTGCGTCGCAGGATCGCGTTGATCCGAGCAGCGATTACATCGGGGTCTTCCGGTTTGGTGACATAATCATCAGCGCCGGCATTTAATGCTTCGCTGATATCCTGTTTAGCGGTGCGACTCGTCATCATCATGACAGGCGGGCTGTCATCGATCGCCTCTTTCATCCATTTCAGGATCTCTAATCCGGTTTTACCCGGTATATTCCAATCCAATATCACCAGATCAAAAGTATCCCGCAGCAATGCATTGCTCAATGAATCACCATCATTGAAGCCCACAAACACGCAATCCTGCTTTTCAACGATCTTTCCCAAAAACTCGACAACTTCTTTATCATCGTCAGCGATAGCAATACGCATTCACATTCCCCGTAGCGTGCAGCAAGCTAATCATAGCCGCTACATGTCAAATATACTGTATTTCATTCATCTAGCGGCATGTTTGCGAGTTTTACCAGCGCTGCAGCCGCGATTTTACATAGGTTTACACAATTTCCTACCATTTTGGTCCATTTTGCATAATCGGCCAACAATTTTTAAATCCTATATGCCGGTGCGGACCATTTTCCCCCCACTAAATCGTAGTAACGCAGCACGCTCTTGATTCGATCCAGTGCTCAACGTAGCGGCAGCCTAGATCCGAAAAACATCCGGAGGAGCAGATGACTGATGGCACCCTGCGCGACCCGCTGAAAAAGGGCCGAATATCCAGATTGGTGCGGAACACGAACAGCCATGCTGTCGTTGACACAGGCTGAGACATCGGCCACGAATTGAGCATCACGTCACTCGCTCACTTCAGGAGATAGAGCCCGCTGCCGGGTATAACGCTATGCGCCAATTTACGACTGAAAGCCGTTTGATTACTGAAGTTTTCCCGTTTCTCACCGATCTACCGAATTGGGTCGAAACGCTGATGGGCCTCGGCATTCTTGTGCTTGTTGCGTGGATAGCTAATTTTATTGTCAAACACATCGTTCTGCGGATCGCTACACGTTGGCTGCAACGCGATAATCTTAGCCCGCTTCCGGTTGTATCGCGCTTTGCCAATGTGGTGCCTGCGCTCATTATATCGAACGGCATCAATCTGGTCCCGCACTTGCCGCCTACGGTCATCACTGTGATTAGCAATGTGGTTGCCGCTTCAATCATACTTTTTATCGGCATGGCGTTCAGCAAGGTTCTAACTCTCGCCCAGGAAGTCTACGAGCAGCGGCCCGATTCTGCGACCCGGCCAATCAAGGGCTATGTGCAGATGCTCAAGATTGTCCTCTATGCAGGCGTCGGGATACTCATCATCGCCAAACTTATGGACGAGTCACCGCTCCTCCTTCTTTCGGGTATTGGCGCAATGGCGGCGGTTGTGCTGCTGGTATTTAAAGACACGATCCTCTCTCTTGTTGCCTCGGTCCAACTTACCTCAAACGATATGCTTCGCGTGGGTGACTGGATTGAAATGCCAGCATTAAATGCTGATGGCGACGTGATCGACATTGCACTGCACACAGTCAAAGTGCAGAATTGGGACAAGACGATCACGACCATTCCGACCCATCGGCTGATATCCGAGAGTTTTAAAAACTGGCGCGGTATGAGCGAGTCAGGCGGACGAAGAATCAAACGCTCTATCTTCATCGACCAGAATGGAATCCGTTTCCTTACGGACGAAGAAAAGGAAGATTTGCACCGGTTTCACCTCCTCGACGAATATCTCGGCCAGAAGAAGACCGAGCTTGCGAAATGGAATGCGACGATCGAAAAAGCTGGCCGGGATCCGGTCAATAGCCGCCGCGTTACCAATATTGGCACATTTCGCGCCTATGTCATCGAATATCTTCGTGCCCACGCTGACATCGCCAAGGGCATGACCTTGCTGGTGCGCCAACTTGACCCGACATCAAAAGGCCTACCCATTGAAATCTATTGCTTCACGAACACGACCAACTGGACGGCCTATGAGGGCATCCAGTCGGACATTTTTGATCATATGCTCGCGATTTTACCCGAGTTCGGCCTTCGCCCTTTTCAGGAACCAAGCGGGCTTGATTTGCAAAAGCGCCTTTCGGCATAAAGTTGCGGCGCTTTTACGGTCTATTCAGCGGGCATGCTGACCTTCACGCACCTCTTCTATGATCTTGTTACAAAAAGCATCAAGATCGTCGGGACTACGTGAGGTAATGATGCCATTATCGACAATGACTTCGCTGTCCTCCCATTGTGCACCCGCGTTTATCATGTCGGTTTTCACCGAGTGATAGCTGGTCATTTTACGGTTCTTCACAATATCAGCTTCAATAAGCAGCCAAGGTGCGTGGCAAATGGCTGCTATAGGCTTGCCCGCATTGAAAAATGCTTTCACAAAATCAATCGCCTTGCTTTCAACGCGAAGCAGATCGGGGTTTATCTGACCGCCCGGTAGAACAAGCGCATCAAAATTTTCCTCATTCGCTTCATCGAGTGTCATATCAACGGACACGCTTTCGCCCCAGTCTTTCTTGTCCCAGCTTTTGATTTCACCTGCTTCCAACGAGACGATAGTTACCGTTGCGCCGGCTTCCGATAATTGTTTCCGCGGTTCAAAAAGCTCTGATTTTTCAAAACCGTCTGTTGAGAGAATGGCAATTTTTGCGTTTGAAATATTGGTCATTTACCTAATTCCTTTGGTTAATGGTTACTTCATACAACGGCCATAACCGCATAATCGTTCCAATAATTGCCCACGCACCTTATGAAGGAATATTCCGTCTGCCCGATATCGTCATCCGACTATAATCCTGAGAATATTGAAGCCACGAATATTAATTCATTCACTCTATTGGCCGATCCTCATCGAGCATATCCTGTTCCTGATTGCTCTGACGCTCGTCATTAACTTTTTCCTCAATATCCTTATCGATCGACACATCATCATGTGTCTTCAATATTTCTGTACGAGGCTGCGGTTTCGATTCATTTGCTGAAATGCTTTGCGTACCACGTGCAATTTCCAACGGGCTTCCGCTGTCAAAACGCAGGCGGTATATTGGTTCCGGCAAACCAAAGCCTTGCGCTTCAAGAGTGATTTTTACCGCACGGATCGCTGCGCTGCGCGCCTTGAACCAATCGGTTTCATTTTGATCAACCCAGGCAACAAAGCGCAGCATGATATTACTGTCACCCACCTCTTCCAGACGGCCACCCGGTGCAGGATCTTTAAGAACAAAAGGTAATGCGAGAAGACATTCCGTGCCCACCTTAGTCGCTATCCCGGGATCATCGTCAGCATCGACACCCAATATGAAATCGAAACGGCGCTCGGGATTGCGGGAATAGTTCAATATTTCTGCCCTGAAGACAGTGCTATTGGGAATACGCAGGTGATTTCCGTCTAACGTCATCAAAATGGTCGCGCGGCTCGTAAGACGTAACACCCTGCCTTCCCGATCACCGATCACCACATGATCATTGGCGCGAAAAGGTTGCCGGATGGAAAGCATTAACGAGCTGATATAATTGTCGACAGTATCCTTGATAGCAAAACCCAGCGCAAGGCCGATAAGTCCTGCTGACCCTAATATGGCACCGATCAAAGTCGTAGCGCCTAACAAATCGAGGGCAATGACGATGCCGATAAGCGTCAATAGCAGTCGTACCGTAGTCGCCAGCAGATCTGCGAGAAAAATATTAGGCGATACACGCGACCAAAATCTTTTGGCGCGCGCGACAAGGCTACCCAAAAGCCAGAATATTATAATGATGACAATTGCGATTCCCAGTAAAGGCAAAAGCTGCACCAACTGTTGAATGCGCTCGTTCAATTGCTCCATAACCGGAGCCAGATTGCGTGATACATCAGCGTCGCGCGTCAGGCTATTTTGTACGGCAACCACACCGTCAACACGCAATGCAATCTGTTCGGCACGCGTAATATCTCCGGGCTTGGCCAGCGAACCGGATAGCGACACAACACCGGAATCTACCGCTACCACGGTCTTTTCCAGTCCTTTTAATTCTTGATAAATGCCCTGTAATCGCCGGGCAATAGCCTCGTCTGTCGTGCCGTTGTCCGACGTAGAAATTGCAGATGACTTATCATCGCCGGTCACCGACTGAGCAGCATTTTCTTCAGTGTCACCAATCGAAGGAAAGCTTTGCGCTGACAATGGAACGACAGGATAGCCAAGAATGAGCATGGCTATGATTATTGCTATCTTCATAGTCTGCGTTCCTTTGACTTCTCAGGATATAGCCGTTGCCTCTATAAAAACACGCAACTACGTGCCAAAGACACGGGTCTGCCTAGCAGCAAAACCATCCGATTACTCAGGCAATATAGCTTGATCTGCCTTATCACCATGTAAAACCGATATGTCTCCGGTCGTTTCCAATACCACGGCATGCACTTTTGACAGATTCAAGGCATTTGCCTCGCGAAGTTTACCATAAACATCAGAACGTGTGACCCGCGTTATTTTAAGATTTTCGTCCAGAAACTGGCCGTTTTTCATTAAAACCACAGGTTCATTGGCGAGCCATCTAAAAAGTTGGGGGAAGTGAATCCGCATTTTAGCGACAAGATATTGCGAACCAAGTAAAGCGCTAATGGCACCTATAGATTGTATAAATGATGTCCATTTTTCCACAGTAACGGCGTTCGCCAAAAGGGAACCAGTTGCTATTGTTACCACAAAATCAAAAGCTGCCATTTTGGAAAACGAGCGCAACCCGATCAGGCGCACATTTAAAACCACCCAGAGCAGTGCAACTGGCCCCAGAAGCAATATACGCAGAAAAAGGTCGATTTGTGCGTCACCACTAAACATTATGGCAACTGCCCTTGAAAGCCAGGCCCGAATTCATCTTAGTGTAACAACAGATTGCGACATTCATATATTATATGCTTTTCGCTAGGCTTGCTCCGCGCTGCCATCAATTGATCCCGTCAATTCTCCGGAACCAGAACTGTCGTTTTCAGATTTATCCTGAAATTTCTTCATCACTGTACGGACAGCTACTGAGACAGCGGCGGCGGTAAGTGTTCTCCAGAAATACCTCTTATGCTTTTTTTTCATTTTATCCTGCTCATTATTATAACTACGGTCTGAGTGATTTACGCATCTGCCAGCTTTTGGTTGCATGGGTTATATGAGTATTTTGGCTTCAGTGCTGTGAGGATAGCTAATAATTCTTGAGCAAGATGAGGGTAATGCCATCTAAAGTGGCTACCAAAGCTACCTATCAATCGCGGGAGAATATTGCGGCATATATCTTGATCCCGATATAATAGCAGAGCGCGGAATATCCCAAAAGCACCACCACTCCAATGATAGTGCCCACGGTTCCGCCCACCCAGGCAAAAGAAAAAAAAATATACCGATAACGCTTCTATTGGATCGAGGCTTATCGCGGCATTTGAAGGCTTTCCGGCAAAGCTGACCGCAGCTACGGCTAAAATAAAGCCTAATATGGTTGCGCCTAAGCCAAAGATATTTTTCATATAATGTCTGCTATTTTCTACGGTGAGATAAAATGGCCAATATGCTATCTTTTAATAACATATATTGCGGATAGAAAATCCGACAATTCTGAAATATTCAGCATGACTGAACGACAGCTATCAACTTTATTGCAGCTGTATAACAGAACGCTGACGGCCTAATTACCGCCAGCCCGCTTTATGCCAATATTTCCGCCAATCACCAAATTGACTGTTTCCATAGAAGGCAGACATTCGCCTTGCCTGGGCGTTTATAAATCTAGGTCAGTAGTGAATTGGGTTTCAGTCCCATTAAAGCACGTCCGTGTAGCTCTGTGGCAAGATCAAGATCATAGACGACGTGGCTCTGCATGACCTGAACATCACGCAGCAGACGCTGCATCGGATTATCAAGCGCATAGATACTGGACCCAGCCGCTTCACAGCATGTCCGGACCGCTTCTACGCATTGTTGAACGGCAATGGCAATTTCAGCGCGAAGACGAATACGTTCGCTGGTCTGATCTGGCTCGTCAATTTCACCGATCGCTTGTGCTTCTTTCGCAGCCCATCGAATTGTGCGTTCAGCGCTGCGTGCTAGCAGATCAGCGCGCGCTAACCGCATCTGGGCAGCCGGCTTTTCGACGCTGGAGCCATCTGATCCTTTCTTGATATGAACATTCAGCCGCTCCTTCAAAAGCGTAACGGCCTGACGTGCTGCGCCGAGCGCAGGGATTGATGCGGTGATACACAGATTTGGTAGCATCGGGGAACCATATAGTCCCGGTCCGTATATCTCGCGCCCGTTTCCGCGCCCTGACCGAACCTCGGCTGTGGCGAATTGATAATCCTCGGGCACGAAGATGTCATTGACGACAATATCATTGCTACCCGTTGCTGCCATTCCGGACATTTGCCATGTGTCGATTACCTCTGCCTGTTCGGCGGGTAGCAGCATCATTCTAGCGATCGGGGGGCCGTCTTTTTGTGGTTCAAGCGCTTGTACCATGATCCAGTCAGCGTCCATAACAACAGTGCCCCACTTCCAGTGACCCGAAAGCCGGTAGCCACCATCTACTGGAGTTGCCGTACCGGGAGGAAATGCTGCACTGGGAGCGATTATATAAGGTGTTTTTCCCCAAACTTCAGCTTGGGTAGCTTCGGGTAACTGGGCTACGAACCAATTGTGCTCCGCAGCAAAACACGCTGTCCAGCCGGTTGAAGGACATGCCTCTGCGACAGGCAGGGTAGCGCTAATATAAGTATCCGGGTCGAACTCAAGCCCGCCAAACCGACTAGGAACATATATGTAAAAATAGCCGCTTTTGCGTAGCGCATTCCAGACATCAATATCGGGACGACGATTTTCTTCGGCGGAATAGGCCCGTTCAGCTACCAGCGGTTTAAGAGCGATCATGCGCTCGATTAATATTTCGGGGGTGATGGATGAAATTTCTTGTTTAGAAAGAAAATCATCGCCAGCAGGAATAATACGATCAGCTTTGATCTCGGACATGTTGCTCTCCATAATTGGTTAGTTATTGCATAACGGCTGTTATTATAATGTCAATCTAGTTGACATTATTTATGAGTGAAGCCATATTGTTGCTATGACCAAAAACATTGTTCAAAACGAGATCGCTACAGGACTTCGTGACGCTTTGCGCTCATTAGTGCGGCCTGTTGCGGTTATTACCGCCGAACATAATGGACAAAATTTTGCTATGGCAGCCACGGCTTTTTGCGAAGTAAGCATGGATCCGCCTTCAATGTTGGTCTGCGTTAATCGCAGCAATGCAACCTTCTCCGTTATTGCAGAGGGCGCTGACATCGGTTTAAACTTTCTTGCAGATAGCCACGAAGAATTATCAAAGCGGTGCGGTGGCGGTGCTACACAAAATGCGAAATTTGATGTTGGTGACTGGCTATTGGAAGAAGGAAAGCCGCCCCGTCTGGTCGACAGCTGTGCCACGATGGTGCTCTGCCCCACCCAGATTGTGGACCATGGCACCCATGCCGTTGTCATTGGCGAGATCACTGATGTGTCATCGAGTTCCAATCGCGCCCCGCTTTCTTTTCACAATGGCGGCTATATTTTCCCACTCGCAAAATCGGCGTTCAACTAACTTGCGCAATCAAGCGACCTAGGTAATACGGGCGCATGACTGCTAATTTTATGATCATGGACGTAATGCGTGCCTTTTACTGGTTTGACGAAGGCCTGCAATCGGCGCTGAAGGCGCGAGGTTGGCAAAGCATCTCACGTAGCCAATCAATCATGCTTGCCAATATTGCGCTGGATATAAAACGCCCAGCAGACCTTGCCCGGAATTTGGGTATTTCACGACAAGCCGTCAGCAAAATGCTGCAAGAAATGACCGAAGATAATTTATTGTCCATTGAAGCAGACCCAAATGACAAGCGCGCTCAGATAGTGAATTTCAGCGAAGAATCAGTTAAGCTTCGTGCAGACGCACTCGAGATTCTCGGAGAGTTGGAGTTGCAGCTTGGGAAGCGTATAGGCGCTGGCTCTCTGAAAGCTTTTCGCAATGCTTTGTCAAAAGATTGGGGCCCACCTCCCCAGATCACCATTTCTTAGCAGCTATATACGCTTTTTTACAGGGCTTGGCTCCGCTATCAATTAAGGGCTGGCCATCTAATATCCAGCAATATTTCCTTTGCCGCGGAACTCGTAACTAAAGCTATTTTCTGGGTAGGGGAGCATTTCCTTATTCCATTTGGCAAAACTGCTTTTCAGATTTGTGAAAATATCCGGATGCTTGTCTTTCAAATTCGCAACTTCACGCGGATCAGCGGCAAGATCAAAGAGAAACTCATGGCCGCTCATCGACAAATATTTCCATGACCCTTTGGCAGCCGCACTTTGATTTTGTGCGTTGTGTCGCCAGAAGAGCGTCCTATCCTGGCCTGTCGTCTTGGATAATAAATTGGGTAACAGGTTAATTCCATCAAGCGGGATTTGATCTCGTGCCTCAATGCCTGCAGCGGCAAGTAGAGTAGGCACCCAATCCATTGTCATATTCGGCAAATCGCTTGTTGTTCCTGCTGGTATGTGACCGGGCCAATGGAAAATCGTCGGAACACGTATTCCGCCTTCCAGCAATTCGCCCTTCATCCCGCGGAATGGCCAAATCTTGGAAAATCTTTCACCGCCGTTATCACTGGTAAAAACAATGATAGTATTATCTGCCTGACCATTGGCATAAAGAGCGTCCATTATGCGCCCCACACCATCGTCGAGACTTTTTACCATAGCAGCATAGGTTGCGTTATTCCCTCCATCATAATGAAAAGAATTTTTAATTTCTGCCGCTATTTCTTCGTCCTCGGGACCTTCCCATGGCCAGTGAGGGGCTGTGTAATGTACGCTGAGTAAAAACGGATTTTGCCTTGCTTTGAAATGTTTCAGTTCACGTAGGCTTTGATTGGTAATCAGATCCGTGAGATAGCCTTGGCGGTGAATTTCTTTTTCACCATCCCACAAGTCATGGGTGAATTTACTATGGATTGTCATTCCATGATCAAAATAATCAGCACCTCCCTGATATATTCCCCAGAACCGGTCATAGCCGCTTTTTAATGGCCCGAATTCCGGTAATCCTCCAAGATGCCACTTACCGACGAGCGATGTGTCATAGCCCGCTTTCTTGAGCAGGTCAGGAAAAGTCAGAACATCAGCAGGTAGTCCAAGCGTGGGATCGACGCCGAGCGGTTCGTCTAATCCACCGGGATAGCGATATTGATATTGCCCGGTCATCAGCGCAAGACGCGTCGGGGAGCATACGCTCGAATTCGCATAGGAGCGCGTCAACGCCATGCCGGATGCTGCGAGCCGGTCAAGATTGGGGGTTTCAAAATCCTCTCTGCCGAAGACGCTCAGGTCAGCGTAGCCGAGATCATCTGCAAGAATGAATATAATATTAGGTGCCTTAGGGCCTTTCGCCCAAAGAGAACTGGCAAGAAGGCCGCTCAGAACGGATGCAGCGCCACCTTTTACAACATTGCGACGTGTGAACATAATAGCTTATCTCTCCTTATCACCTCTCCCACCCAGCTAAAAATATACATCATAAGCGCATATTCAGCTTTTTATTTGCAGACGAGAGACTTGTCCAATTTTGCCTGCATCCCCCCGCTTTATAGCGAAGCAGAGTTATCTTGCAGCCACTGCCGCACCCTAAATAATGTCAACCTACTTTACAACATTCAAATTGCTTATTATGTAAGTTACCAGCATAATTAACCAATGAGAAAACACGCACGACATCGTATCGTGCGTATATGGGAGAAGTCTGTTGATCACTTTTCAAGATACAAAATCTGCGTTTCGCGTCGGCTTATATGCAACGGCTGCATCTTTTTTATTAGCTACACCTGCATTTGGCCAAGATACTGCGAGTGAAAGTGAAGCCGCGTCTGACAATACTATCATTGTGACGGCGCAGAAGCGCGAACAGGATGTCCAGGACGTACCGATCTCGATGGCTGTCCTTTCCGGAGAAACATTGTCGGACATGGGAGTGCAGGATTTTACCGAGCTTGATCAATATGTGCCCAATTTTTATGTTCAGGCAACTCCGGGCAATAATGCTTTCTATATCCGCGGTATCGGCTCAACACCGGGCAACCTGGCGTTTGAGCAAACGGTTGGCCTGTTCGTAGACGGTATTTATGGCGGCCACGCCCGTCAATTCCAAGCGCCGTTTCTGGATGTAGAGCGCGTAGAGGTTCTGCGTGGCCCGCAAGGTGCATTGGTAGGTAAAAATACCAGTGCTGGCGCAATCAGCGTGATTAGCGCCAAGCCAACCGATTATTTTACGGCCTCTCTTGAGGCTAGCCATGAATTTGAATTAGGCGGAACGCGTATTGCCGGAATGGTATCGGGGCCAATCAGTGATGTGGTGAGTGCCCGTATTGCGGCCCAGTATGAAGATACCGACGGATTTATCGAGAATGTCATGCTTGGCGGATTTGAACCAAAGCGAAAATCATTTTTCGCACGCGGATCCCTTCTCATTGATTCCGGCGGCCCTGCAGACCTGTTGATACGGGTTGAAGGGGGTAGTGTTGATTTGACCGGCACTGCAACAGAAGGCTTGGCTACCCCTAGCGATCCTGATCTTAAGCGTGCAACATCCGGCTTTCCCGGGTTCGTGGATAAGGATTTTGACGACACCAACACATTTAATGCATCTGCAACCGCTAATTTCGAGATTGGGGAGCATGTGCTCACATCAATCACGGGGTTCTCATCTTATGATTTCGAAAAGCGGCTTGATTCAGATTTTGGCCCCGCTCCGTTGTTTGGATCTTTATTTGCAGAAGATTTTTCCCAGTTTTCTCAGGAAATTCGCCTAGCCTCACCCGCAGGGAAACGGCTGGAATATATCTTAGGAGCCTATGCCCATATAAACGATTATGATCTGAGGGGTCAGACAGCAATTGCTTTCGGCCCGTTTAATGGTTCATCGGAGCGAGTGTTCCGTCAAGAAAATACGGCGATCTCTGCGTTCGGCAGTATGACCTTTCATATGACCGATGCGTTGCGGCTTATCGGTAGCCTGCGTTACACATATGATCGGAAAACCGCCGAGCAGGAGCGCACCAATACCGGAACCGTCATTCCTTCATGGCTAGATACACCTTTGTCAGGTCGCCGTGTCGAAAGGGAATGGGACCCATCTGTAGCGATTCAATATGATGTCACTCCGGATATTATGGCCTATATATCTTATGGACAGGGATCAAAAGCCGGTGGCTTTATCGGCGCGCAATCAACTACCACGCCGGCCCAATTCGAAATTCTGCCAGAGTCTGCCGAAACATATGAAGCGGGACTGAAAGCAGCGGTTCTTGACCGGTCACTACGTTTTAATGTCGCAGTTTACCGCACGACGTTCAAAGATCTGCAAGTGTCATCATTCGATGCAATAACCAATTCATTCATTACATCCAATGCGGGTAAGGCCAGAAGCCAAGGTGTCGAGGGTGACTTCACGTTCGACATTCTTACGGGCGTTTCACTGACAGGATCGGTGGCGTATCTCGATGCAAAATATCTGGACTTTCCGGGCGCATCATGTTCTTTCACAAACCCTGGTTGTGTCCCGGCGAATAATAATGCGGCGGGCAGCCGCCTGCCCCGCGCTCCAAAATGGAGCGGGACTTTCGGCCTCAATGTCGAGCAGCCAATTACCGACTCGGTCAATTTCATCGCTGGTGGCACTATGAGCTTCCGAAGCTTCTCGTTCCTGGAAGAATCTTTCAATCCAGCAGCTGGACAGGAGGCTTATCAAAAAATTGATCTTCGTGCAGGTGTCCAGTCGAGTGATAAACGTTGGGAACTGGCTGTCATCGGTAAAAATATCACCAATGAAATCACCGCATCCCACGCGTTCAATACGCCCCTGTCTCCTGGTCTGATCGGCAAATATATTCAGCCCCCCCGGACAATTGCGGTACAGGCTAAGTTCAAATATTGATTTCCTATGATGTAATTCTTGGATGAGTTAATATGTTCAGGAATTAAGCGATAGGTTCGTAGATAAGCCGGTCAGGAGCTATGGCTTTCTGACCGGCTAATTTTTTATCTAGGATTGAGCTCCCCGCGGATCTTCCCTGCTGTATCGGATAAAACACACGCCATCAAAAAGGCCGCTCTGGGGGACCGCTAGGGGGTAACACGGGGTGTTAATTTGTAGAGAAATCAAAGGTTTCTCAAAAGCTTGACTGTCTAAGAAAAATTGGCTGGGGTGGCAGGATTCGAACCTGCGCATGGCGGCATCAAAAGCCGCTGCCTTACCACTTGGCGACACCCCAACAAATTTTACGGCCCCGATAATGGCGCCGCGTTCGTCAGCGAAGTGGGCCTAATATCCAACTTACCTCCATGGGGCAAGAGCCAGTTGCAGCTTATTTTAGAACAATCGTTTAACCCAGCCATATTTGTCCTCGGCAAGGCCGCGCTGAATATCGACCAGCCGCATCCGCAGCTTTTCTGTTAACTGGCCCGGCCCGCCGCTACCTATCGTAAAATCACCTTGTGCAGAACGGACTGTTCCCACTGCCGTTACTACCGCAGCGGTTCCGCAGGCGAAGGTTTCCTTTAATTTTCCGCTGGCTGCATCGCTGCGCCACTGGTCAATCGCATATGGTTCTTCGCTAACTTCAAGCCCCTCTTCACGGGCAAGAGTGATGATCGATTCCCGTGTGATACCGGGCAGAATCGTGCCGGTGAGCGGCGGCGTAATCAACCGGCCATCGTCCATCACGAAAAACAGGTTCATCCCGCCCAGTTCCTCGACCCAGCGGTGTTCGGCAGCATCCAGAAATACGACCTGATCGCAATCCTGTGCAATGGCCTCTGCCTGAGCCACAAGGCTGGCGGCATAGTTGCCGCCGCATTTGGCCGCCCCGGTGCCGCCAGGTGCCGCGCGGCTATATTCTTCCGATACCCAGATCGAAATGGCCGAAGCCCCTTCTTTGAAATAAGCGCCGACCGGCGATGCGATGACCATGTAGAGATATTCCTTGGCCGGACGAACGCCTAGAAACACCTCGCTGGCGAACATGAAAGGCCGCAAATAAAGCGACCCGCCTTCGGCAGACGGGAACCAGTCACGGTCAATATCGACCAGTGCCTCAACCGATTTCAGAAAAATCTCTTGGGGCAATTCGGGCATTGCCATGCGCCGGGCCGACTTTTGAAAACGGAGCGCATTTTGTTCGGGCCGAAACAGCGCGGTCGTGCCATCGGCAAGCCGGTAAGCCTTCATCCCTTCGAATATTTCCTGGGCATAATGCAAAACCGATGAAGCCGGATCCATAGGAATGGGCGCGCGCGCCTGAACCTTGGCATCATGCCAGCCCTGCCCCTCGCTATAGCGGATTGACACCATGTGATCGGTAAACAGATTACCAAAACCCGGATTCATCAAAATCTCGGTCCGTTCAGCAGGGGGCACCGGCTTGCTATGTTTTTCGACCAGAAATTCCAGGCTGTCGCTATTGGCCATATCCGGTTATTTTCACTCCGCTGTTTTGATAATATATATATAAGATTCGTGATATGGATTATCTTGCAATCCCTGAAACTGCATGTCAAGATATGTCAACATGACTGACTTATCTCGTTCTTCGGCTTCCACAGGAGCATCACCACTTTTTCTACGCGAAGATGAAGTGCGGCGCGGAATCGAGCTGCTTTATTTCGGCTATACCCGCCTGACCAACGCTATTGACAAAGAGCTGGTAAAACAGGGACTTGGGCGGGCACATCATCGGGCGCTCTATTTTATTGCGCGCCAACCCGATCTGACTGTCGGTGAATTGCTGCGTTTGTTGGCGATAACGAAACAATCATTGGGACGGGTGTTAAAAGAACTGAATGATCGTGGTCTGGTCGTGACAAAAACCGGCCCGGTGGATCGCCGGCAAAAATTATTGCGGTTAACGGACGAAGGCGTGGCTTTGGAAGCCGAGCTGTTCACGCAGTTGCGGGAACGCCTCTCCACCGCTTATGTCACCGCCGGACAGGAATCCGTATCGGGGTTCTGGCATGTTCTGGAAGGCTTGATCCCCGAAACCGACCGGCAAATGGTGTTCGACCTGCGTCAGGACAAGAAATAACGGCGCTAAGTTCACTAAGTTCACACCAAGGAAGCTTATTTTTCAGCCAACGGGATAATATTGGCCATTGATTTTGGCCGGGATAATATTGACGGGGATAATAATGGCGGGGATGATTTCAAAGTTCACACAAATCACACGGTGATTACACAGGATTTTGCCATCCCGAAGCGCAAGATTCAAAAATGAGAAAGAGCCGGACAATGGGTATCATATCCCATTCATGTAGGACAGCGCCTACCCAAATTGCCCAACTCAAACCATGCTAGGATTTACCCCTATTTCTTCGCTTCTTCGGCCATTTCGCGGCTGCGCTCCCGCCCTGCTTTCAGGACATCGTTCAGCAACGCATGGACCCGGCCATCTTTGTCCAGCACATCCAGTCCCTTGCGCGTTACGCCGTTCGGGCTAGCCACCTGATCCGCAAGCGTGCCGGGGCTGACGTCCGATGCCACCGCCAGCGTTGCCGCGCCATCCACCATGGCCAGTGCCATGCGCGCGGCCTGTGTCTCGTTCATCCCCAAATCTGTCGCAGCGCCGGCCAGTGCATCAATGAACCGGAACACAAAGGCAGGGCCGGACCCCGACAAAGCCGTTGCAATATGCATCTGCCCTTCGTTTTCCAGCCATTCGGGCGGCCCAAGCGGAGAGAATAGCTGATTCATCTTTTGCTTCAGGTCTTCATCATCCCCTTCCGCAATCAGCAACATCGGTGATTTGGCAACGGTGACAGCCATATTGGGCATGAGGCGGATGACTTTACCGGCTTCAGGAAAGGCATGGCGCAGCATGTCGAGTTCGGTGCCCGCCAGCACGGAAACAATATGGGTATTGCCCGTCACACGCGGCGCAAGTCCGGCAGAGACATCATCCAGCTGATAAGGCTTCATCGCCAGCATGACCAGATCAGGCGCCGGGCCTTCGGGATAATCGGGCTGCGACTTTAATCCGCCGGGCAGCGCAGATTGATTAGGTTTAATCACCGTGACCCGGCCTGCATCGAGACCCTGATCAAGCCAAGCCTGAAGTATCGCTCCGCCCATATTGCCGCAACCGATAAACCAGATGTTGTTATAGCCGTCTGCAATCATAAATCTTCCTCTTGTGCTTGGCGTTTATCCCTTTTGGACAAGCATCCTTTTTCCGTTAACCCTGAGCCTGTCGAAGGGTGTTTACGGCCTTTACGCCGTGCTTAATTCAGAAACGTGCATCGACAGGCACAGCACTAACGGTTTCCTCCTTGTCCAAAGCAGCTAACAGTCCTTCATGCCTCGCCCTGAATATCAATCATAGCATGGGCAATTGCATCCTGCGGGCTTTTATCGCTCCACAGGACAAACTGGAACACGGGGTAAAAGCGTTCCCATTCATCAATCGCCATATCGACAATTGTCTGTGCCTGATCAAGGCCGAGCATCCCGCTGCCGTTCAACATGATGGCATGACGGAACAATAATATATTGTCACTCGACCAAAAATCAAAATGCCCCAGCCACAGCTGTTCATTTATCAGCCCCAGCGTTTCATAAATGGCGAGCCTCTTGTCATCGGGAACGCGGATCTCCGGCAGCAGCAGCAATTGCAGCACATGGTCTTCGTCCCGCCAGACCGCCCGTAATTGATAACTGGTCCAATTGCCCTTTATCTCTACCGAAATCTCTTCGTCGCTGGCATGGTTGACCGACCAGCCACGCGCTTCAAAAAACGCAGCCAGCATATCAACCGGCGGGGCTTCTTCCTGATCCAGCTCGGACCAAATATCGTCAAGCATAACGGCTCCAAATCATTTGCGTCGCTGTTCGCGTGTCGCAGACTGTGTTCTTAGGCCTTAGTGGCCCAGCACAGCATAGAGGGCAAGCGAAGCGGGGCGCTCATCTACATTGTTTGTGGGAAGATTGTGGATAATCGGCGCAAGGAACCAGTGGCATTTTACCATCAAGCATATTTCCAAAGCGGGATTAAACCTAGCCCTTTGGTTGGGACTTGGCCGCAGGTTTTACAGCAGCCTTTTTCGCAGCCGGTTTTCGCGCTGCGGGTTTTGCCGCACCGGCAGCCGCTTTTTCCAAAGCATCAAGCCGCTTTTTCAATGCGTCCGCCTCTGCGCGGGCCTTTGCCGCCATTTCCTTGACCGCTTCAAACTCCTCACGCGATACGAAATCCATACCGCCAAACCATTCCTTTGCGCGTTCCCGCGCACCGGCCTCGGCTTCACGGCCTACTCCGGCCACCGTGCCCGCAAAGCCGTTCAACACTTTGGATAGGTCATCAAAAAATCTGTTCTGGCTCTGCATGTCATATTCTCCGTCTGGGGGTCAGGCTGTTGATAGGACTTATATCTGGGTACTGGCCGCCGGTACAACAAGTGTTTCCGCACGCGGGTTCAGCTCGATGATCTGTTTGTTCAATATACCGGCAAAACACAACCATGCCAGATAAGGAACCATCAACCATGCCGCGGCCTTGCGGACGCGTCCGAAAACTACGGTTGTGACAAAAGCGGCCACCAATATTCCGATGAGCAGCCAAAATGCAGCTGTTACCTGATGCATGCCGAAAAATAGCGGTGACCAGAGCAGGTTCATGGCATATTGGACCAGAAACAACAGAATCGCCAAACCGCGCAACGGCGCACCGCGGGCATGCATTACCATCGCCAGTGCGGTGCCCATCATGATATAAAGAACTGTCCATGCAGCGCCGAACATCCATCCGGGCGGCTGTGCATCCGGCTTTACCAGCGCTTGAAACCAGCGGTTATCTTCGGTTGATCCAGCTATCTGGCCAGATAGAAATCCCAATAATACAACCACCGGAACGATGAAAAAAACCCATCGTAACAGTGACATTCGCAATTGCCCCTTTGATGCGATCTGGTTCACCGAATATCCCCCTAATTATTATGCTGCCGTTTGCCTTCTTGACTTTCGGAGCGAATCGTTCAACGGAAAACCGCCAAAATGTCATGGGTTCTTAGGGGCTTTTGCACGATGTTACCAGTGGGTAGCTCATCCGCATAGGCCAATGGGTTTCGCCTGCCACCGGCTATAACCAAACGCGTTACTTGGCATATTGGTTCGAAAATATGGAAGGGCTTCTTGGTATCGGGGAATTATTTCCTATTTATGCAAGGCCGGTTTTAATGCGTTTGTCATACTATCTTCTTCCGGTTGCCAACAGGATTGTGACCGAAAGTTCGGGCTGCTAGGGGCTTTGTTTATGAGTGAAAATACCAACGAAACTGCCCCCGAACAGGAGCCGTCAGAGGCCCAGGAGCCAGCAACCAGAAAAATCGGTAACTTGCGAATGGTGTGGGATCGGGCCATTTGTTACCCGAAACAAATCATCCTTGCTGCGCTAGCCCTGTTGTTTGCTGCCTTGGCGACTTTGGCTATTCCCTGGGGCTTTAAGTCTATTGTCGATGAAGGCTTTGCATCGGGCGGCGGGGATGTGGCCCCCTATTTCCAGACTTTGTTGGTCATTGTTGCCATATTGGCCGTTGCCACGGCCCTTCGCTTCTATTTTGTGAGCTGGCTTGGCGAACGGGTGGTTGCTGATATCCGCTTGGCGGTCCAGCGCAACTTGCTGCGCCTTGCCCCCGCTTTCTTTGAAGAAAACCGGCCATCGGAAATTGCGTCGCGGATGACATCGGATACCGCAATAATCGAACAGATTGTCGGCACGACCGTATCGGTGGCGCTGCGTAATATGGTTATCGGGATCGGCGGAATTATATTTTTGTTCACGCTGGCCCCTACGCTGACCGCTGGCCTGTTGCTGGGTATTCCCATTGTCATCCTGCCGATTATGTTCATTGGCCGGAAACTCACCAATGTTTCGCGCTTTAGCCAGGACCGGGTTGCCGATGTCGGAGCGATGATTGCCGAAACGCTTGGCGCGATGAAAATCGTGCAAGCCTTTGGACAAGAAGAGCGCGAGCATGAACGCTTTTCCGGCGCGGTCGAAAACACCTTTGATACGGCCAAACGGCGGATACGATTGCGCGCCGCGCTAACCGCTGTCGTCATTGCGCTGGTATTCACGGGCATAACCTTGTTGATGTGGCGCGGAGCCCTTGGCGTTGCCGATGGCAGCATATCAGGCGGGACAATTGCCGCATTTGTGCTGACCGGCGGTTTGGTCGCAGGTTCCTTTGGCGCACTGACCGAAGTCTATGGCGACTTGCTTCGCGGCGCGGGGGCGGCGGGCCGTCTTGCAGAATTGCTTTCGGAAGAACCCGGCATTGCTGCTCCGGCATCACCCATCGCCTTGCCACAGCCTCCACGGGGGCAGATTTCATTTGATAATGTCAGCTTCGCTTACCCGACACGGCAAGAAACGGCGGCGCTAAAACATTTCTCGCTCACGGTTTCACCCGGCGAAACCGTCGCGGTTGTTGGTCCCTCCGGAGCCGGAAAATCGACATTATTCCAGCTTGCCCAGCGTTTTTATGATCCACAAAGCGGCAGCGTCCGGATTGACGGGGTTGCCCTGCCCTCTGCCGATCCAGCGGATATTCGCGAACGGATGGCACTTGTTCCGCAAGACACGGTGCTCTTTGCCGCTTCGGCGCGCGACAATCTGCGCTATGGCAAATGGGATGCAACCGATGATGAAATATGGGCCGCTGCGCGCGCCGCAAATGCAGAGAAATTCCTGCTGGAATTGCCCGATGGGCTGGATAGCTTTATGGGTGAAGCAGGAACGCGGCTATCGGGTGGGCAGCGTCAACGCGTCGCAATAGCCCGCGCGCTGCTGCGTAAGACACCGATCCTGCTGCTGGATGAAGCCACTTCGGCGCTGGACGCCGAAAGCGAGAAACTGGTTCAGGATGCGCTCGACCGGCTGATGAAGGACCGGACGACCATTGTTATTGCCCACCGCCTCGCCACTATCCGCTCGGCTGACCGGATCATTGTGATGGATGACGGACGGATTGTCGAACAGGGCGATCATGACAGTCTGATCGGCCAGAACGGTCTCTATGCCAAACTCGCCGAGCTACAATTTAGCGGGGAACAGGTTCAGCCTGCCGTTGCTGTTTAGCAATAAAACAAGCTGATGGCTTGGCCAATATTCCGCGTTTAGCGAGCAAGCCTGCTGGCACTGTAGAGATGCGTCAGCGTGAACATTTGGAATTAGCCCCGCCCCATATCTCTGTGCCTATACCGGCCTGCGCTTTGGCCGCATGTCCCGATATCATTATTCCTGCTTAGACGGGGCTTTTCCTAAATGGCCGGTTAAATAACCTTTTATCTGCGCGTTGAGGATAATGACAGTAAGGACATCATAGATGGCGGCGGCTTATTCGTGAGGCTACATAAGTAATTGCCTACGCATCAAATCGAGGCATTAAATCGCGCCAATCCCGTCGCTGCAATTACCCAAGCCACCATAGCTTTTCCGCAACAAAAAGGGCGATGGATCGCTCCACCGCCCTTCCTGTATGAATAATCGCTAGGCTTAGTTGGGCAAACGTGATGCCTTGTTAAAGCTGCTATATTGTTCGTTACCAACAAATCCGAATTTGCTGACACCGCTGTCTTTGATCTTGGCCAACACGCGGTCAACCGTCAAATAAGCACTAACAGCATCAGGCTGGAACTGAAGCTCAGGCTCCGGAACCATCGACTTTGTTTGTGCCAGATATGTTTCTACTTGAGTAAGCGAAACAGGCGTATCATTCCACAAAATCTGGTTTGTCGGCGTAATGCCCAACCGGTTTTTCACCGGATCAATGTCCGGCGGTGGTTGGTCTGGGCTATCCACAGGTAGATCCAGTTTGACCGCATGGGTCTGAACCGGGATTGTAATGATGAACATGATGAGCAGAACGAGCAGGACGTCGATCAACGGCGTCGTGTTCATCTCCATCATCGGCTTACCATCATCTTTGCCGCCACTCATGGCCATTGGTGCGTCTCCTTAAAAACTCTATAACTCATACCGTGTCGGACTACTCGATTACAACCGGTGTAGACAGGAACCCGACCTTGGCAAAACCGGCGCGTTGCATGGCATAAATTGCACCGCCAATGCACCGGTAAGGGGTGTTAATGTCACCGCGGATATGCACTTCGGGCATATCTTCAGGAGACATGTTTTCAACACCGCCATAAGATTCAATCTGGTTTTCCAACTGCTTCACGGCCCTTTGAACCAATTCGGTGGAATTGATCGGCGTCGTGTTCCAGTAGATACGGCAATTGCCGCCGGGATTAGCACCCGAATATTCCGGATGGCCAGGATCACGACCTGCTGCATCTGTTGTCGTAACAGCGAGCAAGACATTTTCCGGCTTTGTTGTCGTCACCTCAAACGGTAGAACCGGCAATTCCAGTTCTACTGTCTGGATCACCACCGGAACGGCGATCAAGAAAATGATCAGCAAAACCAGCATGACGTCCACTAGCGGGGTC
Organism: Parasphingorhabdus sp. JC815; assembly: GCF_040717415.1. NCBI lineage: Bacteria > Pseudomonadati > Pseudomonadota > Alphaproteobacteria > Sphingomonadales > Sphingorhabdaceae > Parasphingorhabdus > Parasphingorhabdus sp. JC815. The sequence continues at coordinate 177,439 of NZ_JBFEFM010000002.1, forward strand.
GTGTTAATGTCCGATAGAGGAGTTTCAGCTCCGCCTACCTCCTCAACATTCATCGCCATAGATTCTATCCTCTCAAAAAAATACTAATCGAAATGGCAGAGCAAACTCTGCACTTCGGAAATCAGGGGCAGCCAGGGCCATTTGCAAAAACATCAGTTGCCGGCAAATGGCCCATGGCTAGCGCCTTATTTCTTTGCGGCTGGCTTTGCAGCGGCTGCCGTTGCGGGCTTTGCCGGAGCTGCGGGTTTGTTCAATGTCGTCGGTTTCACCGCACCATCAGAAGAGATGTAACCAAGAACGTCGTTGGAAAAACCGCTCAGGTCTTCTGCGATACGCTTGTTACGACCTTGCAGCCAGTTATAGGCAAGAACAGCAGGAACAGCCACACCAAGACCAAGCGCGGTCATGATCAAAGCTTCACCCACCGGACCGGCAACCGCATCAATAGATGCCTGACCAGCGATACCGATTTTGATCAGTGCGCGATAAATACCGATAACCGTACCGAACAGTCCGATAAACGGTGAAGTAGCACCAACCGTTGCAAGCCATGGCAGACCGGTCGCAAGTTTAGAATTGATCTGCGCCTGCGAACGGTTCAGCGAACCGTGCAGCCAGTCATGGGCTTCCACAGGGTCAGTCAGACGAGCGTGATCTTCTTCGGCTTTGATACCGTCATCAACAATCTGGCGATACGCGCTGTTCTTATCAAGTTTCGCAGCGCCTTCTTTCAGCGTGTTTGCTTTCCAGAATGCTGTGCGGGCAGCCTGACCCTGTTTCATCACTTTATTCTGTTCGAACAGTTTTGAAAACAGAATGTAGAATGACGACACGGACATGATAGCAAGAACTGCCAGTGTAAACCAGGCGATGATACCGCCCTGCTGCATGGCTTCCCAGAAGCCGAAAGAGTTTTGAGGTGCCGTTGATCCTGCGGCAGCTAAGATTTCAGTAAACATTATATTTTCCCCTCAAGGATAGATTAGATTCAAAATTTAGTTTTTTGCAACGGCCCGAGAAACGAGCCGCGCTGCGTTTTACATTATCGAGGTATCTGCCAACGAACCCGACTGGACCATGTGGAAACAGCAGGATTTCCTTCACTATCGAGAGCAGGACGAAAACGTGCCCTACGCTTGATATTTTTGCAGGTTGCCGCATCAAGATCGGAATGTCCGCTGGAACCGGTGATCTGACAATCAGACACACGACCATTTGTCCCGACAGTCAGTCGGAAGCTGGTTGTACCTTCGCGTTCCTCACGCAGGGCACGTGAAGGATAATCGTTAGCATTCGCCCAGTTACCCGGGTTGCCGCGCGGTTCCGGATTCGCCCGTTGAGGGGGCGGTGGAGGTGGTGGCGGTGGCGGAGCAGGTATAACGGGCGCAATTACTGGCGGCGCTATAGGCTGCTGCGAAATCACCGGCCGCGGAGCAGCAGGTGGTGCCACAATCGGTGGAGGCGTCACCACTGGAGGCGGTTCAATCGGCTTGTCCGGCGGCGGAGGTGGCGGTTCTACAACCTCTTCCGGAGGTTCATCTTCTTGAATATCGATCATATCGAGCTCTGAGGCCACTTTTTTGACCGCACTATAAGCCAGCCCAGTAACCAAAGCATATCCAATCAGCGCGTGAATGAGCACAACAAGAATAATAGAAACTATCTTGCTCGAACTCATTTGTTGTTGGTCAGCATAAGCCATTCAGAAACATAACTCCTTTTCTTCCCTCAGGAACAGATCTTTGCAAAAGATCAACACTGCGTACCATTGGATAGTAGCACACAGCATCTCCTGTATAATCCCCATAACAGCTTTTCTTGAAGGTGAAAGCCATCTTAAAAATGTTTTAACGCGGTATATGGAGACAGGCAATCGCTTTGTTTGCTTACTATTAATTAAGCTGTCATTAACACCTGATATTGCCTATAAACCGGTCCTGAAGATGCCCGAAATTATAGGATAATCATGTATAAATCAATTCTGATACTGGCCGCCTTTCTTTATGCGTTAATGGCTGATTCTCCGGCATTTTCACAATCGGATTCCACCGCTGACTCGCTGCAATACGCCGATCTTGCTGACCTTAGTGTCAGTTCGCCTGTGATAGCTCATGTTACAATTAAGGAAGCCATTAAAGTTGAGCCTGAAAGAGCGCCTAATGCGCCTCCCGGCACGCAAAGATTCTATATTGAAGCCGCAACAATCGCCTTGATTCGGGGTCAGGGCGGAGCCCCACAGACGATTCGCTATCTTATCGACCTGCCCCTTGACGCGCGTGGACGGGCCCCGAAAATAAAGAAAAAACCGTTTATAATTTTTGCGCGCAATCTTACCGCTGCCAATGGTGAATTACAGCTTTCCGCACCGGACGCCCAGATTGCATGGACAGCAGAGCGGGACCAGCGGGTCCGTTCTATCGTGCGGGAAATCGTTGCCCGTGATGCTCCGCCTGCCATTGATCGTATTGGCAATGCCTTTCACGTTCCGGGCACTATCATCGGTGAAGGCGAGACACAGATTTTTCTGGAAACCAAAACCGGCGATCCGGTTTCCATCACTATATTAAGCCGCGCCGGGCAGAAAAAACACTGGGCTGTATCTTTAAGTGAAATTGTCGATGCAGCAGCACGCGCACCCAAACGCGATACATTGCTATGGTATCGGCTGGCATGCTTTCTGCCAAAATCATTGCCCGAAGAAGCCTTGGCCGGCGATTCCGCTGCCAATGCCAACCAGGCACGGCGCGATTATGATCTGGTGATACAGGATTTGGGCAATTGTCTACGATCCCGGCCTGCCGAGTATCGCGGGCTTTAATTCGGCTGCCTGATCCGTGGATGATAATTCGCAGATAATTAATACAGCAAGGCTTATACAGGCGGACAACTCAGTCCTCCTGTTGCGGCCCTTCCTATATAATGTCGCGGGCATGATGACTTTTCATACGGGCGTTGATTAAACTACCGGGATAAAAAAATACCGGGATTAAAAATACTGGGATTAAAAATACTGGGACGGGCTGGCATTATAGCGCTGTAACGTTATTAGACGCTCTGAGACATTCATTCACCATCTAATCATCACTATCGGATCAGTTGATCCATCTTCACGAATTCAAGGTTATATTATGACAGCTCCTCTCCGTATCGCTCTTGCTGGTCTAGGCACCGTCGGTTCCGGCGTGATTCGCCTGATTAACGAAAATGGTGCAATGATAGCGCAACGCGCCGGGCGTCCTATTTCGGTTGTTGCGGTTTCTGCGCGCGACCGTAACCGGGACCGCGGCGTTGACCTGACACCTTATAAGTGGGTTGATGATATGGACGCACTGGCCGCTGAAGATGTGGACTGTGTTGTTGAAATGGTCGGCGGCTCGGACGGTCCGGCGCTTGATCTGGCCCGAAACAGTCTGAAACACGGGAAATCCTTTGTCACCGCCAATAAAGCGATGATCGCCCATCACGGTATGGAGCTTGCTCTGCTGGCAGAAGACAAGGGCGTGTCGTTGAAATATGAAGCAGCCGTTGCTGGCGGTATCCCGGTAATCAAGGGATTGCGCGACGGCGCAGCGGCCAATCGCATCGAGCGGGTCTATGGCATATTGAACGGCACCAGCAATTATGTGCTTACCACAATGGAAAAATATGGCAGCGACTTTGATGCTGTTTTGAAAGATGCCCAGGATCTTGGCTATGCGGAGGCTGACCCGAGTTTTGACATAGACGGCGTTGATGCTGCACATAAACTGGCAATATTGGCCGCTGTTTCCTTTGGCACAGCGGTTGATTTTGACGGTGTGGAAACCGCTGGTATTCGCAATATCATGGCCGCTGACATCAGTCAGGCAAAAGCATTGGGCTATCGTATCCGCCTGCTCGGCATGGCACGGATTGATGGCGGAAAATTATTCCAGCGCGTCAACCCCTATCTGGTTCCTGAAAATCATCCCCTTGCCCATATCGAAGGGTCAACAAACGCTGTGGTTGCCGAAGGCAATTTTGTCGGCCGGTTGATGTTCCAGGGCGCTGGCGCGGGTGATGGGCCTACGGCATCAGCGGTTGTCGCTGACCTTATTGATATCGCCCGCTGTGATGGCGGTTCGGTGTTCGCCATGCCCGCCAAACAAATGGCCGACGGTGGACGCGCCGAAAGCGGTAATCGCACAGGAAAAAGCTATATCCGCTTTGTTGTAGCAGATAAACCGGGCGTCCTTGCTGAAATTACAGCAGCCATGCGCGATGCGAAAGTATCCATTGAAAGCATGATCCAGACGGAAAAGACCGATGAAGGGTCGGTGCTAATTTCTATGGTAACGCATGAAAGCCGCGAAAGCGACGTCGTGCAGGGACTGGAAAAGCTGTCTAATTCAGATAGTCTGCAAGACGCACCTGTCGTCATGCATCTGTTAAGCGAGCATGACTAAGCCCTGATAAACATTCCGCAGTGCGATATTTACCAGCTAACACGCGTCATTCTTATGAGGGAATGACGCCTGAGCGGCATGTAAAATCTGGCATAAGGCACCATCAAAACCATAAGCACCGTCACGGCAAGCTCGACACTTACAATAACTGCTGTGCGGGTCAGGGCCAAGATGACAAGGCTTCTCGACATTGTCATACGGCTCCCCTATCGACTATTTCAAATTCAGCCCCTTAGAAAAGGACTCTATACTCACATGCCGAAATCAAGCGATATACTCGAACGCATCCTGGTACTGGAAATGGTGCGCGTAACCGAAGCGGCGGCAGTTTCCGCTGCCAAGTTGATTGGCCGGGGTGATGAAAAAGCGGCGGATGCAGCGGCAGTAGAAGCGATGCGGGCCGCGCTGAACGGGCTTGATGTCTGTGGCACTGTGGTCATTGGTGAAGGGGAGCGCGATGAAGCGCCAATGCTGTTTATCGGTGAAAAAGTCGGTCGCGGTTGCGAAGGCGAATCACCAGTAATCGACATTGCACTGGACCCGCTGGAAGGCACGACAATCACCGCCAAAGCAGGCCCGAATGCGCTCGCGGTTCTGGCCATTGCAGAGAAAGGCAATCTGCTGAACGCGCCTGATGTTTATATGGATAAACTGGCCGTTGGTCCGGGCTATTCCGACAATATCATTGATCTCGACAAATCTGTTCTGGAAAATGTCACAGCGGTCGCAAAGGAAAAAGGCGTCAAGCCGGCTGAAATTATCGTCTGCGTTCTGGATCGCCCGCGCCACGAAAAAATTATCTCCGAGCTGCGCGAAATCGGTTGCGGCATCATGTTGATACCCGATGGCGATGTGGCCGGCGTAATTGCAACAACGGACGAAGAAACCACGGTCGATATGTATATGGGTTGCGGCGGCGCGCCAGAAGGCGTTCTGGCAGCAGCAGCCCTGCGCTGTGTGGGCGGCCAGTTCAAGGGACGGCTGGTTTTCCGCAATGATGATGAACGCAACCGCGCTTATAAATGGGGCATTGAAGATCTCGACAAGATTTACGACCTGACAGAGCTGGCGAAGGGCGATGTCATTTTTGCCGCTACTGGTGTTACCGATGGTTCGCTTCTGGAAGGGGTAAAAAAACGGCGCAGCGGTGTCATGACGACCGAAAGCGTAGTGATGCGTGCGTCATCCGGCACAGTGCGCTGGGTCAAGAGCGAACATCGCGCATAATTTATGATTGGCGGTGTTCTTGAAAACCGGACCAGCGCCCTGAAACTTTTGTTGCTCGTAATGCCCTTATGGCTGGCGGGCTGTATCTCTGCGGTCGATTATGGTGAGATCCGCCATTCCGACTATGTGGCAAACGGACGCTGTGATCCTGGTCCGGAAGCTGTAACGGCTGGCGATAAACCTTTTTTCTTTGTCACCAGTCGCTTGCCCGATTGTCGCACAGCCGATCTAAAATTGCTTAATCACCGCAGCAACAAAGTGCGCTTTGGCCGCTTTGCCGCGCCGCAGGATATATTAAACGCCAAAGGCAAGGTGGACGGGCAGCATATTCCTTTCACCCTGTCCAATGATGCCCGGTGGTGGACAGACCTGTCAAAAGCCATGGATGCGCGGGAAGGCCGGGTGCTCCTTTATGTCCATGGCTTTCGTGAGACTTTTTTCACCAGCTCCCGTGATACAGCACAAATCGCCCGGCTTACCGAATTTACCGGACCGGTCATTCAATATAGCTGGCCTTCGCAGGGGCAGTTTTTGAAATATGCGGTTGATGAAACCAATATGTATTATGACGAGCGCAATTTTCGCCAGTTCCTGACCAAGCTGGCGCAGCAACCATGGACAAAGGAAATTGTGCTGGTCTCTCACTCGCTGGGCGCGCGATTGGTGCTGCCCGCAGTTGAATTTGTGGACAATAAGGCGTCAAATGGTGATTCGAGTGTCGTTTCCAACATCATTCTGGCCTCCCCCGATATTGACCGGCAGGATTTTGAACGCGGCATTGCCGAAGAAGTCCTGTCTGCCCGCCGGGTGAATAATGACCGCCGGATCACGGTCTATGCCTCGACAAAAGACCGGGCTTTGGCTTTATCTGCTGATATTCACGGATATCCACGCCTTGGCCGTCCGCGTTGTTTTGATCCTTTTAAGGAGGCCGAACTTGAAGCAAAAGGCTTGCCGAAACGCTGTTACGCAGCGAAATCCGAATATGACGTGCCACCGGAAAAAAGCGGCCTGACCATAATTGATACCACCCCTGTCAGCCGGGGCCGCACCGGCCATAGCGATTATCTGCGAAGCGCAGCGGCTTGCACCGACTTTGCTGCCGTCGTCAATGGCGCGCGCGACAACGTAAAAGGCCGTGTTCCGACACATTTATCCTATGTCTTCACCTTTATTCCGCCCGAAGATGATAAGCTGAACGATAAGGCGATTTGCAAGCAGGATGGGCGATAAGCGGAAACGAGAATGAAGATGGGCCATGCAAATGATCTCGACAAGCTGATCACCCAAGTTCGAGCCTGCACAATTTGTAAAGGTTTGCCGCTTGGCCCCCGTCCTCTGGTACAAGCTGGTTCTACCGCCAAAATATTGATTGTCGGACAGGCACCGGGCCGCAAGACGCATGAGATTGGCCGCCCGTTTGCCGACCAAAGCGGAAAACGCCTGCGCGCTTGGCTGGGAGTGAGTGAGGAGCAATTTTATGATCCTGCGCTATTCGCTATCCTGCCGATGGGATTTTGTTTCCCCGGAACCGGAAAGGGCGGTGATCTGCCCCCTCGCCCGGAATGTGCGCCGCAATGGCGCAAGCCCTTGCTCGACCTCTTGCCTGACATTGAGTTGACTTTGATCCTCGGCCAATATGCGCTCGACTGGCATCTGGGCAGCGCCAAATCCAAAACGCTCACCCAAACTGTCAAAAGATGGCAAGAATTTTGGCCGAACGCCCTGCCCCTGCCCCATCCCAGCCCCAGAAATATCCGCTGGTTCAAAGCCAATCCGTGGTTTGAGGCAGAGGTTATCCCAGCTCTGCAAAAACGGGTTGCCGGGTTGATTTAAGTTACTCTCCCCTCCCTTTCAAGGGAGGGGCCGGGGGTGGGATTTGGCACAAATCGGCTCGATGCCGGTTTGTGGCTGGAGGGTGCAAAGCGCGCGCTCGCCCCCACCCCTAACCCCTCCCCTGAAGGGGATGGGGATATCGTCGTTAAAACACGCCCATTGCCAGACCAGCCGCCAGTGTCGCCCCGATTTCCGCGCATTGCGCTTTATCGGTTTCGCTAATCTCTTTGGGCGCAAGTATCTGTTCTTCGGTCTGGGCATGCGTGCAGATTATCGGCGTATCCATGACTTTCTTCAATCGCCAGCCTGTGGCAATCCGCTCCAGTTGTTTGCGGGCATTTTCACCGTCCGAACCTGCACAAATCATCGCTGCGTAAGGCCGCCCTTCTATTTCCCCTAACAAAGGATAATAGCATCGATCGAAAAATGCCTTCATCACGCCCGCAATCGCGGCAAGATTTTCCGGCGTCGCAAAAATATAGCCATCAGCGGACAGCATGTCGGACGGCTCGCACTCCTCTGCGCGCATCACTATTGTTCGGGTTTCTTCTTCCTTGCGTGCCTCTGCTTCGGCGGCTTCCACCATTTGCCGCGTGCCGCCGGTTAAGCTGTAATAGACGATAAGCAGTTTTTTCATATCCGCCGCCTTAACAGCGATCAAAGCGATTGTCAGCGCATCGTCGATCGCCCATAGCTGCACATCATGAATGCAGTTTTGAATGTCACCCAATCCTTGTCCGGTCAAAAATGGCAATGGCGCAGCACCAGTGCCGATGCCCGCGATCCCGGTTTTCAGCCGGATGATCTGGTTACGCAGCTATTGCTGTCTCGCGGCGCGACCCGTGAAACGCTGGATATAAACCGCGATCCCACGATCAGGGGTTTCATGCCCGATCCATCGGTTTTTCAGGACATGGAAGTCGCCGCCGAAAGGCTGGCCAAGGCTGTGCTAAAGGGTGACAAGGTTACAATATTCGGTGACTATGACGTTGACGGCGCGACCAGCGCTGCCCTTCTCATCCGTCTGCTCCGCGATCTGGGGTTAGAGGCAGGCTATTATATTCCTGACCGCTTGATGGAGGGCTATGGCCCCTCTGGTGAGGCGCTCGTCAAACTGGGCCAGCAGGGCTTTGATCTGGTAGTGACAGTGGATTGCGGTGCAATGGCCTTTGATGCGCTTGATATGGCGCACGACGCAGGTGTCGAGGTCATTGTCGTCGACCATCATAAATGCGCGGCTACGCTGCCCAAGGCCAGTGCGCTGGTTAATCCCAACCGCCTTGATGAAAGCGATGCCGGGGCGCAGCATGGTCATCTGGCCGCTGTTGGCATGGCGTTTCTTTTGGGCGCTGCGCTGGTTCGCAATTTACGCGGCAAGGGTTTTTTCCAGAACCGCAGCGAACCGAAACTGCTCAACCTGCTGGACATTGTTGCATTGGGCACGGTCGCAGATGTTGCTCAGCTTCGCGGACTTAATCGCGCCTTTGTTGCACAGGGGCTTAAAATACTCGCTCTCCGCAAGAATATCGGCCTCTCCGCTCTGATTGATGCCAGCCGCCTCAAACGCGCGCCGATATGCTCTGACCTCGGCTTTGCTCTGGGGCCAAGGATCAATGCCGGCGGACGGGTCGGCAAATCCGATCTGGGTGTCCGGTTACTCATCACGCAAGATCCGGAAGAAGCCCGTAAAATCGCAACTGAACTTGATCACCTTAATCAGGAACGCCAAGCCATTGAAGCCCATGTCCTTGAACAGGCCGATGCCATGTGCTCTGCACAACAGAATCAGGCGGTGGCGGTTTTGTCATCCAAAGGCTGGCACCCCGGCGTGATCGGGATCGTCGCGGGCCGTATCAAAGAGAAGCTGGGCCGACCGGCGATTATCATTGCCGAGGATGATGACGGCATTGGCAAAGGGTCAGGACGCTCAATTGCCGGTGTTGATCTGGGCGCTGCCATTATCGCAGCCAAGGATCAGGGCCTGCTTATTGCGGGTGGAGGACACGCTATGGCGGCGGGCGTTACCATTGATGCCGCAAAAATTGATGCTTTTAGCGAATTTCTTAACGACCGTCTGGCTGATTCAGTGGGCGCGGCGCAGGCCGGAAAGGCGCTGCTGCTCGATGCTGTGCTATCGCCCAAAGGAGTCAATCCTCTCTTCGTCGAAGCAATGGAAGGCGCCGGACCTTATGGAATGGGCTGGCCTGCACCGCGTATTGTTGCCGGGCCGGTCCGGATTATCAAATGCGATATTGTCGGCAAAGACCATGTCCGGATGATTGTGGCCGGTGATGACGGCGGGTCGATTAAAACCATCGCCTTTCGCGCTGCGGAAAGTGATTTGGGCCAAGCATTGCTCCACGCACCCAAAAACCGCAAACTATGGATCGCCGGACGCGCCAAGATCGACGATTGGGGCAGCCGCCCTGCCGCAGAAATCCATTTGGAAGACGCCGCATGGGCCGATTAATCCGCTTCATTTGGAACAATAGAAAAAATATCTGATAATAAGGCCGTAAACCGCCATTAAGGGGTTGACCAAAGCGCCCGATAGCCCTAATCGCCCAATCTCGCTGGCCAAGCATTGGTACGGCCCCTTCGTCTAGCGGTTAGGACGCGGCCCTTTCACGGCTGAAACACGGGTTCGATTCCCGTAGGGGTCACCATTTTCGAGCATAGCATCACCCCTGAATATTACAGATAACTATTATATCTGGTCAGCGCTCTCTTGCGATGGCGTCGGCCAATTGCGCGGCAACCCGCCTGAATCGCGGGCGATGGCAGGCGCGACTAATGGTGAGTAGCTTTCGATACTCACCATTAATTGTTTCTCTGTCGTAGAAAGCCGTTATGGCAACATTGCTATTTGCGCTGGCCGATCAGTGCGAAAGACGCGCCTTGTGGGTCCATGGCGTTTAGTTGGAACTCACCGCCCGGAATCTCCGTGGGATCGAGCAATATTTTACCGCCGTTCGCCTTGATCGTTTCTACCGCTGCATCAATATCCTTCACGCGGAAATAATAGGTCCACGCGGCGACCGGCATTTCATCGGGCTTGGTCATAACCGCGCCGATCATGTAGGTCCCTTGATGGAAGAACGCATAGGTGCCCATCGGCCCCATATCCATTTCCTCCTTTTGCTCCCAGCCAAATTGGTCTGCGTAAAAAGCGGTCGCACCGGCCTGATCGGTCGTGGCCAGTTCATTCCAGGCGCAATGGCCGTCCTGCGGCTTGGTGGCGGCAAAGGCGTTGCTGGTCTCGTCCGGATTATCCGGCGTCGGTTGCATGATGTAAAACATCACCCCTTGCGGATCAGCAACGAAAGCGAACCGTCCGACATCGGCAATATCCTGCGGTTCCATATGGATGCTGCCCCCTGCCTCCCTGATACTCGCGGTGCTGGCATCGACATCATCAACATTGATATAACCCATCCAGCTAGGCGGTATTTCCGCACCGTCCGGACGCGCCATAAACCCGCCAACATCATTCCCGTTTATCGAAAAGATGCGATAATCATGATCCTGCTGTCCACTGTCAGAAAAGCTCCAGCCCATTAGCGGACCGTAAAATTTCTGCGCCGCTTCAATATCGCTTGTAATCAATTCATACCAAATGAAATCACCATGTTGATTGGTCATTTTATTTACTCCGCTTTGCAATCGAGAAGCATCTCAAAACCACCGAAAATCATGCGTTTTCCATCAAATGGCATCTCGCCCATTTTCTCGGCCATTTGGGGATCGTTCATCATTTTTTCATTGGCCGCATCACGCGTGGCCTTGTCAGGATATTCGATCCACGAGAAAACGACACTCTCGTCTGCCTTTGCCTTGACCGCGCTCTGGAAATCAGTGGTCTTTCCGGTCGGCACATCATCGCCCCAAGATTCCACCATTCGCGTTGCGCCAAGATTTTTGAACAGTTCAAATGCCTTGCTGGCATGTTCGCGATATTTTTCCTTGTTGGCAGTGGGGACTGCTGCAACAAATCCTTCGATATAGCTCATTTTCTCTCTCCTTAACGGTCGGGGCAACTGATTATGCTGCGGCAAATTCTGCTTCACAAATTTCGGCAAGCTGACGCGCACATGCTCCCCAACCGTCTTCAAAACCCATTTCCTTGTGCTGGTCATGTGCTTCCTTGGTCCAATGACGTGCGGTGGCAGTGTAGCGGGTGCCATCGCCATCGGATTCGATTTCCCAGATGCCGATCATGAACGGCCCGGCGGGTTGAAAGTCACCTGTGACCGCGTCGGTCGTCACGAAGCGTTTTTCCGGTGACACTTCCAGAAAAATACCTTCCTGCGGCATTTCTTCGCCATCAGGCCCTTTGAACAATATCGCACTGCGCCCACCTGCGCGCCAGTCCTGCTCGATAATCTCTGCCTGCCACGGTTTCGGACACCACCATTGCGCCATGCGCTCTGTCATTATCTGCCAGACTTTTTCTGGCGGCGCAGCGATATGGCGGCTGACAGACAGTTCGTATTGTTCATTCGTTACATCAGACATTTTATTCTCCTTTAACCGCGGCCTCGATCGCCGCGGCGTTAATTTTTTGCATTGGCATCATCGCAGTGAAGGCACGCTTGGCGCCATCGCCGTCTTTAGCCAACGCTTTGGTCAACACGCGCAGGGTAATTTGCCAGCTCAGACCCATTTGTCCTTGCACCAGCCGCATTGACTTTGCTGGCCCCCATTGCCGACGATCTCATTCCGATAAAGGTCGGTTTCTTCCAGATTCCCGGTTACGATCTAAAAGGAAAAAGCCTCGCTATGCGTGAATGTCGAACCACAAACATATTGTTGCTATTTCCATTTCCTTCCCTTCATTTCGACTCATCAACATTGTAAATATTTCAATAGTGATTAGATTATGCAACTAGAAAGTTATTATAAATAACCTATAATGGATAAGGCATTGAAAAAACGTGAATATAATGATGGCTGCGCCACAGCTCATGCGCTCGATATTGTCGGGGAGCGCTGGGCCTTGCTGATAATGCGCGAACTGATGCTCGGGCCAAAACGCTTCTCGGATTTGCGCGCCAGTCTGCCCGGTATCAGTGCCAATTTATTGACACAGCGGCTTGAAGGTCTGGAATCTGTGTCCGTGTTGCGCCGCCGCAAATTGCCTCCTCCTGCTGCATCATGGGTTTATGAGCTGACAGAATGGGGACTGGAATCGGAGAAGATGATTAAGGAAATTGGTCGCTGGGCAGCGCGGTCACCCAATATGGTTCCGGGCAAGCAGATGAGCGTTAATTCCGTTATCTTGTCATTACGCACCATGTTTAACGCTGATTTGGCAGAGGGGCTGGATTTCACTCTCGGCATGCGATTGGGCGAGCAGGAGTTTATAACCAGGATTTCCCAAGGCATGCTTGAGATTGACCACGGCGAGGCATCACGCGGGGATGTATTGCTGATATGTGATCAAAATGCTCTCGCCGCGACCGTTTATGGCGGGGTGCCACTGGATCAATTGATTGACGATGGCGCGATACAGATTAAAGGCGACAAAAATTTGCTGGAGCGGTTTTGCAGGTTATTTCCCCTGCCCGATACCGCTCCAGATCTTCATAGTTAAGCAAGCTGTCTATGGTTCAACTAGCTTCACTGGCTCTGGATATATTCGCCAAAGCAGCGCGATAATGCGGCATTCCCAAAAGGATCACGATCACAATAATCGGTAGTATGACCGCCCCGGCAATGGATATCGAGTAACGCACTGCCATCGGGTCACCAAATCCGAAATCGGTAATTGCTGCAACAAAACTGGCACCCAGTCCCAAACCAATCAGGTTAACGGATAAGAGGCTGAGAGCGGTGACTTGCCCGCGCATCTGGTTCGGGGTGACATCCTGAATTGCCGAAAGCATCACGCCCTGGGCTGCTTGTCCGATAAATGTCCCTATTGCCATCAGGGAAAGAGCAAGAAACGGTGTCGGCATCAACGGGCTTAAAATCAGTGGCAGGCCTTTCAGAATCGTGGTGCCCAGCACAATACTCATATTGGCATCGGTGCGGCCACGGCGCATTAACCAGCCTGACAACCAGCCGCCGCATAATGTGCCGCTGGTGCCACCGATAATCATGATAGCCCCGTATGTTGCCCCCACTGCACCAGGCGACATACCATAGGTCCGCATCAAAAATGTCGGATACCAAAGCGCGGTTCCAAATGCGACCATCGCGATCAACGCCAAAGAACCAATAAGCATGCCATAAACGCGCCAGTGCTCGACCAGATATTGCCAGACAATTTTTAGCGGAATGGAAGCATCATATCCTGTCGCCAGTTCACGCCGGACAGGTTCACGGATAGTTGCGACCATCAGCATTATGATAAAACCGGGCAAACCGACACAGACAAATACTGCTTGCCATGGAGCCAGTTTCCCTAAAATCCAGAAGTCGGCGCCACCCGAAGCTGTAAAATAATCGAGAAGGACAGCGCCCAGAATAAGTGCCAAGCCACCGCCAACAGAATAGCCGATGGCATAAAAACTGATCGCCAGCGCTCTTCGCGTGCGATCAAAATAATCGCTGATGACCGAATAGGCACTGGGACTTAGTGTCGCTTCCCCCACGCCAACGCCAACGCGTGCAAAAAACAGAGCACCAAAACTATTTGATAAACCACAAATAATGGTCATGAATGACCAGAAACCGACCCCGCCTGTCATCAAGCGAACTCGTGATGAAGTGCCGTCAACGATTCTGCCGATAGGAATGGCAGACAGGCTGTATAGTAGCGCAAACGCAAAGCCCTGTAGCAGGCTCATCTGAAAATCGGTCAGTTGCAGGTCATCCTGGATCGGGATGACAAGCAACGTCAATATGCGCGAGTCAATCGCGCTGAACGTATAGGCGATGAACAGGACAAACACGACATAGAAGCGGTAAGCTTTACCGCCCCTATTCGTGTCAGTGACATGAGCCGTGTCTGCAGCAGAACCCGCGGTCACTGTATCACTTACCATGCGGAGACTGGATTCTGGCGAGAGAGGATTTCTTTCGTTCGATCAGTTACCATTTTATCTCCACGCTCACTTTCCGGGATTAACCAAAAACGCCCTTGCTGAATTCCGTCAAGAGCAAAAGTTGCGACCTCTTCGGGCTCGGTCAGCTGCATCTCCAGACCCGTTGTTTTAATTAAGTCTTCCATTGTTTTATAAGCGACTGCATCTTCCGGCTCGGCATTGGCATATTCGTCCGGACGAACCAGACGCGATGCCAGAATACCGGTGTTAACGGTATGCGGTCCGGGGAAAAGAATAGCTGCTTTCACGCGGTTCCCTTCTCTCAACAATTGCTGATATAAAACTTCGCTAATGCTTGTCACCGCTGCCTTGGTCGCCGCATAAACTGGTGTGTTGGGTAATGAACGCAGTCCACCATTTGACGAAGAGGTATTGATGACAACGCCCTCTTCACCAGATTCCAGCATTCTGGGCACAAAGGCCTTGATTCCGTGGACCACGCCCAGAACATTGACGTCCATGCCCCAATTCCAGTCATTGATCGGGATAGACCAGATTTTCTTTTGCGCTTCTCCCAACCCGACACCGGCATTATTGAAGAGCAGGTTCACTCGGCCATGCTTGGCAAAAACCTGCTCTGCCAGAGCATCGACCGAGCTTTCCTTGGTGACATCGACCTCCAGTCTTGCCGCACTGCCAGGACCGGAGCCATTCAATTCCTCCGCTACTTGGTCTAGGCGCTGCTTGTCGATATCAGCGACGATAACGTCGGCCCCTGCCGCGACCAGTTGGTCACACAAACAGCGACCGACACCACTTGCTCCGCCAGTAACAACGGCGACTTTTCCAGCGAAGGTTTCCATCAGGCCGCCTCGGTAACTACTGCAGCCGCGTCAACGCCGACATTTACCGGGTCGTCCATACGGCCTACCCAATGGTCCGCAATAAAAGAGCCGGGAACGGTGCGGAGAATGTTTCCGCTCGTTTTCGTGCTACCCTCGACATAATCCATGGAAACCAGTTTGTTTACCGGAATATCAGCAAGTGGATCATAAGCTGATTCACGCAGCGTAATGCTTCCCTTCATGGCTTTGCGAAGAGTATATTCACGCTCCCAGTTCAGACGTGTCAGGAATACATCACCGTCAAACTCGCCCGGTGTTTCGATAGAGGGCATGCCTTTGTAGCAGAAGATATGTTCTTCGAACGACAATGGCTTGTCAGTATCTTCCCCAATCGTCCCTTCAATTTCAAAATAGGTAATGCCGTGCCGCGTGCATGTCGCTTTCACATGATCACCATTTTTCACAAATGTCGTATCGGCAATTTTCTTTGGTTCACCAAAACGCTCACGCCCTGATGTAACCACCGATTCACCTTCCATAGCCATGTGGAAGCAATAGGCACCGGGATTGCCTTCGTAGGTGCAATTAATTCCGGTCGTCAGCGCTCCGATTTCCACTGTTCGATCTTCGCTGACATGCATGGCAACATGAACCATTTGAACGAAGACTTCCGGACGCTCAATGCCGACCAGTGGCTGGGGCAACATAGCGCGGGCAACATCGGGATCTGTTTCATAAGTGGCCCTGATACCGCGAACTGTATTGTTCAAAGGCGCAGAACCGCGGCCTTTTGATGGCCCTTGAAGATAACGTAGATTAGTCATTTTCTCTCTCCTATTGTATTTTTTCTTATTAATATTCGTCCAAGACCGGCAGCAGACATCGACCAGCCTTCCTCGGGCCGAGATTCCTTACTTACCGTCAAGTCTATTCAGCAGCGCCCTTTATTCAGCAGCTGCAAGAGACGGCTGTTCGTCATCCACGTAAAATTGTTCAAAATAACGCCGTAGCCGCAATATTGGTCCGTCACCGTCGCATAGAAACGGGTTCGCCCGGTGGATTTTATTGTGCCAAATGGGAATATCTCCCTCTACACCCGTCTGGCCGCAGGTTCCTGCTATAGCCTGCTCGACCGCCTTTTCTTCGGGTGAACCCGGCTCAACCGGGGGATGAGTGAAAGTAAAACGCAGTTCCACATCGTCTTTTTCAATCGGGGTTGCGAGAACCATCATCGAAAGTTCCACGACACCTTTCAGGCGTGTGAATTTTTGTCCTGCGCCGTTCTGTACCGTAAAAACTGAGGACTCTATCTCTTTTGTCGAACCATCCTCGAGTGTTATCTGACGATGCCCGTGCGCCTCGCTCTTGCGAATATGCTTATCATAAACCGCTGTCCCCTCTGGCACCGCGTCCATTTTGTGAACAAATTCAAAATGGGCAAAATCAACACCATTTTCGGCAATTTCCTGGGGATTGCTGGCAAAGCGCCAGATACGCCTGACCGGATCGGCCCAACCATCCTCGGTAAACTCGTCATGAGTCATAACCTCGTAGTGCGGCTTTTGTCCGTGAGGATGATACCAGGCCCAGACCACACCATTGCGTTCCACCACCGGATAGGATTCTGCCAAAGGTTCACGTTTAAGGCGCGGCGGAAATATCTTGCCATAGGGAATCTTTGTACAAAAACCATCAGGACGGAAAGCCCATCCATGGAAAGGGCAGCGGATACTGTCCCCTTCAATCGTACCGCCATGACCAAGATGCGCGCCCAGATGCGGACAATAGGCATCAAGCAAACCCATCTCGCCCTCGTCATTTCGGAAAACCACCAGATCACGTCCAAAGTAATGAACCGCGTGAATGTCCCCGCGTTCAAATTCATCACAATAGCCTATACAAAACCACCCCGATGGGATGCCCATCGGAAAACGCTCGACCTGGGGCATGGAACTAATCCTCTCTGTTAAACCGACGGTTCGTTTCAACCGCTAGCCATGTCCGACTATATGCGGCGAAACTGCCAACACAACTACTCTGGAGAAAAATCTTTGTTCACACAGGCGAACAATTAATCACTTACCCAGGGTAATTCGGTCCGCCATCCAGGGCCGGGCTTTAATGGTTTTTATATGGCTGGTTAGAAAATCAATGAAAGCGCGCGTCGAAGCAGGCATAATTCCGGGTGAGAAAACAACCCAGCATTCCCTGTCCCAGAATGACCAGTCGTCTTCCAGAGCCACAATGCTGCCATTCAAGAGATCTTCGCGCAATATGCTGACAGGTAAATGCGCCAATCCGAGACCCCGGCGTACGGCCCAGCTCAATGCCACGCCGCTATTGCTTGTCCATCGGCCGTTAACACCAATGGATTTTCCGCCGTTAAATTCAAACGCCCTACCCAGATTGGTCAGACATTGGTGATTGGCCACATCTTCAATTGATTCGGGCCAACCATGTTCTTTCACATATTCCGGCGAAGCGCATAGGCAATAGGATAAATATCCGAACAGCCGGGCTTTCAAAGAAGAATCAGGCAATTGCCCATAGCGGATAACGATATCAAATTGCTCCTGCACAATATCGTTCTGATTGAGATATGTTATCGGCTCAATATGTATTTCCGGATTAGCCTCGCTAAACTCCGCGAGGAGCGAAGACATATATTCGGTACCAAAAATATCACTAAGGCCAATTCTAAGGCGACCAACCGGATTGACTTGAAAGGCCTGCATCTGCCTTTCGACATCCTGCAATCCGTTCTGCATATTGGAACATTTATCGTAAAAAAGTTCGCCAGCAGCCGTTAGCGAAAGGCGTCGTGTGTTGCGTACCAGAAGCTGCACACCAAGCCGGGCCTCAAGTTCATTGACCAGCTTGCTGACAAAAGATTTTGATAAACCGAGATCCTCCGCTGCCGCTGTAAAACTGCCTTTGGAGACAACGGCAAGAAATTCCTCAATTCCACGCCAAGAGGACAAGGTGCACCCCACTATTTGATATACCTTCGGCTACCAAATAGCAGGGCGCACCGCAAGTCTGCAATTCCACTCAAGACTTACTAATTGCAGAAGCTATTCCGCAGCTTCCTTGACAAAATGCGAGCGCTTCGGCCCGATCTTACTTGCCAGATCCCATAAAGGTTGAGGATCGACATCATAGATTTCGAGCGCATTGGTCCCGAGCATTTTCTGGATGTCATCTTCCGGAAGACCGCCTAGGCTCAGTTGCATTTTCTCAAGCGTACCGGGCCATGTCCCTTCTGGATGAGGATAATCCGTACCCCATAAAATACGATCGATTCCGATTTTATAATAGGCTTCTGTAGTCTCCTCATCCGGCAAGGCGGAGCAACCGACAAATATATTACGGGCAAAATATTCGCTCGGCTTCATTGTCATATTGGTGTTATAGTCACCAAGTTTGCCGCTAGTATGCTTTGCCGACGCCCTGATATCCATCAGTTCAACCATCCACGGGAACCAGAATTCACCACCTGCTTCGGTAAAACACACTTTTAGATCAGGGTAAATTTCAAACACACCGCCAAAGATCATCGACCATAGAGGCCGTGTCATCCAGAACGCAAATTCACACAGATATGTTCCAATCCAGCCCGGCTGCGTCACATCATAGCCAGGTGAAGCGCCAGAATGGAAATGCAGAGGGAGGTTATATTCCTGTAACAATTCCCAAACCGGGTAATATTTGGTGTGGTTATACATATCATAACCATCGGTAAGAGCGGGAAAGAACACGCCCTTCATTCCGTTTTTCTTGGCCAGGTGAATGGCTTCAATCGTTTGATCAATATCATAAAGAGCAGGAATAACTGCCAGCCCTAAACGGCGAAGAGGATCTTCTGCACAGAAATCGGCCAGCCAGCGGTTGTGCGCACGCGCGCCCGCCCATTGAAGCACTGCATTATCTGCATTGGGCCGAAGCCCTATATCAGCGCCAAATGGCGGGGCGTTTCGCTCTGTGATACCGTCGGGAAACAGGACTTCTGCAACGACGCCATCCTCGTCAAGCACGCGGTTACGGATGTCACCGTTCCAGGCACCCTCCAGACCATCTCCTACACGCGCGCGCCATTTCGTGTTAAAATCATCAATCAGAAAAAGCTTTTCATGCTCTTCGCGGGCCTTGATTTCCTTTGCCAGCACCTCATCAAATTTCTCGTGATGAGCTGACTCAAGATACTCACGGTACCGTTCAGGTGGAAGTCCAACGTGGCCGTCGGATGAAATTACCAGATATCTATCCATTTAAATTCTCCATGCGTTATTTCAAACGTCGGCCTTTCCCAGATTGACCTGAAAGGCCGACGTTCATATGCGTGAACAATATGCCATTTACCTAGCTACTAGAAGACCGCAGATATGGACTTACTATTGATACAGAGAGACAAAGGGGCGCATATACCCTCGATCAATACGCTCAGAATCGCAACCGCACCTCACCGCCAAAGCTTCGAGGGTCTGCCCACTGGCGGACTGTGAGGACGCTTAAGTTGATACTGCTTACCCAATATTTTTTGTCCGTCAGGTTCTTGGCCCATGCAGCAATTTCGAGGCTGGCACCCTTACCAAGCTCAATATCACGCAAGGCGACGCGTCCGTCGAGCAAGCCATAAGATTTGCGATATGAAAGCGGGTCATCGGTGATGGTTCCCGATTGCTTCGCGCGCCAACTCCAGTTCAGATTGCTTTCCAGACTTGCAAAGCCCATGTCCAATTTATGCGTAGCACCAATCTGGTAATTCCACTTTGGAACCAGCCCGACTACATAAGTATCGGTCACATCCGTTCCGTCAGGCAGGACAAAATCGGTATAGCGCGCATCCACATAACCTGCACCAAAGGTAAGCGACAAATTATCAAGCACCCTCGCCGACCCTTCAATTTCAAACCCGGTAAATTGCGCCTCCCCCGCGTTAATAATATTTGTCGTCACCAGTTGCGGCACGAACACGCCTGCCTGAAAGTCTTTGTAGATGGAGTGATAACCAGCCACATTCAGTTGTAACCTACGATCAAAAGCCGAGAATTTGGCACCCAGTTCAAAAGATTGCAGGTTCTCAGGATCAAACGCATTTTCAAATGCTGCATTCGTAGGAGCGGTATCGTTTATGCCGCCGCTTTTGAACCCGGTTGCATAGCGCCCATAAATCGAAAAGTCGGGCGTCACTTTGAATAAGGCGTTAAATTCCGGATTAAACTTTTTCCAGACGCCTGAATTTTCCAGAGGGATCAAATCATCCGGGCCAAGGCCACCTGCCCCTGGTCGTGCACCTGCAACGGGCTGGCCACTTACTGTCACCGGCGAACCATCAGGGTTTCTAACGAATACGCCCGAATTCGGATTGGATGGATCTGCAAGATAATTCGCGTTTGAAATTATCCGGACCTTGGCGGATTTCTCTTCTCGCGTATAACGGCCACCAACCGAAAGCGTCAGGCGACCATCTAGTGAAGAAGGCGTCCATGACAATTGGCCATATGCCGCAGCCGTCTGGGAATCGCCGCTGCGCGTATTGGCATCAAATGCATCTCCGCCAAACTGAAAATTCCATCGCGGGTTCAATACGTCGTAATTATTTTCGAGATAGAATACACCCAATGTATAAGTCAGGTCTCCAAGGTCACCAATGGCTTGAAATTCCTGGGAGAATTGCTCGTAATCATTATCCAGAATGATACGCAACATATCCAGCGGCGTACCATCAAAATCGCTTGCCGATTGCGTAACCGCTGTGCGCCGAGCACTGATGGACTTCAAAGTCACATCACCAAGGTCCAGTTCCAACGTCAATGCGTGGCCATTGGTTCGGTAATTACTTAAAATCGCGCTATCCGCACCAATACCACGGGGACGGCCATCCTGTATAAATGGCGCAATCAACGCATTTGCAAAAGGAATAACGCCCAGTTCCGCTGGTGCGATCATTGCCGGCGTGCCGCGGCTATCGGAAATATCATAGCTGTATAATGCGGAAAAATTATCGCTTGGCTGCCACAAAACATCGGCGCGTGCTGCCACCAGCTCCTCTTCGCCAAAATGATTATTACGCGCAGTATTGCGGTAATAGCCATCACGCTGCTTGGCTGAAACGCCGAATTTTACACTGAAACCCGCAACTTCGGGAAGGTTAAGAGTAAGGCGTTCATAAAAATGACCAAAAGAGCCCGCGCCAGCCAACAACTGCCCGCCAAATTCGCCAGTGGGCTTTTGTGTAATCAGGTTCACGGCTCCGCCGATCGTATTCTTGCCGTAGAGTGTCCCTTGGGGACCGCGAAGCACCTCTACCCGCTCCAGATCAATAGTATCGAATGCTGCGCCCGTGGATTTCGCAATCGGCACACCATCAAGGTAGAGACCAACCGGCTGATCGCGCGCCAAACTGGTATCGCCAGAGGGAGACAAGCCCCGAATGGTAATTAGCGGGCCATAATTATTGCCAATTGTCTGGTTAATCTGAAGGTTAGGAACAATGCTGGCGATGTCACTGACGGTTCTGACTTGAGCGCGTTCGAGCGAAGCATTACTGACTGCAGAGACTGCAACCGGAACATCGATAAGCTCTTGCTCACGTTTCTGGGCGGTTACGACAATAACATTGTCATCCGCAGCGGTGGTCGCTGCGGCAACTGAACTATTGTCCGCGGAATATTCTTGTGCATGGAGCGGGGTAGCCATCAAGCCTAAGAATGCGGAACCGGTTCCTAATAAAAATCTTGTTGTCAGTGGCATGCGCCTCTCCCTTTATGAACACAAAATACGGTTGTTATTATTTCGGATTTTTCTTCAGTCCGATTGCTACAGCACGATAACCAAATTCAGAGGTGCGATAAGAACTTGTTTGTGTGCACAGTGTGCATCTGCATGGACTATTTTGCTCGGTGCGAATGATAGTTATCCCACCGAAAAAGCTAGCTTTCTGCCTGATTATGGTATTGCTGTTATGGGTTATGATTGTCGCGCACAAGGCCTAGGCTGGCTCTTGTGCCATTATGCGAATGGGCCTGTCGTTTTGTATCGCCGCCTAATTAGCGGTGCAGGTCATTACAAATTGAAACCCGTATTTGAAACATCCAGCGCTTCGCCGCATTTATCACAGGTTGGTACAAAATGCAGATTGTGATCGCACGGCTTGTGCCTTAGAATCAAAGGTGGCCCCTTTTCATCGGCAAACCAGCGGTCGCCCCATTGCAGTAATGCCAGCAAAACCGGATATAGATCGCGGCCCTTGTCGGTCAGACGATATTCAAAGCGCTGTTCATGAGGTGAATAAGGATATGCTTTAATAATATTCTGCTGCTGGAGGCGGTCCAGCCGGTCAGAGAGGATATTGGTCGCCATTGCTGTATCACGCTGGATTTCATCAAACCGGTTAATCCCCGTAAAACATGCGCGAACGACCAACGTCGCCCACCTGTCCCCAAAAAGCTCTATCACAGAATCGGTCATGGTACGATTGCCGCGCTTTGCGCTAGCCGCTGCGGTCTGTTTGCGTCGCCTGCCATAAACAGGTGTCACCTGACTGAGACCGGGTCCGGGCGACCAGTCTACATCCCGTGGGTCAATCTCAACTTTACATTGATCGCATTTTGGTTCGGGGAGCATTTCATTGCCGCAACCACTATGGATCATCCGGACTTCAAAACCACGCGCTCCTGACTCCCATCGGCGCTGCCAGCGCAAAATCATCAACGCGACGGGGAAGAGGCCCCGCCCCTTCTCGGTCAGATGATATCCTTTCTGTCGCTGCGTATGTTTTGACAGAACATCCACATCAACCAGCTTTGCCAGACGATTGCTTAACACAGAACGGACAATGCCGGTTTCTTCCAAAAACTCCTGAAAGCGATGCTTGCCCAAAAAGGCCTGCTCCATGATCAAAAGCACAGGAACATCGCCGACCACTTCAAGAGCGCGCCAAATCGAGCAGGCCCGAATGGTGTCAATCTTCATGGTTCATTTTTCAGTTACCTTGTGCCCATCCCCCAATCGCCAGATATGCCGGAACGGGGAAAACATCAATTTAGATGTTACGTGGTTCCAGATCGGAACAACGAGCACGTTAACGCTTTTGAACTTAGCGTCAATAATAGATAAATGTCATTAAGCTTTCGCGCGTTCTATTTACACCGCGAAACTATAATCCGGTCGAGACAGAATGATCGCTCAAGTCGGCTCCTGCTGTTCACCTACACAGATGCGTAAATGAACAGCAGAACAACGACTTGAAAAATGTCCAATGGTTTTATGCTTTAGAACTTCATATCCACCGCCAGCGCGATATTGCGGGGGCGGTCATAAACCGCATTATAAGCATTACCGGTATTGCGGGTAATCGTTGTTCCCAATGGCACAGCGCCCGCAGTCTGCTTGATGCGCTCGTTAGTCAGATTTCGGCCAATCAGTGCGATTGACCATTTGTCGTCGATATGACCAAGCGAGATACGGGCACCCATTTTGATATACCCATCTTGACGGGTGCGCGGATCAAGATTGGCCGCTGCAATATATGCACTCGAAAAATCGGCATTAAGATTGATGCCCAGTTTCATCGATTCGCTAACCGGATGGCTGAAATCCCCGTTCAGATTTCCAGACCACTTGGGTGACAAGGTGTTGCGCTTACCCGAATAGTCACAAAATCCGCCCGGCGAGTCCGGAACCTGCTGAAAATAGCATTGTCCTTCGGTGAAATTGGTAAATTCAAAATCAAGATAAGCCAATGCGCCGCTGAGCGTAAAATGATCATCCACGGCCCAACGAATATCCGTTTCAATCCCCTGAGTGCGTGCACCCGACGCATTACGAACATTGAAGTTCAATGTCCCGTCAAACACATTGGTTTGCAGATCTTTATAGATTGTGCGGTATGCTGACAGGTTCCATGCAAATGAACGGGATTTATATTTTAATCCCGCCTCGTAATTATCCGCGCGTTCATCGGTAAACATAAACGACCCCGGACGTGCAACAGTATTCGAATCGGGTAACGAGTTTGAGCGCACATCAAAACCGCCTGCTTTGGTGCCCCGAGCAAACGAAGCATAGACCATCAGATCGTCCGTCACATCATACTGGATATTTGCCATCGGGTTAAAACTGTCCTCGGTAAGCTTGCCCGAGATATTATGCTCTTCAATGTTAAGCGCCCGGAATGTTGCGGTTACAATGGCCGGATTAAACGTATTGAGAGGTCCCTGTACGATGACGAGGTCGCGTTGTCCGGTTTTCTTTTCATGGTTGAACCGGGCACCAACCGTCAAACGCAGGGCTTCTGTCAATGAAAGCTCACCCTGTGCAAAAACCGAGATAAGGTCGGATTTTTGAGAATAGGTGCGGTCGTTGGATGTATCACCCAAGGCATTGAATGGAGGACCAAAAGCTAAAAACGTCGGATTAAATTCGACCTGGTCATTCACATCCAGCCTGCTGTTCTGATAATAGATACCGGCAATATAATTGAACGTTTGATTGCCGGGAGAAGTCAGGCGAAGCTCTTGAGAAAACTGTCGATAATCCTCTTGCAGCGCGGTTCCATCGAGGAATTTCGGCGCGACAAAATCAACATCAACTGTTTCGCGCACTTTATAATCCAGATAGCCAGTGGTCGATGTCACAACATGGTCACCCAGCTCCAGATTAGCGTTAACGACAACATCGAATATTTCATTGTCACTAACATAGCCGCCATCTGCACGGACATAATCTTCTTTGGTATCGACAAACAGAGGACCACTGAAAACAGCATTATAAGTTCCCACCGCACCAAATATTTCGCGCGGCTGTCCCTTGGTTTTGAAATTCGCATATTCGCCTTTGACATCAACGGAAAATGCGCCGCCATTGTCATAATCCACTATTCCGCGAACAAAGGCTTCCTTGACATTGGGCTCATTACGGTCCTGTTCGGTGTTATAGAAATAGCCGTCCATCGAGCGATAATATCCGACTACCCGCGCCCCGATATCTTGAGATAGCGGACCGGAAAGAACGCCAGTTATTTTCGCTTCTTCATGATTAAATTCGTACAGCGCGTTAATTGACCCTTCAAGCTCGTTTGAAGGGCGGCGGCTCACTACGTTGACGGCCCCTGCAATAGCATTTTTACCAAATAAAGTTGGCTGAGGCCCACGCAGAACCTCTACACGCTCCAGATCAACAAGCGGCATGCGGCTAAGCTGGTCACGCCCGTAATATATGCCGTCTACAAACATCCCCACCGATTGTTCAAACCCCTTGTTATCACCCGAAGCAATGCCGCGAATCGCTATTCGGTTGGCAATGGCAGTCTGGGTTATTTTCAGGTTGGGAATCGAGGATGCTACCGTTTCAAGATTGGTTTGCCCGTATGATTCGATCGCCTCACCCGACACCGCAGAAATCGAAATCGGCACGTCGGACAAACCCTCTGCACGCTTCTGCGCTGTTACAACAATTTCGGTAAGACCGCCTTTTTGTGGTGCGCTTTCATCCTGGGCATAAGCCAGACCAGGCACCGTAAAAACCGTCACCATTAAAGCTGTGGAAATACTATTCTTCATTAAAATCCTCCCCTCTCCAGTCGGCAATGACTGCGTGTAATTTATCTTGCGTTCGACCTGCTACTATGTCTAAGTATGTTTATGCAAGTTAGTTTTTTGGAGCGGAGTAATAAAATTCATGGCGATTCCCGATCAATTGCGAACGAACCTTCGTCTGCCGGCAATTGTCGCGCCGATGTTTCTTGTATCAGGGCCTGAAATGGTGATCGCATCATCTCGCGCCGGTTTGATCGGATCTTTTCCCGCCCCTAATGCGCGCACACCGGAGATACTGGAAGACTGGTTAATCCAGATCGAAACCGCCCTTGCCGATACGGATGAACCGGCACTTTGGGCTGTAAATCTTGTCGTGCATCCCTCTAATGACCGGCTCCCCAGCGACCTTGAAAGCGTTGTCCGTCACAAGGTGCCATTGGTCATAACGGCTCTGGGAAGCCCCGCCCGCGTCGTGGATGCTGTCCATGATTATGGCGGACTGGTGTTTGCGGATGTCAATTCCGTGGGCTTTGCCCGCAAAGCGGCAGCGGCAGGGGTTGACGGCCTGGTGCTCGTCGCCTCCGGCGCTGGCGGACATACCGGACTAACGGCGGGTTTTGCATTTGTTGAAGAAGTCCGCCAGTTCTGGGACGGGCCTATTGTGCTCGGCGGCGCAATATCAACAGGGCATGCCATCCGCGCAGCAGAGATATTAGGCGCCGACTTTGCCTATCTCGGCACTTCGATGATAGCGTGTGAAGAGAGTATCGCAGAACGCGCATATAAGGACATGATAGTGGCTGCGGGCGCCGAAGATGTCGTCCCCTCCAAGGGTATAACAGGGGTCACTGCCAACTGGCTTCGGCCTAGTCTGGTCGCGGCGGGTTATGATCCTGCTAATATGCCGGAAGATAAGAAGCCGAATTTTGAAAACGCCCAGGACGATGCAAAAGCATGGAAAAATGTCTGGTCAGCCGGTCAGGGTGTTGGCGCGGTGCAAGCCGTGGAGCCTCTTGCGATGATCGCAGGGCGATTAAAAAAAGAATATGATGCCGCAGTAAAGCGGCCCGCATTTTAGGAAAGGAATATTCACATGACAGTTGAACTTGTTGAAACCGTCCACTCGACATTAAAGCCGAGCGATCACCCTTATATCGGGGGCGCATGGCAACCGACCTATAATGAATGGAATGCAATATTCGCCAATGGTGATGCACGGGTCATCGGCACAATTCCCGATGATATTGATGGCGTTTATGTTCGCAACGGCGAGAACCAGATCCACGAACCGATTGGCCGCTATCATCCCTTTGATGGCGACGGGTTCATTCACTCCATAAGTTTCAAAGATGGCCGCGCAAGCTACCGCAGCCGTTTTGTAAGAACCAAAGGCTTTCAGGCAGAACAAGAAGCGGGCAAATCATTATGGGCAGGTCTGATGGAGCCGCCGCATAAATCGACACGTCCCGGCTGGGGCGCTCAAGAATGGCTGAAAGACAGCTCTTCTACCGATGTATGTATTCATGCCGGCAAAATATTATCCTCCTTCTACCAGTGCGGAGAAGGCTACCGTCTTGATCCGTTTACATTGGAACAGGACGGAACCGAAGGCTGGGTTCCGCTTGATGGTATATCGGCCCATTGCAAGGTTGATGAAGCAACTGGCGAGCTGTTATTCTTTAACTATTCCAAGCATGCACCCTATATGCACTACGGCGTGGTCGGACCGGATAATAAACTGAAACATTATATTCCGATCCCGCTAAAAGGCCCACGTCTGCCGCATGACATGGCCTTCACTAAAAACTACACAATCCTTAACGATCTCCCGCTCTACTGGGCGCCTGAACTTCTGGAAAAAGGTCTTCATGCCGTTCAGTTTTACCCCGAACAAAAATCCCGCTTTGCGATCATTCCACGCCACGGCCAACCAGAAGACATCCTCTGGTTCGAGGCAGAGCCTTGTTATGTGCTGCACTGGTTGAATGCTTGGGAAGAGGGCGACGAGATAATTCTCGATGGCTATTTTCAGGAAGAGCCCATGCCCAAATCCTATGAGGGTGCGCCAAAGGGTCTGGAACGGATGATGGCTTATCTTGACCAGCAGCTTCTGAAGCCCAAGTTACACCGTTGGCGCTTTAACCTGAAAACCGGGGAAACCACCGAAGAACGGCTTGGCGACGAGATTGTTGAATTCGGTATGTTCAACCAGAAATATGCCGGGCGGAAATATCGCTATGCCTATAGCGCTTTGCCAGAGCCAGGCTGGTTCCTGTTCCGTGGACTTGTGAAACATGATTTAGAAACCGGCAAAGACGAACGCTTTGAATTTGGTCCGGGCCGCTTCGCCAGCGAGTCACCCTTTGCTCCGCGCATCAATGCCAAAGACGAAGATGACGGCTATCTGGTTTCCTTTGTCGCTGACCTAAATACGGATCAGTCGGAATGTGTTTTAATTGATGCAAAGAATATTGCAGCAGGGCCAATATGCCGCATTATATTGCCTGAACGAATCTGTGCTGGCACCCATTCAACTTGGGCCAACGGCGATGATATCGGCATGCCGAATAACAGCGTGCTTGCGGTCTGATATGATTGCTGCAGGGGAGAAAAAGCGCGAACAATATAGGGACAACGGATGGTGGGGCGACAAGACTCTATTCGACATGTTCTTGGCCAATGTTGAGTCTCATCCAGATCGCATAGCACTGGTAGACGCACCAAACCGGCAGGTTTTCGCATTTGGAGAAGCGCGGCGTTTAAGTTACGCCGAACTAAGATCCGAAGTTGATCGATTGTCCGGCATGCTTCTGCGCGCCGGGGTGGGCAAAGATGATGTGGTGTTAGCGCAGCTACCGAATATCAGCGAATTTGTTGCACTCTACTTCGCAGTGGCGCAAATTGGCGCAATAATAAGCCCTACTGCGGTGCAATATCGCAGCCATGAGCTGAAAAGCCTTATCGCTATCGTCGAGCCTAAGGCATTTGTTTGTGCAACAAAGGTCAAGGGATGCGATCATGTCGCAGTGGCGCAATCCTTGCTCGGAGATTCTGTCCAGCTCATGACATTCGGACCGGATACGCCAGCCGGAGCTCTTGATCTCTCCGGTGCGGTCAATGATGTAAAAGCTAACGCAGTGATGCTGAGGGAACATGTAGCCGCTAATCCGGTCAATGCGGACGATATATTCACAATCTGCTGGACATCCGGCACGACGGGTATTCCCAAAGGTGTGCCGCGTAGCCACAACCATTGGGTCGCAGTTGCTGCAACCGGCTATGAAGCCATGAAGGTCCGTCCGGGCGACATAATGCTGAACCCCTTCCCTATGATTAACATGGCAAGTATCGGCGGGATAACCATGTGCTGGCTCACGAGCGCAGGAACAATGGTGCTGCACCACCCCTTTGATCCGGCCGTGTTCTTGCAACAGATTGATAGCGAACGGCCCAATCTGACCATTGCGCCACCTGCTGTGCTGAATATGCTGATTCAAAACGAAACCCTGCTTGCCAAAGTTGATCTATCAAGTTTGCGTGTCATCGCATCGGGCTCTGCGCCGCTTGCTCCTGCTATGGTGCAAGGGTTTCAGGAGAAATTTGGAATAATCGTCGTCAATGTCTTCGGCTCTAACGAGGGAATGAGCTTTATTACCGGGGAAGCGGATGCCCCTGACCCCGAACAGCGCGCATGTGTGTTTCCCCGAAATGGCGAATATCCTTCTCCTTACGGGACGGGCCGTTCAGCCAATATCGAGAGTCGTTTGATATCTCAGGTAGATGGCTCGGTGATTGTAGAAAGCAATATTGGTGGCGAATTACAGATTCGCGGGCCTTCCTTATTCGAAGGCTATTACCGGGCACCCGAGCAAACCGAAGCATCTTTCACCGATGATGGCTGGTTTAGCACCGGTGACTTGTTCGAAATTACAGAAAATGGCGCATATTATCGATTCTTAGGCCGTTGCAAGGATCTGATTATTCGCGGCGGTGTGAATATTTCGCCCGAGGAAATAGACCAGCTACTCGAAGGTCATCCAGCGCTCGCCGAAGTATCTGCATTCTCTCTTCCCGACCCAAGGTTAGGGGAAAAAGTGGGCCTCGCCTACGTGCCTCGCAAGGATCAGGATATTTCTCTGGATGATATAAGCGAATATCTTTGTGCCAAAGATTTCGCCGTATTCAAATTCCCTGAAAGATTAGTCCGTTTTGACAGCCTGCCGCGCAACGTGACCAATAAAGTCATGCGGAGCGAAGTCAGGGAAAGAGCATTAGCCATGATAACCGAAGGAAACTGATATGCCCCGCGAAGTTTATATTTTAGGCGGCGCGCAAACCGATTTTGCGCGAAATATTGAACGCGAGGGCGGCGATATGTTCGGGCTATTCCGTGACGTAGCCGAGGCCGCTTTTACCGCCACTCAAATTGAACCAAAAGAGGTCGACGTTGCCCATGTCGGAAATTTCGTCGGTGAACTTTTTGCTGGGCAAGGTCATCTTGGCGGGTTCTTCGGCCATGTTCATCCCGATCTTGCAGATATACCTGCATCCCGGCATGAAGCTGCCTGTGCATCTGGCTCTATTGCCATATTAGCCGCAGCCGCCGAAATCGAAGCTGAGCGCTATGGCCTTGCCCTTGTCCTCGGTATCGAATTGATGCGGAATGTGCCCGGACAACGAGCTGCAGAACATCTGGGTGCTGCTGCTTGGGTGGGACGCGAAGCACAAGAGGCGCGATACCTTTGGCCCTATATGTTCTCTCAAGTTGCCGCCGAGTATGAAGATCGTTTCGGACTGGACCGGGCCCATCTACGCGCAATATCGGAGAATAATTTTGCGAATGCAAAGCGTAATCCATATTCACAGACACGTGGTTGGACATTGGGTTCTGACAATTTCTCAGAAACTGATGACGAAGCCAATCCGCCAATCGAAGGCAGCTTGCGTAAGTCCGATTGCGGACAGGTCACAGATGGTGCGGCTGCAATTTTCCTGGCTTCCCGAGATGTAGCAGAGGCATATGCCAAACGGCGCGGTATCCCGTTTGAAACTATCCCACGCATCAAAGGGTGGGGACATTCGACAGCGCCCCTGCTCTATTCGACCAAGGTTAGCGCTAGCCGAGAAGATCCCTATGTTTTTCCCAGTGTTCGCAAAGCTATGACAGATGCCCTAACCCGCGCAGAAATGCCGGATGTCTTCGCTTGCGACGGTGTTGAAGTGCACGACTGTTTTTCAATCACCGAATATATGGCAATTGACCATTTCGGCATTACGCCCCCTGGCGAAAGCTGGCGTGCGATTGAAGATGGCACGATTGCACTAGGGGGGAAGCTGCCGGTCAACCCATCGGGCGGTTTAATCGGCCTGGGTCATCCGGTGGGTGCGACAGGTGTCCGCATGATGCTCGATAGCTGGCGCCAAGTGACCGGAAATGCCGGGGACTATCAAATCGAAGGCGCAAAAAATATGGCCAGCTTCAATGTTGGCGGCAGCGCGACGACCTCTGTCAGTTTCGTTGTTGGTATCTCATAGCATGGCAGAAACATTTATTTACGATGCCGTTCGGACGCCACGAGGCAAGGCAAAAGCCGACGGAGGTTTAGCTGCTTTAACACCGCAAGAACTCGTCAAACAACAAATAGCTGCACTGGAAAAGCGCTGTAACGGGTCAACAGGCCAATCCGAAGCGCTTATACTGGGCTGTGTCGGACAGGTGGGAGATCAGGGCGGTAATATCGCTCTGGTTTCAAAATTGCATGCAGAGCTACAAGAAGATTGCGCCGCCTATAGCATCAATAATTATTGTGCATCCGGCCTGACTGCTATCGGAATGGCAGCGGCATCAGTGGCCTCTGGACAAGCGAAGCTGGTTCTGGCTGGCGGCGTAGAGTGCATGAGCCGAGTACCGTTCATGGGAGACAATGCGAGCTATTATACGGATACGGCTTTTCCGGTTCGCCACCAATATATCCCAGTGGTATTGGCTGCAGACCGCCTTACTAATAAAGAAGGGATAAGCCGCGCCGAGCTTGATGCTATCGCACTTTCTTCGCAACATAAAGCAGCGGAGGCTGAACATGATGCCGCACTACAACGCTCTCGCATAGCCACCGGTGGTCTTGAAGCAGAAGAGTGTATCAGACCGCGCACCGATGCCGCATCGCTCGCCGCGATGTCGCCCGCTTTTGGCGGATTGCAAGAACAATATAGAGCAGCATTGGCGGGCGAAACATTCACACCGCAACTCACGCTTGGCCATGCACCACCAGTATGTGACGGCGCGGGGTTGGCACTAGTCGGTGGCAGCAATCTTGGCCTGCAACCGCGCGCGCGCATCCTTGGCTTTGCCGAGTCTGGCGGGAATCCCGAAGACTCCCTGACTGCCGGCTTTAGGGCAATGGACAAAACCTTGGCTTCAACTGGCCTCACATTGGCGGATATGGACAGCATAGAGTTTATGGAGGCTTTTGCTGTCACGATTGCCAAATTCATGCGCGATCGCAAAGTCGACCCGGCACGCGTGAACGTTTCCGGCGGCCATATCGCAAAGGGGCATCCGATGGGCGCTAGCGGAGCGATTCTTGCATCGACTCTGCTCGATAGTCTTGACGTCTGCAACGGCACGCTAGGACTTGTGGTGATGAGCGGCGCATCAGGTGTTGGCACTGCGATGATAGTAGAACGCGTAAATTGAGCAGGATATTATGACGGAAAAACTGAACGACCTTATCGAACGACATGCTTCAACGCTGGATGCAGCTATTGATGCCGTCAACACGCGCAAAAATTGGAGCCCGTTTCGCGATTCCCCCAGTTCGCGCTTTCATACGCCCGGTGCACCTGAAGCCGGAAAGGCGGCATTTGAAGCACAGCTTGGCAAGCCATTCGATCTGGATCAACCAGGCATATCCAGTCGTACCGGCGGTGAAATCTCACCGTTCACGCGGCAACCGCTCGGCATAGATTATCCTGTAAGCGATCCCGCCGCCCTGATTACCGCCGCGCAAGAGGCAATGGCACAGTGGAGCAAAACCGATCCGGAAGTGAGGATTGCACTTTGTCTGGAAATGGCGGAACAACTTTACGCACGCAATTTTGAAATGGCGCATAGCGTTATGCATGTTGCTGGGCAAAGCTATACGCAAGCATTCAGCGGCAGTGGTCCTAACGCACTGGACCGGGGGATCGAAGCCCTTGCCTATGCTACAAAGGCGATGCGCGATGTGCTCCCCAATGCACGCTGGGAGCGGACGTTCGGCAAAGAGGATGTTTCGCTCGACAAGTTTTACACATTGGTTCCGCGCGGTATCGGACTTGTTATCTGCTGCGCGTCGTTCCCGACATGGAACGCTTACCCCGCGATGTTTGCAAGCCTTGCAACGGGCAATCCGGTCATTGTCAAACCGCACCCTATTTCTATCCTGCCAATGGCTATTGTGGTGCAACAATGCCGTAAAGTATTGGAGCAATATGGTTTTGATTCCAATCTTGTAACGATCGCGGTGGACACAATGGAGACACCTATAGCCCAGCGTTATATCGACGATCCGGCGGTGCAGATCGTCGATTTTACCGGCAGCCCGCGATATGGAGGCCATCTGGAGGCCACCGTCACCGGAAAACTGCTTTTTACAGAAACTGCCGGAATTAATTCAGTGGTGCTGGAATCATGTGCTGATCTGTCCGCGACGACCACCGCAATTGCGCGCGCAACCTGTCTGTTCTCTGCCCAGATGTGCACCAGTCCGCAAAACATCTATGTGCCGGCTGGCGGAATCACAACCGATGCGGGGCATGTTTCGTTTGACGAGGTGGCTGCCGCACTGGTTGCTGCCATTGACATTATAGCGGATAATCCGAAAACAGCCGCCGGTATCATGGGCGCGGTTCAGGCTGAACCAAGCTGTGATATTGTGCGCGATATTGCCAAACGCGCCAAGCAGAATCCCGACGCGCGGATTTTACGGGAGCCGTCCAGCTATCCGCATCCCGATTTCCCGGATGCACGCACCATGACGCCGCTGGTCGTTACTCTACCCGCTGACAATGCCGCGCTTTATGCCGAGGAGCATTTTGGCCCGGTGATGTTCATTATTGCAGCTTCCAGCGGCGATGAAGCCGTCACCGAAGCAACCGCTTTGGCACAACAACACGGAGCGATTTCCTCCTATCTCTATTCCACGGATGAAGCGTTTATCGACCGCTCGCTTGATGCCTATGCCCAGGCGGGAATGAACCTGTCAATCAATCTCCATGGCGCGATGTGGGCCAATTTCGCGGCAGCCTATAGCGACTATCATGTGTCGGGCCTTAATCCGGCGGGCAATGCCTGTCTTGCCGATCTCGCATTTGTTGCGGGACGCTTTCGTATAGTGCAGCATCGCCGTCCGGCGCGCGAAAAGGTCCACAGTCATGCCGCATGATCGCAGCGATTTCATCGGCGCGTGGCGGCTTATCGACTGGCGGATTGAATATTCCGACGGCGCCGTGACCCGCCCTTTCGGAGAAGGCGCCCATGGTTATATTATATATTCATCTGATGGCACAATGACAGCCAGCATAGCCAAGGCAGAGCGCCCGGCTTTTGGACTAGCCAATGCGCGCAACGCCAGCGAAGCACAGAAAACAGCCGCATTTGACAGCTATTTTCACTATGCCGGGCCGTGGGAACTTGATGGCGATGAAGTTGTCCATAGTGTTACCATGTCGTTAAACCCCGATATGACCGGGACACAGCAACGCCGTGTTGCCCGGTTCAGCGGTGACGATGGACTTACGCTTTCCGCCTTTGAAGTGACCAAGGATGGCGGCAAACGGCATCATATTCTACAGTGGCAAAAATTGGCTCAATAGGTGCCCAAATAGATGTAAAATCTGCTTGTTCGCGGTTTCGACTTGTTATCGTCCAGTCTATTTCTTCTCCCACAGAACCGAGCGGGCACAAGATAAACTGTGCCTGATCGGGATGTCACGCTTTACAAAATCAATATTACATAGCATGCTAAGTATATTGATTACATGTTCGCGTGATTCCTATCGTCGCGGCGTGATATGATTGCTCCCATATAGCTCTCGAAAGGAACAACATGACTGAAACAAACAGCAATGGCGGAGCGCTGGAAGGCATCCGCGTGGTTGAAATGGGGCAACTGATCGCTGGTCCTTTCTGCGGGCAATTACTTGGCGATATGGGCGCTGAAATCGTTAAACTTGAACCACCGGAAACCGGCGATCCGATGCGCCACTGGGGTCAGGGCGAAAAACCAAGCTGGTGGCGGGTAATCGCTCGCAACAAATATTCGGTGGCATGCAACCTGCGCTCAGAGGAAGGCCAGAAACTGGCCCGCGACCTGATCGCCAAGGCTGATATATTGATCGAGAACTTCCGTCCCGGCACATTGGAGAAATGGAATCTCGACCCTGTTGACCTGCAAAAAATCAACCCGGGACTAATCGTGGTTCGCGTGTCCGGCTATGGTCAGACCGGCCCTTATTCAGCGCAAGCCGGATTCGGCGGCATTGGTGAGGCGATGGGCGGATGGCGCGGAATTGTCGGCCATCCCGACCGCCCGCCCGCGCGCATGGGTGTATCCATCGGGGACACGCTTGCTGCCAGCTATGGCTGCATGGGCGCGCTTGCTGCATTGCACCACCGTGACAAGACTGGCGAAGGACAGATTATCGATTCTGCGCTATATGAATCTGTATTGCAGGTCATGGAATCGACCATATCCGATTATTCGGCCAGCGGCACCAAACGACAACGTACCGGGTCCACCCTACCCGCTATTGCGCCCTCAAACGTTTATCCGTGCCGCGATGGCGAATATCTGATCGGCGCCAATCAGGACGGCGTTTTTGCCCGTCTGGCCAAAGCGATGGGACAGCCTGAACTGGCCACCGATGAACGCTATGCCACGCACACGGCACGTGGTGCGCGTCAGGAAGAGCTGGATGCGTTGATCAGCGAATGGACAAAGACACTGACGGTTGAGGAATTGGAAGCCAAAATGTTGGAAGCGGGCGTTCCGGCCGGTCGCATTTATGATGCCGAAGATATGATGGCCGACCCGCATTTCGCAGCGCGCGAAGCATTGGTGACTATCGCTGACGAAGAATTGGGTGAAGTCACCATGCAGGGTGTCTTTCCGAAAATGTCCAAAACCCCCGGCAGTGTCCGGCGGCCTGCACCGCTGAAAATTGGGCAAGATAGCGACAATGTCATCGAACGCTGGCTTGGTAAGGACGGCGCAGCGGAATGATCACCCTATATGGTGGCCCGACCCCCAATGCGCGCAAGATCGCGATTGCGCTATTGGAAATGGAACTGGAATGGCAACTTGAACCTGTTGACATTCTGGCAGGGGATCAATTGACGCCGGAATTTCTGGCGCTCAACCCCAATAATAAAACGCCAGTGATTATTGACGATGAGGGACCGGATGGTCCGGGTTTCACCCTTTGGGAAACGGGCGCGATCCTGCTTTACCTTAGCGAAAAAACCGGGCGTTTCATTCCTGCCGATCCAGTGGCGCGCGCGACCTGCTGGCAATGGTTGATGTTTCAGGTATCAGGCATCGGACCGATGTTCGGGCAACAGGCGCATTTTACTCATTACGCCAAGGACCGGCATGAATATGCCATCGCTCGCTATACGCGCGAAGCAGAGCGTTTGATGATGGTGCTCGACAAGCGGCTGGCTGAGGCCGAATGGCTGGCGGGTGAAGAATATAGCATCGCTGATATGGCCACCCTGCCCTATTTGCGCCGCCAGTTGATCGACAAGGCCGGGCAATATCCGGGCGTTGACCGCTGGGGCAAAGCGATGCTTGAGCGTCCCGCAGTTGCCGAAGGCATGCAAGTCGGTGTTGCCCGCGCCGAAACCATTGAGGGCGGGCTGTCCGGATTTACCGATGAGCACCGCGAAATCTTGTGGGGCGACCAGCAACATAAAGCGCGGTAAGGCGCAGCAGTGGTTCAAACGCTATGTTAGTCGCCTTTTACCGCCCGGTGATTGGCCTCACCGAACATGTTTGACCATTGCTGTTGATCCAGTTTTTGATTCCGGCGCAAATATTTTTCTGGAGCCGCAAGATCGGCGCGCCCCATCGCGCGGGCGACTGCTGGACGTTCGCGGATACGTTCAAACCACGCGTGCATAGCGGGCCACTCGTTCGTCGTCTTCTCTGCCCCCAACACAAAAGCAGACGCCCGGCCCGGCCAGATCGCAATGTCGGCGATGCTATATTCATCACCCCCGACATAACGGCTTTGCGTCAACCGCTTTTCAAGCACGTTAAGCAGCCGTGTCATTTCACTGGTATAGCGTTTCACCGCATATTCCTGTCCTGACGGAGCATAGCGCAGAAAATGGCTGGCCTGTCCGCCCATCGGGCCCAGCCCGGCCACCTGCCAGGTCAACCATGATAAAACAGACGCCCGCTCCGCACCCGATGCAGGCAGGAACTTCCCGCTCTTCTCCGCTAAATATTGCAGAATTGCTCCCGATTCAAAAACCGTCACAGGCTGGTCAGAATTTTCGCAGGTATCATCAGTGCCATTGGGCGCATGATCGACGATCGCCGGTAGCTTATGATTGGGGTTGATCCGCCCGAATTTTGCTGTCAGTTGATCGCCATTGAAAATATCATAAGGGATAACGCGAAAGGGTGCTTCAATCTCTTCCAGCATAATCGCAATCTTCTGACCGTTCGGGGTCGCCGAATAATGCAGATCAATCATTTTTAGCGGATTTCATGGATGATGTGACGGACACCAAAATCGGTACGTTCACCTACACCAACGGCCAGCACACCGTTCAACCAGCTATATTTCTCACTCGCCGTTTCAAACACCGGCGCAATCCGCAAATAATAGCGGGACGGATCGACATAAGGCTTTGCGGGATCAACAAATGCAGCGCGGACATCATCGGGAATAACATTGCGTCCGTTATAGGTGAGGTAAATCAAATCGCCGTCATCGGTTTCCCAGACCGCGCGTGCATCAAAAGTGCCCACCGACGCATCATTTCCCAACCGTCCACCGCGTGTCCAATTGCCCCCACCCGGAAGGATTTTCCCGCTGATCCGTGGGCCGGAAATCCGGCCGCCCGTTATATAACCCATTCGCTGATCGCCGAACGGTGACTGACCGATTCCAATAAGACCGCCCCCGACCTCAAACTCGGCTGTACATAAATAGTTGCTGGATAAGCACAGTTTTTCGTTTTTCGAATTTTTATCAGTCATATTCCGAATCCTCCATTTTATAGCTATAGACAACTATAGGACCATTAGTATACTAAGGGTCAATTAAATTGACGGACGAACGGGACTTTGAGATCCGTCATAAAATGTTTTTAGGGAGATATTTATGAAATCACATAATCGGATATTATTCACCAGTGCGGCCATCGCCGCCTTAGTATCGGCCACGCCGGTCGTCGCGCAAACTGCCGAAGATAGTGCTGCGCCAGCTGCTAAACAGTGGGATAGCGAAATCGTTGTCACCGCGCAAAAGCGCGAACAGAATCTTCAGGACGTTCCGATTTCCATGGAAGTCGTTAGCGGCCAGAAACTGGCTGACTTTAATGCCGGCGACATCAAATCGGTGATGAACTATGCGCCAAACGTCTTCGTCCAGTCGACGGCGGGCAATGACGTCATTTATATCCGTGGTTTCGGTTCCCCGCCAGCAAACTTTGCGTTCGACCAGTCGGTTTCGCTGTATGTTGACGGCGTTTATGCCGGACGTTCGCGTCAGGCGCAGGCTCCGTTTTTCGACCTTGAGCGCGTAGAAGTCCTGCGCGGACCACAGGGTGCCCTGTTCGGCAAAAACACTGCCGCTGGTGCTGTCAGCGTTGTCTCGGCCGGACCGACTGACGC
The DNA here is from genome assembly GCF_040717415.1 of Parasphingorhabdus sp. JC815. Lineage (NCBI taxonomy): Bacteria > Pseudomonadati > Pseudomonadota > Alphaproteobacteria > Sphingomonadales > Sphingorhabdaceae > Parasphingorhabdus > Parasphingorhabdus sp. JC815. Next base: position 216,188 of record NZ_JBFEFM010000002.1, read on the forward strand.
CCCCGAAGGCGCATTGACTGCGCTTTATAATTTCGATCATAAAGGCATCGATATTTCGGGCTATGTCTCTGGTCCAATCACCGACACGCTTAGCGCACGTCTGGCTTATAAAGTCGTCAAACAGGACGGCTATATTTACAACCGTGCCACCGATCATGATGATCCGGAAACCAAACAGCAACTGTTGCGCGGAACGGTTAAATGGGAACCATCGGACAATTTCGATTTCACAACAAAGCTTGAATATGCGAATCGCGATGTCGTTGGAGGCATAACAGTTTCCAGCCCGACCGGTAGCGCCCAGGACCCCAATACGGACCGTTTTCTGGAGCGCTCCCCCTTGGGTGACGAAGGCAATCAGGTCGAATCGATCATGGCATCGGGAACCGCCAATATCGCGCTTGGTGACTATACTTTGACGTCGATCACCGGCTATTCATGGTTCAACGCCAAGATCGTTAACGGCTTTGACCAGACGATACCGAACAGCGGCGGCGCAGTAACAAATAATTCTGTTTACAACGCCTTTCCCGAGCGGTTTGACCAGTTCTCCCAAGAACTGCGCATCTTGTCTCCAACCGGACGGACCTTTGAATTTATCGCTGGTGTTTATTACGATCACTCCAACTACCAGCTTGACCAGCTACAGGGCTTCGACATCCTTGATTTAGGGGGTTTTCCTTACTTTGGTTTGATCAACAGCCGGTTTAACCAGAAAGCCGACTCCTATTCGGTATTTGGTCAGGGTACGTTGAACATCAATGATAACCTGCGCTTCATTGGTAGCCTGCGTTACACGCATACCGACAAGGAAGCTGATTTTGCATCACGGCTTGAATATGGCCCCTTCCCCATTCGTCCGATTTCCAGTGCCGTCGGTTCAATTAGCGAAGGCAATCTGGATCCATCGGCAACGATCCAATATGATATCGCACCGCGTGTCATGGTCTATGCTACATATGGCCGTGGTTCCAAATCGGGCGGCTTTGTCAGCAACTCGCTCGGCACAGTTGATAGCACTTTCTCGTTCGAGCCGGAAAAATCCCGCAACTATGAGATTGGCCTTAAATCAACCCTGTTCGACGGAAAGGTCGTGGCCAACGTTTCTGCTTATGATACAAAGTTCAAGGACCTGCAGGTTTCGGTTTATCAGCCCAGCAAGTCCAGCTACCTGACCGGCAATGCGGCCAGTGCTACCTCAAAAGGTATCGAAGCTGCGCTTAGCCTGTTCCTGTCTCCCTATTTCGACATTACTGCGTCGGGGGCTTATCAGGATCTGAAATACAACGATTATCCTGGTGCTGCATGTCTGGCTTCGCAAGTCGCATGTGACCCGCTCACCAATAATCTGGCTGGCTTCCGTCCTGCACTTGCATCCAAATTCACGGGCAGCGTGACCGCACATGCTGGTTTCGATATATCGAACGACCTCAAATTCGATATTACCGGAATCGCAGCCGGACGTTCGAAATATTTCAACTCGGACGATCAGGATCCAAGATTTGGCGTTCAAAAAGGTTATGTCAAACTCGACCTGCGTGCTCAGATTTCCGATATTGAAGATCGCTGGCACATCGCACTGGTTGGCAAAAATCTGACCAACCAGCTTACCACCGGAAGCGCATTCAGACTGCCATTCCCGATCACGGCACATGAGCGCGCGATACTTTATCTGGAACCGACCCGTAATATTTCGTTTGAAGCGGGATTCAAATTCTAGGCAAAAGTCCAATCATGACTGATGCAACGACCGCAGTTGGCGTTTTCCTGTACCGGGAAACGGCGGCTGCGGTCGTTGCCATTTTTACCCCCTATGCACTTATGGTTGAAAGTACTAATCCATGATTGATGTCTATTTTACCCCCACGCCCAACGGCCACAAAGTTTCGATCATGCTGGAAGAAACCGGCTTGCCGCACCGCCTGATCAACATGGACATGTTAAAGGGCGATCATCTGACCCCTGAATACCGACGTATCAACCCGAATGGCCGCTTACCTGCAATTGTCGATCATGAACCCATCAACGGCCCAGAAGCAGACAGCGAGCCGCTACCGGTTTTTGAATCAGGCGCCATCCTGCTCTATCTAGCCGAAAAAAGCGGTCAGCTATTGCCCGACGATCCGCGTCGCCGCAGTCAGGCACAGCAATGGCTGATGTGGCAAATGGCCAGCTTTGGCCCCATGCAGGGACAGGCGCATCACTTCATCCGTTACGCACCAGAGGGTCAGACCTATCCGGTTGAACGCTATCGTAACGAAACGATCCGGCTTCTCAATGTCCTGAACGGGCGGTTGAGCGAGACGGACTATCTGGCTGAGGAATATTCGGTTGCCGATATAGCCACATGGCCGTGGGCCCGCGCCGTCCGTGCGATCGGATTGACGCTTGAAGATTATCCCGCAGTCCAGCGCTGGTTCGACGAGATAGCACAGCGCCCTGCGGTTATCAGTGGAACCGACGTAAAAAATGCAGCCAATCTGTCAAGTGCGCGGCCCGTGCTTTCGCAGGAGCAATGGTCGAACCTGTTTGGCAAGAATATGCTCAACGCCCCTTCACGTTAGATCCTCTCTTACTTTTATCAAATTACCATAAAGCAGATTGACAGATAACCTTAAATAGCTAAGTATTTTTACAGCATAAAGTTGCTGATTGGGAGAGATATGTCGCAAGCCACCGCTCTAAATACAGGTCCAGCCGACAGCGTATCGGCCCTGCGACGTAACGTCGCGCTCCTCATGTTATTTCTCGTCGGCACAATCAATTTTGTCGATCGTCAGCTTTTATCTGTTCTGGTTGAACCAATCCGCGCTGAAATGCAGTTCAGCGATACCCAATTCGGGCTGCTCACTGGCATGGCTTTCGCCCTGTTTTATGCAGCAATGGGTGTTCCGGTCGCGATGATCGCTGACCGCTGGAACCGGGTCAAATTAATCGGGATAGCCTGTGTGGTCTGGAGCGGTTTTACCGCCGCATGCGGGATGGTTTCAAACTTCTGGCAACTGGCGGTCCTCCGCTTTGGCGTCGGCGCGGGAGAAGCTGGCGGCACAGCGCCGTCGCTGTCCCTGATCGCCGATTTCTATCCTCCCGATCGCCGGCCTCTGGCGATTGGCCTGTTTACGCTCAACGGCCCGTTCGGAGTTTTTGTTGGTGCCGCATTTGGCGGATGGGCAGCGACCCATATCGGTTGGCGCGGAGCGTTTATTGTCATCGGCATCGTTGGTATTCTCGTCGCGCCACTGCTCATCTGGCTTGTGCGAGAACCTGCGCGCGGGCAAATGGACACGCATAAACCCGCCGATGAAGCCTTGCCTTTCAAGCAAAGTCTGGCGATGTTCATTCGTCGGCGGTCCCTGCGCATGGTCATGATCGCCAGCGGGCTTGCAGCATTTGTCAGCTATGGCATGCTCAACTGGATTCCGGCATTTTTAATGCGCACACAGGGAATGCCGCTGTCAGCGATGGCTACATGGTTCGCTCCTGCTGCCGGCATTACCTTTGGTGTCGGTATTTTGGGTGGCGGCTGGCTGGTTAGCCGTGCTGCGCGCAAATCTGCCAAAGCTTATGGCACGATTCCCGCCATTGCTACAGCTGTGCTGGTCCCGACTTTTATTGCCGCGCTACTTGTGGACAGTTGGCAATTATCCCTCGCACTTATGCTCATCCCTATGGCAGCCTGCACTGCCTATGTTGCACCGGCACTGGCATTGGTTCAAAATCTGACGCCGCCGCGCACACGTGCGACAGCCGCAGCGGTGCTGATGCTGATGTTTAACATTGTCGGCCTTGGTCTGGGTCCTGTGTTCGTGGGCATGGTAAGCGACGCATTAAAACCGGCTTATAGCGACGAAAGCCTGCGCTGGGCATTGATGACACTTGTTCCCGTCGCAGTTGCAGCCGGGATCGCACAATTTGCCATGACCCGGTATCTGGATAATGATTTCGCGGAATGATAGCGGCCAATAATGGCCGTATGTCCGTTGTCAGACAATTAGGAGAGATTATGAGCGAAGCTGAAAATATCCGCGCCATGGCGCAGCAGTTTTTTGATGCGATTGAGCAAGGCGATATTGAAACAATGCAGAGCAGCTTTACGGCTGATGCAGAAATCTGGCACAATACCGACGAGCAGATTGTCAGCCCGGCACAAACGGCGCAGACGTTGACCGGTCTCGTGGCCCGGATCAAGGATCGCCGTTATGCCGACCGTCGTCTGACTGTCTATCCCGGCGGCTTTGTTCAGCAACATGTGTTGACCGGCAAGCGCGTCAATGACGACGTTGAAGTACGCCTGCCTTGCGCAATCATCTGCAAGGTTGAAGACGGGAAAATCACGCGACTGGATGAATATTTTGATTCAGCCCATGTCGCTGCATTCCGCAAATATGCTTAAGGAGTAAACCATGCCAATATTGCGCCAGGTTCCACGATCAGAAGTGACCGACGAAACAGTTCTTGCTTATTACGACCGCCTGTTCGGTGACCGCGATCCGGTTGCTGAACCGGGCACTGCGACCGGCACGCCAGGAGACTGGTGGACGGTGTTTGCTCTTGCTCCCGATATTTTCAAACATGCGGTTGATGGGTTTGCAGTCTATCGCCATCCTGCGCGCAAGATTGACCCCGTGCTTCGTGAACTGGGTCAAACCCGTGCGGGCTGGGTAAAGGGTAGCCAGTTTGTGTTTTCCCAGCATTGCAAGTCACTGCGCGGTCTGGGTGTGAGCGAAGAGAAGATCGAAGCCATCGGCCACTGGACCGTTGCCGATTGCTATGACGAACAGGAACGCGCTGTTCTTGCCTATGCAGACTGTCTCACACAGGCGAGCGGGCGCGTGCCGACGGAAGTTTTCGACAAGCTCAAGACTTTCTGGGATGACGAGCAGATTTTCGAATTTACTTACATCACCTGCCTATACGATATGCACGCTGTCATCACCCGCGCTTTGCGAATGGAATTTGACAACCGCGAAGATCCGATTGTCGAAATTGCAGCACCCGAAGGCTTTGATGCTGCCGACTTTCTTAGCGCGCCGGCTTCCAGGGATGCGTCAAAGAAATAGATGTACATCCGGCCTCGTGTCCCATTGATAACCGTCAAGCAATTTGACGGTTATCAATGGGTCTGCTAATAATAGAGGTAAGAAATTGCTATCAGGAATGGAGAAGGAACATGGTAGAAACTAATAAAGAATTCGAATTTTGCGGCGTCAACCATCTCGCACTGGTGTGCAAGGATATGGCAAAAACCGTCGAGTTTTACCGTGATATTTTGGGAATGCCGCTCGTCAAGACGCTCGACCTTCCCGGTGGTAATGGCCAGCATTTCTTTTTTGATGTCGGCAATGGCGACTGTATTGCCTTTTTCTGGTTCCCCAATGCGCCAGAGGCTGTACCCGGTATTTCTGCACCGGAAGCACTTCCGACCAAAGGTAATTTCATGTCGGCGCACGGGTCGATGAACCATATCGCTATCAATATTCCCGCTGAACGGTTTGACGAATATTATGACCGGCTCGTTGAGAAGGGCGTCGAAGTCACCAAAAAGCTGAACCATGATAATTCACCGACCCAGGCATCGGAAGAAATGAACGATGATGTCTATGTCCGCTCGGTCTATTTCTTTGATCCTGATGGCGTATGCCTTGAATTTGCAGCATGGACCAAGGTGTTCGACGAAAGCGACGTTGCCCATGACCCAGTCCAGGCCGACGGCACCAAGCGCGAAGGCTTCGTTACCGGACGGACAGCCGTTCCGGCAGAATAATCACGATTTTCCAAAGTCCCTTATGGCCCGGCCACTGCGCCGGGCCTTTTTGTTTCTGCTTTATAATCCCAAAAGATCGCGCAAGGGTTTCTCGGCATCCTGTTTAGGCCGTGACAGATAAAATTCAGCGATCAGCTTCCCACCATCTTCTCCTACTGGATCAAGGCCTTGATGAGCGAGTCTTTCAAGCACGCCCTCTTGCTCTTCACGCGATACGAAGGTGCGCTGGACGAACTGTTCATTGTCGAGCTTTTCGGTAACATAGCCATGTTTGGCTAATTCCTGTGCAATGGGGTCGAAGGGATACATTCGCAGCACGAAATTTGCTAACCAAGGTTGTCTTCCTTGGGTTATGACGGGCATCAGCTTTGCGAAACTGGTTTCGGTAACATAACCGATACAGCCCGTTGACATGACCAGATCAACCGGAAGCAAAGCCTTAGCCGTTGCATCAGGCAAGTGTTCTTCTTCCAGATCCAGCGCCATTCCGGCGTCAAGCAGTCCGGTTTTATTGCCATAGCTTATTGCTAATGCTGAAGAGTCCAGGCCGATGACAGTCGCCATATTGGTTACAGGAAGATCATTAAAGAAACGACGATCGGCATCAATAATCTCTTCAGGTGTAGCGCTGTCAAACTGCGGGTCTGTCCAGCGTTTATGGAGATCATCCATATCAATATCATGCTTTAGCAGCGCCGCATTTATGCCATAGGAACAGCCCAGATCTAACGCGCATACAGGGGCTTCTTTACGGTTTTCGAGATAGTTGATCAAAGGCGAGAAAACAGGTTTTGCGCGGTCAGGAAGCTTGTAATCAACCTTACCAAGCTCACGGAAATAATGGCGTGGGTCGGGCTGGTTATAAATATGTGTCATATCAGCTTTAACGGTATCAATCTCTCCGTGCGGCATGATTACTCCTCTGCTATGGGTGATTAACGCAATGAAAGCCTTGGCCAAAGGGCAGTATCTTACAGACCTTGCGGAACAGGTCGAGCAATGGACCAAAGCTGGCTATCAAAGCCGAAACGCCAAGCAAAATGCTTCAAAGGCCAATGATGGTTCAGCCCATTATCAGGCTGTCCCGAAAGTCAGGATTAACCATAGCTTGCGCGACCATTGATAGCAAATATGATGCAGCTATTTCAAAACCGTAGTTTTAGGTGACTTATAACCGGGCTTACCCCACAGAACGGTCACGATCTTCCCAATAGGGAGCGCGCAATTCGCGGCGTAACACTTTGCCTGATGGATTGCGCGGCAGGGCGTCGATAAATGCTACAGTTTTCGGAACCTTGAAAGCAGCTATCCGCTCTCGCGCCCAAGCGATAATATCTTCCGCTTCGGGCCGTTGATCGGCAGCGCGCACGACCAGCGCCTTTACAGCTTCGCCCCATTTGTCATCAGGCACACCGATCACCGCTATATCGGCAACTCCCGGACAGCCCATAATCGCGCTTTCGACCTCTGCCGGATATACATTTTCACCACCGGACAAAATCATGTCCTTTATCCGGTCGTGAACAAAATAATAGCCGTCTGCATCACGGTATCCGACATCGCCGGTATGGAGCCAGCCGCCAGCCAGCGTTTCCGCCGTAGCTTCTTCGCGGTTCCAATAGCGTTGCATCACCAGATCACCACGTATCGCAATCTCGCCAATTTCGTTATCATCCAGTTCTTTTCCGTCACTGTCCAGAATGGCCATGTCGGTTTCGGGCCACGGTTTTCCGCAAGAAGTGAGCTTTTCGGGCAATTGATGCGCCGCGGGCGACAATGTTGCACCGCCACCGCTGGATTCGGTCATTCCGTAAAATTGCACAAAATCACATCCAAAAGTTGCCTGTGCGCGGCGGAGCACATCTTCAGCAATTGGCGACGCGCCATAAGCGATTGATTTCAGTTCCGGATAGTCACTCGCCCCTGCTTCGGGTTGTTGCAGCATCATCTGGATCATAGCAGGCGCCAAAAAGGCATGCGCGACATTTTCTTCCCGCATCATGCTAATGGCTTCACCGGCAGAAAAATCCTTGACCAGCAACAACCGCCCACCCTGCGCTAACCCGGAAAAGCTGACGTTCGTGCCCGCTACATGAAATAGCGGCATAACGATCATTACTGTTTCATCCTCATTATAGGCAAAACCGTCAATCCGGGTCGCCATCTCCAGAAAGCGGCGATAATTATGATGAGCGAGCACAACACCCTTGGGCCGGCCGGTCGTGCCGCTGGTATAAAGCTGAAGCACATCGTCGCTCAGTTGCGGCCTGCTTTCCAGTGGTGCAGCACCAGCATCGCCCAACCAGTCATCAAAAGATTCAAATTCAGGATGCGATCCGTAAAGCGCGATCAGACGCGGCGGCGAAGCAAGGCCCGACACAGCCTGAAGTGCGCTGTCAAAATAATCCTCCCCGACAAACAAGAGTTTCGGCCCCGCATCATCCAGAATAAAGGCTATTTCTGCTGCGGCAAGGCGACAGTTAACCGGCGCGAGACAGGCTCGTGCCAGCGCGCTACCAAAGAAAAGCGGAAACCAGCTGTCATGGTTCTTGGTGAGAACGGACACACGATCGCCGGGAGCTATGCCGGACGCATTTAACGCGTGGGCGACGCGATTTGATTTCATATCGAGCGAAGCATAGCTTGTTTCGCGCTCACCAAATTTAATCGCGATGGCATCTCCTCTGGCACGGGCCTGTGCACCGGGAATATCCGCAAGGGTCTGAATGGCATTTAAATCGATCATTTCGCTCTCCTTCGCTACCTTTATACTTGCATTAGATAGAGTGCTAAGCAATTACTTGGCTAGTCTAAAATTTATAAGGATAAGCTTTTGTCCAAATACCCTATTTTACCGACCACAATTGTTGGAAGCTACCCTCAGCCAGAATGGCTGATTGACCGTGAACGCCTGAATCACAGCCTGCCTCCGCGCGTCCGTGCCGAAACATTGTGGCGCATAGCCGAGCCCTGGCTCGCAGAAGCACAGGAAGCGGCGACCCTTATGGCGATTCGCGATCAGGAAGAAGTCGGCATTGATATTATCGGTGACGGCGAAATGCGCCGGGAAAGCTATTCAAACCGGCTTGCAACCGCATTATCGGGTATCGACACCGAAAAACACGGCACGGCTATCGACCGCACCGGAAAAGCCAATCCTGTGCCACTTGTATCCGGACCGATCCGCCGGCTTGCACCAATCGAATCGCAAGACGCCGCATTTCTGCGTCGTCACACAAAACAGCCGGTAAAGCTGACTCTGCCCGGCCCATTCACCATGACCCAGCAAGCCGAAAACGGCTATTATCCAGATGCCCGCGCGATGGCGATGGATTATGCCGATGCGGTCAATGCAGAGGTCAAAGACCTGTTTGCTGCTGGCGTTGATGTCGTGCAACTCGATGAACCATATCTTCAAGCACGCGCTGATGATGCCCAATATTATGCCATAGAAGCCATCAACCGCGCACTTGACGGAGTAGAAGGAACAACGGCGCTTCACATCTGCTTTGGCTATGCGATGGTCCATCATGGCGCGGGTTCAACAAAACCCAAACCCAAAGCCTATGATTTTCTTGCCGAGCTGGATGCGTCAGCAGTCGATGTGATCTCGGTGGAGGCCGCGCAACCAAAGCTGGATCCCGCGATCCTCGCTGAATTACCCAGCAAAACGATTATGTATGGCGTCCTCGACCTGTCTACACAGGAAGTTGAAACACCCGAAGTGGTTGCCGGGCGTATCCGCGAAGCATTACGCTATGTGGATGCCAAGCGCCTATGGATTGCCCCTGATTGTGGCATGAAATATCACAGCCGCAATCATTCACTCGAAAAGCTCAAAGCCATGGTTGACGGCACAGCAATCGTGCGGGCGGAGCTTAAATAGGCTCGTCAATAAACTTTGTAAGGATCGGGACAACCACCTCCGGCATTTCAACCGTTGGTAAATGTCCTGCTCCTTCAATGACCTCAAGCCGCGCATTTGTTATGCCCTCTAATATCTCGTCATGATGGGCGCGGGTGGTAATTCCGTCCTGATCGCCCCAGACAAGCAAGGTGGGAACGGATATTTCCGATAGCTTTGGACGGCTATCACTGCGCGCCATAATTGCGCGCTGTTGCCGCAAAAATGTATCCGCGCCTGTATCCGCAGCCATTTTTCGCGCGATGGTGAGCAGACGTTCGTCATTGCGTTTGGCCTCCGGGAACAGAATCGGAATACGTTCTTCGACCACCTGATCGAATTTTCCGCTTTCTACAAGATCGATATATCCCTGCCGCCGCGTGGTTTGTGCAGGGCCATCGGCGGAAGCCAGCGTCGAAATCAATAGCAGCTTTGCCACCCGTTCGGGGGCGCGGCGCATTACATCAAACGCAACAAATCCGCCCATTGCATGCCCAATCAGGATGAATTGCTCCGGCGCGTTATCGAGCAGATTCTGCGCCATCTCTCCGATTGTTTCGCCATGCTGGTTATCGGCCACAATCACCTCGCGGTCGCTCCACGCATTGAGAAGCGGCTCCCATACGGCATCGGTGAGTAGTTGGCCTGTGATAAGTACAATAGGAAGGGACATTAGACTACCTGATGCAAAAGGGGTTCACCGGCCAAAAGGCGGCGATGGTTTTCATAGGCAACGCCCATGCTGCGTGACAGCGTTTCGGGTGTCAGCCACGCAATATGCGGCGCAAGCAATGCGTTTGGCAGGGTCAGAAGCGGGTCCGACGGCGCCAGAGGTTCATTCATGAACACATCAAGCCCCGCGCCGCGCAAATGGCCAGATGCCAATGCTTCAACCAATCGTTCTTCGGCCACCAGTTCCCCGCGCGCCGTGTTCACCAGCACAGCGCCCGTCTTCATCGCCAATGGATCAATGGCCCCGCGTGTCTCTTCGGTAAGCGGCATGTGCAGCGACACTATGTCACATTCGGCCACAATCCGGTCGAGCGGCCAATATTCATAATGGACATCATGCTGGCTGCGGGCAGTATAGACAACTTTTGCGCCCAGCGCCTCGAGCACCGGTGCCAGCCGCTGGGCGGAATTACCAAATCCGACCAGACCAACAGTGCGCCCGGCAATCTCACCCACATTATCAAGCTCTGATGGATCAGCCGTCCACCCCTCTCCGCCGCGAGTCCGCGCATCGAAAAAACAAGTGCGACGCAACACAGCCATCATTAAAGACAGCGCCATTTCTGCCACCGCCTGACTGTTTGTGCCCGGCATGTTACAAACGGCAACATCATTGTCACGGGCCGCATCAAGCGCAATGGTATTCACTCCTACGCCGATTTTCTGGATCAATTTCAGCTTGGGAGCCGAAGCAATAAATTCGCTCGTCACCGGGGTTAACACATGAAGCAATGTCGTAATATCGGGGGCTACGCTATCAAGTGGCTCCGCTTCATCGACATGTGTTACAACGCCGGACCCAAAAATACTATCAACCGCCGCGCGAAAGCCCGGGCTTGGACGGGCATGCAGAACAATCATGCGCCCAACCTTTCAACCATATCGTTTATCGGAGCGGCAAAAGCCGATGCGCCTGCAAACACGGCATCGCTGCCCATTGCTTCTTCTATGCGTAGCATTTCGTTCCATTTTGCCATACGTTCGGAGCGGGTGAAGCTGCCGACCTTTAACTGTCCTGCATTCCAGCCAGTCGCCAAATGAGCAATTGTGACATCTTCGCTCTCTCCCGAACGCGCCGAAACAATTGCCCCCCACCCATGTGCGAGCGAAGCATCCAATGCTGCTTTCGCTTCGGTCACTGTGCCGACCTGGTTCACCTTGATCAGCGCGGCGTTACAGGCAGCAGCCGCATGTGCATCATCGACCCGCTTGGCATTGGTCACCAGCACATCGTCGCCGATAATCTGCACTTTATCGCCAACCGCCGCAGTTACCGCCGCCATTGTTTCCCAATCATCCTGTCCCGCTGGATCCTCTACCGACAGGATCGGATAGGTTTTTGTCCATTCAATGATCCGAGCGCCCATTTCTTCTCCCGATAACCGGCGGTCATCAAGCGCAAGATTATAACCCGACGCATCGCCCAGTTCATTGGCCGCCACATCGAGCGAAATGAACACATCTTCACCGCCGCGGTGTCCGCTCGCCTCTATCGCGCGTGTCAGCGTATCTAGAGCATCCTCGTTCGATGTAAAATTCGGCCACCAGCCGCCTTCATCGGCAACGCCGGTCAGCGGGCCTTTTTCTTCCATCAATCGGCCCGCAGCACGGTAAACATCATCGGTAATTTCAAGCGCACGGCGGAAACTACCGGCTTTAGGGCACATAATCATAAAGTCCTGCACATCGGTGCGGCGACCGGCATGTGCGCCTCCGCCGAAAATCTGTATTTCGGGTAGCGGGATACGCACAGATTTACCATCAGCCAAATATTGCCAGAGCGGAGCGCGAGCATCTGCCGCCGCCGCGTGAAGGACCGCCATGGAGACAGCAACAACCGCATTGGCGCCCAGCCGCGCCTTGTTGGGTGTGCCGTCAAGATTGATCAGCGCACTATCAATCGCTGCTTGTTCACGCGCATCCATGCCATTTAACAATGGAGCAATCTCAGCACCGATTGCCGAGACAGCGCGCGTAACACCATAGCCGCCGAATGCTTCGCCCCCGTCACGCAGATCAACAGCCTCATGCGCGCCGCGTGACGCACCGGCGGGTGCAATAGCACGCCCGACTGCGCCGGATTCAAGGGTAACTTCAGCCTCTACCGTGGGCCGCCCGCGCGAGTCCCAAAGCTGGCGTCCGGTAATTGAAGCGATACGTGAAGTCATGCAAAAGTCCTTTTCCATTGGGTAACAAGATCATCAATAGGCAAAGCATCGAGGATCAGCGCGCGTGCTTGTTCACGCACGATATTTTTTTGTTCTGTATCAGTGAGATATGGCGCGGGTGATTTGCCCTCCACCCGCGCAAGCAGCAATGCGCCAGTAAGCCGCCCGGCGCGAAGTAACAGCGCTTCTGGTGTCTCCCAATCTATGCCCGCGCGATAGGCATCAACCATCGCCGTAGCGGATTGTTTTAACCGCTCATCATCCAGCCACACGGCCTTCAACAACAAATGCGTAATACAGAAAGCCAGATCGAATGCCGGATCGCCATAAACTGCACATTCGGCATCAATGAATACCGGATCATCGCCGCTCACAAGGATATTCTTGGGGCTAATGTCCCCGTGCACCAGTGCGATTTTTCGCGCCATCAGGTCATTAGCAATAGCGTGAAGCGCAGGGGCTAATTCAGCCTCTTGCTCTGCTACATAGAATAAAAACGGATCAACGCGCAGTGCGCGAAACATCTCATCATTACGAAATGCGTCGCGGTCTTCATCCCTGTTTGCTGTCGCGGAATGAACCGCAGCAATCCCGCGTCCGACTTGTTTTGCAAAACCTATGTCAACGCGACCTGCAACCAATTCATCCTTCCATACCGGACAATCAGGCAAAAACTCCATCGCAAAGGCATGGCCGACGGATAGCTCGGCTAGCACTTTGGGAGCGATGGAAGGATCAACCGCGCGCGCCCGTTGAAGCCAGCGCACTTCGCTAACTCCCCTCTCGACCGGCGCAGTCCATTCGGCAGCGACGCGAAGCTGCGGTAGTGGGCGCTTTACTACAATTGGTCCTGACGGTGTATCGACCTTCCATACATCGCAGGACACACCGCCAGCCAATGGCTGAAACACCGGCTGGTCCGTGTCAATCAGATCTGCATCGCGCAATGCCTGAACAATATCGGTATCAGCCGATGGCATCAGAGCTTTTCCTTGATCCAGCTACCAACCAGATCGGCTGCATCCTGACGCTCTTTGATCGAATCTTCAAAATAATGAGCGCCGGGGATCAACTCAAGCTGCTTGTCCTTGCTGCCGATAAAATCGAAAATCTTGTTCGCGTCGCTTGGGAATACGCCTGTATCGGCCAGCCCCTGAACCACCAGTGCAGGCGTGTCATGTTTCGCTAGATGCGGCTTACCCTGACATGGCGAGGTTTCAAGGCTCCACATATTCAACCATGTTTTTATTGAATTAGCGCGGCCAATACTTGGGCTGCGGTTGGCAATCTCTGGATTGCCCCGGTAACACCAGTTCGTTTTGCGATCCGAGGGATCGATTGTCGGATCAACGCAGCGAATATCACCCCAACAGCGGAACATCGGGAATATCCGGTCAGGAATACCGGCATCGTTCAACCGCTTTAGCTCGGCCTTTGCCCAGTCGGTAATCCGTTGGTTCCGTGCCCGTTGCGCCGCGCGATATTTCGCGATGAATTCTGCCGAATAAGGCGGGCCGTTATCAGGGTTAAACGGGTCCAGTTCGGGATCGGTGGCGACCGGATCATTCTCGTCGGTTACTGATGCGTCCATCCAGTCGGTCAGCACTTCGGGCCGCCCTTGGTGCGCGTTGAACGAGATATAAAGATCGCCCTTAATCAAAGAAGCCAGGGCGTCCTGCCCTACCGATGGCAAGCGGTCGGTTAAGGTCGGCGCAATTGCTTCGGCCTGATAGGCGCCCATTAACGATCCGCCGCCGGAATTGCCCAAAATTACAATCTGCTCGACGCCTGCTTCTTCCTTTAGCCAGCGCATCCCGACACCGATGTCGAGAACGGCGTGTTCCAACAGAAACTGATCCTCAACGCCGCGATAGCGTGTGTTCCAGCCCAGAAAGCCAAAGCCCTGACGCGCAAAATAGGGCGCAATATAATGTTCGGAAAAATCGACATTATAATGGGTCGCGATGATAGCTACCTTCGGACGCTGGCCACTTTGCGTCCAATAAATGCCCTGACAGGGGTGTCCGCCTGCCTGAATACGCGGTGCAGTCGGCGAAACCCGCCCGATAAATTGGGCATCCAGTCCTTCGGTTCCGTTTGCGTCCATAATATGTCTCCTGATGTTTATAATGATATGTTGGTGATCAGCGGCTGGCATCAAAGGGCAGCGAATATCCCTCCAGCCCGGCACGGATTTTGAGTTTGTCGATCTTGCCGGTTGGCCCGAGCGGAATTTCATCGACGAATAATATGTCATCGGGCATCCACCATTTGGCAATTTTCCCGTCAAGATACTGCCTGATGTCCGCTGCATCGGCCTTCGCACCGGCTTTTAACTGACATAGCAATATCGGGCGCTCGTCCCATTTGGGATGCACAACGCCGACGACTGCCGCAATCGCCACTGCATCATGGCCGATCGCGATATTCTCTATTTCGATCGAGCTGATCCACTCGCCGCCTGATTTCACAACATCCTTCGCCCGGTCGGTGATCTGCATATAGCCTTCGCTGTCGATCGTGGACACATCACCTGTGTCAAAAAAACCGTCCTCGTCGAGCACGTTTCCGCCCTCTCCTCCGAAATAGGAAGCTGCAATTGTCGGCCCTTTTATCATCAAGCGCCCCGGCGTTTTTCCGTCATGCGGCAGAGGATTGCCCGCGTCGTCAACCAGTTTCATATCAAGCCCGCAGAGCAAACGCCCCTGCTTGAGCTTATAAGCCATTTGCTCGTCATCCGGCTTGGCAGCGACAGAAGCATTGGGGACGGAAACGGTGCCCAATGGAGAGGTTTCGGTCATGCCCCACCCCTGAACGACATCTACGCCATAATCATCCCGGAAAGTGCGGATCATGGATTCAGGGCAAGCCGAACCGCCAATAGTAACCCGTTCCAGTGTAGTGAACCGCTTGTCATTATCCTGCATATATTCAAGCAGCATTTGCCAAACGGTTGGCACGGCTGCCGAGTAGGTTACGCCCTCTTCCTCAATCAAATTATAGATAGACTCGCCGTCCATGCGCTGCCCGGGCAGCACAAGTTTTGCGCCAACAGCAGGCGCGGAATAAACAACGCCCCAAGCATTGGCATGATACATTGGCACAACAAGCAAAACCGTATCACGGGCTGATAATGCCAGCGCATCGCTCTGTAATGTCATCAAGGCATGAATATAGTTTGACCGGTGTGAATATAGGACGCCTTTAGGATTACCGGTTGTTCCGGACGTATAGCAAAGCCCGCAAGCGCTTTTTTCGTCAAATTCGCCCCAGTCAAATTCTGCCGATTGACCGGAAATCCAATCGTCAAATGCCATCGCAGGGAAACTCGTCTTGGGCATATCCGCGCGGGAGCAGAAAAATACCACTTGCTCAATCGTTGGCACCTGTTCCAGCAATTGTGCAACCAGATCGGCGGTTGATGGATCAGCGATCAAAATACGGCTACCGGCATGCTGCGCGATATAGGAAATTTGCTCGGGAAACAGCCGGGGGTTTAGCGTATGAAGCACCGCCCCCATCCCCGCTGCACCATACCATGCGGCCAAATGTCGCGCGCTGTTCCAACCCATGGTTGCAATCCTGTCGCCCGGCACAATACCTGCTGCACAAAGCGCATTGGACACCCGTTTGGCATCGGCATGGACTGACTTATAATCTGTGCGCGTGACACGGCCCTCGGCATCGCGAGAGATGATTTCCCGGCCACCATGCCAGTTGGCTGCATGATCTATGATCCGGTCGACCGTCAATTGCACATCCTGCATCAGTCCATCCATTTTCCTTGCCTCCCTATTCAAACTTTTCCTGAATCGCTTATATTTTCTGCACTGGCGGACCAACATGAAACACGGCAATAACGCGAACATGACGGTTGAATAAAGCATAGTATGCTAAGCGTTTTTTATTTGCAACGATCTATTGCTTTCACCGCTTGCGCGCTTCACACAGATTGTGGCAATCTGCCTTTCAAATAATCACAGATAAAGCGGGTTCAGCCTATGCGGAAAAACCAACTTATCATCGCGCTGTTTCAACGCTTTTGCTGGATGGATGAAGGCCTGCAAGCGCGGCTGCATGATCGCGGCTGGCCCGGGGTCAGCCGGTCACAATCTATGGTTATGACCAATATAGTCAGCGGGATCGTGCGGCCATCAGATATTGCCCGCAATCTTGGTATTTCGCGGCAGGCCATCCACAGCACGATTAACCAGATGGTGAAACTCGGTATTGTGCAGCTAGATGTGGACCCGCAGGATCGTCGGCACGTGACACTTTCATTGACCGACACCGGGAAAATGATGCGCCGCGATGCCCAACTGGCGATGGACAGTCTAACCTCTCAAATTTCCGATGTCCTTGGTCAGGAGAGATTCGATGCGTTGCTCGAATCTCTCGTTGCCGACTGGGGTGATAACATCGACCATGATAACCGGAAGAGCGCCTGATAGCCCACTTAGTCGTTAAGAGCCGCAGCAACCTTTATCAATCGCGCCGTGGCAATGCTGATCAATGTTGCTGGCAATTCCTCTTTTAACTGGCCATCACTGTCATAAGCCGCATGAGCAGCAGGAATGACAACCTGATCCGGAATCACGACCATCTGGATTGTCGTCAAAATCTCGCGCAAGTGCATGAGCCCGCGCAGACCGCCAAACGGGCTTAGCGATGCCGACATAATGGCGGCGGCTTTACCACGATAGGCCGTTAACGCGACCAGGCCTTCATCTCCGGTTGGCCGCGAGGCCCAATCAATTGCATTTTTTAGCAGCGGCGGGATCGAGCCATTATATTCCGGTGACACCACAAGCAATCCATCCTGTTCGGTCAATAGTTGCTTAAGGCGCAACGCATCTTGCGGAAAATCATTAGCCTCAATCGCAGCGGAATAAAGAGGCAGGTCAAATGTAGCGAGATCAATTTCCGTTACTTCTGCACCGTGGGCTTCCAATTGCGCGATAGCCAGTTTCGCCAGCATCTGGTTATACGATCCTTCACGAATGCTTCCGGTAATTACGGCGATTTTAGTCATGCTTACTCCTACCTAACATACAGGTTATTATTTACTTATTTACGAAATATAGCTGCACCGGCTTGTGCAGTGCAGTTGATATCAGCCCGAAATATTCACGCTTTAATCTCGGATAATGCAGTTAATTGTCGTGTTTCATCGGCCAGATTTTCAATGACGCGCCGCATTAATTCCTGAAGCATTATCACTTCCTCGTCACTCATCCCGCGGGTCGCGATTTCATGGATTTCGGCGTTCATCGGCGCAAGAATCAATTCCAGCTTTTTGGCATGCGGCGTCAGATAGATAAAGGTTTTGCGCCGATCTACGGGCGTTTTCTTGCGAACAATAAAACCGGCCTTTTCCAGACCTTTCAGTGCCACCACGGTGGTTGGTTCGCGCATACCTACCCGCTCGCTCAACTCACGCTGGGTGATTCCATCCTCAAGCCACAATTGCCGCAAGAACCGCCACTGGCCAGCTGACACATTTTGGGTTAATGTGCCGCGCTCCAACAGGCGCGAAAAAGAACGAAACACGATTCGAGCCAGATAGCCGATGCTATTATTCGGATCAGTGTAATATTCCGGGCTATGACGATCGTTCTGTTGTTTCGTGGCCAATATCCAGCTCCCAATATCGTAGGCTTATTCTAGCCGATTCATATCCAAAAAAATACTATCCTTAGAACGCAAAGGGATTCCCAGCAATCTATTCTTTCAATTATAGAGCAAAGGGAAAGGGCCGCAGATATTACCCAAATTTTGACAAGAGACTGGACCCATCAGCCCTTCTCGCTTATCCTGATGTATAGGAAATATGGAGAATCCAGTGAAAAAATTTACGTCTGTCTCGGCTGTGGCTGCGCCTTTGCCTCTGTCAAATGTTGACACTGATCTGATACTCCCCGCCCAATATATGAAGGGCCTGACCCGTGAGGGACTGGGTAAGCATTTTTTCGAATCTGCACGCTTTCATGCCGATGGCTCGGAACGTGCAGAATTTATTCTTAATCACCCGCAATGCCGAAATGCCGAGATTTTGATTACAGACCGCAATTTTGGTTGCGGATCATCACGGGAACATGCGGTTTGGGCCGTCACCGATTTTGGAATACGCTGTATCATTGCGCCGAGCTTTGGTGACATATTCGCTGCCAATGCCCGCAAAAACGGACTTTTGCTGATAAGATTGCCTGATACCGTCTGTCACGACCTGCGCGAAACTATTGTGGCATCAGACTATGCACCGATTACCGTTGATCTTGTTGAGCAGGAAATCATTCTCGCCTCTGGAGAATCTATCGCATTTACTATCGACCCGAATGACCGCTATATCCTGATCGAAGGGCTTGATGACATTGCCCGGTCATTACAACATAGCGACGCGATTAAACGGTTTGAGCAAGCAGCCTAAAGCTTATCGGGATCAATAATATGTCCGGCGATGGCACTGGCAGCGGCCATAGCCGGGCTCATTAAATGTGTCCGGCCGCTTTGCCCCTGCCGGTTTTCAAAATTGCGGTTGGATGTCGATCCACAGCGTTCACCGGGCCGCAATTTGTCGGCATTCATCCCGACACACATTGAACATCCGGGTTGGCGCCATTCAAAACCGGCATCACGAAAAATCTGGTCCAAGCCTTCGGCCTCCGCCTGCATTTTTATCAGACCTGACCCCGGCACAATCATCGCTTCGACATGTGAGGCAACTTTCCGGCCATTTACAATCGCTGCGGCGGCGCGCAAATCCTCGATACGGCTATTCGTACAGCTTCCGATAAATACACGGTCAAGGCGCACCCCGGCAATCGGCATGCCCGGTGACAGGTCCATATAGTCGAGCGCCCGCTGCGCCTCTCCCCTTGCAGTGGGATCGTTCAATGAAGCAGGATCAGGTATCAGTCCATCAATGGCAATTATTTGCGATGGATTGGTCCCCCAGCTGACCATCGAGCGGACTGCGCTTGCCTCGATCACTATTTCACGGTCAAAGACAGCATCTGCATCACTCGATAACAGCTTCCACTGTGCTAGCTTTGCGTCCCATTCTGCGCCAGCTGGTGATGCAGGACGATCCTTCAAATAGGCATAGGTTTTTTCATCAGGAGCCACCAGACCAGCCCTTGCGCCCATCTCTATGCTCAGGTTGCATAATGTCATCCGCGCTTCCATGGACAGGGAACGGATGGCTTCGCCGGTATATTCGACAACATGTCCTGTGGCCCCGTCGACACCGACTTGTTGCAGAATATAGAGCGCCAGATCCTTGGCATAGACATGCGGTGACAATGACCCGGAAATGTGGATACGCATATTGCGGGAACGGCGCTGGCGGATTGTCTGCGTTGCCAGAACATGCTCCACTTCCGACGTCCCGATACCAAAGGCCAGCGCCCCGAATGCTCCATGCGTTGATGTGTGGCTATCTCCGCAAACAATGGTCATGCCGGGTTGTGAACGCCCTTGCTCGGGACCAACCACATGGACAATTCCGTTGCGCGGATCGCCCATCGCAAAACGCTCTATTCCTGCGCGGTCGGCATTTTCTGCCAATGCCTCCAACTGGGCCCGTGCTTCTTCGTCCGTAACAGCGCTTGTACCGGCATCCTGATTGATAGTTGGCACATTATGGTCCGATAGCGCCAAGGCCAATGCCGGCTGCCGGACACTGCGTCCCGCAGCAGCAAGCCCCGAGAATGCCTGCGGTGAGGTGACTTCATGGATTAAATGAAGATCAACATAGATGAGCGTTTCTCCATCATCTTCGGCAACGACATGCGCGTCCCAAATCTTGTCATACAGTGTGCGGGGTGCAGACATAGCCATCAGCTAGATGCAAGGCTACGCAGAGTTTGTGCAGCCGTTCCTATGTCAAAATGCCATTTTATCACGTCAAGATTTCCTTTTTGCCCGCAGCGATAACCACCGGCATGATTCAATATTTCTGTTAGATTTCTAAGTATTTATCGAGAACACACAGATATCTAACCATAATTTCTTATGATTTGCCAGTTTACTTAGCACTTGAAGTATTCATTGTCCATGTTAAGAGCGCGTTTGGGATGCAGAAAATCCGGTCTTGAATGAACCGCATGGAATTGGCTGCGCTCTGACAAATCAACAAACCGGATGCTATGATTATAACGCTATCCGCATTCGGGGGGAAACAAGCGGATATAATGGCCGCTGATAGGGAGAAACTGATGAAAATTCGATTATTATTGCTGTCGACCGCGACGGCTCTTGTTGCACTGCCAGCACATGCGCAGGACCAGATGCCATCAGCTGAGCAGACATCAAGCCAGCCTGCTGCGAATCAGGCTTTTGGCGAGATTGTGGTTACGGCCCAGCGCCGCTCTGAAAGCGTGCAGGACGTGCCGATCGCAATTTCCGCATTTAACGCAGAACTGGTCGAAGCCAGTGGCAGCACCAACATCACCAGTCTCAACGGCCTTGCCCCCAATGTGGTTCTTCAGACACAAGGTCTGGTCGCCAATGTTCCCATGATTTCTATCCGCGGGATGAGCACAGCCGATCCTGATCCCAATGCCGACCCCAAAGTCAGCACGATCATTGATGGCGTATATATTCCGTTCGTATCCAGCACCATGCTCGATCTGTTTGATATTGAGCGTATTGAAGTGCTCAAAGGCCCTCAAGGCGTCTTGTTCGGCAAAAACAATCTTGCCGGAACAATCAACGTCATTTCCGCGCGACCAACCGATGACTTTGGCGGAGAAGTACGCCTTACCGCCGGATCCAATGGTCTGAAACAATTTCGTGGCAAGATTAACAGCGGCCGCTTTGCCGATGATGCTCTTGCGGCGAAGGTGGCTGTAAACTTCCGTGATTATAATGGATATAGCCGCAACGTCATTACCGGCAACAAGCTGAACGGGGCTAATGTCAAATCGGTGCGCGGTGCACTTAATTATGACCGGGGCGGCGCATTTGATTCCACAATTGTGGTTGACTGGCTCAAACAAAAAACAGTTGGCCCGGCTCCTCATGTGCTCGATAATGGCGATCCCAATTGGGACTTGCTACCGAATGAGGTCAAAAACGACATTCGCAAGTCGGCCATCCCGTTTGATCCTATTGCCAATACAGAAAGCTATGGCGGATCATGGACATCAAATCTCGATGTTGGCTACGGCACCATTACTTCCGTGCTTGGCTATCGTCATCTCACTTATGTCACACGCGGCGATTTCGACGGTTTGATCAATCCCGTGCCGGGACTGGATGTAGGCCGTGATTTCTCGGGCGAGTCCAAAAGTGGTGAATTACGCTATGTATCACCCGAAGGTGAGCCAGTAGATTTTGTCGTTGGTGTTTATTACCAGACAGACAAATGGCGGCAGTTTAACACTGTATTTGCCAATCCGGCTGTTACAACATTGGCCCAGTTAAATCAGGACACCGAAAGCTATGCGGCGTTTATGTTGGTCAACGCCCATCCGGCCGATGGATTGACGCTGTCAATGGGTGGCCGTTACAGCCATGACCGCAAAAAATACGACATTGCATCTCAGGTTTTTGTAAATTCCAATCAAATATCATCGTTCCAGAGCAGCCTGGAATCGTCATGGTCAGAATTTACACCGCGCCTGACGGTTAATTATGAAGTCACACCCGATGTCATGGTCTATGCCAATTACTCACAAGGCTATAAAGCCGGAGGATATAATTCACGCGGAACCATACCCGAAAATATCGGGCCATATAATCCGGAACGTGTAAACGCTTATGAGATCGGAGCAAAAACCGATTTATTTGATCGTTTGCTGCGTTTTAATGTTGCGGGTTTTGTGAACAATTACCGTGATCTTCAATCATCAGTAACAAAAATGGGTGTGGTGCGTCCTGAAAATATCACCACCAATGTGGCCGCAGCGAAAATCTATGGTTTCGAGGTTGAGGCGATGTTGCGCCCGACATCCAACTTCACAATCAGCACGAACCTTGCCTATCTGCATGCTCGTTATACTGATTTTTGTGCCGACACAGATGGCGTGTTCACCAACGGTGCGCCTGAACCGCGCCAGTGCGGACCGGCCGAACCGATTTTGATCAACGGCGTCCCGAACGGTACTTTTTCTGTGCCGACCGATTCGACCAACCTTGAGCTTGCTAACGCTCCGAAATGGAGCGGCAGCATAGCGGCTGATTATGTAATCCCGACCAGTTTCGGACAAGTCAAACTACATAGTGACGCCCGCTATTCTGCGCGCTTTAACACTTGGGGCCGCGACAATGATCCGGGCTATTACCGCAAGGAAGTTGTCATGCTGAATGCCAGCATCGCGGTCGCGGGTCATGACGATAAATGGAAGCTCACATTCTATGGATCGAACCTTACCGATCAGGATGTGATCTCGGGAGCAATCTCTGCCGGAGCGACCCCGGTACAGCAATTTTATCAGCCACCACGCGAATTTGGAGTTGATCTCGCCTTTAAATTTTAACCCCCTCGCCTGCGGTGCTATTGTACCGCAGGCGATACCCAAAAGATTATCGGTCAGTTTGATAGACCGGATTACTGGAGAGAAGATATGAGTTGGAACGTAAATCGCCGGAGTTTTGTCGGGGGCATAGGCGCTTTGGCAGCCGCCGGTCTTACGATACCGACCTATGCCAAAAACGGCAAAAAAATGAACGTCCTGATGATCGTCACAGATCAGGAACAAAGCGTCGCCAGCTATCCCGACGGGTTACTGGAAAAACTGCCTGCCCACCGCGAATTGATGGAACGCGGCATGCTCGTTGAAAATTACCATGTCCACACGACGCCTTGTTCGCCGTCACGTTCGACAATTTTCCAGGCCCATCACACACAACAAACGGGAATGTTTCTTAACAGCGACAGGCCACCCTATCCCGTCCCTGCAGAAGACATGCCTACGCTTGGCCATATGATGCAGGCTGCAGGCTATTACACGAGCTATAAAGGCAAGTGGCATCTCAGCCGTATCAATCATGAACGCAATTGGCCACGCGTCACTGGCAAGATATATCCCACCACCGAAGATTACATGGTAAAATACGGTTTCCATGATTATGGTTTTGACGGTGAGGAACTGGGGCTGACATGGGACGGCTATCGGTCGGACATGTTTGTTGCCGCTGATGCCTCACGCAGCATTTTCGATTATGTTCGGCGTGACAAAGCGGGTGGGAAACCGTGGTTTCAGGTCGTCGGCCTCGTCAACCCGCACGACATCATGTTCTATGATGCAACAGGAAATCAGGCAGAAAGCCGGCCTCACCCCGATATTCTCGGCCCGTTGCGCCGTGAACCGGGCGACCCGCTATACGAAGTTGATAACAAGTTCGACCTGCCCGAAAGTTTTTACAAGGACGATCTTTCGACCAAGCCGGAAGCACATCGTGCAATCGTGGAATTTAATAATTTCTTCTATGGAGAAATGCGCCATGATGACGAAGCGTCATGGCATCGCTTTATCAACTATTATTACAACTGCTTGCGCGACGTTGATCGCCGCATAGCGCAACTGCTCTGGGCGCTGAAAGAAAGCGGCCAGATTGATAATACGATCATAATATACACCAGCGACCACGGCGAGCGCGCCGGCGCCCATGGCATGCGCCAAAAGGGCGCGACGATGTATCGCGAAGAAACCAATATTCCGATGATTATCGCGCATCCGGATTTCCCCGGCGGACGTACGACCAAAGGCCTGATGGGGGCAATTGACATCGCGCCGACATTGATGAGCCTTGCCGGCATGTCAGGCAGCGAAATGGCGGGCCGCTTTCCCGGCCTGCCCGGTCTGGACGTATCTGACCTGCTCACTGCGCCCGACAAACCAACCGCTCGCGACAAACGAGGGCATTTGTTCAACTATGCCGTAGCGCATTATTGGGAACCATTACCCAAAGAGCAGGCAGGACCGCCAATGCCGGAAAAGGGCGAGCTTGATTTTACCAAATTATATGACCTGTCGAAACGGCGGCTTCATCGCGGGGTTCATGACGGCAAATATAAATTCGCCCGTTATTTTGCACCGGCCCATCATCACACGCCGACCGATTGGGAAACGCTGAACCGGATGAATGATCTGGAGCTATATGATACCCATGCCGACCCGAATGAGCTGGTCAATCTTGCGAATGACCCCAAATATCGCGCCACAGTCCTACGGCTGAACAAAATGGTCAACGCGCTGATTGAACATGAAATCGGTGTCGATGATGGCCGCGAATATCCCGGACCAACGGAGATATATAACCAACCCGCTTAAAACATATCCGGCCCGGACAATATTCTACTATAAAATCATACTGCCGGGCGATGATCCACCATCAATTCTGCGAGAAATATTTTGATTGATCTTTCGTTTCACGCCGCCAAATTACGCAGCGCTTATGCAGGGCCGACTATCGCGCCGCTTCGCCATAGCGAGCCGCAGGCGAGCGTGGACGACGCCTATGCGATACAGGCATTGAACCGGGACCATTGGGTGCAGCAAGGGCGCCGCATTACCGGTGCTAAAATTGGCCTGACATCCAAAGCTGTGCAAAAGCAGCTTGGCGTGGACCAGCCCGATTTCGGGATATTATTTGCTGATATGGCGGTTAGCGATGATGGCGTGATACCAGCAGGTAAATTGCTACAGCCTAAAGTCGAAGCAGAAATCGCCTTCTGCCTTGCCCGCGATATTACTGTCGTGGGCGAAGATAGCATGGAACTGGCCGATGCCATTTCCTATGCGCTTCCCGCGCTTGAAATTGTCGACAGCCGGGTAGCTGATTGGGATATCACCTATGTCGATACGGTGGCGGATAATGCCTCCTCGGGAATGTACATCCTTGGCAAGCAGCAAGTGGAACTTTCGGACATAGATCTTATCGGTTCCACGATGCGGATGGAGAAAAACGGCGTGCTTGCCTCGGAAGGCAGCGGCGCGGCCTGTCTGGGCAATCCATTGTATGCACTTGCCTGGCTCGCTTCGATACGCATTACGCAGGGCAGCCCGCTGAAGGCCGGCGACATCATCCTTTCAGGCGCATTGGGGCCAATGGTTGCTGCGCTGCCCGGTGACAGTTTCAGCGCTGAGATTGATGGTCTGGGCGGGATCAGCCTACGGTTTGCTGACTGATCCCTGCAAATCATATAATCAAATCTTGCCCAATGTTTCCTTGCGCGGCCCAAGATAGCCAAACAGATAGGCCGCAACTTTACGCATCTGGATTTCTTCTGCGCCCTCGGTAATGCGGTAGCGGCGATGGTGGCGATAGATATGTTCGAACGGTTTGTGCCGGGAATAGCCCATGCCGCCATGAACCTGCATCGCCCGATCAGCAGCCTCGCAGCACAGCCGGTTAGCCCAGTAATTGCACATTGATACGCGGTCCGACAATTGATGCTCAATCTCTTTATGCGGCATATTGTCCATTTCCCATGCGGTCTTGTGAATTAACAGACGCAGCATTTCGGTCTGTGTTTTCAGTTCGACAAGCGGAAACTGGATGGCTTGATTTTTTGCCAGCGCCTGCCCGAAAGGTTTGCGTTCACGGGCATATTTCACGCTTTCCTCGATACAAAATACCGCCGCTCCCAATGATGACGCCGCCTGACGGATGCGGTTTTGATGGACGAAACTCTGCGCTATCGACAATCCGCCATCGACCGGACCAAGCCGCGCGCTATCGGGAACCCATACATCGGTAAAGGTCATGTGCGGATGGTCCGTCGGCATGTTGAACGTCCACATATATTCATCGACCGTCATTCCCGGCGTGCCCGTGGGAACCAGCAGACAGGAAATACCCTTTGCATCGCCGTCATCCCCGCTTGTGCGGCAAAAGGTTGCACAATGGCTTGCAACATGCATGCCGGTAATCCACATTTTGCGCCCGTTAATCAGCCAGCCTGCAACGCCGTCGCGGGTTTCGCGGACTGCTCGCGTTTCCATATGGGTCGCATCGCTGCCATGATCGGGCTCTGTCAGACCAAAGGCCGTGCGCCTCGTCCCTTCGAACTCTCCCAAAATAAATTCCTGCTTCTGCTCATCGCTATTCGCAAATTGCTCGAACATGGCGACAAACGGGAAATTACCGACAATGCTATGTTCGTTCTGTAAATCATTGTGCAGGCCCAGCCCCTTGGCAGTTAAATGTTCGCGGATGACTGCCATCCACAGATTGGATCCATCCTTGCCGCCATATTTCTTGGGCGCAGAAAACCGCCAATGACCAGCGGCATCGGCCTTGCGCGTCGCTTGTTTGAGCAAGTCCTCCCATTCTTCGCGCGGCAGACCCTGATTGTCCCAGTCGGTCCGGCTATGTTCGCGGCGATGGTCAAAGAAGCGGATATTGTCGTCGACTTGTTCAAGGGGCTTGATCTCCGCCTCGATAAACGCATCCAGTTCATCAAGATAGGCCTGCAAGTCATCCGGTATGGAAAAATTCATCATCTACTCCTTTTGATTTCATGTGCCGTGGACTATTTGCCCCATAGGTTGCGTGCACAGGCAAGCGCGGCATATTTCGGGCTATCAACCGCACATTTATCGAGAGCGCTACGCCGTAGCTGCGCCAGCACCCCGGAATCCGCAAGCGTCACCGCGCCGGTCAATATGGCATCCGTCTGCGCCTTGTCTTCGGCGGATACATTCGCATCAAGATCACGCATAACAATACCTAGCGCGTTCATAGCAACGGCAACCTCGAATTTTGCATGGCCGCTTGTTCCAGGCTTTATTGTATCTCTTAACCAGTCGCGCACAGCCTGAACAATCTCTTGCGTTGCCGGTTCCCCGTTTGGTTTTGGCGGAGCGGCGGGGGAAGATGGTAACGCCCGGTTTCTTTCGGCCTCCGGCGCCTCACCTTCCAATAGCATCAGCAAATCAAGTTCCTGCTCGGCGGTCCGCCGACCAATCACGACGCGCTCGACAGTCGCATCGGCTCCGCTCCGCCATGCCTCGCCCATTTGCAGGCAACCAAGCGCCCACCACAGGGTGCGGAATATGAGCCAGAAATGAAAGCGCTGCGGATCAACTGCTGCGCCGCCAGCTTGTCGATAGGCCGCAAAATATTCCTCCAGCGCGCCAACTCCGAACGCTGGCCGGTCAAGCTGGCCAAAACGCCAAACGGTCATGCAGCCATAAGCAAGATCGTCATGCGGGTCGCCAAGATGCGACAGTTCCCAGTCCAGCACACCGGCAAGACCGTTTTCGTCCACCATGATATTACCCATGCGGTAGTCACCGTGAACGAGCACGGATGCAGCCGGTTCGGGCAGATTATCTTCACACCATTTGATCGCCAGAGCGATGATCGGCCGGTCGCCACCATAATCGAGAAAGCGTTGTTTATATTCGGCTAGTTCCGCGGCAATATCCAACGCCGGGATCGCTGCCGGGATCCTGTCTGCGGGAACAGCATGGATGCGTGCAAGTTCACGGCCAAGGTCACTCAGCAGCGAAGGCGGCGGCGCGGCCAGTATCTTGGCGGGATTAACCTCCCCGATGATACGCCGCATGATATAGCCGGTTCCCATGCCGTCCTGATCACCAAGCACGCCAATGACTTCGGGTGCTTTCACTCCTGCATCATGGGCAGCTATTACCAGTGCCGCCTCGTCCACATGGGCGTAAGGGCGCCCTTCCATATAATCCGCTGATGGCGCACGGCGCAGTACATAAGCGCGGGGACTATCGCCTGCATCCCAGTCAAACGCCCAGCTTTCCATGTTTGCTCCGCCCGACAGACGGTCCAGAGCGGACAGAACACCGGGACCAGCGACGCGGGTCATGAAGGTTGAGAGTAATGACGAGAGTTCCGTCTTGCCAAGAACAGTCATAAAATGGCTAACCCACCGGATATGGGGCAGTGTATAGGCCGCTGATAACTTCTGTTTCGATCTTCACTATAGACTTGCATCCAGCCTCCCATTTACTTAGAATACTATCTATATCTTATGCATTATCTTACCACAAGTGGATAGATTGAATTGCAAGTGGTTATGAATGGGGAGAACCACAATCTTGTACATTTTTATATCCACTGAAAAGCGCATGAATTGCCCCTCGTTAGAAATCGATATATCCGGGCAAATATTGCATCTGCAAGCTGCTTTATTATTAGCCGGACTTGATAAAGCAATATGAATCCTATCTGGCTTCCCGCCGCCATGCTGGGCGGGCTGTTTCAGGCATGGCGCACTGCGCTTCAACAGCGTCTGCGCTCTGAACTCAGTGTTAGCGCAGCGGGGCTTGTCCGTTATCTCTATGGCCTGCCCTTTGCTATGGGTTTTCTGGCGATCTGGCTATGGGTGCAAGACGGCTACATCCCTCCGCTAAAGCTCAGCTTTATTGGTTTCGCGGCACTTGGCGGCATCGGCCAAATGGCAGGAACAATATTGCTCATTATGGCATTTGGCCATCGCGGTTTTGTTGTCGGCACAGCCTTTTCAAAAACCGAAGCAATGCAGGTCGCGCTCGTCACCGCGCTGCTTTTTGATGAACGTCTGCCTCTACTTGCATGGCTCGGGATTGTCGCTGGTGTCGCAGGCATCTTGATACTGGCGCTGGCAGGACGGGGGATAAAGACCCGGCAGCTCATACAAGCATTGGCACAGCCCGCAGCGCTTTGCGGTCTTGGCGCGGGGTCCATGTTCGCTATTGCAGCAATCGCCATTAAACTGGCAACAGCAGAACTCTCGCAAGCCGGCATAATCGGGTCCGCGATGATCACACTTGTCGCGGTCATGGCCATTCAGAGCAGTGTTCATCTTATCTGGATAATCTTGCGTGACCGGCCGGCCTTATATGACGTGGTGCAGTCATGGCGAACATCAAATCAGGTCGGCTTATTATCCGCGCTTGGTTCTGCATGTTGGTATATAGGCTTTGCGGTTGCGCCTGCTGCGCTCGTGCGAATTGTCGGGCAGGTAGAAATTATTTTTACCGTCGGCTTTGCACATTTCTATCTGCGCGAACCCGTAAAATGGCACGAAGCAGCGGGATTGTTTCTGGTAGTGAGCGGCGTTGTCCTTGCGTTGCTCGCTACGCTGTAAAACATAAAACTTAAAAACGGCACCTCCGGTTATTGGAACAAGTGGACATAGAATAGTTTCAAGACGTTCAGTATGGCGATGATATGCAGCCTGTTGAGGGGATGTTATCTTTGGTTCTTGTCTTTCGCTGAATTGGGCGAATATTCTATTTAGTTAAAATACTAAGTGGTTAAGCAATATTTACAAATTCATCCCCAGATGAACGGTAATACCAGCTGACAATTAGGTCACACCTTATAGGAAATAATAACGCATTATTCGATTACAGTTTGTAATCTAGCAAGTGTTGGATAAACTTGGATGCATAAAAAATAACTTTTGGGAGAGTATATTATGAAAGCTGGTTTAAGACTATCTGCATGTGCATTCGCGATGGCGGCAATTTCGTCTGCTCCCATTTACGCGCAATCTGCAACGGGAGAAAATACCGGATCAGCCCAAGCTGAACAGCGCGCTTCGGTTTTTGATGACAATATTATCGTGGTGACCGCACAGGGCCGGACACAGGCCTTATCCGATGTTCCCATCGCTGTTTCAGCCGTCGGGGCAGAACAATTGGAAAAAAGCGGTGCCACCGATATTCGTGAATTAAACCAGCTCGCGCCGTCGCTGCTCGTTTCCTCGACCGGCAATGAAGCCAATGGCTCCGCCCGTATCCGCGGCATTGGCACCGTGGGCGACAATCCCGGTCTGGAAAGCTCGGTCGCCGTGTTCATTGACGGTGTTTACCGCTCGCGCAGCGGTAACGCGCTTAGCGAGCTTGGTCCGATTGACCGGGTTGAAATCCTGCGCGGACCACAAGGGACACTTGGCGGACGCAACTCATCCGCTGGCATGATCAACATTGCCACAGCGCAGCCGGAATTTACATTTTCCGGACATGCTGCGGCGACCTATGGCAATTATGACCAAATTCGTCTGGAAGGTGGCGTAAATGCTCCTTTAAGCGAGAATATCGCAGCCCGTATTGATGGCGTTTTCCTGAAACGGGATGGCTTCTATAATGATGTTGTAAACGATACCGATGTTAACAATAAAGACCGTTATCTTGTTCGTGGCCAATTGCTCATCGAGCCCAGCGAGACACTGTCCGTCCGTTTGATTGGCGATTATTCGAAAAAGGATGAATCCTGTTGTGCGGCGACATTTGTGCAGCCCGAGTTTGCACCGCTGGCACGTGTTAGCCCCGGTCTGGATGGCTTTACCCGCCCGCAACCGGGTGCTCCCGCCCTCACCGATCCGGCGAACCCGATCATTCCGGTGCTGTTGGCTCTGGGCCAAAATCCTAACGCACTGAACCAGAGCACGTTCAACCGGGACATATATATTACGCCGGGCCGCTCCTATGCAGGAGAGACAGAGGATTATGGCGTTTCCGCAGAGATCAATGCAGAATTGGGTAATATAAACCTGACATCTATCACGGCTTATCGTGAATATTCCAACTTTCAGGCCTCTGACACGGATTACACCGGCGTGGATATCCTCTACCGCGAGCCCAATAGAAATGCCGGTGCGCGTGAGTTTAAAACTTTCACGCAGGAATTAAGGCTGCAAGGATCATTGTTCGATGACAAGCTGGATTGGCTGATCGGTGGTTTCTATGCCAACGAAAAACTTGAGGTGCGCGATAATCTGCGTTTCGGCACACAATATGGGGCTTTTGCACCATGCCGGGTCGTCAATGCGGTTAACCCTGCTCTTGCCTCACCCACCAGCACCGGATGCTTGAGCGCCGGTGGGCGAGCAGCATTATTGGCTGCTAACGGGGGTGCAGGTGCCTTTGGTCCCGCAACCCCGCTGATCTTCGCCGGTCTGGATAATCTGGCGCAGATAAACGACCGTGGCGGCACGGGCGATATTTATAACCAGAAAAGCGAGAATTTCGCGTTTTTCACGCATAATATTTTCCACGTTACCGACAAGCTCGACCTGACTGTGGGGCTGCGCTACACCAACGAAACCAAGGATTTCGACGCTACCTTTGGCAATGACAACACCATGTGCCCCACTCAGCGGGCATTATTTACACCTTTGCTGGGTGGTCCGCTCAATGCATTGGCTGCCGGTATAATCGGCCTATCCTGTCAGGGTAATTCCACCTCGGAACTTGACGGTGTTTCGCTAAGCGATAGCCGCAACGAGAATGAATTTACCGGCACGGCCATTCTGTCTTATAAACCGACAGAAAATCTGATGCTTTATGGCAGCTATTCGCGCGGTTACAAAGCAGGTGGTTTTAACCTTGACCGATCTGCTTTGACAAAGTCGACACTGGTTAATCCTGCTGTTGCCGGGGACACCGCCAACCTGCAATTTGATCAGGAAACGGTGGACGCATTTGAAATTGGTGCAAAATATTCAACGCGGGAATTTTCTCTGAGCGTAGCGGCTTTCCGTCAACAATTTGACAGTTTCCAGCTCAACACGTTCAATGGATCTGTGTTCCTGGTTCAGAATATCAACTCGTGTAGCGATGATTTGGGCGGTGCCGATCGAGACACTGACGGAACGACAGGTGCTTGTAATCCCGATAACGTCAAATATGGCGTTGTAGCTCAGGGACTTGAGATGGAAGCCTCTCTCAACCCCATCCGTGATCTTAATGTCACCATGGGCCTGACATACACCGACACCAGTTATGAAAATAATCTGGTTGGCCGTGATACCGGAACTCCGCTTGATCCGGCTCTGCGCCTGCTTCCGGGGGATAATCTCTCCAACGCTCCGGAACTCACCGCTACCGCATCTCTTTCCTATACGCCGCCAATCGGTAATAGCGGTATGTCTGGTCTGTTCTATATTAACGCCCGTACAACCGGTGATTATAATACCGGATCGGACTTGCTGTTTGGTAAGGAACAAGACGGCTACACGCTGGTAAACGCACGTATCGGTCTACGCGGTCCAGACGGCAGATGGTCGATAGAAGGATGGGCGCAAAACCTGTTCGATGTTGATTATACGCAAGTTGCCTTCAACACGCCATTTGTCGCTTCTCAGCAAACTTACTCGGCTTTCCTTGCTGAACCAAGAACATATGGTATCACCGTTCGCGGGCGTTTCTAAAACGATAGCGTCGATTAGGCTATGACCTTAAATTAAAGCGTGCGGCCTTGATAAAACGGGCCGCACGCTTTTTTGATGGTCTTTTATTGGGCTATTTTCTGATTGACCTGACAGTTTTTTCGCTCGCCTTATTTTTCTCTAATAGCTTGGGATCGAACCAGACAGGTTTCAGCTTTTTATCCACAAACAGCTTCATCTGATCCGTATAATGCGGACTATCGGGCCGCGTTGTGGCAGAACCGAACGGCTGGATTGAGCGGGACGATACCTTCCCCGTTTTATCCCATTCAACAAACATTATATAACTGTCACCGTGGCGCACAGACAGCCGCCCGTCATCGTCCACGTCCCACAGGGTAGAAGCGCGGATCGTGTCATTGCCCCCGTCAATCGGTAGATCGACCTCCCCCTGACGCAGACGCAAGACATCAAGCATCGGCGGATCAATCTTGCCGAAATATTTATTCAGATGATCAACCGTTTCCTGTAATATTACCTTAGGGTCAGGGACTTTACCGCGTTGGTAATGGGCTTTGTTAGCAGGGCGCAGCACCATTAGCGCGAGCGTGTCGGCAGCCCCCTTGCCATCAAGGTTCCAATCCCATTTGGCGAGGAGCGCCTGTACCTTGGCCAGTTGCGGATGATCTTTCAGATCCAGCGCAGCAATCTTGTCCATCCAGTCTTTCGCATATCCCGCCCGAACATAGGCCGTATCATATTTGATCCGCCGGATTTCCGCATCACTGATTCTACCATCCGCTGCAATGGCGGCTTCGAGTAACTGGATCGACCGCCGCGAGCGGTTGGTCTGGTCATCCTCTATCCCCATGAGCGGCGAGAAAGTGTCGCGTTTTAGCTCATTGCCCGGCCCCGCTGCAATATAGGGCGTGTTATTCGCATTCATGACATAGCCCGATGCCGGGTTGATCAGCGCCGGAACCCGCGTGAAAGGCAGGGTATTTTGCCATAGTGCCTTGGAATTATCGCCGGGAAGCACGGTGCGCCAATCAAATCCGGGGGAACGGTCCGGAAACATCGCGTTATAAAACATTCCGATATTGCCCTTGGCATCGGCATAAATAAAATTCGTCGCCGGAACGCCCTGCCCCGCCATTGCTGCTTGCCATTCGGAGAAATCGCGGGCTTTGTTAATCCGGTAATATTGTGTGAGCATATCGAGTTGATCCATGCCCGCATAGCGCAACGCGTAAGCACCGCTATCGTTTCGGATAACCGGCCCGTGAACAGAGCGGTAAACCATTTTCGGATAGGGGATGACAAATGGCCCATATTTGATCTTCAGCCAGATATGTTTCTTACCCAGCGGCAACCACTCACCATCAAAACGATAAGCAGTGCCTTTTTCGTTCAGCGTCAGTTTGTAAATATCGATAAGATCGGGACGGTTCACTGTGTTGGTCCAACCCAGATGCTTGTTATGTCCCAGAAACGGGAAAGGCGATCCCGGGAAATTGGCTCCGGCGAAATCCCACCCCTCATCACTATGCACGACCAGCTCATACCAGGCGACATTGCCGCGCAAAGGCTGATGTGAATTGGAAATCAGACGGGTCTTTCCTT
Organism: Parasphingorhabdus sp. JC815; assembly: GCF_040717415.1. Classification (NCBI taxonomy): domain Bacteria; kingdom Pseudomonadati; phylum Pseudomonadota; class Alphaproteobacteria; order Sphingomonadales; family Sphingorhabdaceae; genus Parasphingorhabdus; species Parasphingorhabdus sp. JC815. Next base: position 250,462 of record NZ_JBFEFM010000002.1, read on the forward strand.
CAACCGACAGCTTTGGCGCAAGTGCATAGCCGTTGGAACCATTTTCATCCGGGTCAGAGCCTACCGGCGTTACAATTTTATCCTCGCTCAGCGGATGCACCGTGCGGTTTTCAACCGGGGCAGACAGGCTTGGACCACCTTCACGGCGCAGCGGCCTATTCTCGATCAGTGCCTGTATCGGTGTATTCAATCCAAAGAAAAACGGGGACCGCAAGACAAAACCGGCGGCAATATCACGCCCATTGACCGGAAACAGTTTTGACAGGCTGATTTCTTCGGGATGTTCGTCAGCATAAGCATTCAGACCCGAAGCATAACCATCGAGCACCCCCCGCACATTCGCTGGCAAGCCATCATATTGACGCTCCACCGTGCCGCCTACATCCAGTAGCGCAGCAACATAATCAACCGGAGCAGCATCAGCGCCGTTGAGCGTTGCCAGTCGCCCGCGTGTCATCGCTGTCACCTCTTGCAAGGTCGCAAAATCATCCTCGGCATGGGCATAGGCTACGCCATAGGCTACATCGGCGTCTGTCTTGCCAAAAATATGCGGAACACCGAAATTATCGCGGACAATCCGCGCTTCATAATCACGCGATGGCGGCGGTGTTTCAGGCGAAACACCAAGCGGTTCCCATATCATCAGGCCAGTGGCAATAACGGCCAAAAATACTAAGAAAACCAAGCCCGCGCGCTTTAATAGTTTCACTTGTTTTTCCTTCCGCGAGGCGGTGATTTATTGTTAGCCCCTTTTACTCATCGCCGGACTTACCATATAAGTTACAGATAAACAGTCGTTATTGACGGCACTATAACTGAATAGAAAACTATACTGACTAGACGAACAAACTACAGGACCAGCAAATGAACCTCGAAAAATTTACTGATCGCGCCAAAGGCTTTTTGCAATCGGCACAGACTGTGGCCATCCGCATGAACCATCAGCAGATTACCGCCGCGCATCTGCTCAAGGCTCTTCTCGAAGACGATCAGGGCATGGCATCCGGTCTCATCACCAAAGCTGGCGGCAATGCCAAGCTGGCCATTACAGAAGTTGATAAGGCTCTGGAAAAAATCCCGGCGGTTTCGGGTAGCGGAGCACAGCAGACACCCGGTCTGAACAATGACGCCGTGCGCGTGCTGGATCAAGCTGAACAGATTGCCGAAAAAGCGGGCGACAGCTATGTTACGGTGGAGCGCCTGTTGCTGGCCCTCACGCTGTCCAAAGATACGGAAGCGGGAAAAGCACTGACCAATGCGGGTGTCAGCGCCGACGCTCTCAACAGTGCGATTAACGAGCTGCGCGGTGGACGCACAGCCGACACCGCTTCGGCGGAAGACCGCTATGACGCCCTTAAGAAGTTTACCCGCGACCTTACCGAAGCAGCGCGTGATGGCAAAATGGATCCGGTCATTGGTCGCGATGAAGAAATCCGCCGCACGATCCAGATTCTGGCCCGCCGCACAAAGAATAACCCTGTGTTAATTGGCGAACCGGGTGTCGGTAAAACCGCGATTGCCGAAGGCATGGCGCTACGCATCGCCAATGGCGATGTGCCGGACAGTTTGAAAGACCGTCGTCTTATGGCGCTGGATATGGGTTCGCTTATTGCCGGCGCAAAATATCGCGGGGAGTTCGAGGAACGGCTGAAAGGCGTGCTGGACGAGGTGCGCGGCGCCGATGGTGAAATCATCTTGTTCATTGATGAAATGCACACATTGATAGGCGCAGGCGCTTCGGAAGGCTCCATGGATGCCAGCAACCTGCTGAAACCGGCATTGGCCCGCGGCGAACTGCATTGTATTGGCGCAACAACGCTGGATGAATATCAGAAATATGTCGAAAAAGACCCTGCGTTGCAGCGGCGTTTTCAGCCGGTCACTATTGGCGAACCGACGGTGGAAGACACGATTTCAATCCTGCGTGGCCTAAAAGAAAAATATGAATTGCATCATGGCGTGCGGATTACTGATGGCGCTTTGGTGAGCGCAGCCACTTTATCCCATCGCTATATCTCCGACCGTTTTCTGCCTGACAAAGCCATCGACCTGATGGACGAAGCGGCATCGCGTATCCGGATGGAAGTGGAGTCGAAACCGGAAGAAATCGAAACGCTCGATCGCCGGATCATCCAGCTTAAAATCGAACGGGAAGCCTTATCCAAGGAAAGCGATGACGCATCGAAAAGCCGTCTTGAAGCATTGGAAAAAGAACTGGCCGAGATGGAGCAGCAGTCTTCTGAACTGACTACCCGCTGGCAGGGTGAGAAGGACAAAATCCACGCCGAAGCCTATTTGAAAGAGCAGCTGGATGCGGCGCGGCTGGAGCTGGAGCAAGCCGAACGTGCTGGCGATCTCGCCAAGGCCGGTGAGCTTAGCTATGGCAAGATTCCCGACCTGACACGGCAGTTGGAAGAAGCCAGCGGCGCGACCGAGGGCGCGATGTTGCGCGAGGAAGTGGTCAGCGAGGACATTGCCTCCGTCGTGTCGCGCTGGACCGGTATTCCGGTGGATAAAATGCTGGAAGGGGAGCGTGATAAACTGCTCGCTATGGAAGAGCTTATCGGCAAGCGGGTCATTGGCCAGAAAGATGCCGTTGACGCCGTATCTGCGGCTGTCCGCCGTTCGCGTGCGGGACTACAAGATCCTAATCGTCCGCTCGGTAGCTTTTTGTTCCTTGGCCCCACCGGGGTCGGTAAAACCGAACTGACGAAGGCGCTGGCCGGCTTCCTGTTTGACGATGATCAGGCGATGGTCCGCATTGATATGTCCGAATTTATGGAAAAGCATAGCGTCGCCCGCCTGATCGGTGCGCCTCCCGGCTATGTCGGCTACGAAGAAGGCGGCGTCCTTACCGAAGCCGTACGCCGTCGTCCTTATCAGGTCATCCTGTTTGACGAAGTTGAAAAAGCCCATGGCGATGTGTTTAACGTGTTGCTGCAAGTTCTTGATGATGGCCGTTTGACAGACGGACAAGGCCGGGTGGTGGACTTTTCCAACACATTGATCATCCTGACGTCCAATCTGGGCAGCCAATATATGGCGAACATGACCGAAGATCAGACCGTCAAGGATGTTGAGCCGCAAGTAATGGAAGTCGTCCGCGCGCATTTCCGTCCAGAGTTTTTGAACCGGCTTGACGAGATCATCCTGTTCCACAGGCTGAGCGAGGAACATATGGCCCCGATTGTCGAGATTCAGGTTGGCCGCGTGCAGAAACTGCTAAAAGATCGCAAAATCGAACTGGAGCTCACCGACGCAGCCAAACGCTGGCTGGGCCGGGTCGGCTATGACCCTGTATATGGTGCAAGGCCGCTGAAACGGGCAATCCAGAAATATCTGCAAGACCCGCTAGCCGACATGATATTGCGCGGTAATGTCCCCGATGGCAGCACCGTGCAGATAGACGAAGGCGACGGAGCTTTGGAGATGAATGCGGTGGGCAGAAATGGCGGTGCCTGAAATTAAACGCTTGGGGCCATCAAAAGCTTTAATTGACTTCAGGAAATCCTTTATTAGCATCTGAAATAAAATCATCTGCTGTCCGCCGCCCGGCTTCGCGTCTTGCACGCCATTCCGCCATGGTCAGGCAAACGCGTTTTTTGCGGGCACGTGACCCGGTAACTGCTTGCCGTTCGCATTTAATAACGTGCGAATCATCAGTGACTTCAGATGCCTTGTCTGCTTTGGCATCGCTCACTTCTTGAGCAGCGATACCGGGCGCTCCTAAGCCCAGCAGAGATGCTGTGGTCAATGTCAATATTGCCAATTTAACGTGCACTAATATTCCCCTCTCTGTAATTTTTCTACATGATATTCGAATAACTTTTAAACTACAATGTCTGCGCGGTCATGCGGTTTTTCTTGCTTCAGCGTTTAAGTCAGTGCACCATAATATGGTGCAATCAAGTGATAACAAACTTAATATAGCCCAGAACCCGGAATGGCTTGCCCACCGTTATCAGCCTGATGGGGACAAGATCCATTTCGTTCATGCAACAAGAAAAGTTCACCAATCCGTCACATTTATTTCGGATGAATATTTGCACGATAATCTGGAGCGAAGAATATTTGATCGCAGTGAAGTGGTTTTACCCTCCGCTTCGAAAAACACTGCACATTTCATTCTACATTCCGGTTTTTGCTGTTCAACATTATTGGCGCGGGCGTTTGACATAGAAAATACTTCCATGGGTCTAAAAGAGCCGGTTATTCTTCAAGATGCGACGGGATATTATTTTCAGACACCCGACAAAAAATATGCCCGCGGCGTAATCCATGATGTCCTCGGATTGCTGGCACGTCCCTTTAGCCCGCCTGAAGCAACAATCATCAAACCTTCCTGTGTGGTCAACGGGTTGGCTGAACAATTCATGCATATTCTACCGGAATCACGCGCAGTGATTATTCATGCTCCCCTACCAGTATTTCTGGGGTCAATCGCAAGAAAACAGATTACTGGCCGATTATGGGCGCGTGAGCAGTTTGCCGTATTGCATAAGATGAAGCTAATCGACCTTGGTTTTGATGATGAACAATATTTCCGTCAAACCGATTTACAGATCGCAGCAGCCGGCTGGTTGATTCAACAGGGAATATTTCAAAAACTCATCCGGACCTTCGGTTCGGATAGGATAAAATCAATCAATAGTGAAACATTACTGGAAAAGCCGGATAGCGCAATTTCCGCTATGGCTCAGCTATATCAATTGAATTTAAATGACGAACAAATAGGACAGATTGTGGGTGGTCCGGCTTTCAATAGTCATTCAAAACACGGGACTGAATTTAACCGCCAAGGCCGACGAGAAGAACAATCCATAGGCGAGTCCCCCCATGCTGATGAAATAGGAAAAGTTACATTCTGGGCAGAGAAAGTCGCAGAGGCGGCCGAAATCGAAATGATATTAAAAGCGCCGCTAATCTAAATCAGTTATTATAGCCGGTTGCGCTACATCGAATGCCACTGACAATCTTTCGCCTTCATCGAAAGGCAATGTGCCGTGCCACATGATTGACGGGAAAATAACCAGACGACCAGTCTTTGGTTCTATTTGACGAATGGCCGGTAAATCAAGGTTCAGCTCTGGTGGTGGGGCACCCAGAGCTAGCCAGCCAGCAGGTGACGGTCCCATTTTCTCTTTATCCGGAACATTGACATAGAGCGCGGAGCTGAACCATCCCATCGGATGAACATGATTGGTGTGAAAGCCCTTCTCCTTCAAACGCACAGACCATGATCCGGAAAAACTGATCGAATCCGGTTGTTTATAGCGCAAAATGGGATGTGTTGGATCAGCTGGCGGAAGCTCGCTCACATGCTGCCTGACGACCGATTGTATTACCGACTTAAGAGTGCGGATTTCCGGATCAATTCTAGCAAAAAGCGGACCATCCGTCTGCGTACCGCCGCGAACTGATTGTCCTACCATATCAGCTTTAGCAACATGGATGGATCTTAGGCACTGTGCCAATTTCGCAATGTCTATTTGCTGATCCAAATCATAGATCTGTACTAGGCCAGCTTGATCATCCAGCCATTTCCAGCGCTCATCATCAAGCGCCCTCCAAGCTAATGAGAGATAGGGCCATATCTGGTTGGCTTCAATGTTCCCGATAAAACTCTCTCCAAGACGAGTCGCTGCCTTAATATCGTCCATTCTAAGAAGATGGCGCATGTACCGAACCGCCAGAGCGATCTCTGTTATCGGGGTCAAAGTATTGAATAGCTGCTCTGCTTTTTTTGTTTCGCCAAGTTCCGAGGCACAGATTGCATCATAGACTGTTAGTCCACGGCTATCGCCTAGTATTTTTCTGGCCTCAGCAACCATTTCGGAAGCTTGCGCAAACCGCTCGGCTTGAAATAACGTATTAATACATTGGGTCCAAAGAGCTCCATTTTGCGGGTAAGTTTTAAGCGCTGTAATAAAAGATTCTATGAAGCCTTCTTTATCCCCTGCTGTCCAGCGAGCTTGAGAAAGCAGCTCATGCCCTTCCAACCACAATGGGTTACTGGCGAGAATAAGCTGTAAATCCTCGATAGCGCGATCATATTGCCCCAATGCCATTTGGGCTGCGGCTCGGCCAATGATTATCGACCCATCATTAGGCGCAAATTGCCGGGCGTTGTCGAATTTTTCAACGGCTGGTAGCCCCGCTTCCATCGTGACTCGCGCAATAGCGTGATGAATCACCGGGTTTTCGGGTTGATAGTCCAGTGCTTTTTCGAGAGCCTCTAAAGATGCAGCGGAATCCTGCTCCATCCGGTGCACTATCCCCAGCATATGCCATAGCTTGCCATTATTTGGATTTTCTTTGAGCGCCAAACGAACAAGAGCGATAGCTTGATCAAATTGTCCCGCCCCGGCCAGGCTTTTGGCGCGCCTTATGACATCGTCAGTATCGAACATATTAATCATTGATGTTGAACTACCATCGCCTCGCTAATTTTATACAAAAAAAGAGCGGCAGGAAATATCCCGCCGCTCCTTAATGCTTATAGTCTCTGCGAATTAGAAGCGCAGACGGCCCGTTACGTTGAAGCGACGTCCTATCGCATCATATGTCGTCGGATAAGTATTACCCGAGTTATATGAACTTCCTCCGATGAATGAGCTTACGACTGGTGGCTTCTTATCTAGCAGGTTCTGAACACCGGCAGTCATTTCGAAATTATCGGTCACGCTGAAACGTGTCGTCAGATCGAAATAGCTGTAGGCGCTGATCGAGGAATATTCATCCAAAGCACCGCCAAATGACGCGCTGAGTGGTTCAAGCGAAACACCATCAATCCATGTCCACAACAACGAAACGTCAACTGTATCACCCAGGCTAACGGTCGTACGAGCGTTAAAGCTGAATTCTGGAGTGATAGGTTCACAGTTCTCACCATAGAAGGAGAGACATTCGCGGTTGATCGAAGCAGGGCTAGCTTTGAATTTCAGCTGCTCTGTCCAGTTACCGTTAAAATCAAACGAGACTTTACCGAAGCTGGTAGGCATTTGATATCCGACACGCAAATCGATACCAGAGGTTTCGATTATACCCTGATTGGTCAATTGCAACAGCAGACCAGGCGTATCACCACCACCGTTCAGTGAACCGTTCAGAGGGTTACGCTTAATCAACGCACAAGCCGTAGCATCGAAATCAACATAGCATGGGTCAATAATATCACCAGGTGTCGGTGTTGTAATCGCACCCTTGACCTTTACGTGGTAATAATCGGCTGTAATTGCCAAGCCTGGGATCGATGGAGGCGTCAACACTACACCAATGGTATAGCTGTTTGCTGTTTCAGGTCCAAGATCCGGATTACCGCCAGAAGTAGCGTTAATCTGTGATGCTGAAGGAACCGGGATGCTACCAATTGATGACGCCGGCGCACCTTGTGCGATACAAACTGCCGTCAACTGAGCATTACCGACGGGGTTCGCACCTGCACAGGGGTCTGTCGACAAAGCTGTCAAACCGGTAACAACAGGTGAGAACAATTCACCAATGTTAGGTGAACGAACTGCATGCTGGTAAATACCACGGATTTTATAACCTTCAATCGGTTCCCAGCTACCGCCTGCTTTCCAAGTCGTGCTGCCGCCTGAATTGGAGTAATCAGAGTAACGGACACCACCTTCAAATGTCAGGTTGTAAATACCTGGTACATTCTCAACGATTGGAACGATCAACTCACCAAATACTTCTTTGACATCATACTCGCCCTTGAAGCTTGGTGAAGGCGCGCCTGTTCCCAAAACTTCGTCCTGCGTACCACTAGCCAAATCAGAAAGTTGTTCAGCAGTATATTTGCGATATTCAGCACCAATGGCGAAACCGATTGGCGTATCTGCAAACAGGAAGCTCTCTGAACCAAGGTCGCCAGAAATACTACCGTTTACCACAGCAAGAGAGGTTTTAACGGTCTGCCCGCTAGGCTTATTGAAAAATGCGACCGAAGCGTCCGAAATGCTTTGACCATTGCCGAACAAATTAATTGGAACACATCCGTTCGAAGGATCGGCACAGGTATCTGCATCATTTGCACGCAATGATTGTTGTACCAGAGATTTCAGGCCCCAGTTGCGATTTGTCTGGGCGCGATCCGACTCGCCATAAGTACCGTAAACATCAAAATCAATATTGTCGGTGATCGAGCCACGCACACCTGACCAAACTTGGAACTGGTTAGTGACATAATCCGTTTCACGGGGACCCATCTCAACCAAGCGACGGTTAATTATAGTGGGAACCTCTAGATAATTCGGATCACTTGGATCAGTAGCCGCACCAGCTGCTGTACAGCTAGCTGGATCAACGCCATTGTCATCACAGAGCTGATTACGGATCGAGTCGTTAATGAACGGATTATTCAGAGGCATCTGCCAAGTATCACCAAACAGACCGGAAGGCGCTAACCGCAAGCTAACAGTACTTTTGGTGAACATGCCCTTGGTATAGACTTCAATATTGTCCGTTACTTCATAACGAGCCGAACCAAAAACGTTGAAGCGCTCTAATGGAGTTTGAAAATAGTTAAATGGCGCAAAGTTAAACGTATTATACGTATCAACCAGATCACCCGTAGCCGGATCATATTGTTGACCGTTTAAGCGCGTTGGCACAGATGTTCCTGAGCCAATTTTCGACCCCTCAATGAACAGTGCGTCCTGAGAGAATGAACGATCGCCCTGAAGCACGGAATCGATATTCTGATAGCCAATGCTCAAAACTGCGTTACCACGTCCGTCATCAAAATTGGCACCTATTGTGATATCGGTGCGAAAACGTTGGCCATCACCTTCTTCTGCGATACCGAAAGAAGTTCCGATATCAACACCAGCAAAATCGCGCTTCGTAACAAAGTTCGCCACACCTGCGATAGCATCAGCACCGTAAACGGAGCTTGCACCACCGGTAACAATGTCCACACGCTCTACAAGAGCAACAGGGATAATGTTGAGATCGGTCTGGCTGCTAAGACTGGATGGAACCAGACGGGTACCGTCCAATAATACAAGGTTGCGACGAGAGCCAAGGTTACGGAGGTTCAATGTAGCAAAGCCAGCACTACCGTTGTTCACAGAACTGTTAACTCCAGGTGCGACACCAGGAAGCTCACCAACCAGTTCTTCTGCGTTTGTAGCTTGACGCAGATCAATCTCGTCACTGTTAACAACGTTAACCGGAGCAGATTGCACAAGGTTAGGGTTAGAAATACGCGAACCCGTAACAATGATTATATCGCTTGCAGCAGCAGCTTCAGCTTCCTGAATATCTTGATCCTGCGCATAAGCAGGAGCGGAAACCATAGCAAGGCCAAGCACCACCGGCGCTGAACCGCTCATCAGTTTCGTAAATTTTTTCATGTTATTCCAGTCCCTTATTCTGGAGAAGCAGGACCCCCAATGGCCGCCTCATATTTTGTCCAATTAAACCATTCACGTTATGAATACGCGATATGTCCCATTGGAATAGGCCGGCAGATGCAGGAATTACACCATTCTGTAAAGCATCTGTTCAGGTTCGGGGCACGGTTTTGTAGCCATTGTAACTATTATGCCACAGTTTAGAATGGGAAATAGGACAGTAAATTATGCCGATGCGCCATTTACTTATCATGCTCAACAGCCGTTTCGCTATATGGCTTTATTATCCCATGACGGTAGATCACAACAGCGAATCACATGGTGGTGCAACGGTATTGCGCAGCGCAGTTGATATGCTAGTTATCTGCTAGCGACCACAGCGACATCGTTATTACGTCATATACTTATGCTTACACCTAAACGGTCAAGGGACACGACATGATCAGACGGAAACACAAATCGAAGCAGAATCGGTTCAACCTTATTGGAACGGCGATAATAGCGGGAACTTCATTTTCTATGGTCACTCCGGCACTAGCTGCGGATAATGATGATAATGCGCCGCCGGCAGTTTATACGGACCTGATAGCCTGCAAAGCAATGTCCGATACAACGCAGCGCCTGGCCTGTTATGATGCGCGGGTCGCTGCACTTGAAGCCGCTGAAACCAGCAATCAGCTTATCATTGCCGACCGTGAACAGGTGCGCGAAGCGCGGCGAAGCGTTTTTGGATTGTCCCTGCCGCGGATCAAACTGTTTGATGGCGAAGCTGAAAAAGGCGATAATGTTAATGAAATTGAAGCGACAATCGCATCCGTGCACGAAATGCGTAGCGGTAAATGGCTGTTCAAGCTGGAAGACGGCGCTCTCTGGCAACAGACCGAGGCACGGCGCACCAGAACATCGCCTAGCGTCGGGGATTCTGTAGTAATTAAGCGCGGCTCGCTGGGAAGCTTTATCGCAAAGTTGAATGGTGGCAGGGCATTCAAGGTAAAGCGGGTCGTCAATTAAGCTGTAAGATAAAGCACGTAAATCTACACGGCTGTATCACACGACTTCACTAATTATCCATCGGCCCGGTCAGCAATATCGGATCAATCCGTGCATCATTCCATTTCATGGACCAGTGCAGGTGCGGGCCGGTAGCCCGGCCTGTTGCGCCAATGCGGCCAATGGGTTCGCCGCGTTTCACTTCCTGACCTTCCTCGACCAATATTTCGGACGCATGAAGGAACGCGCTATTCAGGCCCATGCCGTGATCAATCATCAGCAAATTGCCTTCCAGCGAAAAGGGCTTGTCCGCGGCCAATGTCACAACGCCGTCTGCGGGCGCGACAAAATATGTGCCTGTACGACCCGCAATATCAACGCCGCTGTGATAGCTTCCCGGCTCGCCCTTATAAATACGCTGTGATCCGAACATGCCCGAGATACGCCCCTTGGCTGGCCAGATGAAAGTCTGACGCCACCCCTTGCTATCGCTTTTCGCTTGGCGAGCAGCATGGATTCGCGCCAGTTCCGGCCTGCGTACCGCCATGAATGCTGCACTGGGGCCGCCGCTGCGTCTGGCGACATTTACATGCTCTATTTTCCAGTCACGCGGAGCGATATGGAAAAACTTCCGGACGGTCTCGCCATTTTCCAGCGTTGCCACCATTTGCGCGGATTGACCGGCATCGCGGTTAAAGGCAATAATAAACTTGCCGTCCTCGTCAACCGGAATAGACTTGCCATTGAAAGACAGGCTAGCTGTGCCCGCCGGGGCATCGCCCAACATGACGCCGCCTTGAATCTCTTGGCCCGAAAAGCCGAATTTCACGGCTTTGCGAAAGGCGGACTGCTCCGCTGCTTCGGCAGTTTCTTCGCTTGCTGTTTCTGCGGAGATCGAGGCAACAGGCAGCGATAGTCCGGCAATAGCGGCCAAGCCAAGCGAACCGAACATAATATTCTTACCAAGCGCCATTACGCTTCTCCGTCGGACAAGTGCGCCTGCGCCGAAATCTGCGCGGATGCATAAGGCTCCTGCTTCTCTACACTCCAATAACGCAGTTCCTCCAAAGCAATATGTTCACCGGTCACAGCGCACACTACATGATCACCGGATGACAGCGGCCGAAACCCGTTCGGCATATAGTGGAGCTTTGCTACTTTGTTGCGATGAGACATTAACATAGAAAAACCTTACATTGTGTAGCCTTTACCCGTGATTTACAGGCAAATATTTACGGACTTAATAACAAAAGAATATGCTTAAAACAAATCTTGCTGCCTGTCATCCGCCGGGTTTTTGTTACCGGTCGTCTTTGGCTTGACCACGCGACGCGGTTTATTGGCGGCCAATTCGGGCGTTGCGACCGGGCTATCGGTAATCTGCGCCGCCACTTTACCATCATGGAAGTGCAAATGCACCGCGCCTGCCTTCATTGCTGCTTCGCGACTACCAATCACGCTTTCGTCCAGCGCTGACACTCTGGCATAGCCGCGTTTTAACGGGCCGTCGGGTGACACTTGCTCTGCCAGCCGCCACAGATTGGCAAGCCGTTGCTTCGCATCTTTGAGCGGACGCCCAACCAGTTGCACCGGCAATTCAAATCTCTCTAACCTGCTTTTGGCCGCATCCAGCCGCTGCCGCAAAATAGCGGGCCTTAGTGCACCTTCCGATACGGAAAAACGGTTGCGAGCCTGTGCAACATTCTGGCCCATGGCATATTTCATACCATCCGTCAGTTCATCCACCCGCTGTTGATGGGGACGCAGCAAGTCGGTTAGTGCGGGCATCAGGCGGCGCTGCGCTTCCAGCCGTTCCTGCGCTGTTGCAAAGCCGCGCTGCACCGACCACGCCATCCGCGCATTGGTTTCATTGAGCGACGCCAGCCATTCAGCGCGAACCGGGACCGCCATTTCTGCTGCGGCTGTCGGGGTTGGCACACGCAAATCGGCAGCAAAGTCACATAGGGTCGTATCCGTTTCATGGCCCACTGCTGAAATGACCGGAATCGAGCAATCTGCCACCGCGCGAACGACCTCTTCTTCGTTAAAGCACCACAGATCCTCGATAGAACCACCGCCGCGCGCGACGATAATCAAATCGGGCCGCGCCAATGCGCCGTTATCTTCGCCTCTCTCTCCGCCGGGCTCCATATTCGAAAAGCCGTTTATCGCCCCTGCAATCTGTTTGGCGGCCCCCTCGCCCTGAACCAATACCGGCCAAACCATTACATGAGTCGGACAGCGATCGGCCAGCCGGTGTAATATATCGCGAATCACCGATCCGGTCGGCGATGTCACCACGCCAATGGTTTTCGGCAGGAACGGGATGGCGCGTTTGCGGTTCTGGTCGAACAGCCCCTCACCCTGCAACTTGGCTTTCAGCTTCTCAAAAAGCTGCATCAACGCGCCTTCGCCCGCCAGTTCCATCTTGTCGATTACGACCTGATATTTGGAACGCCCCGGATAGGTAGTCAGCTTGCCGGAGACGACAACTTCAACCCCGTCCTCCGGCTTGAACGGCAGCCGTCCGGCATTGCCTTTCCACATCACACCATCCAGCACCGCCCTGTCATCTTTCAGCGCGAGATAAACATGCCCCGAGGCCGCACGTTTATAGCCGGAAATCTCTCCTCTGATCCGTACATAGCCGAAACGGTCTTCCACCACCCGTTTCAGTGAACCGGAAATTTCCGAAACAGATAGCGGAGCAGCATTGTCGCCAGCGCCGCTCTCCGCTAACAGCCCACCACCCAGTAATTTTTCGTCTAAAGAAAGGGAATCGTCCATGAATATCCTGTTGCTCGGCTCCGGTGGTCGTGAACATGCCTTGGCATGGAAGTTAGCACAATCCCCGTCAGTAGAGAAATTTTACGCCAGCCCGGGTAATCCCGGCATAGCGCATCATGCAGAGTGCGTAAAACTGGATGTGTCGGATCATGCTGAGGTAATATTATTTTGCGGCCATAATGATATTGATCTGGTCGTTATCGGGCCGGAAGCGCCGTTGGTTGACGGGCTGGCCGAAAGCCTACGCACCGCTGATATTTTCGTATTCGGCCCTGACAAAGCCCCCGCTCAACTTGAAGGATCAAAAGGCTTTACCAAAGATCTGTGCGCGCGCGCTGATATTCCGACTGCTGGATATATTCGCGCCACCAATCAGGCAGATGCGCTGGCTGCGCTCGACAGATTTTCGATCCCCGTGGTCATTAAGGCCGATGGACTGGCCGCTGGTAAAGGCGTGATTATCGCTGAAACCCGTGAGCAGGCCGAGGACGCCGTTGCGATGATGTTTGATGGCGGCTTTGGCGATGCCGGCGCGGAAGTGGTGATCGAGGAGTTCCTGAGCGGAGAAGAAGCCAGTTTCTTTGCGATTACCGACGGCAAAAATGTCATCCCCTTTGGCAGCGCGCAGGACCATAAGCGCGTCGGGGAAGGCGATGTCGGCCCTAATACCGGCGGCATGGGCGCATATAGCCCCGCGCCGGTGCTGACACCCGCCTTGCAAAAACAGGTTATGGAGCAAATCATTCAACCAACGGTCGATACGCTTGCGGCCGAGGGCACAGCCTATAGCGGAGTTTTATTCGCCGGATTGATGCTGACGGACACCGGGCCACAGCTTATTGAATATAATGCCCGTTTTGGCGATCCGGAATGTCAGGTGCTGATGATGCGGTTACAATCCGATCTCGCTGCCATCATGATGGCCACAGCCAAGGGCGAACTTGACCAGATCAGCCCACCGGAATTTGACCGCCAATCTGCCCTGACGGTGGTGATGGCGGCCAAAGGCTATCCCGGCGCTCCAGAGAAGGGCGGGCAGATACAAAATCTTGCCGGTGCAGAGCATGAAGGAGCGAAAGTTTTTCATGCCGGCACCGCCGAAGTGGATGGCAAGCTGGTCGCCAATGGTGGCCGCGTGCTGAACGTCACCGCATTGGGCAATACCACCACCGAGGCGCAGACCACAGCTTATACCGCCGTGGACCAGATTGAATTTGATAGCGGATTTTGTCGCCGCGATATTGGCTGGAGAGAAGTTGCACGGGAAAAAGTGGGCTAAAATACGGCCCTTAATACGGCTCTTGCGGCAATGAAGATATATTGTTCTTCTAGTTTCCCGCTGTCACATCATAGCCATAGAGCCACTCCAGCCGTTGATTTGCCAGATCGGGCTTAATCTTGTCTGCCAGCCACATCGGGGCATAAGCCAGTTTACCTGCGGCGGAACGCTGGTGAAATATATCCATATTTGTCCGGGCGGCGGCTTGCACTCTCGCCGTCCGATCATGCCGCGCATTAAAATAGGCGGCCAAAGCAGAACGGTAATCCTTTTTCTCCGCCAGGCTGCGCGCCATAACATAACCATCCTCGATCGCCTGCACCGCGCCCTGCGCCATGAAAGGCAGCATCGGATGACAGGCATCACCCAATAAAACCGCTCGTCCGTCTGCCCACTTGCTTAGCGGCGGACGGTCAAACAAGGCCCAGCGATAATGGGCGTCGGCCTGTTCCAGCAAGGTTGTGATGACCGGATGCCAACCGGCAAAATCGGCCAGCGCATCGTCGCGGCTCCCTTGCTCGGTCCAGTTTTCATTATGCCAGTCATCACGCTCAACCACGCCGACAAAATTGGCAAGCCTGCCGCCCCGAAGCAGATAGGTGACTCCATGTTTGCCCTCACCCAGCCAGATAGTGGAAACCGGCAACGGCGCATTTCGTCCAAGTTTTTCCACAGGCACCACGACCCGCCAAGCGGTATTGCCGGTAAAATCAGGTTTTTCTGAACCGACCATTTGCGCGCGAATGGTCGAGCGGATACCGTCCGCGCCGACCAGAATATCACCCGCCACCCGTGATCCGTCTGCCAGCAATGCCCATGCTTTATTTTCATTTTGCCCGTAGCCGGTGACGGTAGCGCCGGTCCTGATTACAGCCGATGTCCGCTCCTCCAGAGCCTCTTTCAATATAGCAACCAGATCAGCCCGGTGAATATGCAGATAGGGTGCGCCAAATATCTTTTCATAGTCCGTCATCGGGACAGTAAAAATAGGCTGAGCTGTTTTCCCGGTGCGAGAGTGGCGCATCCCTAAATGGCCCATCCTCAACTGGGTAGCGCGTGGGCGAAACCCGGCGGTCTCAACCTGTTTGTCGATGTTCAGGGCGCGTAGCACTTTCATCCCGTTGGGGCTGATTTGCAACCCTGCACCAACTTCACCAAGCGCAGCAGCTCGCTCGCATATTTCGACATCCCAGCCAAACATATGAAAACACAGCGCGGCATTTAATCCGCCAATACCACCGCCTGCTATCACCGCTTTCATTCAATCAATCCTGACGCGCTATTATCTTTGGACCGGCCCTGCTCATCAAGCCTCATCAAAGCCGTTTTTGATTCGCTATCAACCTGTAAAGAGCACCGGCCAAGGATGCGACCCCGATATAATCAGCATATTTCCTGTCCCCATGTCTCACATAGGGACAAATACAGCCCGGCTCATCGAATATTCGGCCTTCGCCTGTAACAGACAAACTGGACTCATCCTTAATTATACTCCATTTTAGCGGATGGACCATATTAGCACTTATTGATCAGGGGGAGTCCGTAATGGAAATGGGCGGAAAGATAATAACCGGTGCGGTCGCGACAGTGGTTTTGACGCTGGCCGGGCATTACGCAACTGGTGATCGCTTCATATCCGGACTTGAAAATACGGCCCGGACAGAATTAACAGCCCAGGGCATGGATGCTGTTAGCGTGTCTTTTCCGCATGACCCGTTATCGCGCAAAGCGCTTCTGGAGGGGGATGTTTCGGGCGATATTCAACAACAGGCTGTAAAGACCGTTTCGGCTATTCCCGGCGTTTCCAATGCCTATTGGGCTGATGACGAACGGACCGCCGATCCGGCGGATGCCCTTGCTACGGAAACAGTCGTCAAGGAATGTCAGGGCATTGTGGATAAAGCGATTGAAGGTAAAAAGCTCAGCTTCCGTTCCGGCAGCGCCTATATTTCGCCTGTTTCAAACAAAATACTTGATGAAGTCGCCGCTGCGTTCAAACCCTGTACCGGGCTAATGATAGCTGTTGGCGGACATACTGATGACGCTGGCGATGCAGAGGTCAACGCTATCATGTCACAGGAACGTGCCGACCGGGTTCGTGCTGGCTTGATCGAGCGGGGTATTCCGGAAAACCTTGTCACCGCGACCGGCTATGGCGCAACGCAGCCGCTGGCAAAAGGAAGCGGCGCCGAAGCAGATGCACAGAACCGCAGAATTGAATTTAAGGTGTCTGCATCAAGCAAATTGGCTGAAAATGGGAATAAATGATGCGGATTCGCAACAGGAGAAATGAACGATGCCACTACTAATCGAAAATCTGTTGCTCATGCTCGTGACTTTTGCAATTGGCCTCGGGATTGGCTGGCTCATCTGGGGCAGAGGCCGCAATTGATTAGAACTTTAGATCGCACGGGTTGGCAGCGAAACATCATAATTCTGCCGGCCATAGATAGTGCCGAATATAGGGGTTAACATAATGACAGAGCTGATTTCCGCAAATTGGCTGTTCTTCCTGATTGCTATAATCATTGGTGTCGCCACGGCATTCTGGATCTGGGCAAAGTCTGGCCGTGATAATACTGCTGATCAATTTAACGCTGATGACGGCTTGCTCGATAAAGCCGGCAAAGCCGTACCTACCGCGCCGCCTGCACCAAAGGCTGAACCTGCACCAGTTAGAACTGAACCGAAAGCCGCGCCCACTACACCAGCACCTACGCCTTCAGAGCCTGTTGCCAAGCCAGCTGTTGTGCCGGCCCCGTCGCCAGTTCCAACTCCAACTGCGGCGCCAGCCCCGACACCCCGTCGCAAGCAGCCTGTTACCGAAACACCTCCGCCACCGCCCGGAAAACCCGATATTCCGCCTGCAGTGGGCGAACCGGATAACCTGCGGCTCATCAAAGGGGTTGGTCCCAAGCTGAACACTCTGCTTAATGATCTGGGTATTACGCGGTTTGACCAGATCGCCGAATGGAAAGAAGCGGAGATTGAAGAAGTCGATAAATATCTGGGCAGCTTTAGCGGACGGATCACGCGCGATTCATGGATTGGTCAGGCCAAATTTCTGGCTAAAGACGATATTGCAGGTTTTGAACAGAAATACGGCAAGCTCTGACCTTTGCCCCATATTCTGATCTCGGCCACTTAAAGCAAGATTGGCAAGGCCCGATTTTCCACAGGACCGCTGATATTAGTGTCAGTATGTTGAATTAATTGCATCGCTATTCTTTCTCTCCGGTAAATGTGGAGAGTGAAGCGTGATTTCAGCGGGTAATTTTGACTATATCATAATAGGCGCCGGGTCCGCAGGCTGTGTATTGGCCAATCGGCTCTCAAAAGATCCGGAAAATCAGGTCCTTTTGCTCGAAGCAGGTGGCGATGACAGCTATTGGTCAATCGGCGTGCCGGGAGCCTATGCCTTTTCGCTGGAAAACAGCAGCTTGCTGTGGCCCTATCAGACACAGGAAGTCGACGGCAGCGGCGGACGAAGTTTCGTTTATCCGCGCGGCAAAGTCATCGGCGGCAGCGGCGCGTTAAACGGTATGCTCTATGTCCGGGGGCAGGCGCGTGATTATGATGATTGGGAAGCAGCAGGGAACAAGGGGTGGAGCTGGTCAGAAGTTCTACCTTACTTCATGCTTTCGGAAAATAACGCACGCGGCCCCGATCAATGGCACGGCACAACCGGACCGATGCGTGTCGAGCATCTTGCCGATATGGAGGAAAAAAACACACTTAGCGAAGCGTTTCTGGAAGCGGGACAGCAGGCAGGCATGCCGCTTTCCGAAGATATAAATCGCGGCGTTCAGGATGGCATTTCCTATTTTCAGATTAACACGGATCGCGGGCGGCGGAGCAATACAGCACGGTCATTTTTGAAAGCAGCAAAAAACCGGCCTAATCTGACAATTGTTACGGGCGCGCTAGCCGAAAAGATCATTCTGCAAAACAAGCGCGCACGCGGCGTAAGATATATTCAGCATGGACAGCAGAAAGAGGTTTTTGCCCGCCATGCGGTCATATTATCCGCCGGAGCCATTGCCAGTCCGCAATTGCTTGAGCTTTCCGGCATCGGCAATCCGGCGATACTGAAAGAGCACGGCATAGAGCCCTTGCATGATTTGCCCGGTGTTGGCGAAAATTTGCAGGAACATTATATGGTTCCTTTCCTGTGCCGGGTCAGCGAGCCTGTATCAATGAACGAACAGGGGCGGGGCTTGCCGCTGGTGAAACAATTATTCAAATATGCCTTTCAGCGCAAAGGTATCCTCTCCAACAGCGGTTTTCATATTCAGGGCTATTTCAAATCGCGCGAAGAGCTGGAACGCAGTGATATACAAATCCACTTCTTCCCGTTTTCGGCTGAAACAGATCCGGAGAAAGCCAAGAAAAACAAAATGGAAAGCGAGCCGGGTTTCACTTTTATCCTGACCCAGTTGCGCCCTGAAAGCCGCGGCAGCACACATATTCAAAGCAATAATGTCGATGATATACCCGCGATCAATCCCGATTTCCTAAGTCACGAAGAAGACCGCCGGGTCTATGTCGACGCGGTGAAATTTGCTCGGAAGATATTGGCGCAACCCGCAATTGCGCCCTTGATTAAAGCAGAGCTGGCCCCCGGCCCGGATATAAACAGCGATGAAGAAATCTCCGGCTTTGTGAAACACGCAGGCAACAGCATGTATCATGGCAGTGGCACCTGCAAAATGGGTGTTGATGATATGGCCGTGGTTGACAATGAGTTGCGCGTTCACGGGATGGAGGGTCTGTATATAGCCGATGCCTCTGTCATGCCGCGCATGCCTTCGGGCAATACCAACGCACCGACAATCATGATCGCGGAAAAAGCATCCGAAATGATATTGATGCGTCATTCCAAAGAATAGAGGAACTGCTTATGGCCAAAGGACAAGGACGCGTAGAAGGCAAAATCATTCTGTTGACCGGCGGCGCAATGGGGCTGGGCGAAGCGGCTGCCAAGCGGTTAATTGCCGAGGGCGCCCGGTTAATAATCACCGATCATAATGTCGAAGCCGGTCAAAAGACCGCTGTGGCACTGGGTGACAATGCCGAATTTCTGGAACAGGATGTGACCGATCCAGACCGCTGGAAAGAGATTATCGCAAAGGTCGAGGAAAAATACGGGCGTCTTGATGTGCTCATCAACAATGCCGCCGTCACCGTCTATGGATCAATAGCTGATGTCAGCTACGAGGATTTCAAACGCTGTTTCACCGTCGATGTTGATTCCATTTATCTTGGATGCAAAACCGCATTGCCTTTGATGAGCAAAACCGGCGGATCAATTATCAATTTTTCATCCGCTGCCGCGCTTAATGCCACTGCTGATCTTGTCGCCTATAATGCTGCAAAAGCCGCTATTCCGATGATGACCAAATCCATTGCACTTTATTGTGCGAGAGAGAAAAACGGCGTGCGGGTGAACGCCGTGCTGCCGGGCGCGATCCTGACCCCCAATGTGCAATCTGTTGCAGATGCTTCTCCCGATCCGGATGCATTACTGGAACAATTTGCGCTGGCCCAGCCGGTTGGACATCTGGGCGAACCGGATGATATTGCCCATCTGGTTGTCTATCTCGCTTCCGATGAAAGCAAATTTGCCACTGGCGCAGGCTTTGCTGTTGATGGCGGGTTAAGTATCTAGTCGACCTCGGGATTGGCAGCCCGGACGATCAACTTGTCGATTTTGCGGCCATCCATGTCGATAATTTCAAAAACCCAGTCCTGATCCTCGAAACTCTCCCCTTCTTCGGGAAGATGACGCAGACGGCCCAGCGCATGCCCTGCGACCGTAGCATAATCCCGGTCGTCGGGCAGCTTTATGCCCAGCCGGTCGGCAAGCGCATCCATCGGCATAGCGCCCGACACCAGAAAACTTCCATCCGCCCGTTCGATCAGGCTGCGCTGTGTTTTCTCATCCTGATCGGAAACAAATTCACCGGCAATGGAGCTTAACAGATCATTAGGTGTAACAATGCCTTCAAAATGGCCATATTCATCATGAACGAGAACCATCGGAACCTCGGCTTCCCGCAAAATACCGAGCGCATCAAGCGCATCAAGCTGATCCGGCACTTTTTCAAGCGGGCGCATCAGTTTCCGCAAATCCAGCACCTGCCCGCTAAACTGCGCGGCGACAATATCGCGTGCCTGAACAGCGCCCTTGATCTCATCGACCGACCCTTCGGCAACCGGCAACCGGCTGTGCGGTGACTCGATCAGCATCGCATGGATTTCTTCTACGGTTGCATTAATGTCCAGCCAGTCAACCTCGGTTCGCGGGGTCATCACTTCACGGATTGGCCGGTCCGCCATACGCACTACGCCAGAAATCACCGCTCGCTCATGCTCCTCGATCACACCGGACCGCGTCGCTTCGGCAAAAACCATTTGCAGTTCTTCGGCAGTGACATGGCTGGATTGATCCCGTTTCAGGCCAAGCATACGAAAGATTATCGCGCTGGTGCCATCAAGCAGCCAGACCAGAGGCGCAGCTATTCTGGCAAGTAAATCCATTGGCGGAGCCATGATAGTCGCAACTTTTTCCGCCGAGCGCAGGGCAAATTGTTTAGGAACAAGCTCTCCGATCACCAATGACGCATAGGTTGTCAGGCCAATGACCAGAGCAAAACCCACGCTGATCGAAAGATCGGCGCGCATTCCCAACGCCTGCAACCGTTCCGCCACCGGCCCGCCCAGACTGGCACCCGAAAAAGCACCGGCGACTATGCCAATCAGCGTAATACCGATTTGGACAGTCGAAAGGAACTTTCCGGGATCGCTAGCCAGTCGCAAAGCAATCCGCGCACCCCGGCTGCCCTGCTCAGCAGAAGAATGAAGATACGCTTTGCGCGCAGAAACAATAGCCAGTTCCGACATAGCAAATAGGCCATTGATCAAAACCAGAACGACGATGATCGCGACATCAAACCAAGGAAAAGCTGTCATATTATCCACTAATAAGGGAAAAATCTCTATAGCCACATGTTTTACAAAATATCAAACTTACTGTCATGCCGCGTTAATAATAACCGGTTCATCTTATCAATGGTTAATGGAACTATCTCTTTGGAAAAGAGTAAGTTTATCATCACAGCATGAAATGAGGGAATAATATGTATAAAAAACAGATTTTGCTTACCGCATTGTCCATAAGCAGTCTGGCACTGGCCAGTGGCTGCACAACAAACCCTGAAACCGGCAACCGTGTTCTTTCAAAAGCAGCAATAGGCGGCGTCGGCGGAGCCCTGGGCGGTTATTTGCTCGGTGATCTCATCGGCGGCAAGCGCGACCGGACAGAAAAAATCATCGGTGCCGGACTTGGCGGCCTCGCCGGAGCGGGCGTCGGCTATTATATGGATGAACAAGAGAAAAAGCTGCGTCAGCAAACCGCCGGAACGGGCGTTGATGTGACGCGCGATGGTGATAACCTCATCCTCAATATGCCATCGAATGTTACTTTCCCGGTCGATAGCGCAGCTATCCAACCCCAGTTCCAAAGAACATTGGGAGAAGTGGCCAACACCCTGACACAATATGAAAAAAGCTATATTGATGTTTATGGCCATACAGATAGCACCGGTTCAGACAGCTATAACCAGTCATTGTCGGAACGACGCGCTGCATCGGTTGCCAACTTCCTTAGCAACGGCGGCGTGCAGCGGGCACGTATCGAGACTCGCGGATTTGGTGAGAGCCAACCGATTGCAACCAATAGCACTGCCGAAGGTCGGGCTGAAAACCGCCGGGTAGAACTTAGAATCGTGCCCATCCGTGAGCAGGATCTTTAACTAACATCTGCGAAGTAGTGCGCCATAAACTAGCAAACTAAACACTTGATATGTTAAAACTTTCGGGCATCCTGCACCTAAAAACAGGATAAGGATGCCCGAATATGACTACACCCAATTTTTCTATCGACCTCACAGGCCGGACAGCCATTGTAACCGGCGCATCATCCGGTTTTGGTCATCGCTTTGCCAAAGTGCTTGCCGCCTGCGGAGCCAAGGTCGCCTGTACAGCGCGACGACGCGAGAAACTTGATAAGCTGGTCGAAGAAATAACCGCCGATGGGGGCACAGCACAGGCGTTTAATCTGGATGTGCGGGAAGCGGACGAACTAAAAGCAATTGTCCCTGCCGTGGCAGATGCGCTGGGCCAGCCCGATATATTGGTGAATAATGCCGGGATTCCCGATGCCCAGCGCGCAATAAACATGTCTGTCGATTTTATTGATAATATGATCGATACCAATTTACGCAGTGCTTATATTCTATCGAACGAGGTTGCCCGCCCGCTCATTGAAGCAGAAAAGCCGGGACGGATTGTAAACATCGCCTCAACGCTCGCCTTTCATTATGATGGCAATGGCGCGGCGCTATATTCGACCACAAAAGCCGCTTTGGCCCGCATGACAGAGGCTTTGGCCGTTGAATGGTCGCGCTTTTTCATCAATGTTAACGGCATTGCTCCGGGCGCGTTTTCGACCGAAATGCTGGATGGCATGGTTGAACGTATGGGCGATTTTTCTCACCGCTTTCCCCGCAAACGTATGTGCACAACGGATCAGATGGATAGCACATTGCTCTATCTGGTGTCTCCGGCATCCGAAGCGGTGACAGGCACAGTCATCAAGGTCGATGATGGCCAGGGGCCCAGATGAACATAGGCCCAGATAAACCGCTAAACCAGATCACCCAACAGCAATTTCGGTAAATCACCGCTTTCACCTCGCGCCTCGGCCATGAACTGGTTTTTTAGCGGCGTTATGCGTTGCACCATATTGATACCAAAGCGGCGGATTGCAGAGGATGTATCACCGGGCATACCAAATAACCGTGTCAAAATATCCGTAGCGGCGGACATCATCAGATTATCCAGTCCGCGCCAGCGGTCATAGCGCTCTAATATCTGTGCATTGCCCAGATCAAGCCCCGTGCGCGCACCATCGACAACACATTCGGTGAGCGCCGCCACATCACGAAGCCCCAGATTCAGTCCCTGCCCGGCGATAGGATGGATGCCATGCCCCGCATCCCCCACTAAAGCGAGCCGCGCGGAGACAAGACTGGCACTGTGATGGAAGCCCAGCGGATAGGTCGCGCGATCGGATTGCAGCTTCATCTGCCCCAGAAATCCACCAGACATCTTCATCAGTTCCGCTTCAAAAGCGCGGGCATTGATTTTGGCAAAAGCCGGACCATCCTTGCGCGCCACGCTCCAGACAATAGCCGAACGGTGTCGCCCCTCATCATCATCGCGCATCGGCAAAATCGCAAATGGCCCTGATGGATAGAAAATCTCATAGGCCGTATTTCCATGAGATTGTTCATGGCTCACAGTGCAGATCACTGCATTATGGTCATATTCCCATTTTGCCATGATGATGCCCGCACTTTCGCGCATCGCACTTCCGCGCCCGTCGGCGGCGATCAACAATGGCGCGGTCAGTTGCGTCCCATTGTCCAGCGATAGGTCAACCCGGTGCTCGCCGCGGTCTACCTCTTGCACCTGCGCGGGTAAATATAGGGTGACAAGTTCATGGGCGCGCGCAGATTCAAACAATATCCGCTGCAATACAGCGTTCTGCACCATCACACCCAGCGGGCCATCATCGTCATCGGGTATAAAATCAAGTGTTCCGGGTTTCAGGCCGTCATTGATGATGATTTTGTCGATATTACAGCCATAAGGCTCCAGCTTGTCGGCAATTCCGATGGCCTCCAGCAGCTTCCAGCTCGCACTGTTAACAGACGATACCCGCCCGTCGTTTTTCAGGCTTTGTAAAACAGCCGGATCAGCGCGATCAATTACCGCAACCCGCAATCCATGGGCAGCAAGGGTCAGTGCCTGGGTCAGGCCGATCAGGCCCGCGCCCAATATGATGGCATCAGTCTCTTCACTATGGGTCATATAGGGGCCTCTATCTTCTTGTCCGATGTCAGGATAGGCCTCAGCGGATCGAAAAGAAAGTCTGTTCGGGCAAACTATGACCAAGACTATGGTCAAGAGAACTTGACGGGGAGTCGCCGTTCCGCGCAAAGGACGCTATAGTAAAAATATAGTATAAATGCGTTTGGGGGTTTGCCCCGAAACCCACGAAACCGATACCGGGAGTAAAATATGGCCGGAAAAGCGAAAGAAGCCAGTTGGCGCGAAGTCATGCGCCTCAGTTTGCTGCGTAGCGGTGCGCTAATCAGTGCGATATTGCTTGGTCTTTTGGCTGTATTTTTGTTTCTTGCGCTGGTCAGCTATTCGCCAAGCGACCCTTCATTTAACACCGCGGCGGGCAGTGTAGAAAATAACTGGATGGGTATATTCGGTTCCTATAGCGCGGATCTGCTTTTATCGTTGCTCGGCGTTCCGGTGGTAATTTTCCTGCCCCTCATCATAGTGTTTGCCAGCCGCTTGTGGCGCAATATCCCGCAGGCAGAATGGAAAAAACAACTTATATGGTGTTTAATCGCCGTCTTTCTTGTCGCATCCGGTCTGTCTTTGTGGCTTGCCGATAGTCAGCCCAGCTTGCCCTCCGGTTGGGGCGGACTGGCTGGCATGCTTGTGGCAAAAGCTGTTGGCGCGGGTGTGAACGCCCTGTCCGAAAGCTGGAGCGGACCTGTTTCGGGTATATTGACAGCAATTACCATCACCGGCGGGCTTGTTTTGGGCTATTTCAGTTTGCGGCTCGACCGCTCCTTGCTCTCAATACCGCAGATTACATGGCCATGGTCCAAGGTTAGCGGCGAGGATAGCGGATTGGTCATTGAACGGGATAATGCACCTGCAAAGCCCAAAAAGACTCCTGCCCCGCGCAAGGAAGTCAAACCGGACAACCGCCCGCCACCGGAAATCAGCGACCGCGCATTGCCACCCAAGAAAGCCGGCTTATCAAGCGGCAAACAGGGTGATTTCTTTGGCCCCTATTCTCTACCCTCGATTGACCTGCTTACTCCCAGACCCGAAGAGTCCAACAATGTCATCGACAAAGCAGGACTTGAGCGTAATGCCCGTCTGCTGGAATCTGTGCTGGATGATTTTCATGTAAAAGGCACGATTAACGCGGTTCGCCCCGGTCCGGTCGTGACCATGTATGAACTGGAACCTGCGCCGGGTATCAAAGCCAGCCGGGTAATCCAGCTTGCCGAGGATATTGCCCGTAATATGTCCGCGCTGTCCGCGCGCGTCGCGGCAATACCGGGCCGCACTGTGATGGGAATTGAACTGCCCAATGCCCAGCGCGAGTCTGTGGTCCTGCATGAAATGATCGGCAGCGACAGTTTTCAGGAACAGACCGGGCAGCTTCCCATTATTTTGGGGAAAAATATTTCCGGCGATCCGGTGATTGCCGATCTGGCACCCATGCCGCATCTTTTGATCGCGGGCACCACCGGCTCGGGTAAATCGGTCGGCCTTAACTGCATGATCGTATCGCTTTTGTACCGGATGACGCCGGACCAGTGCAAAATGATCATGATCGATCCCAAGATGCTGGAACTCAGCACCTATGATGATATTCCGCACCTGTTGTCCCCTGTTGTGACGGAACCTACCAAGGCTGTCCGCGCGCTGAAATGGGCGGTTGAGCAGATGGAGGAACGCTACCGGATGATGTCGTCCATCTCGGTGCGTAATCTTGCCAATTATAATGAAAAGGTAAAAGCTGCCAAAGCCAAGGGGGAACCGCTGGGCCGCAAAGTGCAGACCGGATATGATCCCGAAACATCACGACCCATATATGAGGAAGAACAGCTCGATTACGAAGTCCTGCCGCAGATTGTGATCATTGTGGACGAGCTTGCCGATTTGATGATGACAGCCGGCAAAGAGGTCGAGTTTCTGATCCAGCGCCTTGCCCAAAAAGCACGGGCAGCGGGCATCCACCTTATCATGGCTACCCAGCGGCCATCGGTTGATGTCATTACCGGCGTTATCAAAGCCAACCTGCCCACGCGGATCAGCTTTCACGTTACGTCCAAAATTGACTCGCGCACTATTCTTGGCGAGCAGGGCGCAGAGCAGCTGCTTGGCAAAGGTGATATGCTGTATATGCCCGGCGGCAAACAATTGACCCGTGTGCACGGCCCGTTTGTATCCGATGATGAGGTTCGCCTGATTGCCGATCACTGGCGGGCGCAAGGAACACCGGAATATATTCAGGCCGTGACCGAAGAACCAGAAGATGGAAGCTATGCGCTGGACGGGGCGGATCTTTCAGACAGCAAAGAAGACCGGCAATATGCCCAGGCGTGCCAGATAATCTTTGAAAGCCAGAAAGTCTCAACCAGTTGGCTGCAACGACAGCTTAGAATCGGATATAATACAGCCGCACGTATTATTGACCGGATGGAAGATGACCAACTCATCAGCCCGCCCAACCATATCGGACGCCGTGAAGTTCTGCGCGATCAAAATGGAGAAATGCTCTAGCTCGAACTGTAATTCAGGTGATGTTCAATCATCGCGCGTTATATATGCAAGGAATTTTATAGGAGTTTCAATATGTTGAAATATGCATTGGTTCTTGCTGCCGCGCCTTTGGCACTCACGGTCATGGGCACTGCACCAGCTACAGCCCAACATAATAATGCTGATAGTATCAAGGCAATCTCCGATCATTTGCGCGCCATGACAACGATGACCGCCAATTTTACGCAGACCGACCGGAGCGGGCAGATACTACCGGGTAAACTGACGCTAAAACAACCGGGGCGGATACGCTTTCAATATGGTAAAGAAGCCAATTTGCTGATTGTCGGGGATGGCAAGGCGTTGACAATGATCGACTATGACGTGAATCAGGTTCAACGCTGGCCGATCAAAAATAGTCCCTTGGGTGCGCTGCTCAATCCGGACCGGGATTTGTCCAAATATGGCAAAATTATTCCGACTCGTAATCCAAAGGTGCTAAGCGTTGAGGTCCGTGACCCGAAACGGCCGGAATATGGCGTGATTACCATGGTTTTCACCAAAGTAGCGGGTGCCCCTGCCGGTTTGCGGCTGGATGGCTGGGTTTCGCTCGATTCGAAGAATAACCGGACTTCTATCCGGCTTTCGGATCAGAAGTTTGGTGTCCCTGTTGCAAACAGCACATTCAACTGGACCGATCCACGTCCGAAAAGGCGTGGCAGGCGATGAACGGTGGCGCTACGCCGTCAAGCGGATATGATAAATGACTTTGTTCATCTAAGCGAAAGAATCGCAGTTCTATAAGGGATACAGGGTGAAACGAAATGATCAGGTTTTCCCCCTGTTACCTGATCATAAAATTTTCGGATCATCTCATGCGTGACGAACGCGAATTAGCCCTCACCTCCTAAATGCCCCCGGAGGTGAGGGTTTTTCCTCTTTAACCTCTCGAAAAATATGAAAAACTGTCCGGCTTTCGTTCCGGTTTTGACTTGGGTTTTCCGGTCATAATGGCTAGTAGTCGGGCAATGAATAATAGCCTGAAAATCGTAAGCTGGAATATTAACAGTGTTCGCGCCCGACTCGACATCGTAGAACGATTCTTGAAAGAAGAAGCGCCGGATATACTCTGCCTACAGGAAACCAAGGTTCGTAATGACCAGTTTCCCGAAGGGATTTTCCGGCAACATGGATATAATCATCTGGTTCTTAATGGTCAGCCCATGCACCACGGGGTTGCGATCATCAGCCGTGTGCCGCTTCACAAGGATGAGCGGTTTGACTGGCAGGACAACGGCGAAGCCCGGCATGTCGGTGCGCGTCTGGAAAATGGTGTCCGGATTGAAAATGTATATATCCCGGCAGGTGGCGAGATTCCGGACCGTGAACTTAATCCGAAATTCGGTCAGAAACTCGATTTTTACGAGCGGATGACCCGTTGGTCGGACCAACTCAAAACACCGACCATCCTGCTCGGTGATTTCAATATTGCCCCTCTTGAATCCGATGTCTGGAGTCACAAGAAATTGATAAATGTGGTTAGCCACACACAAATTGAAGTGGACACCATGGCAAAATTGCAAGCAGCCCATGACTGGGTGGATATCGGACGGCGCTTCATCCCCGATCCGGAACGCCTCTATACATGGTGGAGCTACCGTGCGCGTGACTGGCGTGCTTCGGACAAGGGCCGTCGCCTTGATCATGTGTGGGTCAGCCCGGAACTAACCGATAATGCGACCAGCCATGTTGTCCACGAAGATGCTCGCGGTTGGGACAAGCCATCGGATCACGCGCCGCTTATCACAGAATTTTCATTCTAAATGGTGACGTCCCCTCCCCCTGACCGCAACGCGCCCCCTGACAAAGCGCCCCCTGACCAAGCGACCCCTGACCAAGCGACCCCTGACCAAGCGACCGATGCCAAGGGCGCACGGCGTGCGGCAAGGGCGATAGATGCGCTGAGGCGGGGTTGGCCGATTGCTATAGAATCTGACAAAGGCACATTAAATTTGCTGCCTGTCGAAACTACCGATCTTGATCAGCATTTATCCTCATCCTCTCAAATAACTCTACTCATTTCCGCTAGCCGTGCAGACACGCTGAAACTGTTGAACCAGCGTGCAGCCGCCGACCCGGCCCTGCCCGTGCAAATAAACCTTCCCGGTCCGGTAAGCGCCCCGGAAATCCATGCCATTGTGGATCCGGTGCTCGACATGGAATATCCCATGAAAGGGCCGTTTCTCAGCGAGGAATTAAACCATCCGGAAGCTGCCAAAGCAGCCATGGAACTGGCACGGCACGGCGGGCTGCTTCCCGCATTTCAAATCGTGGACAGCCCTGCCGAAGACCGTTTGAATATCAAAGATGTTGATGCCTATGCCGATTCCGACGCTTTGGTCATCAGCGCCCACGCAAAATTACCCGTCGCCGCCAATTCAAACGCGCATATATACGGATTTCGTAGCGAGGCTGATTCTACCGATCATGTAGCACTGGTTATTGGTGAACGTGATGACACGGTTCCGGTTGTGCGCCTGCACAGCGAATGTCTGACCGGCGATGTGCTGGGCAGCCTGAAATGCGATTGCGGACCGCAACTTCATACGGCGCTTGCCCGGATGGCAGAGGCAAATTGGGGCGTGCTATTATATCTGCGACAAGAGGGCCGGGGCATCGGTTTGATCAACAAACTACGGGCCTATGCCTTGCAGGACCAGGGCTTTGACACGGTTGACGCTAATGAGCGGCTGGGATTTGCTATTGATGCAAGGGATTTTTCCATCGCCGCGCAAATGCTGAAACTGCTCAACATCCCTGCTGTAAAATTGCTGACCAATAATCCTGAAAAAGTCACAGGACTGGAGGGTTGTGGCCTAGTGGTTGACGAACGTCTGCCGGTAAAAATCCTCGCCAATCCGCATAATGAATTTTATCTCGATACCAAACGGGATCGCACAGGGCATCAGTTATAACCACAAATTAAAAGCGAAGATTTGAATAGCACCAAGGCTCTTTTCTGTAAGTGATTTGCTTAAAGTCAATGAAATGACGTATAATCATGCAATAATGTAATGCTTATTGAGCGTTACTAAGGAGAGCAGCCTTGAAAACGATACTCTTGCATATCTTTGATGATAGCAGTCTGGAATCCCGTTTGCAGGTCGCACTGGACATCGCACGGGGCCATGACGCCCATTTAACCTGTGTTCAGCCAACGACGCAATTTACTCCTATCGCCCTTGGCCCGTTAGGCGGAGAATTTGTCACCGGCGTTAATTTTAAGGATATGGAAGCCGCTGAACGCGCGCATCGGGAGAAAATCGAAAAGCGGTTAAAAGGAGAAGCTGTTTCATGGGACTGGCAAGTCGGTCTTGGCGATGCGGCTACGATATTAACCGAGCGTAGCCGTCTTGCCGATCTGGTCATTGTCAGCCAGTCTTTTGACAAACGCGATGCCAGTGACAAACCGCTTCCCATAGCCGGGGATGTCGCCGTCCACGCCCAAAGCGCCATATTGGTAGTCCCAGCAGAACAAATGTCATTTGATTGCGAAGGGCCTATCGTAATTGCATGGAACGGGTCGGCCGAAGCGGCCAAAGCCGTGCGATCAGCGCTGCCCATGCTGAAAATGGCCAAAGACGTTCATTTGGTTACTGTTGGTGAGGATCACGGAAACTTCCCGCATAGCGAAGCGTCTCTATATCTGGCACGGCAAGGCGTTCCGACGACATTGCACGAGCTAACCGGAAAACCCGGCGAAGCATCTGATATTGTTATGGACTTTGCGAGCAAATATAATGCAGCGGCACTGGTTATGGGAGCTTATGGTCACAGCCGTTTGCGCGAAACATTATTTGGCGGCGTGACAAAAGATTTGCTCGGCAATGCCAAAATCCCGTTGTTAATGGGGCATTGAACAGACATTTGAGAGGCGCGACCATCCCGCCATGCTTTTGCGATAGCGGGATGGTGTTTAAAATCCCCATCCGCAGCTTTATCCGTCGGTTAAGACGGCCTACTTGCTACAATGGCCAATTTTTTAAAAAGGAACATCGTCATCCAGATCATTGTCGAATGCGCCGCCCGGACCTCCTGAAGATCCGCCACCAGTGCTGCCCCAGCTATCGTTGGAGCGGCCACCTGCGCCGCCGGAATCGCCACCCCAACCGTCATTAGAGCCGCCTCCAGCGCCGCCCTGACGGGAATCAAGCATTTCAAGTTTGCCGTCGAAGCCTTGCAGGACAATTTCGGTTGAATAACGGTCATTGCCGGACTGATCCTGCCACTTGCGGGTTTGCAGCTTGCCCTCGATATAGACCTTGCTGCCCTTACGCAGATATTTTTCTGCTACACCGGCCAGACCTTCTGAAAAAATCGCGACGCTATGCCACTCGGTCTTTTCCTTGCGCTCGCCGGTATTGCGGTCTTTCCAGCTTTCGGAGGTCGCGATGCGGAGGTTGCACACTTTACCGCCATTACTGAATGTGCGTACTTCGGGGTCAGCGCCCAGATTTCCTACGATAATAACCTTGTTAACGCCGCCAGCCATTTGCTTTTCCCCTTGGAAGATTCTGATTCATGCGATTCTCTAACGGAGCTTTACAGGCCCAGTGCAACCGCCGTCCAGTATGTAATCCCCGCAGCGACATAAGCCAGCACAAAAAGATAGCCGACCATGAACATCGGCCATTTCCAACCGTTGGTTTCACGTCTTGTCACCGCGATGGTAGAGATACATTGCGGCGCAAACACAAACCACGCCAGAAAAGCCAGCGCGGTCGGCAATGACCAGCGGCTTTGCAAACGCTCGGTCAGGGATTTCGCTTCGGCTTCCTCATCCGCTGCATCAATCGCATAGGTGGTTGCCAGCGCAGAAACCGCTACTTCGCGTGCGGCCATGGCGGGGATCAGCGCCAATGCAATATCATGGCTGAAACCGATGGGCGCAACCACAGGTTCGATCACACTGGCTATCCGCCCGGCGGCGGAATAATCCACCTGACTGACCGGACTGTCGATCGGTACTTTGGGATATGACAGCATCAACCACAGCACCACCGTTGCAGCAAAAATAATCGTCCCGGCCCGGCGCAGGAATATCCATGCCCGCTGCCATAATCCCATCAAAATATCACGGATACGCGGCAATTGATATTTCGGCATTTCCATCAGGAACCCACTATTTGGTCCTTTCGCTACGGTGCTACGCAGCACGATTGCCACAATCATCGCGCCGACTATGCCAAATATATACAGCGCAAACAGGACAAGCCCCTGCAATCCCACTCCCATCCCGACATCACGAGCAGGAATAAACGCAGCGATAATGATCGCATAAACCGGTAGCCGTGCGGAACAGGTCATCAAAGGCGCGATCAAAATGGTGGTCAGCCGGTCCTTGGGGTCGGCAATGCTACGCGCCGCCATAATCCCCGGAATGGCGCAGGCAAAAGACGAAAGCAGCGGGATGAAGCTACGTCCCGACAGGCCGGCAGTGGCCATTAGCCGGTCCATGATAAAGGCCGCGCGGGTCATATAGCCGCTTGCCTCCAACATCAGGATGAACAGGAACAAGATGAGGATCTGCGGCAGAAAGACGATCACCGAACCGACACCGCCAATAGCGCCCTCGATGATAAAATCACGCCAGAAGCCTTCCGGGAACGTAGCCTCCACCGCCGCAGCGGTCCATTCGGTTGCCCCCTCGATCCACCCGATAGGTGCGTCGGCCCAGGCAAAAACCGCTTGAAACATCACAAACATTAGCCCGAACAGGATGATTGGTCCTGCAACCGGATGGAGGAACAGCGCATCGGCCCGCTCTGACCAGCGCCGGCCAGCCGTTTCCGAAACCACCGTCAAATTGGCGATTTCCTTTGCCTGTTTAAGCAATCCATGATCGCGTTCCTTGGGAACCACGGCGATTTGCTGCGATGTTTTGCCGCTCAGCCGTTTTTCGATTGCACCCGACAGCTCTTCCAGCCCGCGGCGGCGCACGGCAACCGTAGGAACAACCGGCACACCAAGCGCCTCTTCCAGCTTTGCCGGATCAAGCGTTAATCCGTCACGCTCCGCCAGATCTATCATGTTGAGCGCGATTATCACCGGATGACCCAGCGCGATAACTTCGAGCGCGAATCGCAAATGATTATCGAGATTGGCAGCATCCAGAACGACTATGATTGCGTCCGGTTTGCGTTCACCCTCTTGCTCGCCAAAGATAACCCTGCGTGTAACGGCCTCATCCGGGCTTGTCGGGCTCAGGCTATAACTCCCCGGTAAATCAATCAGTTCCGCCGGACGGCCACTGGCCAGTTGAAAATGGCCGGATTTCCGCTCCACGGTTACGCCCGGGTAGTTCGCAATTTTCTGCCGTGCTCCGGTCAGCGCATTGAACAAAGCGCTTTTGCCTGCATTTGGGTTGCCCGCAAGGACGATAAGAGGGGGCGCTTGGCTCATGCTTAAGCTGGAATGACTACCGAAATAGCCGATGCGTGTGATTTACGGATAGCGATCATCATCCGCCCTACTTTCAGGGCAATCGGGTCGCTTAAGCCAAACATTCCCTTATGGACCTTCTCCACCTCGACCCCTTCGTCCAGCCCCAGAGCGCGAAGTCGCCCCCCCTCAAGCTCTGACATGGAATCCCAGTCTATTGCAGAGATTGATGCGCGCTGACGCATGGAGAGCTGGTCCAGCGTTACCGCAAATATGACGGGTGCGTTCATAAAAAACTCGATAATGATTAGTTGCGACTGATTATCAATATAGATTTAATAAGACCAGCCTTTTATTGGTGGGCATGGTGTATATTATTGATAAACAAAGAGGAAATCTCTTACCCCAGATTGCGATAGCGTAGCCTGCCGATGAAACGGGCCATGCTGAACCTGTCACCGCCGGGCCTGATAATCTTCGCTTTGGTCTTTTCGAACTGCATGATATTTTCAATCCGCCGGTCAAGAAACGCTCTTGTCTCGGCAAAATCATCGCTTTGATCATCGAGAAACACGCTGATAGTGCTGCCGTAAACCGCCGAAAGCAGCGTTCTTTTGGTATAATGGTTATAATCTGTCGCATTATCGCCTGCCAAACGCCACATCCTGTCCGCAGCGCGCCAACCCAGCTTGGCCGCTCTCCGCAGATTCGGCGGCATCGCAAGAATCGCCAGCGCCCGGCGCAGACCTTCCCGATCCGTTTCCATGATTTCCAATCGCGCGGTTACAAGCGCAGCTATCCGCTCACGGATTTTCATCGCGCTTAATTCCTCGGGTGAAAACCGGTCAGCCATGGCGGCGTCAACCGACTGGAACCAGGCATCAATCATATCGACCGGCCCGTCATTAAACGCCAGTGCAGCCAAATCAGTCTCGACACCGGTTTGCTCCGCTGCCGCTGCCACCGCCTTCTCGTTCCAGCCATCAAAAGCAGCTTGCGATGCCAAAAACGGCGCTAGATAAGCACGCACTTCATCCAGTGTCGGATCTTCTCGTAACGGCTCTGCTTTCATTGACGGCATGTATATTCCTTGGGCTTCGGACATCTCGCGAATACATTATATGCAATAAATCCGATATAGCCTGAAAGAAAAGATTTTCAAACCACTGCATTGCAAATTGCTACTGGTCTGCGTAGCTATTCATCAAGCAATTAAAAATAGCGAAAGAGCATGTTTATGAGCAGATTATTTGACCCCGTTACACTGGGCGCGATTGAAGCCCCCAACCGTATGCTAATGGCGCCATTGACACGATGCCGCTCGACCATGGACCATGTGCCAACGCCGGTCATGGGTGAATATTATGCCCAGCGTGCGGGAGCAGGTCTGATCATTTCCGAAGCCACGGGTATCAGCCAGCAAGGATTAGGCACCCCCTTTGCGCCCGGCATCTGGACCGACGAACAAACCGAAGCATGGAAACCGATTGTCGAGCAGGTGCATCAGGCGGGCGGGCGGATCATCTGCCAGCTTTGGCACATGGGCCGGATCGTGCATCCCGATTTCATTGGCGGCGAAAAACCTGTCTCATCCTCTGCGACCACTGCGCCCGGCAAAGTGCGGACCTATCAGGGCAAGCGCGACTATGTCGAAGCGCGCCCGCTGGAGCTGGACGAGATTCCGGCACTGCTTGATGATTATACCCACGCGGCGGAAAATGCGAAAAAGGCCGGTTTTGATGGCGTCCAATTGCACGGTGCCAATGGGTATCTGATCGACCAGTTCATCCGGTCAGGCACCAATTTCCGCACGGATAAATACGGCGGTTCGGTCGAAAACCGTATCCGGTTGCTGGGTGAAGTGACACAGCGTCTGGTTGATGTCTGGGGCAGTGACCGCGTTTCGGTAAGGCTTTCTCCCAATGGCGATTCACAAGGCGCGGATGACGCCACCCCGGTGGAAACATTTACAGCAGCAGCCAAATTGCTCGACAGCATCGGCATCGCCTTTCTTGAGCTTCGCGAACCACCTGCCCATGGCACCTATGGCAATACCGACGTTCCCCCGGTAAGCCCTGATATCCGCCCGATATTCAGCCGGCCTCTGGTTCTCAACAGCGATTATTTCTACGATAATGCAACCGATGCGCTGGCACAGGACAAAGCCGATGCCATCAGCTTTGGCCGGACATTCATGACCAATCCCGATCTGCCCGAGCGGTTTCGCACCGGAGCGGAATTGAACCCGATCGACTTTACGCCGACATGGTATAGTCAGGGCCGGGAAGGATATGTGGATTATCCGACGATGGAGCAGGAAAGCCAAACAGGATGACGAACAGTCGGCGTTAAACAAATGGCTTTAATAAGCCTGATTACGCCTGATGCAGCACGAGAAAGCCGCAATCAGAAGCTGGTATGGAGCCGCCGGAACATGTCATGAACCGGTGGCTCTGGAGCGCCTTCATACTCCAGCCGTTCCGACAGGCGTTGCAGGCGCAGGAACAGCTCTTCGCTGTCATTGATAATATCCCGTGCTTCCTGAGGGAACATCTCCACCATCGCACGATCACTGGCCGCAGCATAACCCAGTTCCCGGGTGTTGTTCCACACCTCTCCCTCGGTCAGTTCGCCGCTGTGCAGGGCGCGCTGGTTAAGTAGCCACGCAATACAATGCATCAACCGCGTCGTTACTTTCAGGGACTCACATGAAAATGAAACCGGCAACGCCGCATTATCCGTGCACTCATCAGCAAACCGGCCTGATTCGAAATAGGATCGCGCCTCATCCGTAAGGACCATCGCCTCTGTATAGAGCGCTTCCAGTAGTCTGGGCGTCAACAATGCTTCGCTATCAGCCATGACATTCATATAGCAGGTTTTTTACGGGCAAGGACAGGTAAAATATACCTGCTTATGGTTAACCGGCCAGATGTTTCAATGTGACACGGCATAGGCCAAGGAGTTAATAGACCGGCTTTATAGTTAATGCCGCTCGAACAACATTGATCCGCCCATGATCAGCGAACCTCTATGCGATGCTATCGGGTATCAACTGGTTTTCAATCTGGATAATCTGGTCACGCAAATGCAATTTGCGTTTTTTAAGACGCGCGCCACGCAGTTGATCGTGGGTGCCGGCTGCGAGCATGGCCGCAATCGCCTCATCCAGGTCGCGATGCTCGATCTTGAGCAGTTCAAGCCGTTGACGCAACTCTTGGTCTGATATCGCCATTCTGCTCCCATTCACATCTTGCATGCCTGCGACAAATTTGTCATCTTCACATTATTCATGGTCCTTGTCGAAACCAAGACAATAATATCATGAACCCGCGGGCCATTTAATCCAAGGCTCTCGAGATATAGAAAGGGATACCCGCTAGCACTTTCATTTTATAACCCGATAAAATCAGGAGAATATTATGGTTCAGAATTATCTGTCAGCCCTGCGTAACAAACACGAAGCCCTCGATCGCAAAATCAGCGAAGAAGAGAATCGCCCGGCCCCAGATACAATTCGACTTCATGACCTGAAAAAACAGAAGCTGCGGTTAAAAGATGAATTACTGACGGATGCGTGACTACATCCGGTGTTTTTTACGGGAGCCTTGCGTATGACAAGCTCCCGTGATTCCCGCTCTTTAATATAAGACTTAATATAAGATAAGTCTTTCCGTTACTTTCCTACACAGCGCCCAGCGACTATAACCGCTGTGGCTCTTTCGCATTATTGAATATTTCCGCGTGTGTCGCAGAATCCCTGATGTTTGCTAAAAATAAAGGGGTGTGATTTGTGTGAACTTTGGGCTGCATCCGCGCTCTACAAACCAGAAGCGCAGCCGTATATTATGTAAACCGGACAGGCTGTTTGATATTATGCACTTTATAAATAATCACTTATATATTGTGCCATATCCTTCACCCGAGATACATTTTTTACCGGATGACCGGTTTTGGATATCGCGCGGCGTTTTGGTTTCTGCTAGATCTATTCTATGGTGACAACTCCCACGTCCAGTCTAGTAACCGCTCGTAACATATTGACCGGGCTACGGTCGATCATGGCCTCTTCCGGTAATGCACAAGCAAAGCTGAATCATGTCGTCGAAACCATTGCCGAAGCAGTGGGCAGTGAAGTCTGTTCGATTTATCTCCTGCGCGAAGGCCTATTGGAATTATACGCGACACAAGGACTGAATCAGGACGCGGTCCATGTCACCAAACTGGCCTTGGGAGAGGGGTTGACCGGCTATATTGCCAAAAATGTCGAATCCCTGAACCTTGACGAAGCCACCAGCCATCCGGATTTTCAGTATCGCCCGGAAACCGGAGAAGATGAATTCCGCAGCTTTGCCGGCGTGCCGATCATTCGTAACGAACAAGCTGTCGGGGTTTTATGCGCCCAGCATATCGAACCGCATAAATATTCCGAAGAAGAAATTGAAGCGTTCGAGACAGCGGCAATGGTATTGTCAGAGCTCATATCGAACGCAGGTCTTATTGACGAGAATGATGTCGATGACCCTGCCAAACGTAATAATGGCGCAGATCGCCTTAGCGGATTGCAACTGGTCAAGGGCAAGGCAAGCGGCTTTGCCGTCTATCACCAGCCGCGAGTAAAAATCGAGCATACGGTCGCGGAAGATACCGAGGCCGAACGCCATCGGGTCTATTCTGCTTTTGACAAGATGCGTAGCCAGATTGACCAGATTGCCAATCTGGCCGAATTTGGCGTTGACGGAGAGCATGAGGAGGTTTTGCAAACCTATAAAATGTTCGCCTATGACGAGGGGTGGAGCCGCCGCATTAACGAAGCGATAGACAGCGGTCTGACGGCCGAAGCGGCGATTGAGCGCGTACAACAGCACACGCGGATGCGGATGCGCCAGATTAATGATCCGTTGCTTGCCGAGCGGATGCACGATTTGGAAGATCTTGCCAACCGGTTGCTACGGATTGTTTCTGGCCAGATGGGCACGGCAGCGACCATGGGCCTGCATCATGATACGATACTCGTCGCCCGCAATCTGGGGCCAGCGGAATTGCTGGAATATGACCGCCGGCGTCTGAAAGGTGTGGTGCTGGAAGAAGGATCGCTGACCGCGCATGTCACGATTATCGCCCGCGCGATGAATATACCGATCTTGGGTCAGGTCAAAAATGTCCGGCAATATGTCCGGGAGAATGACCACCTTCTCCTCAATGTGGATGATAACGCGCTTTATGTTCGCCCCAGCCAGTCGATGGAAGACGCGTTTAAGGCACAAATTGAACTGACCAACAAAAAACGCGCGACCTATACGGCTTTGAAAAACAAAGAGCCGATTACGAAAGACGGCACAAGAATCACGCTGAATATCAATGCGGGTCTGCGCGATGACATGGCCATGCTTGACCTGACAGGCGCAGATGGCATTGGCCTGTTTCGTACAGAGTTTCAATTTCTGGTTGCAGCCACCATGCCCAGCCGTTCCGTGCAACTGCGCTTCTACCGCGATGTGCTTCATGCGGCGGGAGACAAGCCGATAGTGTTCCGCACTGTCGATATTGGCGGGGACAAGCCCCTGCCCTATTTTCAGGCCAGCGAAATCCGGGAGGAAAACCCCGCAATGGGTTGGCGCGCACTACGCGTCGGTATGGAACGCGACGCCCTGATGAAAGTGCAGGCCCGTTCGCTCATTGAAGCGGCGGCAGGACGCAAACTTAACATCATGTTCCCGATGATAGCCGAGCCTTGGGAGTTTGACCAAGCCAAGGCGGTATATGAAAAACAGCTCGATTTCCTGCGTAGTCGCGGCAAACCGTTACCTTTGCGTATTCGCTATGGCGCGATGCTTGAAGTTCCGGCACTGGCTGAATGTCTGGATCTGATGGCATCGCGACTGGATTTTCTGTCGATCGGCACCAATGATCTCACCCAGTTTCTATTTGCAGCAGACCGGAGCAACCCGAAATTGGCTGAACGCTTCGATTGGTTAAGTCCGGCCATATTGCGTTTCATTGGCCGGGTATCCAGACAAGTCAAGGATCTGGGCATTGAGCTGGGTATTTGCGGCGAAATGGGCGGTCGCCCGCTTGAAGCGATGGCGCTACTCGGACTGGGCCTCAAACGCCTG
Source organism: Parasphingorhabdus sp. JC815 (assembly GCF_040717415.1). Taxonomy (NCBI): domain Bacteria; kingdom Pseudomonadati; phylum Pseudomonadota; class Alphaproteobacteria; order Sphingomonadales; family Sphingorhabdaceae; genus Parasphingorhabdus; species Parasphingorhabdus sp. JC815. The sequence continues at coordinate 289,863 of NZ_JBFEFM010000002.1, forward strand.
TCAATCACACCGGCATCTGTTGGTCCGGTCAAAGCGATGATCTGTTCGCTGGATTTGAAAGCCGCGCAGGAACAGCTAAGCAGTATGTTGTCCGATCCACCAGCCAATCCCAGAGCGGTTCTGGAAGAATGGGCCAACAAGCATGAGGTCGATTTGGGTTGATGATGTGATTGTAAGGCCAGTTCAATATCAGGAGCATCTGCATTTTTTACTGCTCCGAGCAACCCGGCACCCATGTTCGTCTTACTATACAGATATCATTGATAATCATTGACTTTTCGCCAATTTAATGGCTCATCTATGCCATTAGTGGGAATCGGTCTCGCACCGCGAACCGGCCAAAGGAGACTATAGTGGCCGAAGAAAATGACGCAGAAGAAACAGATCAGGATAATGCCGGTCCAAGCGCGCTCAGCGCCAGCGAAATGCTGCGCGAGGCAAGGGAGCAGAAGAATCTTGATATAGAGGATATCGCAAAGACAACACGTATCCCGCAGCGTCATCTGGAATCCATTGAAACTGGCGATTACAGCGCGTTACCCGGTCGTACCTATGCGATCGGCTTTGCCAAATCCTATGCCCGCACCGTAGGGTTGAGCGAGGTAGAAATCAGCGCCAAGCTGCGTGAGGAAATGGAGGATCAGGGGCAAAGCGCCTATGAACCGGAGGTCAGCCCCTATTCCCCCACCAGCCCCAGCAACATGCCGCCCAAATATCTCGCTTGGACAGCAGGTGGCATTGCTGCCGTGCTGCTCATCGGTTTTCTGATCTGGCGTACGATGTTTCTGGAACCTACCGAGTTAATAGATGGCGAGCTTGATACGGTTGCGGAAAGTGGCGCCAGTGACCGTTCGTTAAACGGCCCGGCCGAACCGGCAGGCCCTGCTCCATCAACCACAGGCACGGTCGTTTTGACGGCAACCGAGGCCGTATGGCTGAGAGTTTATGATGACGATGGGGAGCGTCTGTTTGAAAAAGAAATGGCTGCCGGAGAGCAATATACTGTTCCAGAAGATGCTAATAAGCCGCAAATCCTGACCGGACGACCGGATGCATTGACCGTTACGATTGATGGCGCGGTTGTTCCGCCGCTTGGCCAAGAAAACCGCACGATCAAGGATGTCGGAATTAGTGCTTCTGATCTGCTTGCGCGGAACATTCCCGGCGGATCAGCGGGCAATGTTGACCCAATCGCTGGTGACGAAAGGAATAGCGCGCAGTAAAAGGCTGCCAACAGTAGTTTGTGGCCACGCATCTGTCGCCAATCACCCATCTTTTGTGTATTTACTTTGTTACGGCATATATGGTTATCACGACCAATATATTTGGAGACTCCTAATGAAATCCGTCCTGTTTTCGACATTATTCGCCGCCCTGTCGGTTACTTTGTTCACCGCACCTCCCGCTGCTGCCCAGAATAATAATGTCGGCAAGCGCGTCGAACGTCTGGAGCAAGAAATGCGCGCGGTTCAACGCAAAATATTCCCCGGCGGGTCAGCCCAATATTTTGAACCCGACATTGCTCCGGAACCCGTAAATCCGGTCGGCCCATCATCGACCAGCTCGGCTGTTTCCGACTTGATTGCCCGCGTGGATACGCTGGAAAGCAGCCTGGCGACGCTCACCGGGCAGGTTGAACAGAATGGCTATCGCATAAAGCAGCTTGAGAATAAACTCGCCGCTTCACCGGGCAACTCCGAAACATCCATACAAGCGGGCAATGCCGGTGCTAAAAATAATAGTGCTGATAATAGCGCCAAGGAAAATGACGCGAAGCTCTTGCCCGACCCCGAACGCGTGAACGGCGTTGCCTCGATCATCATGCCCGATAGCGGCGACAAGGGTGAAGACGCCTATATTTATGGTTATAGATTATGGGATGCAAAATATTACCCCGAAGCACAGGCCCAGCTTAAAAAAGCAGCGGCCAGCCATCCCACCCATCGCCGTGCCAGCTTTGCCAAAAACTTATTGGGCCGCGCTTATCTCGATGACGGCAAACCGGCGCTAGCGGCTATTGCTCTATATGAAAATTATCAGGAACTACCTCGTGGAGAGCGTGCACCCGACAGCCTCTATTACCTGAGCATCGCGTTGGTCGAGCTGAATAAGAAAACCGAAGCCTGTCAGACCCTCGCAGAATTACAGGAGGTCTATCCTGACGTCGCAAATGGTCGGCTAAGCTCGAAAATTTCCCGCAGTAAGGCAGCGGCCAATTGCAAATAGATTTATCTTACGAACAATCTAGCCGCCATGATTGTCCATGACCGGATCCATGCTCACAAAGCGGTTTCGCGAAACGGTGGCGACTCTTGTTCCTGATTTTGAAGATAGTGATGACATATTAGGACTGGCAGTTTCCGGTGGACCGGACAGCCTTGCACTTCTGCTATTGGCGCATGAGAGTTTCCCTGGACGGGTCATGGCAGCAAGCGTCGATCACGGTTTACGCCCCGAAGCACATCAGGAATGTGAATTTGTCGCTGAAATATGCCGGGTCAGGGCGATCCCGCATCAAATATTAAAACCGTCCCTTCCCATTCGCGGCAGCCTTCAGGCAGAGGCCCGCAAGGTCAGATATTCTTTGCTGAATGGCTGGTTAAAAAGCGGTAATATCGCCTGGCTCGCAACCGCCCACCATGCCGACGACCAGCTTGAAACAATGATCATGCGGATTTTAAGAGGCAGCGGGATAGACGGCATGTCCGGTATTCGCGCCAAACGTGGGCAGATTATTCGCCCTCTTCTACCCTTTTCCAAAGACCTGTTAGCTGATTATGTCGCGGGCCACGGGATCGAAGCGGTTCAGGACCCCTCCAACAAAGACCGGAGTTTTGACCGTGTCCGGGTGCGTGATGCGCTGGCCAAGCTGTCGGGATTTGATTTGACCTTGGCCAGTCAGAGCGCCGCTGCATTGGATGATGCACGCGCAGCAATAGCATGGATGACCGATAATCTGGCCGCTGCTCATATCCAAATACGGGATGACGGATGCGTGCTTGATAATCAGGATTTCCCTCATGAAATTATACGGCGGTTGCTCCTGAAATGCCTGCATATCTGTGACCCGGCGCTATCCCCGCGGGGCGCGCAGCTGGAGCTGTTGATTAAGGGTCTCTCACAGGGAAAAACGATGACCATTGGTGATATATTGTGCAAAGGCGGCGCGACATGGACCTTTGCTTCGGCCCCTAAACGCAATATCAAAGCGAAAAATGGATAAATATATCAGTATATTGCCCAAAAACCCCGCCAAGCGGCCAGCATGATAGGTAAAAACATTGTAGCTAACATTGTCATCCAGAGTAGAACACCTATCTTTAGGGTATAGAATCACCCGAATTGATTAAGTCAGCGATACCAACACAGGACGTACAGCGACATGAAAGACGATCAGGATCCCAAGGACAATCCGTGGATGAAAAGCATGCTCATCTGGGCAGGTGTCATCGTCGCGCTGTTGCTGACAGTTTCGATGTTTGGCGCAGGCACCGGCGCGGACGCCGCAGATGCGATCAGCTACTCCTCGTTCCGTGAGAAAGTTGCCGAAGGCAGCGTCAAAAGTGTTTCGATTGCTCCGGACAAGATCACCGGAGAAATGACCAATGGCGACAGATTTGCCACGACCCCGGTAGGCAGCGATCCCAGTCTTGTTACCCTGCTCGATGAAAAGGGTGTCGAATATAGTGGGCGGCCCGAAGAGAGCCCCAGCATCTGGCAGTATCTGCTAATCCAGTCGCTACCATTTTTGCTCATTCTCGGCATTGCGTTTTTCGTCTTGCGCCAGATGCAGAAAGGCAGCGGTTCCGGCGCTATGGGCTTTGGCAAGTCCAAGGCAAAAATGCTGACCGAAAAACAGGGCAAGGTTACGTTCGAAGATGTTGCCGGTATTGATGAGGCGCGTGAAGAACTGGAAGAAATTGTCGAATTTCTGAAAAATCCCAGCCGCTTTGCGAAACTGGGCGGACAAATCCCCAAGGGCGCATTGCTGGTTGGTTCACCCGGTACAGGTAAAACGCTTCTCGCCCGTGCCATTGCCGGCGAAGCCGAAGTCCCGTTTTTCACTATCTCCGGTTCCGATTTCGTTGAAATGTTTGTCGGTGTCGGCGCAAGCCGTGTCCGCGACATGTTTGAACAGGCGAAAAAGAACGCGCCATGTATCGTTTTCATTGACGAGATTGACGCGGTTGGCCGCCATCGCGGCGCGGGCCTTGGCAACGGCAATGACGAGCGCGAGCAGACATTGAACCAGCTTCTGGTCGAGATGGATGGATTTGAAGCCAATGAAGGCATTATTATCATCGCTGCGACCAACCGTCCGGATGTCCTTGACCCTGCATTATTGCGCCCGGGCCGCTTTGACCGTCAGGTCGTCGTTCCGCGTCCCGATATTGAAGGTCGTCAGAAAATCCTTGAAGTCCACATGAAAAAAGTGCCCTTGGCTCCCGATGTCGATGCGCGCACCATTGCACGCGGAACGCCGGGATTCTCGGGTGCTGATCTTGCAAATCTGGTCAACGAAGCTGCTCTGATGGCGGCCCGTCGCAGCAAGCGGCTGGTAGCTATGGACGAGTTTGAATCTGCCAAAGACAAAGTCATGATGGGCACCGAACGCAGGTCCATGGTGATGACGGACGATGAAAAGAAAATGACCGCTTATCATGAAGCCGGACACGCGATTGTCGCGGTCCATGAAGAGGCCTCTGACCCTATCCATAAAGCAACGATTATTCCACGTGGCCGCGCGCTGGGCATGGTCATGCGTCTGCCGGAACGGGACAATTACAGCTATCACCGGGACAAAATGCACGCGAACCTTGCCGTCTCCATGGGTGGTCGCGTCGCCGAAGAAATTATCTTTGGCTATGACAAAGTATCGTCCGGCGCATCCGGTGATATTCAATATGCGACCAAATTGGCCCGTGATATGGTCACCCAATGGGGCATGTCCGATGCTATGGGCCCGCTGCAATATGAAGAAGAGCAGGGGGAAACATTCCTCGGCTATTCACAGGGGCAGCGTGTGCATATGTCCGATGAAACTGCCAAGAAAATTGACAGCGAAATTCGCGGAATAGTTGATGCCGGTTATGACCGCGCCAAAGAGGTATTGACCAAGCATATTGACCAGCTCCACCTGCTGGCCAATGCTTTGCTGGAATATGAGACATTGTCCGGCGATGAAATTGACTCGCTGATCAAAAACGGCAAATTTGAACGCCCGGACGGTGATGTGGTCAAACCATCTTCCGTGCCGACGGTCGGAACTTCAATACCAAAGGCTGGCAGAAAGCCCAAAGGACCATTTGGCGACCCCAAACCACAAGGAGCGTAAGCCACTTACCAAGATAAAGCATATCTGAATTACGTCATTCCTGCGAAAACGGGAATGACGTATATTGGTGGTATATTGGAGCTTTCCTACAGAGCGGCGTTCATGATAATCACAGCGCGGCTCTTTCTCAGTACGCATATCTATCACTCTGCGCTTCTTAAATGCGTCAGGAGAAAAATTTCCCGTCTTCAGCAAAGTGGCCGGGATGTGTAGGAAATCCACTCAAAAAGCAGGAATTGGCCTAAAATATATCGTCCTGGGTGTGAACTTACTGAACTTAGAGAAGATATAATCATCATCCACGGACGCAAGATGGAGAACGCCAGTATAAAAACAGGCGGCAACTCAAAGAGCGCCGCCCGGTTTTTAATTAAAGCTGTAACCTATATAAGGTTTATCAACGCCGTCCGTAATCTCCGGACACACCCGCGCTGCGCGGCGGAGCCGATGCAGTCAGGCGAAGTGCTTCGGCAGACTGGCTAATCGAACCGATTTCATCCGGAGCATCATCATCGTCAATCTGCACTTTCTGAAGCGATTGAATTAGGCTTTCTTCCAGATCTTTCGGCTTGATCGTTTCTTCTGCAATTTCACGCAAAGCCACAACCGGGTTTTTATCACGGTCGCGATCAATAGTCAGTTCGGCACCGCCGGAAATTTCACGTGCACGCTGCGCGGAAAGCAACACTAAATCAAAGCGATTTGTGACTTTATCAACGCAATCTTCAACGGTAACGCGAGCCATAAGGCCCTCCTGATTCTTTTAACTTCATGGAATGAGCTCCGCGTCTAGGGTTCTTCGGCACTTTTGTCAAGAAATTGGGTGCTATCCGCTGGTACCTAGCGCGGTTAAGTGATTGTGGCTTTTAGATGAATAGCCTATGTATCGCAGCTATGCCTTCTGCCCCCTCCCGACCACCATCCGACAGTAAGTGTAACGATGCACAAACTGGGGCACAAACTGGGGCACAAACTGGAACAGAAAACGGGTCCCAAGGTCTGAAGGACATGACGGAAGCCGCTACTCCAGATTCTAGTGAAGAAAACTGGTTTGATGTAGAGGGCAGCCGGCTTAAACTGGTACACCGTCCAGCTGATCGCCTGACCTCACTTATGAGCCTTATCGAACAGGCAAAGAGTAAGCTGAAATTGTTTTTTTACATGTTTGAAGGCGATGAAACCGGACGACTTGTCCTCAACGCCTTGATTGAGGCTTGTAAGCGCGGTGTCGCGGTTGAGCTGATGGTTGACAGCTTTGGTTCAAATGGTGCGCCGCGACATTTCTTTGCCCCGCTTGAACATGTCGGCGGGCGGTTCGCAATTTTCAGTCCGCATCTTTCTACCAGCTATTTTGTTCGCAATCATCAAAAAATCCTGATCAGCGATAATCGTCGCGCCATGCTAGGCGGGTTCAATATTAGTAATGACTATTTTGGTTCGCCTCCGGTAGAGGGACTTGATGATATTGACGAAAAAGTCTGGGAAGATCTCGGCATTATCATCGATGGACCGGGCGTCGCAAAACTGGCCAATTATTACCAGCGGCTATCCGACTGGGTAAACGACACCAATGGCCAGATTCATCTGTTACAGAAAATGGTCCGGCAATGGGAGCCGGGGGAAGGAAAGCTGCGCTGGTTGCTCGGCGGACCAAGCAACAAGCTTAGCCGCTGGGCACAGGCCGTTAAAACGGACCTTGAGTTTGGGCAGCGGTTTGATCTGGTGAGCGCTTATTTCTCTCCGGGTCAAGGTTTGTTACGCCGCATTGCCCAGTTTGCAAAACGAGATGGTCAGGAACGTCTGGTACTCGCAGGAAAATCCGATAACGGCGCTACTATCGGAGCCAGTCGATTGCTCTATGGCTATTTGTTGAAACGTGGTGTCCGGATATTTGAATTTCAGCCGAGGCGGCTTCACACAAAATTGATCATTATCGACGATGTTACCTATATAGGGTCAGCTAATTTTGATGTACGCAGCCTGTTCATCAATGTTGAGATGATGTTACGTATAGAGGACAATGCCTTTGCCGATCACGCACGGTCATTGGTCGACGATATGTGTGATAATTCTCTACTCATTACCAAAGAATTGCATAATACTCGTAAGGGGTTACTCAATCGGTTACGCTGGCTGTTGTCTTATTTTGTTGTGAGTATATTGGATTATACCGTAACGCGGCGGCTGAATTTTGGTGTGAAGAAATAGACTGTGAAGAATTAGACTGTGAAAAATTAGATTGGGCAATCGACCCGGGTCAATTCTCACTGTCGGGGTCGGTTTTGCTTCTGTTCAGGGTTAATAGCTTATTTAGCAGGACAAATTATACCACAACGGGTTTTGTTAAAATATCACCGTCAAAATAGGGGATTATATGCTGATATGACTTATTCGCGTGCATTGGCCATCTTCTTTCTCACCGCTATTCTGGCATCATGTGTTGCTCCCTCTGCTGGACGGCCAGCTGCCTCAAACCAGCGGACCGAAGCCTCTCCCCCCCGTTACACTAATCCGCCCCGACAAGTCGAAATAACCCCGACACGCAGCCGCCCCAGTCCTGCGTTAGAGAGGACAATCGCAGATTTATGGAGAAGCTTTCCGGGTAAAACAGGAATTGCCGTAAAAAGTATAGACCACGGCTGGAGCATCGGTCACCGAGCGGATGAAAATTTCCCTCAGCAAAGCGTATCGAAACTATGGGTTGCCATGACGGTGCTGGACAAAGTCGATCAGGGTATCCTTTCATTATCTGATTCCATACGTATCGGCCCGGAAGATTTGACGCTTTTCCATCAACCAATGGCTGCCGAAGTGAACCGGAATGGCGGTGTTGTTAAGAGTGTTTATACCCTGCTCGAAAAAGCTCTCGCTTATAGTGACAATACCGCAAATGATACGCTGCTACGTCATGCTGGCGGACCGGATGCCGTGAATGATTTTATTCGCCGTAACCGCCTTGGGAAAATCAAATTTGGGCCCGGTGAACGGTTGATGCAAAGCCGGATTGCAGGTCTGCAATGGGATCAGAAGCTTTCCAAAGGCCGAAAATTTTACAGTGCACGTGCAAATCTGCCAATCCAAAGACGTAAACAGGCGCTGGCTGATTATCTTGCCAATCCCATAGATGGGGCAAGTCCTAACGCCATCGTCAATGCTCTTGGCCGATTGGCAAAGGGGGAACTGCTCTCGGCAAACTCCACCCGGTTGTTACAATCTATTTTGAAACGGACCCGCAGCGGACCTAATCGCTTGAAAGCCGGTGTTCCACCTGATTGGGAATTTCTCCACAAAACCGGTACAGGTCAGGTTCTGGGCCCGGTATCTACAGGGTATAATGATGTGGGCATAATGACGGCGCCTGATGGTAGCCGTTATGCGGTTGCAGTCCTGTTGGGCGATACGACTGCTTCGATTCCTGAGCGTATGCGGATGATGCAGGCCGTGACACGGGCAGTAGCACGTTACCATCAAAAGTAGCGCCAATGTCCATTAGGTTGTGTTGCTAGCTTCGCTCTATTGCCGGTCGCTATTGTTATTAGCTGGTTCGTTTTCCGGCAATTGTATATTTCGTTCTTCAAGCATCTTTGCAGCATCATCCAGAGCCTGCGCCTCGCCTACCGTAACCCCACCTGGACCAGGGTCATTCTGGGCAGGCCCACAGGCCGCCAACACAAGCACGCCCAAAAAAACACTATATCGGCAGGCATCGTTATATCCGTTTTTCATATACCGATTTCTTTCGCTACATTTCAAAAACGCCGGAATAAGGCTTGCTCGGAACTTGCATAGTGCAAAAAAAGGGCCACCCATAAGGCAGCCCTTTTTAAATTATCTCTCAAACAGACTTATTCAACTGCTTTTTTTGCAGCATCGGCAGCGGCATCAGCAGCTTCGCCAGCCGCATCAGCAGCTTTATCCGCAGCTTCGGCAGCAGCATCAGCAGCTTCACCAGCTTCTGCGGTTGCGTCAGCAGCAGCAGCGCCCATTGCGTCTGCAGTACCTTCAGCAGCATCCATTGCATCATCAGCAGCTTCTTCAGCAGTAGCTTCCGTGCCTTCTACAGCTTCTTCTGCACCAGTTTCAGCATTGTCAGCAGCACCGGAACATGCAGCCAAGCCAAGAGCGGCAGCAAGTACGATTGACGTTGTAACTTTTTTCATTTGGGTAAACCCTTTACTATATTCCTCAAAAAACCATGCGAGCTGATGAATTATTCCCTCACTCCACTCACGGGAGATGTCATTAAACGCTTGAAAAACGGATAGCAATAACGAACATACTCGGCAGATGCTCCCTAAGTAGTTTTTTTTGCCATAATTGGCCATATTGTCAAATTAAGGGTGGGAAATCTAGTGGATTGACTAGATATAAAGAAATCTTTATATCCCATTGCCTGATGCAGATAATTTTACTCATTTTCCGAGCACTGGCGGATCCCACGCGGATACGAATCATGTTGCTTTTGTTTAAGATGGAGCTCGCGGTGGGCGAGCTTGCCCAGATTTTAGAACAAAGCCAGCCACGTATTTCACGTCATATCAAGATATTGGATGAAGCTGGACTAGCCGAACGAAGGAAAGAAGGTAGCTGGGTTTTCCTACGGCCTGGTCAAGCAGCAGAACTGGATATTTTGCGACGTCTTTTTCGTTCCGACAATATTATCTCTTCACAGCAAGCTATAGATGATGAAGCAAAGCTAGCGTTGGTTCGAAAAACTCGCGCCGAAATGGCTGAACGATATTTTGAAGCCCACGCCAAGGAATGGGACGCCATCCGCTCATTACATATTCCCGAAGATGAAGTTGAACAGGCGATGTTAGCGTTATTGAAAGACGTTAACCTAGGCCATCTACTAGACATTGGTACAGGGACGGGGAGGATGATCGAATTATTTGGCCCCAAATCTGAAAAAGTAACAGCTCTGGATAAAAGCTCGGAAATGCTACGTCTGGCGCGGGCAAAAATATTAGGCAATGAAAACAATAAAACCGATCAAGCCGCATTAGCACGAAAAACCGAACTTACACTGGGTGATTTTAACCAGCTGCCTATAAGCGATAATGAGGTTGATAGTGTTATCTTACACCAAGTGCTGCACTATGCATCATATCCCGAAGCTGTTCTGGCAGAAGTTTCCCGTGTGCTGCGTACTAGCGGCACAGTTATAATTGTTGATTTTGCTGCGCATGATCGCGAAGAATTGCGGACAGCCCATGCCCATGCGCGGCTTGGTTTTTCTGATGATAGCATGGAAAGATGGTTTGCAGCTTCACAGATAGACATGGTGCAATGCCGGACTTTGGATGGTGGTGAGCTAACCGTTAAAATATGGGTTGGTCGAAAATCCAGCCTCTCTCACATTCATCCTGACAGTAGCTTGACTCCCTTTCCCGATATTTCAAAGAAAAGAGCCTCCTTATGACCGAACGCAGCCGGCCCTTGGGATTGAGTCAACTGGAAGAAGCAAAGCGCGCACTAGATGTTCCGTTATTCGCCGGACTAAACGGTGATGCCGACGTTTCGTTTGAGTTTTTTCCGCCAAAAACAGAAAAGATGGAAAAAACACTCTGGGACAGCGTGGTCACACTGGAACCGCTGAATCCCCGGTTTGTGTCGGTCACATATGGCGCAGGCGGCTCAACGCGGGAGCGCACTCATGCTACTGTCGCGCGGATTATCAGAGAAACCCATGTCCCTGCTGCAGCGCATTTGACCTGTGTCGGGGCCAGTAAAGCAGAGATAGCCGAAGTGGCAGCTTCCTATTGGGAAGCAGGCGTGCGTCATATTGTCGCACTTCGCGGTGATCCACCAATGGCGGGGCAAGCATTTGAACCGCATCCGGAAGGATATAAAAGTGCCGCGGAACTGGTGAGCGGGCTCAAATCCATTGCTCCGTTCGAGATTTCAGTCGCGGCCTATCCCGAAACCCATCCCGAAGCGGATTGTCCACAGACGGATCTCGACAATCTGAAACGCAAGCTGGATGCCGGTGCAAGCCGCGCCATTACGCAGTTTTTCTTTACCGCAGAGGCCTTCTTCCGATTCCGGGACGCAGCAGATGCAGCAGGGATTAATGCCGAACTGGTACCTGGCATATTGCCGGTATCAAACGTGGCACAAACGCGTAAGTTTGCAGGCATGTGCGGAGCAGAGATACCGGCATGGATGAATGATTTGTTTGAAGGGCTGGATGACCATCCATCAGCGCGTCAACTGATCGCAGCCACAGTTGCTGCGGAATTGTGCCGTAAATTATACGCTGGCAGCGTCCGTCAGTTTCACTTCTACACCCTCAACCGCGCAGAGTTAAGCTATGCAATCTGCCACCTACTCGGCAAGCGACCCGCCGGTAGCCAGCAGGAGAAAGCAGCATGACCAATTCGGGCGACCAACTTCGCGCGCTGGCCGCAGAGCGCATATTGGTTTTTGACGGCGGTTATGGAACTGCGATCCAGAATCACGGTCTAGGCGAGCAGGATTATCGCGGTACACTAGACCTTGCCGACGATCAAAAGGGTAATAATGATCTGCTCAGCCTGACGCGTCCCGACATAATTGAGGGAATACACTCTGCTTACCTGGACGCTGGAGCAGACATAATCGAAACTAACACGTTCAGTTCAACGAAGATCAGTCAGGCCGATTACGGCTGCGAACATCTGGTTCGTGACCTGAATATCAAATCGGCAGAGATTGCCCGCCGGGCCTGTGATAAAGCAGAAGCCAGTGATGGCAAAAAACGGTTTGTCGCAGGTTCCATCGGGCCGACCAATAAAACCCTGTCACTGTCACCCGATGTCAATGACCCCGGCTTTCGGGAAATTGATTTCGACTATCTCAAAGATGTTTATCGTGAGCAATGCGATGCATTGATCGAAGGCGGTGTAGATTTTCTTTTGATCGAGACAATCTTTGACACGTTGAATGCCAAATGTGCAGGCATGGCAGCGCAAGAAGCCGCCGAAGCCAGTGGGCGCGACGTCCCATTAATGATTTCCATGACTTTAACAGACCTGTCCGGACGTAACCTGTCAGGCCATACCGTAGAGGCTTTCTGGCATGCAGTCCGCCATCTCAAGCCACTTACTATCGGATTGAACTGCTCCTTTGGTGCCGATCAACTGCGTCCGCACCTGGCCATGCTTGCTAAGGAAGCCGATACTTTGATTATGGCCTATCCCAATGCCGGTCTACCCAATGATCTAGGGGAGTATGACGAACTTCCGGATCAAACGGCAGCTTTGATCGGTGAGTGGCTCGGAAGCGATGGCTCCGGCGGTCTAGTGAATATAGTCGGGGGTTGCTGCGGCTCAACGCCGGAACATATCGCCGCGATTACCCGAACGGTTGCTAAAGCCAAACCACGCGTCGTTGCATCTCCGGCTGTTCGGACACGTCTATCCGGATTGGAAGCTTTTACCATGGCTGCGTGAATTATCATAACGCGCATTTAGTGGTGTACCTGTCAAGCCACGCTCTTCAGTCCGAATATATCCCGAAACAGAAACGTCCTTCGTCCAAGGGCTAACGGAACAAAAAATGACATCAACGCCTTCTTCCGCACAATTTGTCAATATCGGTGAGCGCACCAATATCACCGGCTCTGCACGATTCAAAAAACTCATCCTCAATGACGATTACCAGGCCGCAGTAGAAGTAGCGCGTCAACAGGTTGAAAATGGTGCCCAGATTATTGATGTAAACATGGATGAAGGTCTGCTTGATTCCGAGCATGCGATGACGACTTTCCTTAAGCTCATCTCTGCCGAACCCGACATTGCTCGCGTACCAGTGATGATTGACAGTTCCAAATGGTCAGTCATCGAAGCGGGTCTGAAATGCGTATCGGGGAAACCCATTGTCAATTCCATCTCGATGAAAGAAGGCGAAGAGGAATTCCTGAAATATGCACGCAAATGCTTGGCTTATGGCGCAGCGGTTGTCGTCATGGCCTTTGACGAAACCGGACAGGCCGACACGAAAGAGCGCAAGGTCGAAATATGCGTTCGTGCCTATGATCTGTTAACCGGTATCGGCTATCCGCCCGAAGATATTATTTTTGATCCCAATGTGTTTGCGGTAGCAACCGGCATTGAGGAACATCGTCGCTATGGCCTAGATTTCATTGAAGCGACGGCAGAAATTAAAAAACGCTGTCCGCATGTCCATATTTCCGGTGGATTGTCTAATCTGTCGTTCAGTTTTCGTGGCAATGAGCCAGTGCGCCGCGCAATGCATAGTGTGTTCTTGTATCACGCCATACCGGCAGGCATGGATATGGCCATTGTCAACGCGGGCCAGCTTGACATTTATGATGACATAGATCCGGAACTCCGTGAACATTGCGAAGATGTAGTGTTGGACCGACGGGACGATGCAACGGACCGGCTGATCACTTTAGCTGAAAAATTTCGCGGCACAGACAAAGCGTCGGAAAAGGCGGCTGCAGAATGGCGGGGCTATGATGTAGTCAAGCGACTGGAACATGCGTTAGTAAAAGGCATTGACGCGCATATTATCGAGGATACCGAGGAAGCACGTCTTGCGATTTACAACGCCGGTGGCCGCCCGATTGAGGTTATCGAAGGTCCGTTGATGGGCGGGATGAACGTTGTCGGCGACCTGTTCGGGTCGGGGAAGATGTTCTTGCCGCAAGTGGTAAAATCTGCGCGTGTCATGAAAAAAGCTGTCGCACATCTTTTCCCTTTTATTGAGGCGGAAAAGGACGAAAGTGCGAAAGGCAAAGGCAAGATTGTCATGGCGACGGTCAAAGGCGATGTGCATGATATTGGAAAGAATATCGTCGGTGTCGTGCTGCAATGCAATGGATTTGAAGTCATTGATCTGGGCGTCATGGTGCCATGGACAGAGATTTTGAAAGCCGCGAATGAAAATGATGCCGACATGATCGGATTATCCGGTCTGATAACGCCATCGCTGGATGAAATGGTCACCGTTTCCGAAGAAATGGAACGCGCCAAAATGACTATACCACTGCTGATCGGCGGTGCGACCACATCCAAAGCGCATACCGCTTTACGTATTGAGCCAGCTTATTCCGGTCCGACCATATATGTGCTGGATGCCAGCCGCGCCGTTGGTGTAGCGTCACAGCTCGTCAGCGATACACAAGCAGAAGGCTTTATCGCCCAAACCCGCGAAGATTATGAACAGGTCCGGATAGCCAGGGCTGGCAAGACTGCAAAGAAACTGACACCTATTGACGAGGCCCGTGAAAACGGACGCGAGGTTGATATGAGCCAGAAACCACCTGCGCCAAAGAAACCGGGGCTTCATGTCTATGATGACTGGGACATAGCGAATCTGCGTGAATATATCGACTGGACACCTTTTTTCCGTGCTTGGGAACTGGCCGGAACATATCCGTCTATCCTCACCGACCAAGTGGTTGGAGAAAGCGCCAGCGATCTGTTCAAAGACGCGCAAGAGATGCTCGACCGGATCATTGAAGAGAAATGGCTGACCGCCAAAGGTGTCGCTGGATTGTGGCCTGCACGGCGCGATGGCGATGACATATTGTTCAAACATCTTCCGATTAATGGAGGGATTGGAGTCGGTCATAACTCAAATGACTTAGCCTCCCTCGATCCCGGCCTTATCCTTGACGGAAAGGCCGAAACCCGCCTCCCCATGCTCCGTCAACAGGTGAGCAAGCGGACAGGGAAAACCAACAATTGTCTTGCCGATTTTATAGATACTGCGGATGACTGGATTGGCGGCTTTGCGGTCACGGCCGGTCACGGTATTGAGGAACATGTCGCCCGTTTTCAAGCGGACAAGGATGATTATAACAGTATATTGGTAAAGGCTTTGGCGGACCGGCTGGCCGAAGCCTTTGCTGAAAGGATGCACCAGCATGTCCGCAAGGACCTCTGGGGCTATGCCCCGGATGAAAACCTGGATAATCAAGCCCTTATTAAGGAGGAATATCAGGGTATCCGCCCTGCCCCCGGCTATCCTGCTTGCCCGGATCACAGTTTGAAACCGCTATTATTCGATGCGCTGGATGCGACTGCTCATACCGGACTCGAATTGACTGACGGATTTGCGATGACTCCAACCGCCGCTGTATCCGGATTTTATTTCGGACATCCGCAGGCCGAATATTTCGGCGTTGCCCGTATCGGTGAAGATCAAGTGGAGGATTATGCCGCGCGTCGCGGTGTCTCGCTGGATCAGGCACGGCAATGGTTGCGGCCCAATCTGAACGAATAAAACCGGATATTGTTAAATTGGAATTGATGCTATCGAGAGAGGCTTGATGGTTTAACGGCTTGCTCTTGTGGTGACACACAGTGGGACAAGGTGATCCTTGGCATTGTTTTGCATTTCGGGAGGCTTATATGAGCAATCCTAAGAAAAACTGCCTTTCAGGAGCTTATCAGGTGAAGTTTTCGATCCCGCTATTTATTGCGCCCGTTGTCGCCATTGCTGCTATTACCACCATGCCCGAAGTGCAGGCACAAAATTCATCTGTAAATCAAGCTGCTAAAAACAAAAACAAGCCACCGTTTACGGTTGCGGGACAGGATCAGGCTTTTCAAAAACTGGCGAACGCTGTTGCAGCCATTGGCGCAAAAAGCGGCACCATTATCATTGCTCCGGGATCTTACCATCAATGCGCTGTCCAGACACAAGGCCAGATCACCTATCGCTCTGCCATCCCCGGCAAAGCGGTTTTTGATGGCGCCATTTGCGAAGGTAAAGCGACGCTGGTTTTGCGCGGGCGATCTGCGGTGGTGGATGGTATAGTCTTTCAAAATCTGCGCGTACCCGATGGCAATGGCGCAGGTATTCGCCTGGAACGCGGTAATCTGACTGTTACCAACGCGCTATTTCGTAATAGCGAGCAAGGCTTGCTAACCGCCGATGATACCAATGGCCATATCACTATCGAGCGCTCGACATTTCAGCGGCTGGGCCGGTGTGACCGGGGATTATCCTGTGCTCACAGCATTTACGTCGGTGATTATGGGTCGTTAAAAGTAACCCGCTCCCGCTTTGAGAAGGGATCAGGCGGCCATTATATCAAAAGTCGTGCGCCACGTATCACCGTGACCAATAACAGCTTTGATGACACGCACGGACGGGCGACCAATTACATGATTGATCTGCCCTCTGGCGCCTCTGGAGAGATTAGCAGAAATATCTTTGTGCAGGGTCAGAACAAGGAAAATTACAGCGCCTTTATCGCCATTGCTGCCGAAGGGAAAAAGCATAGCTCATCCAATCTCAATATCCATTCCAACAGCGCATCGCTGGCGAAGGGAGTAGAGCGCAGAACATGGTTCGTAGCGGATTGGAGCGGTGACGGAATGCGGATAGCGAATAACCGGCTAAGCCACGGATTGACCCGCTACGAACGGCGATAGGTCTTTTTGGATCTAGTCACAGCTATTCCCCGCCCCGCCATCAATATCCAGACAGCGGCCATCCGTTTCATCGGCGGGAATATCCACACCGATCAACGCCGCCAATGTCGGCGCAATATCTACCGTCTTTACCGAGGAAGGCTGCTCAAAATGGGTAATCCCCTTGTGCCAGAATAGCATTGGCACACGGCGGTCATATTCCCACGGGCTGCCATGGGTAGCAACATAGCCCAGCCCGCTATTCGCAATTGGCGTGACCGCTTTGTTCAGCAAGACAATAAAATCGCCTGAACGGTCCGCATGATATGAAGCCCGCGCCCGCTCGGCAATGGTCCATTCTTCCACTGGCCCTTGCGGCATTGGCATTGCGGCCAGAATAGCGCCGTCCAGCACGGCATGGACTTGGGGGTGGTTGGTTAGTAGCTTCATCGCTTCGGCTTTCACTTTAGCTTTGGTCTGTGCATCAAGCGATAGGCTGAGATAATAGTCACCGAAGGGACTATCGGCATGAAGCAAAGGCTCTTCCCCCGGCAGTGCCAGTGTTTTGCGTATCTGCGCGCCGATATGTTTAGCGTTCAACTTTGGATCAATCCTCTGCGCCTGCGGTAGACCCTGCTCTTGCAACCGTTCCGGCAAATCGTGGCCCCCATGGTCGGAGGTTAGCATCGCGATATAGTCGATATTCTGCGTATCCAGCGCACGAAACAATATCCCCAGATTGCGGTCCAGCTCATTCATCTGAATACACATTTCAACGCCGCCTGTACCAAAGGCATGACCGATATAATCGGTTGCGGACAGGCTCAGTGACAGGATATCCACCGCCTCGCCCTGCCCCAGCTTCATCGACTGGACAAGTGCCAGCGCGGCATTAACCGTCACGCCGTCAAAATCGGGAGAGGCACGGAAAATTCGGCTGGCTCCCTCTGGCCGCTGAAATGCATAATTACCAACCGACTGGCCACCTTTCACCGCTATAGCGCGGTTTCGCGCCGTGCAACGCGACGGAATGGCATAGGGCGCGCGCGCCTTGTCAATCTTGGCAGCGATCCCACTGTTCAGTGCACCAATAGCCGGAGAAATGGCCCGGCCATTCAGTGTGGTAAACCCCTTGCCCTTCCACCAGTAGATCGCATCCACATCATGACCGCCCATCATCAACGCTCCGCGATCTTTGCCCGACACCGCGACATTGCGCGAATCGGGTGAAATTTTCTTCAACCGATCCCCCAGTGTCGGCACCAGCAAATGCCACGCCGAGGCAATATAATCACCTTGCGTCGGCGCAGTGATGCTACCAAAGCTGGTGCCTTCTATCCGCTCGTCCTCCGCGCAATAAATGGTCTTGTCCTCACGCTTGGCATCTAAGTCGATCCAGTTATTGGCGATAATTCCGGCGCGGCCCGCATGGACACCGGTCATGATGGTCGCATGGCCAGGGCAGGTTTCCGTCGCAGCATGGGATTGATAACCGGAGGGAAAAACCGCGCCGCCGGACAGCCGCTTTAATCCATCCGTAAAACTGCTACGATATTCACTGAACAGATTGGCGGAGAACTGGTCCACTGAAATGGCGACAACCAGCTTCGGCCTGACGGGTTTCTTTTCGTCCTGACCTTCGGCATTGGCCGATACGGGCAATGCGAGAAAAGCCAAGAAAGCTGTAATATATTTAATGGCGTGCACGAATACCCCCTCATGATATATAGTCGCTAAAGCAAAGTAGTTTTGGGTAGACTATCAGCCCATAGATAAAATGGTAAAATTTTTTATGACATCCGCACATTATACTATGATCGCCCGGTCACTCCAGAAGGCCAAAACCATGTTACTGGCTATGACGACTGCGCTGCTATTTGCTGCGCTGATCGGCCTGGCCCCAGCTATGGGCCCGGCCTTAAGTCCTGCCAATGCACAGCTTAACGGCAAACGCGAACTCAACGTACCCGCCAAACTGGTCGCGGAGACACAGAAGGTTCAAGCCGGACAGCAGGTTACCCTCGCCTTTGTGATGACGCCAAAACCCACATGGCATGGCTATTGGGAAAATCCTGGTGATGCCGGTATCGGGATGAGCTTTGACTGGACACTGCCTGACGGCGTGACAGCCGGAACCGCGCGATATCCTGTTCCGGATAGGCTGCTGATTTCCGGTATTATGAACTATATTTACGAGGGCGATTATGCGGTCCTCGTCAATCTGTCCTTGCCGGATACTATAAAGCCGGGGCCGCTTCCCATATCGGTAAAATCCGCATGGCTGGCCTGCACCGATGAAGTCTGTGTGCCCGAACAGGATGAACTTTCGATCACCTTGCAAGTCGTGGAACAGGCTGGCGGAAAAGATGCTGTAATCGCGCAAAATGATGCTTTTAACCACTATCGCAATGCTCTGCCCCGCCCGCTCGGAAACCCCGCGACCTTCATGGTCAAAGATGATCTGTTCCGGTTATCTGTGCCTGTTCCCGCCAGTCTGGACATTGAAACGCCCTATTTCTTTATAAAGGAAGACGGAATTGTCGATTATGCCTCGCCGCAAAAGGTCAATCGTGATGGTGACAGGCTGATCATTGAAACGGCGGCGCGTGGTGATGCGCTGAAAGCCATATCCGGCGTTCTGAAAATCGGACCGGATACCGGGCTTTCGCTTGATGCGTCCGCGGGCGATGTTGAAATGTCCGGTGTTCCGATAAGCACAGGAGATGATAGCGGAAATTTTACTGATGGCGGCGGCCAATCAAACGCTCAATTTGGCGCGCGGTCAACCGCAACGCTCCTTTTTATAGCGCTTGGCGGCGCGATTATTGGTGGGTTGCTGCTCAACCTGATGCCCTGTGTATTCCCGATACTCAGCCTGAAAGCCATCAGCCTTGCCAAAGCAGGAGGCGATGAAGCCGTGGTTCGCCGTGATGCGCTGGCCTATACTGCCGGAGTTGTTCTGGTTGCCGCCGCATTGGGCGGGTTGCTGCTGGCTCTGCGCGCAAGCGGAGCTGCTGTCGGATGGGCCTTTCAATTACAGGACCCCCGTATCATCTTTGTCTTGCTTGCGCTTGTAACCGCTATCGGGTTTAACCTTGCCGGTCTGTTTGAGCTTCCCAATGTCAATTTCGGCAACCGGCTCGCTCAAAAAGACGGAGCGGCAGGTTCTTTCTGGACTGGCGCTCTGGCCGCCTTTGTCGCGACGCCGTGCACCGGACCTTTTATGGCGGCTGCTTTGGGTGCGACGATCGTGCTCCCGCCCGCTGCCGCGCTCATCATTTTTGCCGGTTTAGGGGTTGGCCTTGCCTTGCCGTTCCTGCTCATCGCTTTTGTCCCGGCCATCCGCAGTCGCTTGCCCAAGCCGGGGCCATGGCTGGACGGGTTTCGCAAAGCCATGGCCGTTCCGATGTTTCTGACTGCAATTGGACTGATATGGTTGCTTGGACGACAAATTGGTACGGATGGTTTGGCGCTATCGCTGATCTTCCTGCTGTGTGCCGCATTAATTTTATGGTGGTTGGGCGGCGGTCAGGCAAAAGGATTGTCGCGCGGAGTTGTTAGCACGGGCGCATTGATCGCTGCGATTATTGGCGGCGTGCTATTCTTACCGGGTGAGGACGCGATGGACAGCCGCAAAATGCCCAATGCGTCCGCAGCCACTTTGGCAAGCGAACCGTTTAGCGAGGCAACATTGGCCCAGTTGCGCTCGGACAACAGACCTGTTTTTGCCTATTTCACTGCCGACTGGTGCATTACCTGTAAGGCAAATGAGGCCGCTGCCATCCAACGGCAGGAAACCGCAGATGCTTTTGCGGCGGCCAATGTCGCCGTACTCATGGGCGATTGGACCCGGGCTGACCCGACGATCAGCAATTTCCTTGAAAAACATGGCCGTGCCGGAGTGCCGCTTTACCTCTATTATGCACCGGGCAAAGATCCGGTTATATTACCGCAGATTCTCACCGTCAGTACATTGACCGAACTGGTTGCATAAGGCGCCGATATGGAAAGGTTACTCCCCATGGCTTGTAAATCAATCACCTCCCTGGTCGTAGTTGCCGCCTTTGGCATGGCCATGCCATTGGCCGCAGCCCAAAAAACCGGCGCCATGGCCCAGGATTTCAAACTGACCGATATGTATGGCAAAACGGTGCAGCTTTCCAGCTTTCGGGGAAAGCCCGTCGTCATGGAATGGCATAATCCGGGATGTCCCTTTGTGGCCAAACATTATGATAGCGGGAACATGCAAGCGACCCAAAGTGCAGCGCGAAAACAAGGTGTAATCTGGCTGACCATCAACAGCGGCGCCAAAGGCAAACAAGGCCATATGACCGGCATGGAAGCCCAGAAACTTTTCAAGCAACAGGGCATGAAATCCAACTATTATCTGTTGGATGCTAAAGGTGTGGTCGGGAAAGCCTATGCTGCCAGAACAACGCCGCATATGTATATCGTCGATACCACCGGAAAACTGGTCTATCAGGGCGGAATTGACGACAAACCAACTGCGGACAAAGCCGATATAAAGACAGCGCGCAACCACGTCAGTGCGGCATTGACCGAGTTAAAGGCCGGTAAAAATGTGAGTGTTCGTGAAGCTCGCCCTTATGGTTGTTCGGTCAAATATGCCAATTAGATGGGTATGCCAAAGGATCAGGAGCAAGCTTGATAAATAACCAAACTTGCCCCTGCCTTTGCTCCGGCAGCATGCGACCCTATGCCGCCGCCGAACAAACTGGTGCCTCGTCCAATCAAACTTTATGGTGCCAATGATATCATGCCATCTTTGTGGCCGGATTCACAGCTATCCGCGTCAGCTCCCCGGCTGAACTGTTTATGTAAACTCTCCTATCCTAGCAAAATAGGAAATGCATTAGGAACTATCGCAGATTCACGCATCGCATTGATATTATATTACAATTTTTTGTAATATAATTGACAATGCCGGTCATGCCTCTCGAAAAACCCGACCTGCATAAATATCAGCGCTGATTTGATTCGTGCCAAGCGTCAATTTCTCACTCGATAAGGGAATAAAATCTGCCGCAAAATAACGCAGAATACCCATGGACACTCTTATAAAAGCGGCTCAGAATTTCTTCTGAGTCCGGCCATAGCTCAATTTGCGAGTGCCCGGTTTTCCCTCGGTCGCCCGGCCTTTTGGCTTGGCCAGTTGCAGGTCGGCAGGCAGGCCCAGTTCATCAGCCTCAAGTTTACGAATTTCATCGCGTAGCCGCCCGGCTTCTTCAAATTCCAGATCGGCAGCTGCGTCACGCATGCGCTTTTCAAGGCTTTCAATATGACTGCGTAGATTGTGACCGACAAGATGCTGGGTGTCATCATCAATCGGCACGGTAACCTGATCCTTGCTTGCAACATGACCGACAATGTCACCGATATTCTTCTTGATAGTTGTCGGTGTGATACCGTGCAGCTTGTTATATTCTTTCTGTTTTTCGCGCCGTCGTTCTGTTTCGTTCAAAGCGCGTTCCATCGAACCAGTAATCCGGTCTGCATAGAGTATCACTCGTCCGTCCACATTACGCGCAGCCCGGCCTATCGTTTGAATGAGCGAGGTTTCTGACCGCAAAAACCCTTCCTTGTCCGCATCCAATATCGCAACCAGTCCACACTCGGGAATATCCAGCCCCTCACGGAGCAGGTTGATCCCGACCAGAACATCATAAACGCCAAGGCGCAAATCGCGGATCAGTTCAATCCGTTCCAGCGTTTCGACATCGCTATGCATATAACGGACTTTCAGCCCTGCCTCATGCAGGAATTCTGTCAAATCTTCGGCCATACGTTTGGTCAGCGTCGTGACCAGCGTTCGATACCCCTGCTGCGCCACTTTTTTACATTCGTTAATCAAATCATCGACCTGATCCTCAATCGGCTTGATCTCGACCGGCGGATCAATCAGTCCGGTGGGGCGGATCACCTGTTCGGCGAACACGCCACTGGTCTGCTCCATCTCCCAAGTGCCTGGGGTGGCCGATACACTGATCGTCTGGGGGCGCATGGCGTCCCACTCATTGAAGCGTAGCGGGCGGTTATCGATACAGCTTGGCAAGCGGAAACCATATTCCGCCAAGGTTATCTTGCGTCGGTGATCGCCTTTTGACATCGCGCCGATTTGCGGCACTGTTTGATGGCTTTCATCGACAAATAACAGGGCGTTATCCGGTAGATATTCAAACAAGGTCGGCGGCGGCTCGCCCGGCATACGGCCAGTAAGAAAGCGGGAGTAATTTTCAATACCCGCACAGCTACCGGTCGCTGCAATCATCTCAAGATCAAAGTTGGTCCGCTGCTCGAGCCGCTGATGTTCCAGCAATTTTCCTTCCGCCTCCAACTCTTTAAGACGCACGGAAAGTTCCAGCTTAATGGCTTCCATCGCCTGTTTCATCGTCGGACCCGGCGTAACATGGTGCGAATTTGCGTATATCCGGATGCGGTCAAGACTCGCCGCTTTTTTACCCGTTAATGGATCAAATTCGACAATTTCTTCGATCTCGTCCCCGAAAAAGGATATCCGCCATGCTGTATCTTCATAATGCGACGGAAATATCTCAAGATTGTCACCGCGCACCCGAAAATTGCCGCGTGCGAAAGCATGATCATTGCGCTTATATTGCAAGGAGACGAGTTTTCTAATGATATCCCGCTGGTCCACCGTCTGTTCTTTTTTAAGATCAAAGGTCATCGCAGAATAGGTTTCGACCGACCCGATACCATATAGACAGGAAACAGACGCAACGATGATAACATCATCCCGTTCCAGCAGCGCACGGGTCGCGCTGTGACGCATCCGGTCAATCGCTTCGTTTACCGAGCTTTCCTTCTCAATATAGGTATCGGACCGGGCGACATAGGCTTCGGGCTGGTAATAATCATAATAGCTGACAAAATATTCGACAGCATTATTCGGGAAAAAGCTTTTGAATTCACCGTATAGCTGCGCTGCCAGAATCTTGTTCGGGGCTAATATCAGGGCCGGACGCTGTGTCGCCTCGATGATTTTGGCCATGGTAAAAGTCTTGCCCGATCCGGTAACACCCAAAAGCACCTGATCCAGCTCGTCGGCCTGCACGCCTTCGACCAGTTCCTTTATCGCCTCAGGCTGATCGCCGGACGGCTCAAACTCGCTGACCAGTTCAAAAGCCTTGCCGCCTTCTGATTTTTCGGGTCTGACCGGCTTGTGCGGGATAAAAGTTTCATCGGTTTGCGGCTCCGCCAAGCCTTCTCTGATAATCAGTTGCACCATGTAAAGAATATGGGACTTAACCGCTCCAGTGTCATCCCCATTTCTTTTGAATCTGACGCTGCGCGAACAAATTTCTTCTCCTTCACAATTTTACAAATTGGAATAATCGCCTTATGACCCTTTCCGGGTCAGTAATTACACAAGGAAAATCCCAGTGAACAAGATTGTTTTAGCCGTTGCCGCTTCGGCATTAATGGCAAGTTGCTCCAGTAATTCAGCAGATGCCGACAATGATGGAAATATCAGCGCAGATGAAGTTGCAAAGGTGATGAACGAAGTCACTCTTGAACCCGGTGAGTGGGAAAATACAGTTGAAATCACTGACGTAAATATCGAAGGCCTGCCCAAAGGTGCGCCTGCAAATATGATGGACCGCATGAAAACTACAACGGTCAGCAAATCCTGCATCACCGAAGAGCAGGCCAAAGACCCCGGTGCAGAGTTTTTTGCTGCTCAGAAAGAGACAAATTGCGAAGTCAAGAAATTTGACATGAGCGGCGGTGCGATCTCGTCGGAAATGTCTTGCACCGATGAAGGTGCACCGGGCAAAATGACGATGAAAATGGACGGTCAATATGGCCCCAGCAGCTATGACATGACTCTGAAAATGAATGGTGGCGCTGCCGGCATGAAAATGGACATCACTGCCAAAAGCAATGGCAAGCGGATCGGCGCATGCCCCGCAGGATAATGGCCTTAACCGGGATAGCATAAACTTTCCGGCAGAATTATCGAACGGAGCAAGGGCCAAATGCCTTTGCTCCGTTTTTTATGTGCAGATTATGACCGTTCCGGCATTGGTTAAGCCATTGCATCTCTTTTTATCGGTGATAGGTTTTACTCCGAAACCGAATCAATAACAGGAGAGAACACCGGATGATCGCTTACACAATGCTCGGTACCAACGATAAAGATAAAGCCGTGGAGTTTTACGACAAGCTTTTTGAAGGGACGGATATTAAAAAGCTGTTCCAGACTCCGTTGGGCGGGCAATTTTACGGCAGAAAGCCTGGTCAGCCGATGATCTGTATCACCAATCCTTATGACGGCAATGAAGCCTGCTTCGGCAATGGCACAATGGTCGCTCTGGCCTTTGAAGACACAGACCAGATTGACGCGCTCCATGCCAAAGCACTGGAAATCGGCGCTACCGACGAAGGCGCACCGGGCTGGCGCGCACCCGATGTATTTTACGGCGCATATTTCCGCGATCTTGATGGCAATAAACTCTGCGCTTGCAAATTTAACCTTGGCGGATAGGCTTTGTTAAAACGCGGGGTCGTATCGCCAATGGTCATCTTCCTCGCATGAAGCACAGTAATTTGGGGGAAATCGTGAAACATTTTTTATTGGCTTTGGCCACTGGCAGCATGTTGGCATCCATACAACCTGCATTGGCCCAAACGGGATCGAACACCGATCTCGGCAAGTCTGTTGCGGCAGATTATGATAACAAGCTCGAAGCATTGTTTCTCGATTTCCACCGCAACCCGGAACTGTCTTACAAGGAAACACGGACCGCTGCTATCATGGCCAGGGAATGGCGCGCGGTTGGTTGGGATGTTACCGAAAAAGTCGGCGGCACCGGTGTAGTCGCAGTCATGGAAAATGGCGATGGCCCGACATTGATGCTGCGCGCGGATATGGACGGGCTGCCCTTGGTCGAGGATAGCGGACTGGACTATATGTCCACTGCCAGACAGGTTAGCATTGATGGTCAGGAGAAGCCGGTCATGCACGCGTGTGGCCATGATGTGCATATCACCTCGTTGATCGGAACGGCGCGCCGCCTGTCGGCTATGAAGGACCAGTGGCGCGGGACGGTTGTTCTCATCGCCCAACCCGCCGAAGAACGTATTGGCGGAGCAAAGCTGATGATGGATGACGGGCTTTATACCCGCTTTCCCAAACCGGATTATGCCATGGCTTTCCATGTCTCGGCTGACACGCCGACCGGCAAACTGGCGTTGAGAGAGGGGATCAGTTCTTCCTCCTCCGACAGCGTGGACATCACTGTGCACGGCGTTGGCGCACATGGTGCATCACCGCATCGGGGTAAAGATCCCGTTGTTATGGGCGCACAGATCATCATGAATTTGCAAACCCTGGTCAGCCGCGAGATTGCACCGCTGAACCCTGCTGTGGTTACGGTCGGGTCATTCCACAGCGGCTTCAAACATAATATTATTTCCGACAAGGCAGAGATGCAGCTTACCGTTCGTTCCGATGATCAGGAAACCCGAGAAAAACTGCTCGAAGGCATTAAACGCATTTCGGAAAATGTCGGCAGAATGAACGGCTTGCCCGAAGACAAGCTGCCCACGGTCACAATATCGCAGGAACGGACACCAGCGACTTATAACGACTCCGCCCTGACAGGCCGGATCAAAACCCTGTTTTCAGAGCGTTTTGGGTCCGATGTTTTTCACGAGCAGCCGCGCGAGGGCATGGGCGCAGAGGATTTTGCCTATTTTGTCGCCCCCAATACCGATGTGCCGGGCGTCTATTTCGCGGTCGGTGGCACTCCGCAATCGGCTTTTGATGCAGCAGAAGCGGGTGGGCCGCCGGTGCCGTCCCATCATTCGCCGTTTTTCAAGGTTTCGCCCAGAGAATCCGTGACACTGGGCACAGAGGCAATGACCGCAGCGGCTTTGGACCTGCTTGCTCCCAAAACAGAATGAGCCGCGATAGCTGACGGTCTTTCCAAAGCTCAGGTCGCGACCCTATGCACGCGATAGCGATACTCCTGTAACGCGCCATTTGTTGCGCTCTATGCCCTATGGAATACACTGTTTGCACGCCCATCTTTTGACCTGTTTCAAAGGTGTAATCTCTGGCCAAAGTTCACACAATTCACACATGGTTTTTCCCGAAGTTCAGGGAGAAATGCAGCTAAGCACGGGAATATTCAAAGCTGAGAAAGAACCGCGGCAAATATAACCGCTGCGCCCCATGTAGGAAAGCGCATTGCCGTCAAATCCTGTCTGCTCCGCCCCTCCATCGCGCCCAACGGGTCAGACAAAGCTGCACAAATCTTGACATGCTCCTATATGGACACAGATGTGCGTGATGGCTGGCCAGCGGTTCTCAGCAACCTTAAAAGCCTGCTGGAAACGGGCAGAACCCTGTCCGATGGACTTTGGGAATAATCCTTCCTAACGGCTAAAAAGACTCAAAAATGCGCCAGATTGAAAGTTTCCCGCTTTCGCTTTGAAAACAAAAGACTAATATCCTGATGATGGATAGCACGCACAATATTCCGTCTGATATAACGCCGCATGACGGCGCCTTTCACGACCATAATCATTATTTTGCCTGTCGCATCTATTATGAAGACACGGATTTTTCCGGCATTGTCTATCACGCGGCCTATCTGAAATTCATGGAACGGGCGCGGTCCGATATGCTGCACCAGCTTGGCATAGATCAACGCGCTGCATTCGAAGCAGGTGACGGTGCTTATGCCGTGGTCGATTTGCATATAAAATATATTGCACCGGCCAGATTTCAGGATAATCTGGTCGTCATCAGCACCGTGAAAAAGCTGCGTAAAGCCAGTGTCGAAATAGAACAGACGATCATGCGCGGGGATGACAGGATAACGTCAGCCCGTGTTCAGGCGGCCTTCCTTACCCCTGCCGGGCGACCAAGGCGGCAGCCGGATGTGTGGACGAAAGCATTTGCTGCGGTCATGGTGGATGCAATTGATACGGAACCCGACTAAAAGGATTATACTTTGTTAGACAGTCTCTCTATCCACGCAGCATCCGGCGAGTTTTCACCATTTGCCCTGTTCTTGCAGGCAGATATCATCGTCAAGGCGGTGATGATCGGCCTGTTATTCGCCAGTATCTGGACATGGACCATCATTGTCAGCTTTGCGATGAAAATTGGACGTATCGGCAAGAAAACCGACCGTTTTGAGGAATTATTTTCCAAATCCGACAATATCGATAAATTTTATGACGATCATGCAAAATCCAGCCTCCCGATGGCGAAAGTCCTGTTTGAAGGCATGCGCGAATGGCGGCGTTCTACGGCTCGCGGCCCGATTGACCGCGATGGCACGCGCCAACGTCTGGCTACCGCAATGCATGCCACGATCACCCATGAAGTGGATATGCTGGCTGATCGTCTGAATTTCCTCGCCACAGTCGGCAGCGTTGCTCCATTTGTCGGCCTGTTCGGTACGGTCTGGGGCATTATGCGCAGCTTTTCTGCTATTGCCGCGGAACAGAACAGCTCGCTGGCCGTGGTTGCTCCGGGCATTGCCGAGGCGCTCTTTGCCACTGCAATCGGTCTTTTTGCCGCAATTCCGGCGGTTATCGCCTATAACCGTTTTTCCCACCGTCTGAACAAGATGGAAGCGCGTATGGGCCGCTTTGCCGACGGATTTCACGCAACATTAAGCCGCAAGCTGGAATTGGGGAATTAACCCATGGCGATGAACCTTTCTCCCGGCCATCGCCGGCGCAATCATGGCCGCGCGCCGATGTCGGAAATTAACGTCACGCCTTTTGTTGATGTCATGCTGGTGCTTTTAATTATCTTCATGGTGACGGCGCCACTATTGGTAACAGGTGTGCCCGTGGACCTGCCCGAAAGCCGCGCCAATGCTCTGGAACAGGATCAGGAGCCGGTGCAGATTTCGATCAACCAGCAAGGGCAGATCTATCTTGATGATGAAGAAATGGACCGCGATGTCCTTGCCATGCGATTGAATGAAATTGCCGCCAATCAGGATGCCGGTGATCCGCGCCAGATTATGCTGCGCGGTGACAAAACCCTTGATTACGGGCTGATTATGGCGGTTATGGGCGAACTGAACCGGGCCGGACTAAACCGGGTGTCATTAGTCACTACAGGTTCATCTGAGTCAAACTAGGAAGTATTGGCTGTATGGAGAAGGCTGAAAAAATTGGCTTGGGAGTGGCTGCTGCTGGGCATATGGCCCTGTTTGCCATGCTATCGCTCAGCTTGTTGTCGCAGCCGGATGATGCTTTCAAACCCAAAACCATCGACGTGACGATCGCTGACGAGATTGGCTTGGAAAGCGCGTCCCCCAATCCGGCGATAATGCCCCCTGCGACCAGCATAGCACCGGAAATGGGTGATCCCGATCCCCAAGACATGAACGAGCCGGAGCCGGAAAAACTGACCCCCGCACCACAGGTCGAACCGACCCGCGCAAAACCCGCGCCCGACCCCAAGCCAAAGGCTGCACCCGAAGAAAAGCCCAAACCAAAAGGATCACGTCTGGGCAAGGATTTCCTTAAAGGAATTACCGATAAAGCATCGGTTAGCCGCACCCAGGAAGCGACTGGCGAAAAGGCGTCAGCGAGTGTTGTGGCCTCTTTGCAGCAGGAACTATACCGTCAAATCAAGCGGCACTGGCAACCCCCGACCGGCGCGGATGCCGAGCTGTTACGGACCAAAGTTACGGCCCGGCTCGATCGCAACGGCAATATTATCGGCACACCGACAGCCACCACCACCGGGGTCAACGCAAGCAACCGTTCACAGGCCGGTGTCCACAAGGAACGCGCGATTGCTGCAGTCAAACTCGCTGCCCCATATACGACCTTTCCCGAGAAATATTACAGCCAGTGGGAGGTCATAGAACCTGTCCTCTATCTTGGTATATAAGAGCACATAGGAGAATAACATGGCTATAGCGCATCCCCGACGCATTAGATTGCGGTTTCATGCTTTTACGTTTCTGGCTGGATTGTTTGGTCTGGCCGGATTGAGCGGTGCGGCACAAGCCCAGTTAACTGTCGATGTTGACAATGTTGGCGCCGACCAGTTGACCATCGCCGTGCCTGCTCTGCCGACACCGCAAAGCACAGAAACAGCGGCTGGCACAACCGCTGAACTGGGCAATAAAATCAGTGACGTTATTGCCGGTGACTTGCGTTCAAGCGGCTTGTTCAAACCGCTGGGACGTAATCAGGTCCGCTCGATCAGCTTTAACGAAGTGACCACGCCGCAATTTCCATATTGGAGCGGAACCGGCGCCTCAGCTCTGGTTCAGGGATTTGTCCGTAGCAATGGTGACGGCAATCTGACCGTCGGCTGTTATCTTTATGATGTCGCTCTCCAGACCGAACTGACCCGTCAGGGCTTTATCGTGGAACCGCGTGACTGGCGGCGGGCAGCGCATAAATGCGCCGATAGCATATATGGCCGCCTGACCGGGGAGTCGCCGTTCTTTGATAGCCGGATCGCCTATATTGCCGAAACCGGACCAAAGGGAAACCGGCGCAAAAGGCTGGCAATCATGGATAGTGACGGAGCCAATCACCGCTTCATTACCAATGGGCAGGCTACTGCCTTAACGCCGCGCTTCTCGCCCGATTATAACAAGATCGTCTATCTCAGTTATCTCGACGGCAATCCGCGTATCTATATTTATGAAATCGGCACAGGCAAACAGCGGCTGATTACCCAAAGCGCCAACGCGACATTTGCTCCGCGCTGGTCGCCTGATGGCAAGTGGATTCTTTATTCCATGGCCGTTGCAGGAAATACCGATATTTACAAAGTATCGGCACAGGGCGGTCAACCGATACGCCTGACCACTGCTCCGGGAATTGATATTGGCGGCAGTTTTTCACCCGACGGCAGCCGGATTGTATTTGAAAGCGACCGTTCCGGTAGCCAACAGCTTTACACCATGAACGCCAATGGCGGGGACGTCCGGCGGATCAGCTTTGGCGGTGGCCGCTATGCCACCCCGGAGTGGAGCCCGCGCGGCGACTTGATCGCTTTTACCAAAATGGCCGGTAATTTCCGCATTGGCGTTATGACACCGGGCGGTGGCGCAGAGCGGTTACTGACCAATAATTGGCAGGACGAAGCCCCGACATGGGCGCCCAATGGACGGGTCATCCAGTTTTTCCGGACAACGCGCGGAAGCGGCGATACGGCTATCTGGCAAGTTGACCTGACGGGGCAGAACGAACGCAAGCTGCCTACGCCGGTTGATGGGTCCGACCCCTCATGGGGACCGCTATTGCCGTAGTGGATATGTAAAGACTCAAGTAATATGAGACAAGTAACTGAAAACAGGTTATAAGTGCTTAGAAGGGCATATTAAAATAGGAGCAAAATAATGTTGAAATATGTGACCCCACTATTGATCACTTCCAGTCTGGTACTTGCCGGTTGCGCTAAAAAAGCGCCCGAAGAATTACCGCCTGCGCCTGCGGGCACAACAGAACCGACCGCTCCGCCGCCCTCTGGCCCCGGCTATGCACCCGGATCGCAAGGGGACTTTATTGCGAACACAATGGCGGACCGCATCCTGTTTGAACTGGATAGCTATACGGTCGATTCGGAAGATAAGACCATATTACAAAGCCAGGCCCAATGGCTTGCCCAACATCCTAATGCGCGGATTACGATTGAAGGCCATGCCGACGAACGCGGAACACGCGATTATAACCTGGCTCTTGGCGAACGCCGTGCCAATGCCGCGAAAAACTATCTCGCATCTCTGGGCGTTAGCCCGGGCCGTATGACCACCGTTAGCTATGGCAAAGAACGCCCCGAAGCACTGGGTTCCAACGAAGCAGCATGGGCACAGAACCGCCGGGCTGTAACTGTCGTTATCGATTAAGACTGCTGTTGAAAGGGGCCATTAAATGATATTGGGCCCTTTTTATCAAAAGTAGCACCATAAAAGGCCGCTAACCCGATTGGGCAGCGGCCTTTATCATAACTGCAATTTGCTTATTTCTTGGTGCCGGACATTGCCATTTCACCAAAAGCGCCGGCATTGACAGAACCGGTCAATGTGCCGTCAACTACTGTGGCTTTGCCTTCCAGTTTCATCGGCATGGGCACGGTCATGTTCATGACCCAGGTCAGCTCATTGCCGTTAATCTTGCCGTCTTCCAGCTCCATTGACCCCATCGCACCTTCATTTGTGCCGGTGAACGTGTCGCCGTCGGTGACAATAGTCACGACCGAAGCCTGGTCGCCCATTGGGGATTTGGTAATGCAATCATATGAACCATCTATTGACATTTAACTCTCCTTTTCAATCAAGGCTCTGATGTAACGCTCAGTCTTCCCCGACAGCCGAATCATCCGAACCGTCCGCCTTATTAACATCAGTGTCACCAGCTTCATAGCCGCGATATTCAACCGGCATATCCAGTGTCTCTATCTGGCTTTTAATCTTGTTAACATCACCGACAATGACCCAAGTAAAGGCATCCGGATCAATCGCATTAGCCATGGCACGGTCAAGATCATCCGTGGTCAGTGCCCGATAGCGGTCGGCTACGGTTTCGGCATAGTTTGACGGGCGCTTGAACATCACGTCGCCCTGCATCTGTCCAAGCACGCGGCTGGATTGTTCAAACTTGCCGGGCAATTGGCGGACATTGCCGTTGACTGTGCGTATAAGCTCTGCCTCGGTAACGCCCTTGTCGCCCAGAAAATCATTGATCTGTTTTTGAATCGCGGCAACCGCCGGACCCGTTTGATTGGTTTGAACAGGTGCGCGGATGATATAGGGCACATCATGTTCACCGCGTAAAACGGTGTTGCGGGTGCCATAGCTCCAGCCTTTTGTTTCACGCAGATCCATATTGATCCGCGACAGGAAATTGCCACCCAAAACCTCATTCGCGGCATTGAACGTCAACAGATCATCCGTTCCCTTGAAAGGCAGAACCTGCCCTGCAAGGATCATCGATTGCGGAGAATTAGCGCGGTGGATGACGACAATTTTACCCTGTGCTTCTGGAATGGCAGCATCGAAATTTTTCGTCGGTGCGGGCTTGCCCTTGGCTTTCCATTTACCAAAGCGCAACTCAAGCTTGTCGAGCAGAGCCTGACGATCAATTTTACCAACCGCAAAAATCGTCGCATTTTCCGGACGCATCCAGCCTTGATGGAAACTGACCAGATCAGCCCGGGTGATTGCAGCAACAGATTGCTTTGTACCATTGCCAGAAAGTCCGCGACCATAAGGATGCATTTCACCGAATAGAAGCGGTGGCAAGGCATTGGTTGCGATACTGCCCGGATCGCTCTCTTCGCGGTCAATGGCGGTTAACTGACGGACACGGATACGTTCAATATCATCTGTTTTGAACGCCGGGTTTTTCACAATATCTGCCATCAGATCCAAAGATGCATCCAGATTGGGGTTCACCGTGCTCATGGAAACACTGGTGCGGTCACGGCCACCGCCAACGCTAACATTGGCACCCAGCCGTTCCTGCTGCTTGGCAATTTCAATAGAGGTCAGGCTGGTTGTGCCTTCCTCCATCACCGAAGTAACAAAGTTATGCAGGCCGATTTTATCCGCTGGATCCGCTGTCGCACCGGCATTGAAGGAAAGAGTAACGCGCGTCATCGGCACGGCATCGCGGCGCGCAAAATATACTTTTATGCCGTTGGATAATATCGATGTCTCGACATCCGGAAAATCAACATTGGGAACCTCCCCGACTTCGGGAAGACGGGAGCGGTCCGGCGCGGCAACAGAAGTATTAACAGACCCGGTGTCGGATGCCGCTTGACCATCCTGCATGTAAAATGCGGGCGCGGTGAGTGTGCCGGTGCGAGCGCCTTTACCGGATTCCACTTCCTGATAGGCTTCCCGCTCACCCGGCACGACCCGAATACCGACCACTGGCCGCGTTAGCCATTTCTTCATGGCTGCCGTTACCGACTCCGGTGTCGCCGAGGCCAATCGAGCAAGTTCTTTTTTATAATGTTCCGGATCACCGGAATATAGCTCACCTTGCGCCAGCGCGGTTGCTTTGCCGCTAAATCCGCCGACTTGTTCCAGTCCGGCTATCCGCGCTGCGGCATCACGCGTGGCAACCCGCTGCACTTCATCCGCCGTCGGGCCGTTCTGAATAAAATCTTCGATAATTTCATCCAGCCGCTTGGCGACCATATCAGCGTCTTCACCGGGTTTCACATCTGCCTGAAT
This sequence comes from Parasphingorhabdus sp. JC815, assembly GCF_040717415.1. Classification (NCBI taxonomy): domain Bacteria; kingdom Pseudomonadati; phylum Pseudomonadota; class Alphaproteobacteria; order Sphingomonadales; family Sphingorhabdaceae; genus Parasphingorhabdus; species Parasphingorhabdus sp. JC815. The sequence goes on from NZ_JBFEFM010000002.1 coordinate 323,795, forward strand.
CTGCACAAGGCTGCCATGGACAAAGGGCAAGACAAACGCGGAAACCGCGACGGCATTTTTTTCTTCGCGCACCATGATATTGTCCAGCCGCGAACTGGCAAGTCCGCCTAGCACCGTCATCCCGACATCCAGCGGCGTATAATCTGGATCATTCAAGCCCGGCACAACCCAGTTGCGGTATATCCGCGTGGTTGCAACCTTGTCCTTCATGACATCATAAACCGGCGCATCAAGCGTGGGGAGTGCTGGATCAAGTTCAGGGATTGGCTTGCCCCGCGCAATATCGCCAAACCATTTTTCAACCAGCGGCTTGGCCGCCGCAGCGTCAATATCACCGGCCAGCACAAGAATTGCATTATTAGGGCCATAATGATCGGTAAACCATTGCTTCATGTCATCCAGCGATGCCGCTTCCAGATCTTCGAGCGACCCGATGGTGTCATGGCCATAGGGATGGCTTTTGTCGGGAAACAGCAACTCCGTCTGACGATAGCCGACCAAGCCATAGGGGCGGTTATCGCCCTGGCGCTTTTCGTTCGAGACAACACCAATCTGGTTATCCAGTTTTTCCTGCGTTACCGCGCCAAGCAAATGGCCCATGCGGTCACTTTCAAGGAACAGTGCGACTTCCAGCGCGGATTTGGGAACCGTCTGAAAATAATTGGTGCGATCGAGCCATGTCGTGCCGTTCAGATCGGTCGCCCCGATCTGGCGCAGCGGCTCGAAATAATCACCCGGTGCGTTTTCGGAACCGTTGAACATGATATGTTCAAACAGATGGGCATAGCCGGTCTTGCCCACAGGTTCATTCGCGGACCCCACGCCATACCATATCGACACAGCCACGATTGGCGCTTTGCGGTCGGTATGCACCAATACTTTCAGGCCATTGTCGAGGGTGAAACGCTCGTAGGGAATATTGACCGCTTCGACCAGTTCGCTAACCGGCGCGGGTTCGGCAATGACAGGGGTGTCGGCAGGCTTCTCTGCATAAACCGGAGCTGCTAGGCTAAGCGCTCCTATATTCAGGGCCGTTGAGCCAAGCGCAATCGCGATCGTGCGGGAAAAGCGTAACATTCAATATTCCTCTTCACTATATAGTATATATTTGAACTACTATGCGCATGTCGGCTTGTCGCGCAAGTCCAGCCCGGTCTTCGACGAACTGCGGACCGTTATCGACAAACTACGATTGGCTAAACCGTCCATGGTTAAAATATAATATGGTCCAGAATGAACCGGGCGGCTATTTTTGTTTCCAGCCCCAGAACAGATGGCATGGCAAGATGTTCCACACGCAAAAGCCATTGTCGATACGGTCAAAATGCGGCGTCATGAAATCGCGTGCGCGTTTGACAAACTGATAGACCAGAAAAGCACCACCGGGACGCAAAGCATCATGTGTCTCTTTGGCAATTTTGGGACCGAGCTGGTCAGGTAGAGTCGAAAATGGCAGGCCGGACAAAATATAATCCGCATTCTCATGGCCCAGATCTTCAAGAATTTGCCGGACATCGGCCGCAGACCCATGAATGGGATAAAAGCGGCTGTCACGGATAGATTTGCTAAGATAGTCAATAAAATCCGGGTTAAGATCTATGACAATCAATGTCGCATCCGGCTTCATGCGTTCCAGCACGGGACGACAGAATGTGCCCACGCCCGGACCATATTCCACAAATACTTTACATTCGTCCCACTTCACTGGCTCCAGCATCTTTTTCACTGTTACAGCCGAGGAAGGGATGATCGATCCGACCATCACGGGATGTTTAAGAAAACCCTTGAAAAATACGCCCCATGCACCGAACAAGCGGGCTGCGCGTAGCTTGATTTTGCCCCATATCGGGGCTTTGGCAACGCTGTTGGTCAACAATGATCTCCTTTTTTCCGCTTGTTGAGTAGAATATAACGACCCCATATTCAAACATCTTCGTTCTCGTTCGCTGCGGAAAGAGGATTAAAAGCGTTTATCGGACTTATATCATCCCGGTACGACTGCTGTAATTTTTGTGCCCAGCGCACTCAAAGCGGTGACGAAGACTATATGGCAGCGGCAGATATGATGAGCGATCTCGCCGCTCAGCAAAGCGGCTATCTGGACCATGACAGAAGCCGGTCCCCAGACGAGCCGGGTAAATGCTTTGAAAGTTACACAATGCACGTCGTACGGATATAACGTAGCTATGCTTGGGAAAAATAGCGTGCCATACAGAGCTAATGGCTGATTCTAATAAACCATCAAATACCGTTAAAAAACATAAGCCTATCGACAATGGCCGAATGGCTGTGTTGTTCGCGGTCATGCTCGTCACGGCCTCGGGAAATACGGCGATGCAGTCGATTTTACCGACCATCGGCACACAGCTTAAGATCCCCGACTTCTGGGTGAGCGCAGCGTTTAGCTGGTCTGCTTTGCTATGGGTTTATACTGCTCCCAAATGGGCGCGGCTGTCCGATCATCGCGGCCGAAAAGCGTTGATGCGTCTGGGTATGGTTGGGTTTACCTCTTCCATGGCATTGGCAGGTGTAGCACTTTTTGCTGGCCTTATGGGCTGGTATAGCGCGTTGTGGACCTTCATATTATTCGCGATTTTCAGGAGCCTTTATGGCGGGCTTGGCTCTGCCGCACCGCCAGCGGTACAGGCCTATGTCGCCGCCCGCACACCGCGTGCCGATCGCACCAAGGCATTATCGCTGATTGCCTCCTCCTTCGGTCTGGGTACGATTGTCGGCCCTGCTATAGCCCCCTTGTTGATCTTGCCGGTCCTTGGATTGTCTAGCCCGATGTTTGCCTTTGGGCTTATCGGCATAGTCGTCATCATCGCTCTGGCGCTAAAGCTGCCTAATGACGATCCGGGATTTGAAGCACGCGGCGTTGTAACATCAGAGCCCTATAGTGCGGCTCCTTCTGCTGGCAGCCTGAAAGATGACGGCCACGAAGACCGCCCGCTTGGACAAAAATATAAAGACACCATCCCGCCACAACTTCGATGGGGTGACAATCGCATAAAGCACTGGCTGTTGATCGGAGTTATGGGCGGCAATGCCCATGCTGTCATACTGGGTGTGATCGGCTTTCTCATCCTCGACCGATTGGGTCTGCGCGGTGATCCGGGGACCGGCATCGAAATGACGGGTATTGTTCTGATGTCGGGCGCGGCTGCAACCTTATTAGCGCAATGGGGCCTGATCCCGCTCTTACAAATGGGGCCGCGATCATCCGTCTTATGGGGCATGTTGCTCGCCGCATTGGGCTGTATCATCATCGGTATATCAGGTGATCTTTACGGCATCATCCTCGGCTTTGCTGTCGGTTCGCTGGGATTTGGCCTGTTTCGCCCCGGCTTTACGGCAGGTGCATCGCTGGCCGTAGGACGCGATGAGCAAAACGGCGTCGCGGGCATTGTGGCATCCGTCAACGGTATCGCGTTTATTGCCTCCCCTGCGCTGGGCGTGCTTCTTTATACCTATGTTAGCACACTTCCGTTCTGGTTGGCCGTGACCATGTGTCTGTTCGTTTTCGTCTGGGGCTTTAAGACATTAAATCTGGATGATGAGGCTGCTCAACGTTGACCGCGCCAATCATTTGGGCATGACGGCGCATAATATACCGCCATGCCCATAGCATTATGACTTATGTTTCATGTCATGCACCGGCGTTAACATTCCGGGGGCGACAAAGCCTATGGGCTCTGCCCGCATGGCATTTTGTTTGAGCTCACCCTCTATTTTGGAATATTCTTCCTCCATTTCGGGCGTGACCGATGCGCGGCTGTCTTTCAACGCTTGTTCAAAATGCTTCATCGACACGGTTTCGACCAGCCCGCCATGTTCGCGCAACGCATTTAGACCTGCGCGTCTTACCAGATCTTCAAGATCAGCGCCGGTATAGCGTTCCGCCCGGTCGGCTATGTCATCAAGATCGACATCTTTTCCGATCGGCATTTTTTCGGTGTGAATCGCCAATATGCGACGGCGGCCATCTTTCCCGGGAACCGATACATAGACCAGCTCGTCAAAACGACCGGGACGCAGCAACGCGGGATCAACCAGGGCGGGCCGGTTGGTTGCACCAATGACGATCACGGATTGCATTTCTTCCAACCCGTCCATTTCGGCAAGAATCGTGTTGACCACACGTTCCGTCACCTGCGGTTCGCCCATCCCGCGTCCGCGCGCAGGGACCAGACTGTCAATCTCGTCGATGAACAATATTGTCGGAGCAACTTGCCGTGCACGGGCAAAAAGCCGGGCAATCTGCTGCTCGCTTTCACCATACCATTTCGACAGAAGGTCGCTGGACTTGGTCGCGATGAAATTCGCCTCTGCTTCCCGCGCTACTGCCTTGGCTAGCAATGTCTTGCCCGTACCCGGCGGCCCGTAAAGCAAAAAGCCCTTGGCCGGACGAATACCCAATTTGGTAAAGGCTTCCGGGTTTTTCATTGGCAGTTCAATGCCTTCTTTCAAACGCACCTGTGCTTCATCCAGACCGCCAATATCTTCCCAGCGCACATCGGGCGCCTGCACCATGACCTCGCGCATCGCGGATGGCTGCACCCGCTTTAACGCTTCGACAAAATCCTCTCGTCTCACGACAAGCTCGTCCAGCACCTCTGGCGACACGGTTTCGGATTCCAGATCAATTTTTGGCATGATCCGGCGGACCGCTTCAATTGCTGCTTCACGCGTCAATGCTGCCAGATCAGCACCGACAAACCCGTAAGTTGTCCGCGCAAGCTCGCTCAGGTTTACCGCCGGTTCCAAAGGCATTCCGCGGGTATGAATACCAAGAATTTCTTTGCGGCCCGACATGTCCGGCACACCAACAATGATTTCACGGTCAAACCGGCCAGGACGACGCAATGCCTCATCAAGCGCCTCAGGACGGTTGGTAGCGGCAATAACGACCAGATTAACACGCGATTCAAGGCCATCCATCAGCGTCAATAGCTGCGCCACTAGACGTTTTTCGGTTTCTCCCTGAACCTCGCCACGTTTGGGCGCAATCGAATCGATTTCGTCAATGAACAATATGGACGGAGCCGACTTGGCTGCCTCTTCGAAAACCTCGCGCAACTTCTTCTCTGATTCGCCATAGGCCGAGCCCATGATTTCCGGCCCGTTAATCAGGAAAAACTCGGCATCACTCTCATTGGCTACAGCTCTGGCAAGCCGGGTCTTGCCCGTACCCGGAGGACCATGGAGCAATACACCGCGTGGCGGATCAACGCCCAGCCGGGTAAAGAGTTGCGGATAACGCAACGGCAGCTCAACCATTTCACGCAATTGATCTATGGTTTCATGCAAACCGCCAATATCGTCATAGGTGACATCGGCCCGGCGGTGTTCCGTCGATTCTTCATATTCCGGACGCAATTCCACTTCGGTATTCTCGTCAATATGGACCAACCCCTTTGGCATGGTCGACACAACTGACAGCCGGATCTGGGCCAACGAGAAAGCCGGGGCGGCCAACATCTGGCGCAATTGTGGCGGCATATCACTACGGTCGACCTGCTGTTGCCCATGGGTGGCGACAAAATCACCGGCAGTCAGCGGTCGTCCCATGAAACTGCGTTTCAATCCGGCGCCACTGCCATGCAGACGCAAATCTTTTTGCGCCGGGGCGAATATGACTTTCTTGGCAGGCTTTGATTCGACTTTGCGGATTTCCACAAAATCACCGGAGCCAACGCCGGCATTGGCACGTTGCAGGCCGTCAAGACGAACGAAATTCAATCCTTCATCTTCCGGATATGGCAGAACCGCACGGGCCGGTGTTATTTGCTTGCCGCTAATCTCGACCACATCACCTTCTATCAGCCCCAATTGAGCGAGGTTATCCCGGGACAGCCGGGCAAGACCGCGTCCGCTATCTTCTGGCCGCGCATTAGCGACTTGCAGTTTTATCATGGGAGGATCAGACTCAGTGCCTGGTTTCGGATCAGATGTAGGATCGGTCATGTGAACGAATATACTCCTGCAATATTATTGTTTCCAATAAGATAGGAATAGATCTGCTATTTTACGACCCCGAAGTTACCGTAGAGAATCTTCTCAGGTAAGAAATCCATCGTTTTCAGGCAAAAAAAAGGCCAACCCCGAAGGATTGGCCTGTAAAAGTTTTTAGGAGAGGATGCCTGAAAGGCGAGTTCTATTTGGCTGAGAATCGGCTATACCGCAAGTGCGAAAAGAACATTGGCGGTTGCATCTTATGCAACCTAATGATATTGTTAGGAGCGTAATTTGGCCAATCCGGTCAAGTTCGGCAATATTTTGCATTGCACAAACATATTATAACCCCAATATTGGAAATACCATGCGCCGCCTCCCCCCCCTTCGTTCATTAGAAGCCTTTGTTCGAGTTGCTCGTCTTGGCACTTCCAAAGCCGCAGCGGCTGAATTGGCACTGTCTGCTCCCGCGCTCAGCCGCCGAATCAAGGCTCTTGAAGACCATATCGGCAAGCAATTATTTGAGCGGCGCAACCAAGCCATGGTTCTGAATGAAGATGGTCAGTCATTGCTTGATGCCGTGGCGCCCGCCATGGAAACAATTGGTGAAGCAGTTGACCAGATGACTGTCAGCGGGGGATCTTTGCGCTTGCGGCTTGGCGTTCTCCCCCTGTTCGGTGCCACGCGACTGGTACCAAGGTTGCCGGAATTCAGAAGGCTTTATCCAAAGCTACACATCGATGTTGATACTTCTACCCATGCCCAGAATATGTTGGGAGATGTCATTGATGCAGCGATCATTATTGCTGACCAGGTAGACCCCAATCTCTATGCAGTAAAACTGGATACCAACAAGATATATGCAATTGCCGCGACTGATCTTGTTCACGGTCCCAATGCCATCAAAACACCAGAAGATTTGATGAACCACAATATTCTGATCCATAGCGATATGGTCAAGGCTTTTGACCGTTGGAAAGAGGCCGTGGGCAAACCGGATCTTAACCCGGTCAGTATTGATCAGATGAACAGCGGTCCGTTGATACTGGAAGCCGTGGCGCAGGGGCTAGGCGTGGCGATCATGCATGGCGGTCATTTTTCTGACGCGAACGATCCGCGATTAGCCCGTTTGTTCGACTATGATATCGACAGCCCTTATTCCTATTGGTTTGTATGCCGGAAACGGGACAAGAAAAATCGTGCGGTACGAATATTCCATGACTGGGTCTTGAAAGCAGGGCTTTGATCGGCGCTATCCATAGCGAATAACCGCTCGTTTTAATTTCATCGCTACCCGGTCAGTTTGCCGAGGATATCGGAAGCAAATATGCTCAGCGTATCGTCGCGCGCGCCCATGATTACAATACGGTCATCCGGCTTGGCCATTTTGGCAATATAGTCGCCGCAGTCGGAGCGGCTGGCAATATGCAGGGCATTTCCGCCTGCTGCGTTTACCGCATTCACGATCGACTCACTTCCAATCGTGCGATCAACCGTGCCGCCGAAATAAACCGGATCACAAAGAATCACATGATCATCATCATCCAGTATGTCGGCAAACACCTGCGCCAGTTCTGCGCCCATTTTATGTATGGGACCAAAACCGTGAGGCTGGAAAAAAGCAATGATACGCCCCGGAAAAGCCTTCATGGTTTTCAGTGTAGCCGCGATCTTGTCGGGATTATGCCCGAAATCATCAATCACGCTAATATCATTCGCCGTTCCGACAACATCAAACCGACGGGCAAGACCAGTGAAACCAGCAATAGCCGCAACAGATTCTGCCACTGGCACTCCGGCAGCTGAGGCTCCTGCAATAGCCGCAAGCGCATTGGCAATATTGTGACGCCCCGGCACTTTCAAGGTTACCGTAAAATCATCATCACCAGTCACTAAGGTGAACCGGCTGCTTATCGGCGCTTCCTCAATAGCGACAGCACGAAAATCGGCACCGTCAGAGAAGCCGAAACTAATCCCCTTGCCAGGGTCAAGCCGGGTAACCAACGCCGTAGTTTCAGGATCATCCCGGTTCCAGATAAACTGGTCCGCTTTTCCGGCAAAATCACCGAAAAGCTGGCGCAATTCCTCAAGGCTTTTATGATCCAGACTGACATTGTTCAGCACAGCGATATCGGGATCAAACAACGCGATAGAGCCATCGCTTTCATCGACTTCGCTAACCATGATGCCGCCCTCACCGACTCGGGAGCTGGCAAAAGGCGCATCATCGGCAACAAAGTTTTTCATCACCGCGCCGTTCATGATTGTCGGGTCCAGTCCGGTTTCGGTCAATATCCAGCCAAGCATGCCGGTAACGGTTGATTTGCCGCTGGTTCCGCCAATCGCTATGCTGCGCGGTGAGGCATTAAACTGCTCGGCCAGTAGTTCAGCGCGAGTCATCCGCGTGCAACCAAGGCTGTTTGCCTTGGCAATATCCGGCACGCTGTCTTCAATTGCAGCAGAGGCGATCAATATCTGGGCCCCGCTGGTAAGGCCGCTGCCATCTTGCGGGAACAGGCCAATGCCTTTGGCCTGCAACCATTTAAATTTTGCTGCCAGTCGCCCTTGATCCAGCGCGCGATCAGAACCGGCCACAGTCGCACCGCTTTCCCGGACGATCATCGCCAAAGGCTGCATGCCGGAACCGCCGATGCCGCAAAAATAATAGGATTTGTCTTTACTCATCATCCCCCGCTATGCCCTCGATAGCTTTTTGGCAATTGCATTGGTGTAAAACAAGGTCGGAGGAGAGGAAATATCGTGGAACAGGTCCGGATTGCTATTTGCGCGCCTTCAACGCCCCTTAATCGGAAAGAAGCCGATCAGTTAATTGCCCTCGCCAGCACAAGTCATCCCGAAGCACAGTTGATCTTTCCTGACCAATGTTTTGCCATAGAGGGGCATTTTGCGGGGAACGATGAATTACGCGCTTCGGCTTTTGTCTCGCTTGCCAATGATCCGTCGATTGATGCGATCTGGTTTGCACGCGGCGGATATGGCGCGGCGCGAATTGCCGATGCGATAATGGAGCAAATGGAGTCACCGGCGCATAATAAGGACTATATGGGCTATAGCGACGGCGGGAACCTGCTTGGCGCGCTTTACAAGGCCGGTATCGGCACGCAGGCCCATGGCCCGATGCCGGTCGATCTGCGGCGCGATGGAGGCGATGCAGCGGTGCGCCGCGCGCTCGACTGGCTGGTGCGGCGGGAGCGCTCCGCGCTGGAGCCGCATGTCGAAAAAGGGCAGAAATATGCCGCTTTCAACCTGATGACGATGGCAATGATGGTCGGCACGCCGCTGCTGCCTGATCTCAAAAACCATGTGTTGATGATTGAGGAAGTTTCCGAATATCTTTACGCCTTCGACCGCGCCCTGTTCAATGTCACCAGCCATCTTGCCGGTCAGCAGCTAGCCGGAATACGGCTGGGCCGGGTTAGCGAAATCCCCGAAAACGACCGCCCGTTCGGGGAAGATGCCGAGCAGATTACCGAACGCTGGTGCAAGCGGTATGACATCCCCTATCTGGGCCGGGCCGATATTGGCCATGACACAGAAAATAAGGTCGTGCCCTTCGGGTATATTCCGGATTAGGATTAAGCCGCAAAAAACTTTGTTGCTTTATTCCTGTCCTATTCCGGCGCCTCAACCTCTCCGCGGGCGATTCTTTTATCCTGCGTGTTATTTTCAAAATCGCTGGCATCATGGCGCTCGTGAAGCTGTGTTTCCGGCTCACCATAGGGACGGTTGACCATCATGCCGCGCTTTACCGCCGGACGGTCATTGACCTGCCGTGTCCAGCGTTGCAGATTTTTATAATCCTGCACCTGAAGAAACTCACCGGCGTCGTAAAGAACACCGCGCGCCATGCCGCCATACCACGGAAAAATAGCCATATCCGCGATACTATATTCGTCATCGGCGAAATATTCATTATCCGCCAGATGACGGTCAAGCACATCCATCTGCCGCTTCACTTCCATCGCATAGCGGTTGATCGGATATTCATATTTTTCCGGCGCATAAGCGTAGAAATGCCCGAAACCGCCGCCAAGGAAAGGCGCGCTGCCCATTTGCCAGAACAACCAGTTCATCGTCTCGGCGCGTTTGGCCGGATCGGCAGGAAGGAATTTATCAAATTTCTCGGCAAGATAGACCAGCATCGAACCCGATTCAAAAAGCCGGGTCGGCGGCGTCGTGCTATGATCCAGCAATGCCGGTATTTTGCTGTTGGGATTTATATCTACAAAGCCGCTGCCAAATTGCTCGCCTTCGCCAATGTTGATCATCCATGCGTCATATTCCGCCGCATCAATGCCCGCATGCAAAAGCTCTTCGAACATGATGGTGACTTTTACGCCATTGGGCGTGCCCAGTGAATAAAGCTGGAACGGATGCTTGCCGACCGGCAGTTCCTTGTCATGGGTTGGCCCGGCAATCGGGCGGTTGATATTGGCAAAACGGCCACCGCTTTCTCTATCCCATTTCCAGATTTTGGGCGGGGTATAATCGGGTAAATCAGTCATGCTGCTTCTCTCCAAATATCAGGCTAGTTTTTTCGCGTGAACCGCGATGTTCTCCCTCGGGCGCTTTCAATATAGCTTAGCTTATCTTGTGACACCGCATAGAACAGATAGCAGGTCTGTTTTTCTTTACCGCTCAAAATGAATGCTTTGCCCTCAAAGTCGGGAACGCGTGTTTTGCAACTGTCGACAAAAATGATCGGCACTTCATATTGCAACGCGTCGTCGGTAAAATATCGAAAGCTGCTGCCCGTAACAATAATGCTGTTGCTGTCATCCTCATCAGATATCCAGCTTCCCTGCATGTCCGCCAGATGGCCGGTTTTGGCGGCGGCCGGATCAATATTTACAGGGATAGGTCCGGCATTTTCTTTGTCATTAGCTTCCTTCTCTCCGGCCGAGCAGGACATCAGCAAGCCGATGGATGCCAGACCGGAGAGGAAGGCGGTTTTCACTGAAACAATTTCCTGCTTATCCCTTGATGGCCATGTGTCCCGTTTCCGTTAGTGCTGAGCCTGCCGAAGCATGCCTTCAGGCTCGATCCCGCAAATGATATAGAAACGTGGTTCGACAAGCTCACCACTAACGGTCTTTTGCTTGTCAAAAGAGTATGTTCACCAAAAAATTTCACAGAAACACGCGTCCGGTTTTTAACCCAGTGTTACGCTTTTGATCGAACCCGGCTCTGCTGGCGGCTCGCCCTTGGGCAGCGCATCTACCGCATCCATACCGCTCGTCACTTCGCCCCAGACCGTATATTGACCGTCAAGGAAGCCGGCATCATCAAGGCAGATGAAAAACTGGCTGTTCGCGCTGTTCGGGTCCATCGTGCGGGCCATGGAGCATACGCCACGCGCATGATGTTCCTGGCTGAACTCTGCCGGAAGATCGGGCTTGTCGGAACCCGACATGCCGGTGCCGGTCGGATCACCGCCCTGCGCCATAAATCCGTCTATCACGCGGTGGAATATCACGCCGTCATAAAAGCCTTCCGCTGCCAGTTCGGTAATCCGTTCAACATGCCCCGGCGCCAGATCTGGACGCAATTTTATTTCTACATCACCGGTATCGAGGTGGAGTGTCATTTTTTCATGCGCCATGGGTAATTCCTTATATTTGTGATTAAATTATGAATCTTATCGCCCTGCATATAAGGGCGCTGCGCCAAAAAATCACCCGCTGCTTGCGATAAATTTCACAAAAGATTGCATTTATGGTCGCACAGCTACTACAAACCGGCGATCAGCTAAATATCAACGGATAGAAAAGGGAGCATCAGCATGGCCGATATGATTGACGCCCCCGAACTGGAAGACGCAGCTCCACCCAGCCATGACGAAGAAAACCGCCTGACCGACGAATTTGTCCGTCTGGTGTCCGAAGCTGTCGAAGACGGCGACACCAATCTGGCGCAAGAGCTGGTCAACCCGCTGCATACTGCCGATATTGCCGACCTGTTCGAGTTGATCGACGATGACGAACGCGCCCCGCTGGCCAGCGCGTTGGGTGATCTGGTTAGCGCGGATGTCTTGTCCGAAATGAACGAGCATGTGCGCGAAGAACTGATTGATGTTCTCGATCCCGGCCAGATTGCCGATCTTACCGAACAGCTTGAAACTGACGACGCTGTTTCAATTATCGAGGATCTGAGAAAAGATGAACAGCTAGCCGTTCTTGCCGAGCTGGAGCCGGAAGATCGCGCAGCTATCGAAAGCGCGCTAACCTATCCGGAGGAAACCGCCGGGCGGATCATGCAGCGTGATCTTGTTGCGGTGCCCGAACATATGAATGTCGGGCAATTGATCGACTATTTGCGCGTGCATGATGATCTGACCACCGAATTCTGGGAAGTCTATGTCGTCGACCCCTCGCACAAGCCGGTGGGCACATGCCAGCTAAGCTGGATATTACGCGTCCCGCGCGATATTGCGGTTGCCGACATCATGAAACGGGAACAGACATTGATCCCGGTCGATATGGATCAGGAAGAGGTCGCGCTCCGTTTCCAGAAATATAATCTGATCTCTGCTGCTGTAGTCAACGAAGATGGCCGGTTAATCGGTATGATTACAGTGGATGATATTCTGCACATTATCGAAAATGAAGCCAGCGAGGACGTCTTGCTGATGTCCGGTGCGGGTGAAGGCGATATTAACGAACCGATCAGCGACAGTTACCGGGCGCGGGTTCGCTGGCTGATCGCCAATCTGGGCACAGCGATTGTTGTTAGTGCGGTCATCTCGATATTTGGCGCAGCGATTGAACAGATGGTGGCGCTGGCAATATTAATGCCGATAGTCGCGTCGATTGGCGGAAATGCAGGTACGCAAACCATGGCTGTTTCGGTCCGCGCATTGGCCATGAACGAATTGACCCGCTCCAACACCCGGCGGATTATCGGGCGGGAGTTCCGCGTCGCCTTGCTGAACGGCGGAACGATCGCCGCGCTGGTAGGCATTGGCACGGGCCTTGTTTTTGGTAATCCGATGCTGGGCGGGGTGATTGCCTCTGCCATGCTTATCAATATTGTCGTCGCCGGATTTGCCGGAATAATGGTTCCGGTCACGCTCGAGCGCATCAAACAGGACCCCGCCCTTGCCTCTTCGGTATTTGTGACAATGATAACCGATACGATAGGTTTTCTCGCGTTTCTTGGGTTGGCGGTTGTTAGCGGGCTTGTGTCGATTTAGGTGTTTTTTTAGACCTCAAACGCCGGGCGGGCGCATCCGCGCCCTTGGCTTTCCTCGCATAAGCTCGGGCGCGCGGTCGCGCTTGCCTCCGCTTCGCGTCGGGGGTGGCGGACTGTAGGTGTGTGTTTAGAGTTGAAGAGTTTTTTTATTTTACCTCAAACGCCGGGCGGGCGCATCCGCGCCCTTGGCTTTCCTCGCATAAGCTCGGGCGCGCGGTCGCGCTTGCCGACGCGGTGCGTCGGATTGGCGCTGCTTCGAAATGGCGCACCAGAGCGCAACCTAAATAACGTGCACCAGTCCGAGCGCAGCGAGGCAAGGCCGACCGGCCGCCGCGCCTTATGGCGCGTAGCCAAGCGGGCGGATGCCCGCGCCCGGCGTTTGAGGTAAAATAAAGAATTCCGCGCCCGGCGTTTGAGGTCTAAAAACACCCGGCGCTTGAGGTCTTAAAAAATCCTCTATCGCTTCCCGGCCGTCCGTTTCCCGTAAACCGCTGCAAAACTTTCCATATCCATATAAATGCGTTCCCGCGCGCTATCACCGATCATTTCACAGGTTAAAGCATCAAAGCCGGGACGGTTGCCGACCGCTGCATGTCGCAGCATATTAAGCAATAATATCTCGTCCGGCATGGTATGTGGACAACAGGCCCTGCCTATTTTCACGGACTCCGGCCAAGCACCGCCAATGGTCTCGACCAGAACCAGAAACCTACTGACTGCCAGATCGCTGCCCAGCCGCTCACGCAAAAAGGGCCGCGCATCCCGATAGGCTTTCTGGCTCATCACCGCGACGCGCAGGCCAATGATAATATGTGCTTCTGCGCTTGCCAGTGACATTAAATCCGGCATTGGTGTCAGCAATTTCTGAAAATTAGTTGACCAAACACCCATATATTTCTCCTCTGATTCCCCATGTTCCCCGGCCTTATTATTGATATTGATAATGATTTGCAATAATATATTTCAAACAGGGGTCGGAGCCTTTTGCGATAATGTGCGTTGGTAGAGGGAAAGCGGTTCACGCTGATGCAAAAAAGGAGATCATATGCAAATTCCAAGTGAAGCACTTGTCCTGATAGCCGATGGCGAAAAAGCGCTATTTCTGCGTAATGAGGGAGACGAAAAATATCCCAATCTGCAAGTTGAAAAAAAGCGCACTCAGGATAATCCCCCCACCCGTGAGCAAGCCGCCAACCGGCGTGGCAGAATGTTCGACGGCACAGGCCATAAAAGCGCCGTAGATGATACAGACTGGCACGAACTCGCCAAGGACCGTTTTGCCGCTGATCTGTCTGAACGGCTTTACCAGCGAGCCCATGACGGCGACTTTAACGATCTGATCATCGTGGCTACACCCAACACGCTGGGCGAATTGAGACAGCATCTTCATAGCGAAGTGGCCGATAAGCTGCGCGGTGAAGTCGACAAGAACTGGACGAACCATCCGCTCGACGAAGTTGAAAGTCTGTTACAAAAACAATAGATTTTACAAATATGGTCCGCGGTTCCACCGTTTCACAGGTGCGGATGCTTGACTAATCCGGTCGCGGGCCACAGATTAAGGCCATGCCCCTGAACATGACCAAGATTGCCTTTCGCAGCGAAAGCCCTGCATCTTTGCGGGCGTGGCTGGAATCGCACAAAGACGCAGGTGAAGCACGGCTGACCACGCGCTATCTACCCAAACGGCACAAGGAAATGGTCGGCGGTTCATTATACTGGATTCACGCAAAAACAATTGTCGGGCGTAGTCCGCTCATCGGCTTTATGGACAATGGTGAAGGACGTCAATGGATACGGTTGGAGCCGAAACTGATAGCGGTTCAGGCCATTCCCCGCCGCGCGCACCAAGGGTGGCGCTATCTGGAAGAACAGGACGCGCCCGCTGATCTGGGCGAGGGCGCGGAGGGCGCGGAACAAATGCCCGCCGAGATGCTGGGCGAATTATCTAAATTGGGTCTGGTTTAAGTTTAACCACCTTGCTCGTTTATCCAATATTTGAGCAGATCATGGGCAATCGCAAATGGCGGCGGCGCAATGAACAGGGCGTCCGGCTCCCCGTTCATCGCGGCTATCACCTCGTCCAGTGAAAACCATGCTGCTTCCTCGACCTCTTCCTCGTCAAGAGTGAGGGTCGGATCATCTGTTTCACTGGTGCACGCCATCATAAGCGATGACGGGAAAGGCCACGGCTGGCTGGCAACATAACGGACGTTGCGAACCTTGATGCCTGCCTCCTCCCATAGTTCGCGCGCAACCCCGCCTTCGATGCTTTCACCCGGCTCGATAAAACCGGCCAGCGCCGAAAACCTTTTGGGGGGAAAGCGTGGCTGCCGACCGAGTAATATTTTACCCTGACATTCTGCCAGCATGATGGCTACCGGATCAGTGCGGGGAAAATGCTCGGCCCCGCATCCCCCTTCCTCGCGCACACAGCTTCTTGACCAGCCGCCTTTGCGTGACACGGTTATCTGCCCGCAATTTGAACAATATCCATGCCGGGCATGCCAATCGACCAGACTGCGCGCCGTGGCATATATCCCCGCTTGATCCGGCGATAGCATAGATAGCGATTGCCAAAGCCGCGGATCGGGAATTGATGTCGCACTGCCTGCGCCGCTTAATTCGGCAAAACAAGGCGTATCTCCATCCATGCCAAGCAACAGCAAATCATTGTCCGGAGATGCTTCATAAAGCGGTCCCCACGCCAAATCGCCCATCTCATCCAGGACCGGGTTAAGGCCATCGAGTTTTAACAAACGCGCACTAGGCCGCATCATCGCTTCCTTCAGCCGCACCGGGTCGACCCGCACCTGATCCGCGCGGTCCAAAGTGCCGCCCGCAAAAGCCGGAATAATAGCAGTGAGGTCATTGGTCATGATCGGACTGAAAGTCATTATTTGTTCCCATATTCTTGTTATTTGCCGTTAGCACTGAGCCTGTCGAAGTGCGGCTATAGTCTTGGGGCGTCCTTCGACAGGCTCAGGACTAACGGTGTTTTCCTACAACCCTTCCCCTCCAGGAGTAACTATGTTTCAGGGGCTGGTCTTGCCGCCCCCTATTGCTTTGTTCTGCATCATATCCGCATAGACATATTTGGGGAAATCTGCCTGAAACGGATAGCTGCTTGCTGGCATATATTGCGTATAGCCGCCCGCGCGAAATCCATTTGCGGTATCAACAAAAGCCGCCGTCCCTGCTGCGCCGCCCCAGCCATAGGTGCCCGCGGGGCTTGCCTTTGTGCCGATGCCGACACGACCACCTGCACCAAAACCATGATTTGCAATCCAGCTGCCTGACAGATTAACGCTCTCTGGCAACAGGTTAGACATGCCCTTTTTCGCTGTTTCCGGCTGCATGATTGCTGTGCCCCGATATGTCCCGAAACCCAGCAACATGGCAAGAAAGCGGTCATAATCCGCAGCCGAGCCGACCAGTCCCGCACCACCAAAGGCAAAGGCGGGTTTATCCAGATAAATGCTGTTTTCCGCCGGATCTATCGGGATCAATGCGCCGTTGAAGGGGATATAATTGTCGGTAAAATCTTTTACCCGGTCGACGGGCAAGCGAAAGAACATATCTTTCATACCCAGCGGATCAAACATGCGCTTTTGCAAAAATTCATCCAGCGGCTGCCCCGAAACCACTTCGACGACATAGCCCAACAGGTCGATGCTGACCGAATAGCTCCATTTCGTGCCGGGTTCATAAACCAGCGGGAGCGACGCGAGATTCTTTGAGAATGTCGCAATATCGGGTGTCGCCAAGCCGGATTCAAAACCGGGAATCGGGGTTCTGCTGACCACGCCGGGGGTAATGCCTTTGGCGAAATAGGCCGCTTGAATCGGTCCCTTGCTGATGATCGAATAGCCAAGCCCCGCCGTGTGGGTTAGCAAATGGCGGATAGTGATCTGTGTCCGGGCTGGCACCGTGTCATCAATTGGCCCTTCGGGATCTTGCAGCACGCGCATATCGGCAAATTCGGGCAATATGTCCGCAAGCGGCTGGTCCAGTTTTAACAGACCGTCCTCGATCAGCATCATCACCGCCATGCCCGTCACCGGCTTTGTCTGTGAATAAAGACGCCACAAACTGTCTATGTCCACTGGCCGGTCACCGCCCAGTTTTTGCGTTCCCGCAGCAATAACCATGGGGTCGGACTGGTCACGGCCAATAGCGGCCAGCATCCCGGCGACTTTCTTTTGCGCGACATAATCATTTATAATCTTGGTCAGAACCGGAAACCGTGTAGCGGGCCGGAGCAACGTTCTGGCAAATGCAGTGCCTGGAGCGCCGGCGAGTAAAGCGCTCCCCCCGATTACGCCCAGCACAGAACGGCGGCTAAATACCGGAAGAGCGATTTTGTCCGCTCTATTATCATTTCCCATTATCAATCCTTCCGTTTGCCCTGCCCTAAAATCCGGTTCACCGCTTTTAGATACAGCGTAGGCAGACCCGCATCCTCTATCGTATCAATCGGCCACCAGATCGGTTTCCTTGAACCCAATCCGGCCCCATGATTATCCCAAGTCTTATTTATATTTTTGTCACTGTGATAAACTGCCACATCAACCTCAAGCGAAAAATGCGTAAAACTATGTTGCACGAGATTTTCGCGAAGCTGCCAACCACCCGTAAGGGGCGGCTGACCATGTCCGTCTTTGCCCGCTGCCCAGTCATCATCCGGCAAAGCGCGCATCGACCCCAGCATTCCGGTCGGCGGGCGCGTCACCAGCAATAATTTTCCATCTTGCTCGATCCAGAAAAACCGCCCTTTGCGTATAGGCTTTGCCTTTTTGGGCGGCTTTACAGGATGTAGTTCCGGATTACCGCGGGCGTGCGCTACGCAATGGATCTGTACCGGGCATAGGCTGCATTTAGGCGATTTCGCGGTGCAGATGCCCGCGCCAATATCCATACAGGCCTGCGCGAAATCACCGACTTTATTCGCCTTGCCTTCTGCGTCGGGGGTCAACGCATCCATAGCTATGCGAATGTCTTTTTTGCCGCCGGGCAACGGTGTATCAATGGCAAATAACCGCGCAACCAGTCGCTCGATATTGGCATCGACAACGATTGCCCGCGCGCCAAAAGCAATCGCCGCAATCGCCGCTGCCGTATAAGCCCCGACACCCGGAAGTTTCAGTAAATCCGCCTCTGTTGCAGGAAAGGCGCCATCCAGTTCACTGACGATATAACGCGCGCATTTATGCAGATTTCGTGCCCGCGCATAATAGCCAAGCCCTGCCCAAGCCGCTAGCACATCCGCTTCATCTGCTGCTGCCAGATCCGCGATTGTGGGCCAGTGCCGGATAAATTTCACGAAATAGGCGACTACTGCCGCAACGGTTGTTTGTTGCAACATCACCTCGGACAACCAGACATAATAGGGATCGGGCAATATGCCGTCCGCTGACTGATGTGGCATGATGCGCCAAGGCAATTCACGCGCGTTATCCACATAATGTGCACTGATTTTGGCGGTGATATTGCGCGTTTCACCGGAAATTTTATCGACGCCCATAGGGTGTCTATGCCATGGTAAATCCCTATGGCGAAGGAAAATAGTCCCGAAGGCACAAAGCCAAAGCGCAAAAGCGCAGGACGGGCGGCTACACGACCCACTGGACGAACCACGAACAGCCGCAAATTCCATAAATATCAGCGCCCCCGTGGCGGTGAAGCGCGCAGCATATCTGATCTTATGCCAGAAATCGGCCGGGCGGCCTTTCGCCGCTACGGCTTCATTCAAAGTTCGGTGGTCAGCCGCTGGCCGGAAATTGTCGGTGAACGCTATGCCGGTGTTTCGCTGCCCGAATCAATCCGTTTTCCGCGCGGCGAGAAAGAGGGCGGCACTTTGAATTTGCTGGTTTCAGGCGCTCATGCGACCTTGATGCAGCATATTACGCCGGAAATTATTGAGCGCGTGAACCGCTTTTTCGGCTATGGCGCGATCAGTCAGGTGCGGTTCAAACACGGAACTATAAATCCGCCCGAAGATACCGGAAAACCGGAGAAAAGGCGTAATAATCCACGGGTAGCACCGCCTCCTTCGCTGAAACCTGCGCCCATAGAATTGGGCGATAGCCTGCGCGATATTGGTGATCCGGAACTGAACAGGGTATTGGAATCTCTCGCAACGGCTATTGCCAAGTCGGAAGGCGCTCCGCAAATAGAGGAACCGCAACCGATAACCATCATGGGGAAAATCGGAGGCGGCCAGAAACGGAAGCCGAAAACGAAAAAGGATCAGGAATGAAGTTCTCCAGCGTTTATCTTGCTTTAGCAGTAGGAACAGTGGCTTTGTCCGCACCTGCCAGTGCCCAAAACACCGACTGGACCCAGCGGGTCACACTGTCGGACAAGGGCGGGCATATGTTGGGCAACCCCCTCGCCAAGCACCGGCTTACCGAATATATGAGCTATACATGCAACCATTGCGCGAATTTTGAAGCCGAATCAAACGAACCGCTTAAATCCGGCTTTGTCAGCAAAGGCCATATCAGCTTTGAAGTGCGTAATCTGATCCTGAACCCGATTGACCTGACGGCGGCAATGCTGGCGCGCTGCGGCGGGCGGACCAGGTTTTTTGGTAATCACAAGGCACTACTGGCCTCGCAGCAAGGCTGGATGAAAACCTTTCAATCATCCTCCAAACAAGTCATGGAATCATTAAACGAAGGCACGGTGCCCGAACGGTTGAAAAAAATTGCCAAAGCCGCCGATTTTTACGGCCTGATGAAAAAACGCGGATATTCGGCGAAGCAGGTCGATGTCTGCCTGACCGACAAAGAAGCGCAAGACGCCATTTTGGGCATGACCAAATATGCCACCGGAACATTGAAGTTAACCGGCACGCCTAGTTTCACCCTGAACGACAAAACAATTGCTGATGTTCATGGCTGGCCGCAATTACGGCCCGTATTGGCGTCATTACCAAAGTAAACTTACTAATAGATCGAAATAGCAGGAAAATATCCATGTCCAAATCACTATATTTCACACCTATAGCACTGGCTTTGGCGCTCGGTGCATGTAGCGGTAATGCGGAAACCGAAGAAGGTGCGACATCCGGCGCAACCGTTGAAAATATTGCCGCGCCCGATGGCCAGAAATGGTCCGCTACCGTCGAACAAACCGAAGAAGGCGGCTATGTCATGGGCAACCCGGATGCGCCGATCAAGCTGGTCGAATATATGTCGATCACTTGCTCTCACTGTGCGACTTTTGGCGAAGAAGCGTTTAACGCAATCCGTGATGACTATGTTGATTCCGGCCGCGTCAGTTTTGAAATCCGCAATTTCGTGCGCGATCCACTTGACCTGACAGCTGCTATCCTGTCGCGTTGCGGCGGCGAAGGCCCGTTTTTTGCGCTTACCAAACAGGCGCTGGGTAATCAGGAAGCAATGTTTGAAAAAGCCCAGAGCATGGGCGAGGCAACCTATAACAGCATATTACAATCGAAGCCGGATGTGCGCTTTATCAAACTGGCCGAGCAACTCGATTTGATCAGCCTTTTTCAACAGCTTGGCATTTCCGAAGATCAAGCCAAAACCTGCCTGAGCGACCAGGCCACCGCAGAAAAATTAATGGCCGCCACGCAAACAGCCATTGAAACTCATGATATTCAGGGCACACCGACGTTTCTGATCAATGGCAAAAAAATTGAAGGCACAAATTGGCCGATGGTTGAAAGCGGCCTGAAAGAAGCAGGCGCCCGGTAAGCGCGCCCTTTTTGGCCAGAGATTACAAGCGGAACATTAAGAGCGGGGATTTTACAGCGGGGAGGACGTGGGATATTGTATAGATTGATTGTCAACTACGACGCTCCACGAACCCGTTTCGGGCGACTGCCGCGAACAGCAGGTTGCTCCTTGTGCAAATAACCAGGCTCAAATTATCCGGCTTCAAAAGCTTTGTCGATCCAACAGAGCTTCGTATTGAAAAAGGGCTGACCGGCGTGGTCGGCCCCAATGGCTGCGGCAAATCCAACCTGTTGGAAGCCATTCGCTGGGTCATGGGCGAAAGCTCTGCCAAATCCATGCGCGGCGGCGGTATGGAAGATGTGATTTTCGCCGGAACACAGAACCGCGCCGAACGGCAATTTGCCGAAGTCGCCCTGCACGCCGAGCGGGAGGCTGGTGACATCTCTTCGCTTCATGCCGGGGATAATGACAGCGAGCTGGAAATTGTCCGGCGGATTGAACGCGGCGCCGGTTCTGCATATCGTGCCAATGGCGTTGATGTGCGGGCCAAGGATGTCGCACTGATCTTTGCTGATGCTGCAACTGGCGCGCATAGTCCCGCACTGGTCAGTCAGGGAAAAATCAGCAATGTCATTTCATCAAAACCGACCGACCGGCGTGAAATGCTGGAGGAGGCAGCGGGCATTTCGGGGCTGCATGTCCGGCGCAAGGATGCCGAACAGAAATTACGCGCAGCGGAAAAAAACCTCGCGCGGCTGGATGATATTCTTGGCGACATGGAACAACGCATCGCAAGTTTGCGGCGTCAGGCCAAGCAGGCGGAGCGATACCGCAAGCTCAGCGATCAGATTACGAGCGCCGAAGCCCGGCTGATTTTTGCCCGCTGGAAAGAAGCGGCCGCAGCAGCAGATGCCGCCAAAGCCGAAGCCGAAATGGCAGAAGCGAAAGTTGTCGCGGCGCAAAATGACCAGCAGTCGGCGGTTAAAGCGCAGAATGAAAGCGCCCACACATTGGGCATATTGCGCGCCGACCTGACCCGTGCGCGTGAAGAGGCCAGCGACTCCAGTCACCGGTTGTTGTCGTTGACCAATGAACGCGACAATCTGAAATCCCGGTTGCTGGACCTGCAAACACAGGCACAGCGGATACAGGATGACAACGCGCGCGAAGATCAATTAACCCGCGATGCAATGGACGCTCTGTCACGGCTGGAAACAGATGCAAAGCGTCTGTCTGCCCAATTACGGGAACTGGAAACAGAGCGCCCTGAACTGGAAAAGCAGGCCGACAAGGCCGAACGCCTTGCAAGCGATAGCGAAGTGGAACTTGCCAAGGCAGTTGCTGAAGAAGCGCGGATACAGGCAGAGATAAAAGTTGCAAACGCGGCGCTGGAAGCAGCCGGGACACGCTATGACCGCTTAGCTGCCGAGCTGGAACGGCTGGCACAGGAACGCGCGGAAATGGGCGACGAAGAAGAGCTGAAAGCCGCGTTAGCCGATGCTATAGCCACGCGCGACGCGGCCCGGCAACTAGCCGATAAGAGCAAAGCGCAAATCGCCGCGATTGAGGAAAAACGCCTGAGTGCCAGCGAAGCGCGCGATCACGCAGAGTCCGCTCTCGCCACGTTAAAAGCCGAACGCGCTGGTCTGAAATCCGAACATAGCGCGCTGGAACGCGAATTATCCAAGAGCGAAAGCGATCACAAAGCCATAGATCAGGTCAAGGCCGCACCCGGATATGAGCGCGCGTTGGCGGCGGCGCTGGGGGATGATTTGCTGGCATCTGTGGGCGAAGATGGCGACCGTTTCTGGGGCGGTGGACAAACGGGAACTGACACGGTTGGCCCAGCGCCCGATGGCACAGAGGCTTTGCTTGATTTTGTCGTGGCACCATCCCAATTGCATTATCGCCTGTCACAGATTTTCGTCGCGGATGATGACAGGAACCAACCTCTGGCAATCGGACAGCGGCTCGTCACCAAATCCGGAGCTTTGCGCCGCTGGGACGGTTTTGTCGCACGCGATGACGGGAATGCCAGCGCCCAGCGACTGGTCCGCGCCAATCGGCTGACGGAATTGACCGCCTTACTGGAGCCAGCAGAAACAAAAGTCGCTGAAGCAGAAACAGCCCTAAGCAAACAGCAAGACGCCATTGCCATCGCAGAACAGCAGCTTTCGGACGCCCGAAACGCCCGGCGCGAAGCCGAGGACAGGCTCCGCCAAGCCCTGCGCGAAACCGATCAGGCAGAAGAAGCCTTAGATTGGTTGAAAAAACGCACGGCCAGCCTGGCCGAACGGGAAACGGCGCTCAAAAATGAGGCTGCCGCGGCGCAAGCAGAACTGGATATGGCGCAAAAGGAACGCGACAAACAGCCCGATGGCGCAGCGCAGGAAAGCGCACGTACGTTGCTGCAGGAACGACGCGATATAGCGCGGCAACAAGTTATGTCGGCGCAAGCGGCATTGTCCGGTTTAGACCAAAAACTGGCACAGGTCAGAGAACAAAAAGCCGTGGCCGCCGCGCAGATTAAATCATGGCAGGACCGCTCAAGCGAAGCCGCCACCCGCATGGCGGAAATGGGTAAACGCAGCGCAGCGATTGAAGCCGAGCTTGAAAAAATCGCTGATCGCCCACGCGTTATCGACGTGGAAATAGCCAGGCTTCAGGAGCAACAAGAGGCGCTCAATAGCGTGGTCGCGGAAAAAGATGCTGCCCAGCAAGCCGCTGAACTGGCGCAACGCGATCATGAAGAGCGGTTAAATGCTACCAGCGAAACATTAAGCCAGGCCCGCGAAGCGCGCGCCGGGGCGAAGGCAAGGGCCGAGAATCAGGATTTGCGTAGGGTGGAAATGAGCCGGATTTCCGGCGAGAAATTTGAATGTCCTCCGCAATTGCTATCCCAAAAATGCGGATTTGATGAAGATACAGTTGGTGAGGCCGGGGCAGAGTCGGCGGAACTGGAGCGGCTGACGCTAAGCCGCGAACGGATTGGGCCGGTTAATTTGGTCGCAGCAGATGAACTGGCAGAGCTGGAAGCCGAATGGGAAAGATCGACCAGCGAAAGCAGCGACCTGAACGAAGCGATCAACCAGCTACGCGGGTCAATCGGCAGTCTTAACCGCGAGGGTCGGCAACGGCTTCTCGCCGCTTTTGAAGAAGTCGACCAGCATTTCCAGCGGCTGTTCAGCACCTTGTTCGATGGCGGTCAGGCACATCTGGAACTGGTCGATAGCGATGACCCTTTGCAAGCCGGTCTGGAAATCATGGCGCAGCCACCGGGCAAAAAGCTGACCTCGCTGACGCTATTATCCGGCGGCGAACAGGCGCTTACCGCCGTCGCGCTTATTTTTGGTCTGTTCCTGACCAATCCGGCGCCTATTTGTGTTCTTGATGAGGTGGACGCGCCGCTCGATGATGCCAATATCGAGCGTTTCTGCGACTTGCTCGACAGGATGGTGGCAGAAACCAATACCCGCTATCTCATCGTTACCCATAATGCCGTGACGATGAGCCGGATGCACCGGCTGTTCGGCGTAACGATGATTGAGCGCGGTATTTCGCAATTGGTATCGGTGGACCTGAATGCCGCGGAAGAGTTGTTGGCGGCGGAGTAGGACTGCGGGTGCTATATAGATGAGATCCCTCCCAAAGATTATGCCCGATTTAAACGGTACAGTATAAATACAAACTTCACACCGTTAGTCCTGAGCTTGTCGAAGGACGTTTCTCAATCAAAGCGAAGTCGATGGCCTTTTACACATATATCCTGCAATGTTCCGACGACTCGTTTTATACTGGCTATACCGATAATCTAGAGCAGCGCATTACTCAGCATCAAAGTGGGTATTATACCGGTTACACGTATAAACGCCGACCACTCACCTTAGTCTGGTCAGACAATTTTCCCACGCGCAACGAAGCTTTGGAGGCAGAGAAACAGATTAAAGGTTGGTCAAAAGCCAAGAAACGGGCGCTGATAAATGGCGATTGGGAATTGTTATCGCATTTGGCAAAGAACCGCACCGATAGGCGATAAGCGCCCTTCGACAGGCTCAGGGCTAACGAATTGGGTTCCCTCACAAACTCGGGTTTACCAGCACCTTCTCACCAGTCGCCTTTTTCTCATATGCTTTGGCGATTTCGGGGTCGATCATGTCCATTAGTGAAATCTCGCTGGAATATTCGCTGTGGAATATGCCATTGCGTTCTTCGACAGCGTATTTCCGCATTTCCATCATCCGTTCGCCACCCACTTTTTCCAGATGCGGGGTCAGCAGCCAGCCGCCCACGCCCCAATAGAGGCCAAGTCCCCCACCCAAAATGGTTTCGCCGGTATCAAGGCGGCCATAGATATAGACCTGTTTGTTGACGGTCGAGCCATAGACGCTGAACTCCGCCCCGCGCTTGGCTGCGGCCTGTTCCATGGCAGTAAGGATATAGCTGGCCATCTTGCCGCCACCAATCGCATCAAAGCCCAATGTTGCGCCGGTTTCCGCCAGTGCATCGACAAGCTTTGGCATGAAATCATCCTTGGTGCTGTCAAGCACATGGGTCACGCCCAGATCGGTCAGGATCTTCTTTTGCGCGTCCGAGCGCACGATCGCTACCAGCGGTATATTGTCCTTCACGCACAGCTTTGCGAGCATTTGGCCCAGGTTGGAGGCTGCGGCTGTATGCACGAGGCCTTCATGCCCTTCGGCCCGCATGGTGTTGATAAAACCTTGCGCTGTCATTGGATTGACGAACAGGGACGCCCCTTCCTTTGCCGGAGCGCCTTCGGGAAGCGGGACACACATTCCGGCGGGCATCACCCGGTGGGTGCGATACATTTCTCCGCCGACGATCGTCACGGTTTTGCCAAGCAGCGCCTGCGCTGCGTCGCTGCCCCCAGCCGCGACCACTTTGCCCGCACCTTCGTTACCGGCGGCCATTTTCTTGCCCTTGCGTCCGGCAAAAACGCGCATCATCGCGGGATCGACATCAGCGACCAGCGCAGGGTTCCCGTCAACAGTCTCGGACCGCACCGTGTCCATCTGGGCCGGGCTGAGCAATAAGCCAAGGTCGGATGGATTGATCGGCACGGCTTCCATTTGCACGATGACCTGATGATCCTCCGGTTCAGGCACATCATAAGGTTCAACCGAGAGAATAAGCTTTCCGTCATCGGTGACAGTGGAAAAAAGTTGCTTTGCGTCAGAAATACCGTGGCTCATCAAATTATCCTCTCTTATGGTTTTTTAGAAACTTTTCGCAGCGCTTAACGCGCCAAGGCGTTCGGTAATCTCGAAAAATTCAGCTACCGTTTCGTCAATTATCTGTTTGGCAGTTTTTACCTCGTCAATCAAACCGGATGATTGTCCGGCAAGGCCAACCGCCGCCTCCATGTCACCGCCGAAATAGACGTCCAATATACGTTTGAACGTGTCCGGCGGCATCAATCCGTCTTCATATATTTTTGCCGTGCGTTCGGTTTTCAAGGCGCGGATACAAGGCGTCGATTTTTTGTTCAGGATATGGGTGCCGGTTTCCTTGGCATCCAATATGGCCTGCTTGTAATTTTGATGCACCGGGCTTTCGGCACTCGAAACAAAGCGCGTACCCATCTGGATCGCTTCTGCGCCTAAAGCAAAAGCCGCGGCCATACCTTTGCCATCAGCTATCCCGCCAGCAGCAACCATCGGCACGTCGGTTTGACGGCGGATGGCTTGCAACAGGACCAATGTTGACACTTCTTCGGGATTTTTGAAACCGCCGCCTTCTGCCCCTTCGACCACCAGACCGTCGATGCCCGCATCGACAGATTTCATCGCGGCCTCAACCGTAGGAACGGCATGATAAACGGTTATTCCGGCTTCTTTCAATGGGCCGATAAACTTGGCCGGACTACCCGCCGATGTCGTCACGAACTTCACCCCTGAACCACAGATATGATCCAGAATCGCCGGGTCTTTCAAGAACATGATCGGCAGGTTCACACCAAAGGGTGCATCGGTCAGGTCGCTCATCTTGGCGATTTCCGCCATGCAATTTTCCGTTTCGCCCGACGATGTTTCGATAATGCCAAGACCGCCAGCGTTACAGACCGCCGAAGCAAGCTGCGAACGGGCAATCCAGCCCATCGGAGCCTGAACAATCGGATATTTCGCGCCAGTATGTTCTAGAAAGCGATTCATTTTTCTTCTTCTCCCGTTTCAAGCATCCTTTATCCCATGGGATAAAGGATCTCCTTGGTCACCGTATCAACGGCCTTCATCACATCATCACTCAACACCAAATCCGCGGCGGCGAATATATCGGCCAGTTGGTCTGTATGGGTTGCGCCGACAATGGTGGACGCGACAAATTTATGCTGCTTTGACCATGCGGTGGCCAACGTCACCGGCGCGATATCGGCGTCTTTTGCAATGGCCATAAAGCGTTTAGTCGAGGCTTCGGTTTTTTCATTGATGAACCGCTTCGCCATGTCTGATTGTCGCCCTGTCATTTTTAGATAGGCCGAAAAGCGCGCACCCTCTGGCACGGCGCCGTCATTATATTTACCGGACAAGACTCCGCCGGCCAAAGGTGAATAGGGCAGCAAGCTGACATCCTCATGCCTGCATACCTGCGCCAGTTCATCCTCGAACCGGCGGTTGTTCATGCTAAAATTATTCTGGATCGTGCAATAGCGTGCAACTCCCAAACGGTCGGAAGCCTCCAACGATTTCATCAGACCCCAGCTTGTTTCGTTGGAACAGCCGATCGCACGGATTTTGCCTTTACGCATTTCCTCGTCCAGCACTTCCATGGTTTCGTCATAGGCGGTGCCATGGTCGGGCCAGTGGGTCTGATAAAGATCGATATAATCCGTGCCGAGCCGTTTCAGGCTGTTATCCAGCGCCCTGACAATATTATGCCGGTCAAGCGCCGTCATGCCCGCACGCTGCGCCGATGCAATCCAGCCATGGCTGGGGCCGGACACTTTGGTAGCAATGATAAGGCTATCGCGGTCCTTATTCTTCATCCAGCGACCAAGAATATTCTCTGTCTCACCCGCCCATTCCGGTTTGGGCGGGACCGGATAATTTTCCGCTGTGTCAAAAAAATTAATGCCCGCATCCAGCGACATGTCCAATATTTTGCGGGACATTGCTTCATCGGCCATGCTGCCAAAGGTCATTGTCCCCATGCAAATATCAGACACATAAATAGGACTTCGGCCAAGGCGGCGATGCTTCATATAGATACTCCGGAAGATGCTCAGGATTTAATTATATGATTAAGGATGCCAGAATCTGAATAGGTTTCAAGAGGCAATGTAATTTTTACAATGAAAGGTGCGTTTATCCCGCTTGCCCCAGAACCAGACATGCCAGAAACATCAGCAATCCGGCAAAACGGTTGGACCGGAATTTGGCAAGCGCATCCTCTCCGTCGCTGATTTTGAGCGTCCCGACCTGCCACAACAAGTGAAGCGCAAACGGAATTAGAGCGACCAGACCCAAGAGCTGCGGACGCATGATCCAGAAAGCGCCAACCCAACCGGCCAATGCCAACCCGTAAAATATGAGCACCCCGAAGCGCACATTCTCACCCAGCCGAAGCGCACTGGACCGTATACCGACCAGCGCGTCATCCTCCCGGTCCTGAAGCGCATAAATAGTATCAAAGCCAATGACCCAAAATATCGATCCGCCATAGAGCAACAGCATCGCGGGCGTAAATTGCGGTGCTATGGCTAGCCAGCCGACCAGCGCCCCCCATGAAAACACCATGCCAAGCCATGCCTGAGGCCACCATGTGATCCGCTTCATAAACGGATAAGCGGCAACCAGCGCCAAACTACCCAGCGCCACCAGCTTGGCCGTCATCGTGAGTTGCAACCACACGACAAGCCCGATCAGACAGAGCAATCCCAACCACATCCAAGCCGCTTTCACCGACACGGCCCCGCTGGCCAGCGGTCTGGACCGCGTGCGCTCCACTTGCTTGTCAAGATCCCGGTCCACAATGTCATTATAGACACAGCCTGCACCGCGCATCGCGATTGAACCCAGCAATAGCCACAGTAACAAATCCCATCGCGCCACCGCTCCGCCTGCCAGCGCCACGCCCCACGCACAGGGCCAGAATAGCAGCCACCAACCAATCGGCCTGTCAAATCGGGCAAGCAGTGCATATGGGCGGGCGGCGGTAGGCAACAAGCCGGTCAGGCCATGATATTCTGCGTCAGGGACATTTTCTGGTCGAGTTTGCATGGCCCGCTTTTAGAACAGCAAATGAAATTCGTCAGTTTTTATTTACCTCAAGCGCCGGGCGGGCGCATCCGCGCCCTGGGCTCTCCTCGCATAAGCTCGGACGCGCGGTCGCGCTTGCCTCCGCTTCGCGTCGGGGGGTGGAGGACTTTGGGTGTGGGTGGGTTTGGAGGAGTTTTTATTTTACCTCAAGCGCCGGGCGGGCGCATCCGCGCCCTTGGCTTTCCTCGCATAAGCTCGGGCGCGCGGTCGCGCTTGCCTCCGCTTCGCGTCGGTTCAGCGCTCTCTCGAAATGGCGTACCAAGGCGCTTCCTCGAGATGGTACACCAGTCCGAGCGCAGCGAGGCAAGGCCGACTGGCCGCCGCGCCTTATGGC
The DNA here is from genome assembly GCF_040717415.1 of Parasphingorhabdus sp. JC815. NCBI lineage: Bacteria > Pseudomonadati > Pseudomonadota > Alphaproteobacteria > Sphingomonadales > Sphingorhabdaceae > Parasphingorhabdus > Parasphingorhabdus sp. JC815. Next base: position 353,278 of record NZ_JBFEFM010000002.1, read on the forward strand.
GCGTAGCCAAGCGGGCGGATGCCCGCGCCCGGCGCCTGAGGTCTAATAAAAATCACCCGCGCCCGGCGCTTGAGGTCTTATAAAGAATATGCAAATAAACCTGCATGCCCGCCACGCCAGCCTATCCCCCACGCAGCGCCCCGCGCCTTTATCTGGACGCCCGTCTTGATGAGAGCACGGAAATCCGGTTGGAGGGCAGCGCAGCGCATTATCTTTTGAAAGTCATGCGGATCAAGGAGGGGCAGCCGGTTAAGCTATTCGATAACCGCACCGGCGAATATCTGTGCCATGTTACCATGCTTGGCAAACGGGATTTAATCCTGCTGATCGACGGAAAGACCAGAGAGCTTGAGGATGTTCCCGATCTGTGGCTGCTCGCCGCCCCGATCAAAAAGGACCGCTATCACTGGGTTGCGGAAAAAGCCACGGAACTGGGCGTTGCCAAAATGGTCCCTGTGCAAACGGAGCGCACGCAAAATAATCCTGTCAAACCGGATAAATTGCGCGCCCATATGATTGAAGCCGCTGAACAATGCGAACGCACTGCGCTGCCGGAGCTGGACCCGCTGATCAAGCTAGAGACTTTGCTGGAAAACTGGCCCGCTGACCGCCATTTGTTTTTCGCGGATGAGCGTATCCATGAAAGCGGAGAAGGCAGCTTTCGCAAGGCGCTGGTCGCCCATGATGGTCCGGCAGCAATTCTGATCGGGCCGGAAGGCGGATTTTCCGATAGCGAAAACGCGGCTATCCGGGCCATGCCCCAATCTGTGTCCGTATCGCTCGGCCCGCGAATTTTGCGTGCTGATACCGCTGCGGTTGCGGCAATCAGCCTGTGGATGGCTGGCCGGGGCGACTGGAGCTGACTGGCGATATAGGCCGTTTGACGTTCTAAGTTCACTAAGTTCACACCAATGAAGCTTTATTTTCCGTCGATTCCTGTTTTTTGCGCAGGATTTTCCAACATTTGTTCTGCTATCGGCCGCCAACAGGAAATAGGGCGCGTGGGTTAAATATGCTTGCTGAGAAAGAGCCGCGATGTGCGTATCATGAGCATAGCATTGTAGGACAGCGGTTTTTAATCCACCCGTCATTCCCGCGCAGGCGGGAATCCAGCTATCTAAACCTTGCAGAAGTAAAGCTGGATTCCCGCCTTCGCGGGAATGACGAAGTTATAGAAGACCCTCAAGCTCCGCGCTTCAAGCGCACCAGCATCTCGTCTAAAGAGGACAGAAACCGCGACCGGTCATTCTTGCTGAAAGGCGGCGGCCCGCCGATATTTTCGCTACCCATGCCGGCCCGCAAATCGGCCATAATTGCCCGCGTAGCCACTGCCGCGCCAATAGAGTCGGCGGTAAACGGCTTGCCATTGGGTGCCAGCACCTTTGCCCCCGCTTTGATGCAGCGATCCGCCAGTAAAATATCCGCGGTGATGATGACACAGCCAGCCCCGGCCCGCTCGGCAATATAATCATCAGCAGCGTCAAAGCCGTCGCTGACAACCACACGGCTGACCAGTGGATGGACTGGCACACGGAAATAGCTGTTGCTCACGACAATAACCGGGATTTCATGCCGATAGGCCACCCGGTAAATTTCATCCTTTACCGGGCAGGCATCGGCATCAACATAAATCTGAATCGCTTTAGTCATAGGGCGGATCAGTCGCTTTTAGGTCCCCGCTGACCTTCAAAGGGCCGTTTGCCGCAATGGGGCTTTTTGTTCTTGCCGCCAGCCCCGCCTTTTGGACCAGATTTGCGGTCGCCTTTGAAACCGGCTTTTTTCTTGAAACCATCGCCAAACTCACGTTTGCCGCCTGCTTCACTACGGCCTTCATTGGCGCCCTCGCGGTCAGCCGATGGCTTGCGCTTAACATAAGGCTTTCCGCCATCTTCAGACTTTTTGCCATAAGGCTTCTTGCCGCCGAAGTCCCGGCCTCCCGGTTTGCCGCCGGATTTGCGATCTCCGAATTTCTTGGCACCATATTTCTTGCCGCCAAATTTCTTGCTGGCGTTACTGTAATCGCGCCCCTCACCACCTGCATTATCGCGGCGTCCGCTTTTGCGATTGCGCTTTGCTTCATCGCGCGGCTTGCCTTCAAACCGGGTGATCGTGATGTCATCGGTATCATCGCCACCGGCTTCGCGTTTTTCGGCAATGGCTGCGGTAAATTTATCCACCACGCGGCGCGGTATTTCAAATAAGGTGTCATCGCCATTGATGCGGATCGCACCAATTTCATTCTTGGTAATATGACCACGGCGGCATAACACGGGCAAAATCCAGCGGGCATCGGCGCGCTGGTTATGCCCGACATCCATTTTGAACCAGACCGTATCTTCAAAACCGGGGCGTGGCCCACCGGCAGCGGGCTTTGACTGTGCGCCACGGTCCAGCATCTGTTCTGGCGCAGGCATTTTCGCGCGATGCGATTGCACCAGCATCGCCGCAATTTCCTCTGGCGTTTTTTCGGCCATCAAGCGCTTTGCGAGTTCCATGTCATCGTCATCAATCTCGACCGGCTGAAGCAAGGTTTCAATTAGCCGCTCGGCATCATTTTTGCGGATGTCGGCCCGAGTCGGTGCATCTTTCCATTCCGCATTGATTTTTGCTCCGCGCAACATGGACTCAACCCGTTTGCGGCGTTGATAGGGCACGATGATAACCGCTGTCCCTTTTTTACCTGCCCGGCCCGTCCGTCCGGAACGGTGCTTTAATGTCTCTGCATCACGGGGGATCTCAACATGGATGACCAGGCTGAGCGTTGGCAGATCAAGCCCGCGTGCGGCCACATCGGTTGCCACACAAACGCGCGCGCGCTTGCTACGCAATGCCTGCATTGCCTGATTACGCTCGCTTTGGGTATGCTCGCCCGACAGGGCTACCGCGCTGAACCCGCGATCGACCAGACTGGCGTGCAGACGGCGCACGGCTTCGCGCGTGCCGCAAAACAGCATTGCCGATTCCGCTTCATGGAAACGCAACAGATTGACCACCGCATTTTCGGTATCCGCTGGCGCAACCGTAATCGCCTGATAGGCAATGTCACCATGCCCGCGATCTTCGCCAACAGTAGAAATACGCAGCGCGTCATTCTGGTAGCGTTTGGCAAGATTGATAATCGGCTTTGGTATGGTCGCGGAAAATAACAACGTCCGGCGATCTTCGCTCGTTGCATCGAGTATTTCTTCCAGATCCTCGCGAAAGCCCATATCGAGCATTTCATCGGCTTCATCAAGCACCGCCACGCGCAATTTGCTAAGGTCCAGCGCGCCGCGTTCCAGATGGTCGCGCAAACGGCCCGGTGTGCCGACGATTACATGGGCGCCGCGGCGCAATGTCCGGCGCTCTTTCGACGCATCCATGCCGCCGACACAGGTTGCAATATGCGCGCCCGCCGGTTGATAAAGCCATGTCAGTTCACGGCTGACCTGCAAGGCCAGTTCGCGAGTGGGAGCAATAACCAAAGCCAAAGGTTCTACCAGAAACGGGAAGCGTCCATTGTCGTCCAACAATTCCGGCCCCATCGCCAGACCGAAAGCCACCGTCTTTCCCGAGCCGGTTTGCGCCGATACAATAAGGTCGCGGCCAGCGGCCTCCGGTTCCAGCACAGCGGCCTGTACGGCTGTGGGTTTGTCATATTCATGTTGGGTAAGCGCTTCGGCAAGAAGCGGGGGTAATGTGGTAAAAGGCATGAGAATCCGTTCCGTGGCAAAATTTTAAAGCCGCGTGGAAATGCCAATTGCCCGCGGTCTGTGATAATATATCGTTTATCTATAGAGTTTGCGCGGCGGCCCAACCGCTAGCCCAAGCCCATTGAAAGTTATAGCCACCGAGCCATCCGGTAACATCAACCGCTTCGCCAATAGCATATAAACCCGGCATTTGCCTAGCTTCCATATTTTTGGACGAGAGTTCCGCTGTGCTTATCCCGCCTGCGGTGACTTCTGCCTTGGCATAGCCCTCGGTGCCATTGGGCATGAAGCGCCAAGCGGACAGGCGTTGCGCTGCTTCTGCCAGTTTGCGATCAGCCAGATTGCCCAGCTCCCCAGATAGCGCGATCCGGTCAAGAAGCGTCTCAGACAGGCGGGTGGGCAGACGTTCGCTTATCGCCTTGTTGAGCGAGATTCGCGGCTGCTCACGCTTCAATTTGGTCAACCAGTCGGGTTTGTAATCCGGTAAAAAATTGATGCTGACAGGCTCCCCGTGGCGCCAATAGGATGATATTTGCAATATCGCCGGACCTGACAGACCTTTGTGCGTAAACAAAGCCGCTTCCCGAAACGCTGTCTTGCCAGAGCTAGCAATTACCGGCGCAGATACACCTGATAACGAGCGGAACAGGGTTTCCTCCCCGCCAAGAGTGAGCGGGACAAGCGCCGGGCGCGGCTCGACCACCTTCAAACCGAATTGACGGGCAATATCATAAGCAAAACCGGTTGCGCCCATTTTGGGAATAGATGGTCCGCCCGTTGCAATCACCAGTGACGGGGCGGACGCGCGGTTGCCCCCAAATTCGACATGATAATTTGCATCGCTATGGCTGATAGCCGTGATCGAGCGACCCAAAGACAGGGTCACGGCATCATCGGGACATTCATCCAACAGCATCGCGACAATCTGTTTTGCCGATCCGTCACAAAAAAGCTGGCCCAATGTTTTTTCGTGCCACGCAATGCCATGCCGGTTGACCAACGCGATAAAATCTTGCGCCGTATAGCGGCTGAGCGCGGATTTGGCGAAATGCTTGTTAGCAGAAATATATCTGTCCGGTGCGGTGTTGATATTGGTAAAATTACAGCGCCCGCCTCCCGAAATCAGGATTTTCTTACCCGGTTCATCCGCATGGTCAATCAACAGCACCTTGCGTCCGCGCTGCGCAGCAATTGCCGCGCACATCAATCCCGCGCCGCCTGCGCCAAGGATGATGGCATCATATTGTGTGGGGGTGTTCGTCATGGTGAAGGGCTATCCCAAAGCTATAGGCATAAACTGAGGCTCATCATATCGCAGCACGTAGCGCCGGGATGCGACCCCATATTCGCTCGCACCGTCTTAATTGCATCCTGCCAGTCCCGAGATTTGCAGGTCGTATATCATCCGGGATAATTTCCCGCACCCATTAGCAGCTTCCCATGAAGGAACAATCAGTTTTCTTGGCGAAAATTGCCATATATGTCTGTGAGCTTTTTCTATCGGATGTGGCCTGCCTTGACCTATTGGGCACCCTCACCTTACAAATCATCCTACTTGGCAGATAAAAAGTCCCGCAACGGTATAGGTCTGCGAGGGACAGCTTTTGTTTCATCACTTGCGTGTGATTATTGCGTGTAACTTACTGGAGATGCAAATGCAGGCCATACTCATCGACTTGCTTCCCTTATTTGCTAACGGAAAATACGACGACTTACAGTCCCCTATGGCCGATATGCATCCGGCTGATCTGGCAGAGATACTGGAAGAACTTCCTCCCCTCCGGGCATGGAATATTCTGATTATGGCAAGCAGGGAACGACAGGCCAAAATATTCGGATATTTCGATCATGATTTCCAGACTGCGCTTGCAACCGTCACGCCGCGCGGCGAACTGGCGGCTATCGTCATGGAAATGGATGCCGATGATCGCGCCGACCTTTATAAAGAGCTTTCCGATGAACAGCGCGACGCGTTGATGCCTGCGCTGGCACAAGCGCAGCGCGAAGATATCCGCCAACTGGCCTCTTATGACGAAGGCACCGCCGGGGCGGTCATGACTTCGGGTTATGCCGCCCTGTCACTTGATCTCAGCGCGACTGACGCCCTGACCGTTTTGCGCCGCGAAGCACCGGGCAAAGAGACTATTTACCGTGCCTATGTCATTGATGCCGACCGAAAACTGCTTGGCTCGGTGCGGCTTAAAGACCTCATCATCGCACCGGCACGCGCATTGATATCGGACGTCATGGAGTATAACACCCATGCGATCAGGGCAGAAGATGATGTCGAAGAAGCCGCACGCCGGGTCGCATGGTATGATATGATCGCATTGCCGGTTGTTGATGAAGAGAACCGCCTTGTAGGCATTATCACGCATGATGACGCTCTGGATGTACTGGAAGCAGAGGCAACGGAAGATTTCCACCGGGTAGGCACGGTCACCAAACTCATTTCCAGCGTTGGTAACGCAACCATTCCGATGCTCTACCGCGCCCGTATTTCATGGTTGATGCTGCTGGTGTTCGGCAATATTTTTTCCGGAGCGGGCATTGCTTATTTTGAGGAAACAATTGCGGCCCATCTGGCGCTGATGTTTTTCTTGCCGATATTGATAGCTTCGGGAGGAAACGCAGGATCACAATCCGCCACCCTGATGATCCGCGCGCTGGCCACAGGGGATATCGGGATGTCCGACTGGAGCCGGGTGCTAGTCCGCGAACTTATCGTTGCGCTGCTCCTTGGGCTGAGCATGGCAGCGGCGATTGCGGTGATCGGCGTCTATCGGGGCGGCATAGAAATTGCGTTTGTTATTTCGGTCTCGATGATACTCATTGTCATTGTCGGCAGCCTCATCGGAATGTTACTCCCCTTCCTCCTCAGCCATTTCAAACTGGACCCTGCCACCGCGAGCACGCCGCTGGTGACATCCATCGCTGACGCAACAGGGGTTCTCATTTATTTCTCTATCGCATCACAGGTGCTATCAATGCCTTGAGGGGGCAATATCCGTTGCCAGCTTTGGGGCTATATAAGCATTACACCAAAGCTCTGTTACATGCCGTGCGGCTTGTCGCTATACATGCGATTGGAAACATCGCTCTTGCCGATCACGAATTACCGGACGGAACTGCTTCATGCTGAGAAGCGTTGCGCGCAAGGTTGTTAATACTGCATCCTTGTGATGTACTAACCGTATTCAACGGTTCGTTTACAGATGATTATTCAATCAGTTAACAGCGCTATTATTGTGAAGAAGATTTCTCATTAAGCGAGAGCAGTGCATTCTCGATTTTTTTGAGAAAATTCGACTGTACCTCACCTTGCATGCCTTCGTCTGATGCGCGCATAAGGGCTTCCTTATCATTACGCCATTCTTCTAGCATTTCGATTTTCTCATCATCGCTCAAACTATTATCGCTCATCAATTCCGACGGCGATTCATATTTTCCGGTGTAAGCCAAAAATATTCTCCTGCGTTTAATGCCTTAAAAGCACTCCACTGTTACATAGTCCAAGAATATATTATCTTAAAACGCTTAACCGGGCAATTATATTTGCAATGACTTGTTTCGTATTAGCCAGTTTATGAAAGGCGGTTTCAACCCATTAGCAAATTTGCGCTGCTAAATATTATGATCTTAATATATTGTTATTGATTATCTCCACAGGCTTACCATAATAATTGTAGTAGTACGTATCCAATCCCTCTAATTAAAAGGTGCGCTATGCCAGAGAAATATGTTTCAAAACTTGATGATAACACTATCGAACAGATGATCGATCTGCTCAATGCCCGTTTGGCAGGTGCTATCGATTTGGTGCTTGCCGTCAAGCAAGCACATTGGAACACAACCGGTAAAAATTTTATCGCCTTCCATGAATTGCTGGATGAAGTAGCAGATCGGCTGCGCGAAATTAGCGACGATATAGCCGAGCGTGCTGTCATATTGGGCGGCGTTGCCAAAGGAACGCTTCAAAATGTCAAGAGCGGAACCGCATTGGACGCATATCCCGACGGGATTTTGAAAACCGGAGATCATATCCGCGAACTGAAAGAGCGGTTGATGGCCTATGGCGGCGAACTTCGCGAGGCAATCAATACAGCGAGCGAAGCGGGTGACGAAGTCACTGCTGATCTTTTTACTTCAGCATGCGGTATAATCGACAAAGACGCTTGGTTTATCGGAGCAAATGCTGTCGACGATTAATCGCTATTAGCGTCTCGACATTTATCAGGCGTTCGCAAAATATGGAGTTACACAAATGAAACTTATCAATGGCACGGCTATGATCTTCGCAACGCTAGCTCTAGCTGCTTGCGGCACAAATACAGCCGATCAAACAGATGAAACAGTTCAAACAGAAGAAACCGCCCAACCAGAGACGGAAACCGTGACAAAAACGACCTATAAGTGTGAAGATGGCACAGTCGTTGAGGCCAGCTATCCTGATACTGACACCGCCACGGTTGTCATCGGAGACAAGACCGTTGAGATGACTACAGAAGTTTCGGCCAGTGGCGCACGCTATGTCGGAGATAGCTGGGAATGGTGGACCAAAGGTATGACCGAGGGCATGCTTGCTCCCCTTGCGGAAGGCGAAACAACAGCCTCGGCCAAAGGGGTTAATTGCACCGCTTCCTAAAGGCTTTTCTGTTACGCAATGCCCGGTCTATGCAAGCGGAAATTGACATAATGAAAGCTGGCTCTCTGGCTGCGCGTAACATGAAATAATAATTTCTCTGCTGCGGGGGGAATATTATGATGCGGCTTTATTGGCCTCATCAGGGTTTCTATATGCCCAATGAGCTGGCCCAAAAGGGTCTATGGGAGCATATAGGGAATAATATTCCTTTCGCCGCGGCCATTCTGCATAGTTGCGGCTTTGACACCCGCTATAGCCCCCAGCCGGTTATTCATATGAACGAACAGGATTCAAAGATTAGGGAACAGTCCCGTTGATACCTGTTCGCTAAAACCTCCACAATTGCTAACCATAGAGCTTATGAAGATGATGGCGCATTTGTCATAATGATAGCCAATTTTGCTAATATTGCCGGATAACTTAGGCTCCTTCCAAATATATTGTGATATTATTACATCCCGGACTAATAAATTGATTAGCTGAGCATTGTTCAGTTCTGGTTAGAATGACCCCTCAAATTACCGATAAAACGCAATGGTCTGAATGTGGGATTTGAATCTGGCTCAGATATGTATCCGAGCTTTTTTTGGGGGGGGGGGGGGGGGAAATGACGAAACAAACGAAAAGCCGTACTAATATTATTTCAGGTACATCGGCCCGGGGATTGCTGATGGGATCGGCAGCCACTCTGGTTTTTGCCGGATTCGCCGTTCCTGCTCACGCTCAGGAATCATTTGAAGATAGTAGCAATATCATTACCGTAACCGCCCGCAAGCAGCGCGAAACACTACAGGAAGTGCCAGTTACCGTTACCGCCATTGGTGGTGATACATTGGATAAATTTCAGGTTGATCAGGTCGCAGACGTTGTCAGCCGCGTTCCGGCTCTGACTGTATCAACTGGCGGTTCCGGATCGGGTGGCCAGATTGCACTGCGCGGTGTTGGCTCATCAAGTCTTTCGGCAGCTTTTGACTCTGCCGTCGCCTTTGATTTTGACGGTGTTCAAGTGAGCACGATGCGGATGGTGCAGGCCGGTTTTTTTGATGTCGAACAGATTGATGTGCTAAAAGGCCCGCAATCGCTTTTCTTCGGGAAAAGCGCGTCTGCCGGCGTATTTTCTGTCCGTTCAGCCAATCCCACGCAGGATTGGGAAGCAGGCGGAAAAGCGTCTTATGAATTTGAAGAAAATGCTGTGATTGTTGGCGGTTATATCTCTGGCCCGATCAGCGACACCCTGGGCATCCGGATAGCGGGGCAATATACCGATATCGACAAATATATAGAGCTTGAGCCCGGGACACCCGCGATAAATATGACGCGGGGTAAAAGGGATTTTGTGGGCCGTGTGACGTTGCAATGGGATCCAGCCGACAATTTCAATGCCAATCTTAAAATAAACTATGTCCGCAACCGAAATGACGGCGCAAATGGTCATATAGATATTCATTGTGGTCCCAATGGCCGCGCCGATGAAATTGCTCTTCTTGGTGGTGCAGTTGCCATTCCTTCCGGCGCCAGCTGTAATACCAACGACGGTCTTTACCCGCTCTCCGATCCAGCTTCTGTTTTGCAACAGAAATTTCCCGAGGGAAGCGGCGGCGCTACGCGCTATAAAGGCACGCCTTATGGCGAAGCGGATATATTTCTTGGCCGGCTAAGCTGGGATCTGGATTTATCCGACCATCTTACTCTGTCATCTGTTTCCGGCTATCTTAGCCTCGATGCGGATGATTACGACAGCTATGCCATAGGCGGTGTAGGCCCGGCATTTAACCCCAATGGCATCCCGATAGCAGCGATCGCGCCAGCTCTCGCGGCGGCTAACCTCCCCGGTTCTGCACAGGCGGCTGGCCAAGGGAATGCACGCAACAAGACCGAACAATTCAGTCAGGAACTGCGCCTGACCAGTGATTTTGACGGCATGTTCAATTTCATGGTCGGTGCATTTTACGAAACCCGCGATATTGACTTTAATTCAGCGCAACAGGTTGTGCCTATCTCGCTTGTTGCACCGGATCCTGTGACAGGAAACACTTTTGATTATTTCAAAAAGCAGAATACAAAAACCGAAGCACTTTCCTTCTTTGCCAGCACCACATTGGATATAACCGATCAGTTGCAGCTATCCGGCGGTTTGCGGTGGACAGAAGAGAATAAGACAAGCCGGATTTCGGTTCCCTATGTCCATACGATCCTGTCATCAGGCGGTGCTTTTATTCCCAGTGGTTTTTTCTCCGGGCCGATCGAGTTCAAGGATGACAATTTCTCTCCCGAGCTGTCCATCCGCTATCAGGCGACACCGGACGTCAATATCTATGGTTCATTCAAGACCGGCTTCAAGTCCGGTGGAGTAGACAATAGTTCTTTACCATCGGCTGGTTTGCTGGACTTTAACAGCCCCAACCCGGCTGTTCGTCAGGCGGTTGCAGATTCGCTGCGGTTTGAATCGGAAACGGGTAAGGGCGGAGAAATTGGTGTAAAGAGCCAGTTTGCAGGCCGATCAGTGACATTTAACGTGTCGGGCTTCTACTATGTGTTCGATGATCTGCAGGTGCAGAATTTCAACAATGCGACGATTCAGTTCGAGACATTCAATGCCAGTCAGCTCACCAGCAAAGGCATTGATGTTGAATGGGCATGGTCCACGCCAGTATCCGGGCTTAATTTCTCAGGTGCGATGGCATATACCGATGCCAAATTCTCGAAAGAGTTTATTACCGTTGATCCAGATGGTGTGCCCAATACGGGGGACGAAACCGATCTGAACGGCCGTGCTGCGCCGCGAGCGCCTAAATTTGCGGGTAATATCGCCTTCGACTGGACAGCCCCGCTTGGCAATAGCATGGAGTTCGGCTTGAACGGCAATCTGCAATACACCAGTTCCTATATTACCAACCAACAGACGCTGAACGATTATAAACAGGATGGCTATGTGACTGTTGATGGAGCGGTGTCTATCGGTCATCCCGACGGAAAATGGAGATTGTCGCTTATTGGCGTTAATCTGACCGACAAACTCTGGACCAATTCAAGTGGAGTCCGTCCTCTACAGGCTAGCCCGGGTATGGGACTTCCGGTTGGTGACGATTTGATCCTTACGCAAAACCGCGGTCGTCAGGTCTTTGTAGAAGCCAGGTTCAAATTTTAAGAAACCTGCTTCGAATAATCAGAAAAAGCCGGGTCAGCACAAGCTGTTCCGGCTTTTTTGGGCAGAATAGCAACGGCTAATCCGCACAGCGATAGCCTGTATGTTCTGATTATATATGCTCGAAACCCGACAGGGAAAATAATTGGTCTTTGAGAGGTAACATCATGGAACAAGCGCTTAAACAATTGCTGGACAAGCAAGCGATTACAGAGACTCTATGGCGTTATTGCCGTGGCATGGACCGGATGGACAAGGAGATTACTCTCTCCTGCTGGCACCCCGGCGGCACAGATGATCATGCGCCTGTGTTTAAAGGTACTGCAGAAGGCTTTATTGAATGGCTGTGGCCGGTGCACGCGGAAATGACCGCGACCCGGCATTTTGTCAGCAATATTTCCATAGAATTAAACGGTGATCATGCTGCTAGTGAAAGCTATTGGCATGTCCAGCTGCGTATTCCGCGCAGTGACGGCATTTATGATTTAATCGGCGATGGCCGCTATCTCGATCATTTTGAACAGATTGATGGTGTCTGGGCCATCCGTCACCGTACATCCATTGGCTGCATGACCCGCGTCAGCAAAGTCGACCCGGCTCCAGAAACATTTGATCCGCCCCTGATCATACCCAATAATCCTGAAAGCCAGACTGCCCATTGGGCCCGCGACAAAAGTGACTTTTCCTATTCTCTATTTGCCGAAATCATGGCTGGAAAGAACCAGTAAACCCGGTCTTTACCAGCCCTCTTTCACATCCCAATATCCGGAAGAAAAATATGACTATAGACACAGCTCCCCTTTTCCAGCCACTCAAGCTTGGCAATATTGTCATGGCTAACCGTATGGCAATGGCCCCCATGACTCGCCAACGGGCCTATCTTGATGGCACACCGACTGCGGTGGTCGTCGAACATTACCGGCAACGGGCCTCCGCTGGATTGATAATTACAGAGGGGATTGCGCCCAGCCAGATGGGGCTAGCCTATCTTTTCGCGCCAGGTCTCTGGACTGACCGGCACGAAGCAGGCTGGAAAATGGTTGCCGATGCAGTCCATGAGGAAGGCGGTCATATTTTTGGCCAGATCATGCATTCAGGGCGCCTGACCGACGAGTTGCAATTGAATGGTGAGCAGCCCTTTGGCCCATCAGCGGTTCAACCAGACCCGACTGCGCGTCATTATACGATCAATTGCCCGCGCGCAAAACGGGTTTATCAACGCCCCCGCGAAATGACCCATGAAGAGATTTTGGGAGAGATTGACGCGTTTCGCGATTGCGCCGTGCGCGCGCAACGGGCCGGTCTTGATGGTGTCGAGATCCACGCGGCTTCCGGCTATTTGCCCATGCAATTTCTTTCGACAAACACCAATTTACGCGAAGATGAATGGGGTGGCACCGTTGAAAAACGGGCGGCATTTTTGCTGGCCTGTGTCGACGCGATGATTGATGCAACCAGCAAAGAATTTGTCGCCGTTAAGTTTTCACCCGGCTGGCAGTTCCATAATGTCTTCGATGATGACCCGCAAGCAACCTACAGCTATGCGACCAAAGAGCTTTCCAAACGTGGTATCGCCTATCTGCAATTGGGCAATTACGGTATGGACTGGGATGTCTATGGCACCCTTCGCCCCCTGTTCGATGGTCCGGTGGGCTATGTTGCAGGATTCACCCGCTCAACAGGTGCAAAAGCAATTGCAGAAGGCGGAGCAGATTTCATCTGTTATGGCCAGAATTACATTTCCAATCCCGATCTTGCCGAACGCTATAAAAACGGGTGGGGCCTCAACAAGCTGGATGCCGACACCTATTATACCCAAGGTGAGGAAGGCTATACCGACTATCCTTTTTACGCAGATAGTAACCCCGACGACCTTGTCGATGTTGATCAGCCGCCTACCCCGATAAAAGTATATGCGGACTAATGAATATAACGGGATGAACGCCCTTGAGCATCATATTCTCATGTTAGAGAATATGACATAGCCTCTGCCTCTCCATTTATATCATACCTCGGGCAAGATGCCGGTCGACCGGCTCTTGCGCGGCTTCTTCCGCATCAGCTGTTTGGATAAGCTGTGAAAAAGCCTTGTTTTGGGACAGGAATATCTTGCCCGATAATTCATCGAGAAAATAGGAGCGTTTAAGCCTGTCCATCACTGGCCCTTTCACTTCGGAAAGGTAAAGCAAAATGCCGCCATCTTCGAGGCGGTGGTTGATGGCTTCAAGACTTTCCAATGCCGAAGCATCAATTGTATTGACCGCCGAACACATCAGGATGACATGCCGCACTTCCTCTTGCTCTGCTACCTGCTCGAGAATAAATTCTTCAAGCCAGCGCGCGTTTAAGTAAGTCAGGCTTTCATCAATCCGAATGGTCAATATGCGCGGATCGGTGAATACTTTGTGGCGCTTTATATTACGGAAATGCTCGGTTTCAGGAACGCGCCCGACAATCGCGGCATGGGGCCGTGAACTGCGCCACAGGAATAATGCGAGGCTTAGCCCGACCCCTGCAATAACACCCGGCTCCACGCCCGCTAACAGGGTAATACCGATGGTTGCGGCCATTGCGGCAAAATCGGCTTTTGAATAGCGCCAGATAGTGCGCGGGGTTTTCAGATCGACCAGACTAAGCACAGCAACAATGATCGTCGCCGCCAGAGTTGCAATAGGTAGCGATGCAAGCAGCGGCGTTAGAAACAGCGCCGCCACCGCGATGCCAATGGCCGTAAAGGCACCTGCTGCCGGTGTTTCTGCACCTGCATCAAAGTTGACAACCGAGCGCGCAAAGCCTCCGGTAACCGGATAACCACCCGAAAAGGCGGCTGAAATATTGGCAGTGCCCAGTCCGATCAACTCTTGGTCCGGATCAATTCTCTGGCGTCTTTTTGCTGCCAATGTCTGGCCTACAGAGACTGATTCCACAAAGCCGATAATCGTTATGAGCAATGCCGGAATGGCCAGTTCTTGCCAAAGATCGAAATCCATCAGCGGGACTGTCAATGGCGGTAGGCTTTGCGGGATGTCTCCAACGACTTTAACCCCTTTTGCTTCCAGCCCCAGCATTATTGTCGCGATTGTAGAAACAGCGACAGCTATAATTGGTCCGGCTTTGGCAAGCAATTCTGCGGGACGACTTGGCAAACCAAGACGGACCAAAAGCGGTTGCAACCCTTTGCGGACCCAGAACAAGAAAGCCGTAGCAAGCACGCCGATAATCAATGTCGGGATATTGACCGTGCCGATTGTTTTGCCGATGCTGGATATAAGGTCGGGCATTGTCGCGCCGCTGGCTTCAATACCCAAAATTGATTTTAGCTGACTGGTCGCGATGATGATACCACTGGCGGTGATAAATCCCGATACAACCGGATGGGAAAGCAAATTGGCAAGAAATCCTAGCTTTAGAATCCCCATCAGTAAAAGGAACAGACCTGATAGCAACGCCAGCACCAGTGCCGCAGCGATAAAATCAGCACTGCCGGGGGCTGCGATGGCGCTTGCCGCCGTCAGCGTCATCAATGATACAACCGCTACCGGCCCGACCGCCAACGTGCGGCTCGTTCCGAATATGGCATAGGCAATCAGGGGCAATATAGACGCATATAGACCGATTTCCGGGGGAAGTCCGGCCAGCATCGCATAGGCCAGACTTTGCGGAATCAACATGATCGTGACTATGACCGCTGCGACGCCATCATTGGTCAGCGTCGTTCTGTTATAACGACTGCCCCAATCCAATATAGGCAAATAGCGGAAAAGCTTCATAAATACGCCTTCAATCTGAGCCAATAGGTTGCGGTTTTACCATCCATTCACGCCCTTTTAACATGCCGTGCCAATAAACCGGCGGAAGTATCGTGTCTTTGAGTAACCAGGACAGGCGAGAAGGCCGGGTGCCATCAATCAGCCAGGAAGGAAAACTTGGGGTCAGTTTTCCGCCATAGCCAAATTCAGCCAGCACGATTTTACCGCGCTCCACAGTAAGCGGGCAGCTCCCATAGCCATCATAATTAGCGGCCATCGGCTTTCCATCAAGTGTTGCGAGCGCATTGACCGCCACAACTGGAGCTTGCTTGCGCGCTGCGGCCATGGTTTTGGCATTAGGGGCGTTGCAGGCATCCCCCAGTGAGAAGATATTGTCATATCTGATATGACGCAACGTTGTCTGATCCACTTCGACAAAGCCGTCTACGCCAGCCAAGGGACTATTGCGGACAAAATCAGGTGCGACTTGGGGTGGGACGACGTGGATCATGTCGAAACTTTCTTCGACACGCCTGGTACTGTCACCATTTTTCTGTTCAAACGTCGCAGTTTTTGCTTCGCCATTCACAGCGACCAGCTTCGATTCAAAGTTCAGATTTGCATTATATCTTTCGATATATTCCATGAGCGCAGGCACATATTCCGAGACACCGAATAGCACGGCCCCACTATTGTGAAACTGCACATCAATATTATCGAGGACAGCTTCTCTCTCCCATTTACTACATGAGAGATACATGGATTTTTGCGGTGCACCGGCGCATTTTATCGGCATCGGAGGTTGCGTAAACAGTGCGCGGCCGCTGGTCATGTCCTGCACCAAGCGAAATGTATAGGGTGCCAGATCATAACGGTAGTTGGACGTGACACCATTTTTTCCCAAAGTTTCCGCAAGGCCCTCAATCTGTTCCCAATCGAGTTTAATACCCGGACAAACAATCAGCACATCATATCCGATTTCCCGCCCGTCGGATGTCTGGAGGCTATTATTTTGCGGGTCGAATGTCATCACAGCGGATTCTATCCAATGCGCGCGATCAGGAATGACATCTTGTTGTTTCCGATGTGTGAACTTCGCAGAAAATACACCTCCGCCAACCATCGTCCAACCGGGTTGGTAATAATGGTCATCAGCGGGATCAATGATCGCGAGCGAGAGTTTCCGGTTACGTTTCAATATACTCGACGCTGTTGCGATACCGGCAGAACCACCGCCCACAATAACCACATTAAAAGACTTGCCATGCGTTTCAGGGAATGGTGATGCTTTGGTCATTTCGGTCAATCCTATTATCTCTTTACTGGTCATTGAGCGCCTTTCCCGATTATATCGGGGTTATTCCGTCACGCGATGCACCAACATTCCTACAAGCAATGCGGCAACAAACATCAAAGCGGGAAAAGGATTTATCGCTAAATTGGCAAAGCCGGGTCCGGGACAAAGACCGCTGATCCCCCAACCGGAACCAAATATTAATGCACCTACCATGAGCTTGCGATCTATCACCGAGGCTGTTGGCAAGGAAAAACCTTTATCAGCAAAAGGCCGGTCGAGCTGCTTTTCTATTATCCAGGCTATCGCCATGGGAATCATGGCACCGCCCATTACAAAAGCAAGGGTCGGGTCCCAAGGGCCGAATAGATCCAGAAAGCCCTGTACCCGCGCAGGATCGGCCATGCCCGAATAGGCTAGGCCAGCGCCAAAGAGCGTGCCGGCAAACAGGGCTATCAATATCTGTCTCATAACAAGCCCCCTGCGCGCATCAGAGCGACCGTGGCAAACCCGCTTGCCATGAAAATGGCCGTGGCGATCAGTGAACGCGCAGACAATCTTGTCACTCCGCAGACGCCGTGACCACTGGTGCAGCCCGAACCCAGACGCGTGCCGTAGCCGACCAAAAGCCCGCCAATGATGAGAGGGATGCTGGATGACGGGAAACGGGTTTCCACGCCGCCCATAATCAAAGATATTATCAGGGTTCCAAGTGGCAGGCCGATGATAAAAGCAATCGCCATAGCGCGCGGCGTGCCGCTAGCGGCAATTCCGGTAGCGCGCGCGGCCAAACCGCTGACTCCGGCGATGCGGCCAAGGCCAAGCAGCATTAATGCTGCGGCGATGCCGATTAGCAGACCGCCGATCAGTCCTTGAACCGGCATGGCATGGGGAAATGCAGAAAGCATCAGACGCCGTTCAACGGAACTTTAAGATAACGCAATCCGTTGTCTTCCTTGGGTGGCAGACGCCCTGCCCGCATATTGACCTGAACCGATGGCAAGATCAGCCGCGGCATGTTGAGCGTTTTGTCTCGCGCTGTCCGCATTTTAACAAATTCGTCTTCACTCACCCCTTCATGCGCGTGGATATTACCTTTGCGTTGCTCTTCAACCGTGGTTTCCCAGACATATTCGTCCCGTCCTTCGGGTAGATAATCATGGCACATGAACAGCCGGGTGGTATCCGGCAATGACAACAGCCGCCGCATGGACTGATATAGCTTTCGGGCATCACCACCGGGGAAATCGGCCCGCGCTGTTCCATAATCTGGCATAAACATGGTATCACCAACAAACACAGCGTCGCCAATGACATAGGCGATATCGGCTGGCGTATGCCCCGGAACGTGCATTACCGTGACGTCCAGTTTACCGATTTTGAATGTATCGCCATCCGCGAACAGATGGTCAAAGTCGGAGCCATCGCGCTGAAACTCCGTTCCGGCGTTAAACAATTTTCCAAAGACGTCCTGAACCATAAGAATATGCTCACCGATAGCGATTTTGCCGCCAAGCTTTTCCTGCAAATATGGAGCCGCCGAGAGATGGTCGGCATGAGCGTGGGTTTCCAGCAACCATTCCACTTCGAGGGCATGCTCCTTCACATAGGCAATGGCTTTATCAGCAGAGGCAAATGACGTTCGACCGGACGATGGATCAAAATCCAATACGCTGTCGATGATCGCCGCAGCTTTTGTTTCGGGATCGTGGACAACATAAGTCACAGTGAATGTTTCGTTATCAAAGAACGCCTTGATCTGCGGTATATGTTGCTGCGCGCTGATGATTTGAGCGCTTGCATGGGCCAGGACCGAGTCTACCATTGTTAATCCTCATAGATTCATATTTACATAAATTATGTAATGCACTATATATATTGCGTCAATAGCATTTCTCTGTAACCCCTCGGGAGGAGATAGAATCAATGACAGAACAGTTTCAGATGCAATCAGTTCCATTGCGCCTTGGCGATGCAGCACCGGATTTCGAGGCGCGTTCAACGCACGGACCAATTAAGCTGTCTTCTTTTCGCGGGCGCTGGCTGATTTTTTTCTCGCATCCAGCCGATTTTACACCGGTTTGCACAACCGAATTTGTAGCCTTGGCAAGGCATGCGGATAAATTCGATACATTGGATTGCGCGCTTTTGGGCCTGTCCGTAGACAGCCTCCATTCCCATCTTGCATGGATCAGAGCCATTGAAGACAGGTTTGGAGTGAACATACCATTCCCGATCATCGAAGACCCCAGCATGGCTATTGGCCGCGCCTTTGGCATGATTGACGAGAACTCAACCGATTCCGCCACGATGAGAACAAGCTATTTTATCGATCCGAAAGGTATTATCCGGGCGACTACTAGCTATCCGCATAATGTCGGACGCTCGGTTGAAGAAATGATCCGCATGGTTTCAGCTTTGCAAATGGCCGAAAACAAAAATATTCTAACACCAGAGGGGTGGCAGCCCGGTGATGATGTACTTTCGCTGCCTCCGCTTACTTCTACGGAAGCCCGCAATGAAGAGGACTGGCTCTGCCATTCGATAAAAGCACCATGACCGCAATTTTTGAAAGCCGCGAACGGGCAGATTTTGCTACTGAAAAGCTCAAAGTCTATGCCCAGCCGCAAAGATTGATGATTTTGTCTTATCTTTTGCAGGGCAGGAGCACTGTTAGCGAAATTGACGAGGCTACGAACATAGGCCAACCTGCACTCAGTCAACAACTCGCAGCGCTCAGGCGCGCAGAGGTCGTAAAAACACAAAGAGAGGGAAAGCAGATCTGGTATGATCTTTCTGACGATACAGCCCGCCTTTGTGTCAGAACGATGGAGGCCCTGCTGGTCGACAATCCTGATCCGCAAAAAGTCCGGGATGCAACTAAATCACAGCCTGCGTCCTCCGAAAATCAGCCAACTGGCATCGGGGTAGCTGGCTTTGCCAGAGTTTTGTAAAAAACATATGATTTTCGCTAGCTGACAGCCGGATGACCAATATCTTCAGATCGGGCAGCTAAAACAGACTTGAAATGGCACCCCGTCGTTTCTCGACCCGAACAGATGATAACCACTATAGGCGTGAGACTTTGAGCAGAGTCATATAGGTTTAACGGAGGCGAATAGCTCCTGACCGATTGACTCAAACTATTTGGCGCCGCGGCCGCTTACCAATACCGATGGCTTCATTACCGACACAGCTCCTGCGTCGTCCCAGCGGGTGTTGGCCCTATAATAGCCCTTATGGCGGCAGAGATCGCTTGTGCTCTCTCCTCGCACATCTTGCTTGTGAGTGTTTTGGCTTCATATTCGTTTCTTGCAATCACTGCAACAAATCCAAAACACTCACATATTTCTATGCAGAATGTCTGCTTTCTAAATGATGTCGCGGCGCGTGGAGACCGACATAGTAAAATGATAATATTCGCTATCTATCAAAATGTAATTCGGACTCCCGCATTCGCTTTTAACGTATAGCTATTACCCATATCCTTGAACGGGCTGGAGCCTGAAACTTCGGTATAAAGGGTCACCCCTCCGTTCAAATTGATACTGCCCCCTAAGCCGATTTCACCCCAGAGCCGGTCATTTGCATAGTCGACCGGCGTCCCGGATACTTGCACACGGGTTCCGTCTAGCCACTCATAGTTCAGATTAACGAGACCATATAATTTGCTGCGCCCGTTGCTCAAGCCGCTTTGGTGATCAAGCGCGATACCCCAGCGACTCTTTAAGCTGGCTCCTTTCTCATCTGAAACAGTTGCTCCTGCGGGATCAATGAATTTATCAAAGCGAACGTTCGAATAGACCGTCTGTATCTGCGGTGTGATGCTGAGTTTTGTCCCAATCATGCTCCGCTTTCCTATTTCGATACTGAACGATTCACCGCTGCCATCATTGTTCCGCACCAAATCGCCAAGTACATCTGAGTTGAGGTCACTGTTATACCGGCTATATTGTGCTTGGCCGTCGACATAAAAACCGTTGAGACCATACCACGTCAGTGTCGCGCCAACCCCATAGCCCATTGTATTGATCGATCCATTGCCAAAGATCGAACGGACGTGGCTGTCAGCATCACCATAATGGGCAGTTAGCCCGGCGACCAGACGCTCACCCTTATCGGTTTGGGCAAGCTCGCTCTCTGCGCCCACCTGAAGTTTCCAGTCTACGATATTCTGATCCGAAGAGCTGGTGGAAACTTTGGCATTGGCGCGGTTGCGCGTGGCCTCCATCCGTCCCCAGATTCCTTCACCGTGGGCACCTGCTGCCCAACTGCGATTCCCAATGCGCTGTTGCATTGTCGGCAAGCCATTAAGTGCCTGCAAATTGCTGCCATAAGCTTCATAAACTGGGACACCCGGCTGATAGAGTGGTGACTCCGGCTCATCTGGTTCATTAAGCAATGCAGAACGCAAATACCAATCGCCATCTGTCGGAGTGCTGACCCCGCCTTGGTAGAGGCGATAGCCATAGGCTCCGGCAATTACAGCATCATCGCCGTTAAATATATAATCACCGTTCAAGATAAACTCGCCATCAGATGATCCGTTTACTTCGATGATTTTTATACCTTCGACCGTTTGGCCACCCAGCCCATCTCGATTTATAACATCGAGATAGCTTGTGCCTGATGTTGCACCGCTCACGATCAACCGACTTGTGGCGGAACTGTCATCACCCAATGCTGCGGCAATTTCAACGCGGCCATTATTACCGACATAATCACCATTGATCGCAAGCGACCCGAACGCACCGTCGAAACCGGGTGCAATCGTACCATTGTTAATCGTCGATCCTACGCTGCCGGTGCCCGTAAGACGGCCAGCCTCGCCAATAGAGATATCACCCCCCAAAATACCGTTGACAGCCAAGGTGCCAGCCGCAACGCTTGTTGCGCCGGTATATCCGCTGTTATCCGCAGTTAGCACGACTGTACCTTCACCGCTCTTGGTAAGGGAACCTCCACCGGAAATAATTCCGTCCAATATCAGCGAGCTATTTGCATCGGCGCGGAACGAACCTGTTCCTGCAATAACATATTCACGGTTGCTAATAATATCGGCGGTCGTGTGCAATGTTCCGTCGTTAAACGTCACCGAGCCTGTCACCGAACCAAGGTTGGCATCCGAACCGATTTGGAGCGTTCCACCGTTAATCACTGTGCCAGCAGTGTAGCTATTTGTGCCTGACAGCACGAGTGTGCCAGCGTCAGTTTTCACCAACTTGCTATTACCGTATAGATCGGCGTTGACCGTCGCGACAAACTCTTCGCCTATAGCCGTCCCATCGCCCACACGGATGGTAGATTCCGGCCCATCGAGCAAAATGCTGTCGCCGGTAATCGTATAGCCACTCGTAGCAAACTGCATTCCTGATGTGGCAACATTTCCAAGACTGTTGTCGACGGTCACGGTCCCGGCAGTGCCGCCGAATACGGCAAAAGAACTGTCGCTATACGGGGCGTTTACCGAACCGCTCGCATCAGTCCAATTGTCATTACCGTTACTATTTTGCCAGATGCCATCGCCACCATTGATTATATTATCATTTTTGGGGCCTGACGCGCCGTCCCAAAAATCAAGTGTCAGTCCTGAACTGTTTACCAGATTTACCTGGCCCGACACCGAAGTTTGTACTGTTACGCTACTGCCTGCCGGCAAGCTACCAAGAGCAAGCCCATTATCAGTGAGTATACCGTCATAATTGAAGACCCGGTACACACCCACATCGAAGGCGCCGCCAGCGGTAACTGTAACATCTATGGTGCCGTCAAGCGCCAGATTGCCGCCAACATTCACGAGATCATTCAAAGCACCGCCCACAACATTTGCAGCTCCGAACTCATAATTGAGTTGCGAACCGGAGGACAAATCCAGATTACCGCCTATGGTCAGAGTGCCTGCCCCACCAGCGCCAGGAGTCAGTATCGCGCCATCCGCCAGCGTCACATTGCCGCCGATCGTACCGGTTCCGCCAAAATATGCGCCCGACAGGACAGTTACATCACCTGAGGCCGTACCATAGTTGCCATTGACCAGAACCGTACCGGCGTTGACATTCATAGCGCCCGTATGACTTCCGGTACCAGACAATATCAACGTGCCAGAGCCGCTCTTGGTGAGACTGCCCGCACCAGAGATATCGCCACCAAGATCGAATGTGGTATTTACATCGGTCTGGAACGTACCCGCACCTGCCAAATCGACTGAACGGTTGGAGCTGAAACTCGCAGTTGTACTCAGCGTACCGCCATCAAAGCTCAATCCGCCCATCACGTCACCAAGGTTCACATCGTCAGAGATGCGAAGCGTGCCGCCATTAATGGCCGTTCCGCCAGTATAGCTGTTGGCTCCAGCGAGTATGAGTGTGCCCGTGTCGGTCTTCTCTAGCCCTGCCGTGCCGACTAGCTCGGCATCAATTGTAGCTACATAGCCTGAACTTGCCGCGCTGCCGTCGCCAACCTGCACGACAGCCTGAGCGCCTGTAAGCGTGAGCGGATCGCCACTAATATGATAGCCATCGCTGGCAAACTGCATGCCCGAAGCCAGAACATTGCCGTTACTATTGTCGACTGTCACAGCCCCCGGGGCAGCTGAGAATACGGCGAAACTGTCCTGCATGTAATCAGCGTTCACTGAACCATCGAGATCGGTCCAGTTGTTGGAGCCACCTGCAATCTGCCAAACACCGTCACCGCCGTTGATCGTGCCGTCATTTTTCGGTCCGGCTGCACCGTCCCAGAAGCTCAAGGTTAATCCAGCCGTATTGACGAGGTTCACTTGGCCGTTGATTGCTGTTTGTACCGAAACTGCACTTCCGCCCGGCAATGTACCAAGGGTTAGGCCATTATCGGTTATCGTGCCGCCATAGTTAATAGCACGGTAGATTCCAGGTCCAAAACTTCCGCCCGTAGGAACCGTTACGTTGATTGTACCATCTAGAACAAGATCGCCATCTACGTTGACAAGGTCGTTGAGCAACCCGCCCGCAACATTGGCCTCTCCGAATTCAAAGTCCATCAGCGACCCGTCATTCAGCACGAGATCACCGCCCACCGTTAAAGTGCCAACGCCATCTGTGCCCGCGGCAAGCGTCGCACCATCGGCGATAATCACATCACCGCCGATTATGCCGGAACCGCCCAATAATGCCCCCGTCACCACGCTAGTGAGGCCGGTAGCGCCCGATTGGTCACCATTTACAAAAAGGCTTCCGGCGTCGACCGCCGTATCTCCGGCGAAGCTGTTGGTGCCGTTCAGGACGAGGCTACCCGCTCCGGTTTTCGTCAATCCACCAGCACCAGTAATAGAGCCATTCAGCGCTAAAGTAGTGCCCGTATCAGTTAGGAAACGACCCGTGCTGCCTACATTTATCGCGCGGTCAGAAGTCATATCTGCCGTGGTATTAATTATGCCGCCGCCAAAACTTATCGCGCCAGCAAGATCACCAAGATTGGCATCGGAGGAAACACGTAATGTTCCGACATTGATCAGCGTACCACCTGTATAACTATTGTTACCGGTTAACACGAGCGTCCCAAGGTCGGCTTTCACCAGTTCGGAAGCACCGGAAAGCGTTGCGTCGATCGTCGCTGTATATCCAGTTCCAAGCGCCGAGCCGTCGCCAACCCGGATTTTCGCCTGAGGTCCGACAAGAGTTAATTCCTGTCCGGTAATCCGGTAACCGTCGCTCGCGAACTGCATACCCGAAGCGCTGACCGCGCCGAGGCTGTTATCCACGCTCACGATCCCGGGCGTTGCCGCAAATATGGCAAAACTGCCGTCGGTATAGGCACCATTTACTGCGCCTGTGGTTTCGGTCCAATTGTCATTTCCAGCGCTGTTCTGCCATATCCCGTCGCCTCCGTTAATGGCGCCGTTTGATTTGTTGGCCGCGTTAGCGCCGTCCCAGAAATTAAGCGTCGCGCCGGATGCATTGATTAGATTTACCTGGCCCGCGACTGACGTTTGGACTGCAACGAGACTACCGGGCGGCAAGGCGCCGGTTACCAATCCATTGTCGGTGAGTGTGCCGTCATAGCTAATGACGCGATAAAGGCCCGGGCCAAAATCGCCGCCCGCTGTTACCGCAACGTCAATCGTGCCGTCGAGCGTCAGGTCGCCGCCAACCTGTGTATGATCATTCAGCGGTCCGCCAACGGTATCCGATTGCCCGAAATCATAGGTTAGCGATGTACCATTCGATAGCTCAAGATTGCCGTTAATCGTCAGCGTTCCCGGACCTGTTGCATCACCAGGTGTTAATATTGCATTGTCTGCAATAATAACATTACCGCCGATAGTTCCCGTTCCACCTAATGCGCTGCCACTGTTGACAGTGGTAAGACCTGTGGCCAGCGACTGGTCACCGTTTACCAGAAGCGTACCAGCATTAACATCGGTGGCTCCGGCGTAGCTATTATTTGCCAGAAGAATTGTCGTGCCGGGGCCTGCCTGCGTAACATTACCCGTACCTGATATCAGACCGGCAAAACCAAGCATATCAGAGCGGTTAAACAGGAGCGTTCCGTTGTTGAGAACATCTCCAATTATTTCACCGCTTGTACCGCCGTTACCCAATTGCAGTATTCCGGCGCTAATGGTGGTGCCACCTGTGTAACTATTTGCGCCTGTAACCGTGAGAGTGCCGCCACCAAGTTTTTCCAGTGAGCCGCTTCCAGAAACAATCCCTGAGAATATTATATCGTCCGAGCGATTGAAGGCCACTGACCCGTCATTGACGATGTCGCCTATCAGACTTCCCGATGCACCGCCATTGCCAATAGAGAGCGTACCTGCATTGACTGTGGTTCCACCGGCATAGCTGTTTCCGTTTGTCAGAACGAGCGTACCATCCCCATCCTTAGTCAAGGCACCAGCGCCGGAGATCAGACCGTCCAAGGTGAAAATCGTGCCGGCGTCGGTCAGGAAACTGCCTGTACCGGCGAGATCAACGGCACGGTTTGACGAAAAGCTCGTTGTGTTATTGAGAGTACCGCCGTCCAGGCTAAGCCCGCCAGCGATATCGCCAAGATTGGAATCATTGACAATTGACAATGTACCGCCGTTTATTGCGGTGCCACCGGCATAGCTGTTGTTGCCGGTGAGCACGAGCGTACCACCTAAATCTTTGGTAAGCCCAGCGGTTCCAGTGAGTTCCGCCTCGATCCGTGTCACGATACCAGCGTCGCCGGGGCTGCCGTCACCAACGCGCACCAATGCTTCGGTGCCGGTCAATGTTAGCGTATCGCCAGTTATGACATAATCGCTTGCTGTAAATTGCATTCCCGTGGTCAAGACAGCTCCGCCACTATTATCAACAGAAACGACACCGCCGGTTCCTTGGAATATTGCAAAGCTATCCTGCGCGTAATCTGCGTTAACTGTGCCACTGACTTCGGTCCAGTCGTTAGCACCATTTGCCAGACGCCAGACGCCGTTGCCGCCCTGGATCACGCCGTCATTCTTTGGCCCTCCAGCGCCATCCCAGAAATTGAGTATGAGACCAGCCGTATTAACTAGATTTACCTGATTTGAGATCGCTGTCTGGATGAACCCGGCACTACCGCCCGGCAGAACGCCGAGGGTTGCGCCATTGTCGGTTAACACGCCGGAATAGTTGAACATCCGATAGACGCCAGGACCGAAATTACCGCCAGACGGCTGCGTAACATTGACAATGCCGTCGAGTGTCAAATCTCCGGCGACATTGACAAGGTCGTTGAGCGGACCGCCCGGCACATTCGCCTGGCCAAATTCGAAGTCCAGTTGTGACGTATTTGCAAGAGCGAGATTGCCATTTATCGACAAAGTACCGACGCCATTTGAACCAGCCGACAAAATACCGCCATTGGCGATGGTAACATCACCACCAATTATGCCGGTACCGCCTAGCATCGCACCGGAGGCGACGGTGGTCAGACCTGTCGCACCCGATTGGTCACCATTTACAATTAATGCACCGGTGTTGACATTGGTCGCACCTGCATAGCTGTTATTTCCTGAAAAAATCGTGGTTCCTGGGCCGGATTGGGTGACGGAGCCGCTCCCGCTAATGACACCATCCATTGCCAGCGAACCGGACCGGTCAAATAGGAGTGCACCATTATTCAGTACGTCCCCGATAATCCCGCCCGTAGCTCCGCCATTTCCGATCTGTAGTGTACCGGCGCCAATTGTTGTACCGCCGGAATAAGTGTTGTTCGCTGTCAAAACGAGCGTGCCGTCACCGCTCTTGGTTAGTCGACCCGCACCCGATATGGTGCCGCCCAAAGTAAGCGTGGTCGCCGGATCAGTCAGAAATGTTCCATTGCCCGTAAGGGTAACATTACGACTAGATGTCATAGTCGCGGTTGTGTTCAGGCTTCCTGCGTTGATCGTCAGACCGCCCGAGGACGCGCCAAGATTACTATCGCTTGATACACGTAATGTTCCGGCTGAAATTATAGTCCCGCCGGAATAGCCGTTCGTGGCTGTAAGTGTCGTCGTGCCATTGCCGATCTGCGACACCGATCCACTTCCTGTTATCGTACCATCAAATTGATAGTCGTCGCTTCGGTTAAAGATCAAGTTACCGTTGTTCGCAACATCACCAATGATATTACCTGTTACACCACCATTGCCCAGTTGTAGTGCCCCTGCACTGATCGTGGTTCCGCCGGAATAATTGCTGTTCCCTGTAAGAATTGTCGTTCCGGTTCCAGCCTGAGTGACAGTACCTGTGCCGCTGATTGCACCGCCATACACAAGCTGGTTGGAGCGGTTAAATTGAAGCGCGCCAAAATTGTTGACGATTCCGCTCGATATTGATCCCGTTGTGCCGCCAGCACCAATGGACAATATTCCGTCGTTGATATTCGTACTGCCGGTGTAACTGTGATTGCCGGTCAGCACCCATTTACCGCTATCATTTTTAGCCAGTGAGGTAACGCCTGAGCCAGCATTTCCGATTGAGCCGGCAAGTGTATTGTTGCCACTATTCGTGCCGCCTAAAGCGATAGTACGCGCCTGATTATTGCCTTGCAATGTTACTGGGCCGATGTCGGTGAAAACAATCGCGCCAGTGCCAGAAGATTCGATAAAGGTAACCCCGGAGGACAGGGTGAACAACCGATCGGTAGTATCGCCACTCCCTGTGTATCGCAGGGTTGAACCATTGCCGATAATCAGATTGGAGGCAGCAGCCGACGATGCGCCAATACTACTGGCAATCCCGCCATCTGATAATTTGCTGACACCGAGCACGCCTCCACTGATCGTTGTAACGCCAGTATAATTGCTGTTCGGATTGGTTAATATCCATGTCCCGGAATCAAGCTTGGTTAGCGACGTTAAGCCAGATCCATTATTTGTGACCTGACTGGCAAAAGTATTGTCAGCTGTGCTGGCTCCCCCCAGCCGCAATGTCTGGTTTGTGTCCGGGGTCAGATAGGAAATAGCTGCGTTATTTGTAAAATTGATCGCGCCTGTACCATTGGCATCTATCCCGCTCGTCGCTGATGATCCCAAGGAGAACTGGCGATCAGTATTATTACCAGCGCCAATATATCTCAATGTTCCGCCATTTAGAATGAGGTTGCTAGGATCTGCCCCAGACGCCCCCATAGAACTGGCGACTCCTCCATCTTCCAGACAAGCCACGTGAAGCGTCCCGGAGTTTATGATGGTGCTGCCGGTGTAAGTGCTGTCACAGCCCGAGAGAATTTGATTAAAAGCACCGTTTTTAACCAGACCTCCAGTACCACTGATAGCGCCAGCATAAGCGGCAGAGCCGGAACTCGGGGCGTTAAGCGTCAAAGTAGCAGTGCCGAGCAGTACATTACCTCCCGCAGCGCCGCCGCCGTAAAGAGCTCGAACTATATTATCGAAATTATTGAGATCGAGAACCGCATCGGCAGCGTCTGCAATTGATATATTTCCAGTCCCAAATACGTTGGTCGTACCCGCACGGAGGGTGCCGCCATCAATTATTGTGCTCCCTGAATAGCTGTTGTTACCGGACAAGGTCAAAGTGCCGGGGCCATCCTTACGCAGTCTTCCTCCGCCGACAACTTCTCCAGAAAATTGCAACGTAGTTGCGGCATTATCTACAATAATAATACCATTACCGCTTTGTAACGTGAAACCACGATCCACACTCACGTTACCGCCGGTATAAATCAGCGCACCGTTTGAAAATATAAGATTAGACGAGTCACTTGTCGAAGCTCCGATAGCGCTATTTTGACCACCATCGGCCAGACAGTCTACCGATAAATAGCTGGTCAGGGTCGTTGCTCCAGTATAGCTGCTGTTACACCCTAACAGCTTTAAACTATATTGATTTGAACCTGAGCGGGTGAGGCCGCCACTCCCGGTTATCGATCCGTTAAACGTGCCGCCTGAAGTTACATTCAGTATAGCGTTTCCAAGATCAACATTTCCAGCACCAAAAAGTGTTGATACATTATTGTCGAAACCGTCCAGGTCAAGCTGTGCGCCTGACTTTACGTCCATGGCTCCGCCGCCGAAAACATTCTCGGCTCCCGCACGTAACACACCATCATTGACAGTTGTTCCGTTCGTATAGCTATTAGCGCCTGTGAGAATTAATGTACCCGCGCCCTCTTTTCTAAGAGCAGTGCCGGTCAATATACCCGAAAGCGTAAGACTTGCACTCGCATCGGCGACACCCACGCCGCCACCGCCCGGACCAAAGGTCATGCCGCGATCGGTACTGGTTGTCGTGCCCGTGTAGGACAGGGTCCCACCTTCCAACACAATATTCTCCGAATCGCTACTCGCCATACCGATATTACTTGTCATGCCGCCGTTGGTCAGCGTATCGACAGCCAGCGTTCCCCCGCTAACCGTAGTTACACCGATATAATCATTTGCAGCATTGCCAAGCGTCAGTGTGCCCGCGCCGGATTTGGTAAAACCTGCATCGTCGGGACTGGTAACAAGGCCGGTAAAAACAAGGTTGGAGGCCGAATTAGTCACCTCAATTGCTCGCGTCACGCCGCCGTTTACTAGGGTGAAACCGCGGTCGGTAGTGGCGGTAGCTCCGGTATATTGTAGCGTTCCACCCTCGAGGATCAAATTAGCTGAGGCCGCCGAAGAAGCACCGATACCGCTCGATATACCGCCATCGCCAATATTGCTGACGCTGAGCACGCCATTCGTGAGGTTAGTCACACCGGAATAACTATTCGTCCCTGAAAGGACTGTTCGCCCGCTACCACCTTTAACAAAACTGGTTGCGCCGCCGTTGTCGACGATGGCAGACTGGATCGTGAATGTCCCCGTGCCATTCTGCTGGATGCCTAATGCCCCTCCGCCAGCTCCGCCGGTCAATGAGCCTCCAGTGATTGTCTGGTTATTTGCAAGAACACTAGGTGCCACGATAATCGTTCCATCAACACCCAGAGTGTTTCCACCTCCCACTGTAACTGTCGAAGGGGCTGCGGCTGTATAACGCAGTCCGCCCAATTGAACATTGCCATTGACCGTGCCCATGAAAGGGCTGTCTGCGGGTCCACCAGCATCGCTGATGATTTCGCCATTGAGCCAATTGCCGGCATCATCTTTGTCGGTATAGTCACTAGCGTCGAAAGCGATAATGCCACCGCTTAGAACCTTAGCATAATCGGAACCGTTAATAGTAGCCCAGCCCCCTAGAGCACCGTCAGGATTCGTTGTCCTGATGGCACCATTTGCCGGTACAACGAAATTGGCGAGTCCGCCTACGCGGCTTAGTGCGCCAAGATATAGGTTGGTAGTGCCTCCTCCACCGGATACCGCCTGTATAATATTGCTACCAGCCGAAATAACGGTGCCATTGAAACTCTGATTATTCACTTCCCCGGCAGCGCCAATAACCTCTATTTTACCACCACTTAGCGTCAATTGTGATAACGAGCTGACGATATTATCTACCGGTCCGCCTGCAGATGAAAAATCGATCGCCAACTTACCGCCACCGACATTCGTCGTGCCTGTATAACTATTTACTCCTGTCAAACTCAGCGTTCCGGCGCCAAGTTTGGTCAGCCCGCCAGTGCCGGCAATAGCGCCGCCATAAGTTTGCGCTGTAGCCGCGTTCACGGTCAACGTACTACCGTTTAGCGCGATCGTGCCGCCCGAACCCGCAAGTGTCGGAGTTTCTAAATCAAAGCTGCCTGCATCCAGCGTGCCGCCATTTACAGTTATTCCTGTTACGATGCCGAACGCATCTGCATTACCAGCTCGTAAAGTCCCACCATTCATAATGATGGCACCCTCTCGGCTATTGGCTGCATTCAGCTCCCAGACGCTAGAACCTGTACTAATCAGATCACCTTCGCCCGAGATCACGCCTGAAAAACTGTTTTGCCCGGCATAGTTGCCGCCAAAACTTATGCTGTCCATCCATGGGTTCGCAGGATCAAACGAAAGATCTCCTGTTAGCGCGAGAGCCCCCGTCCCTTCATTGTGAATTCCGGCTCTTCCATTGACACTCCAGATCCGGTCACTCGTATCGCCAGTGCCGACATAGGTCAGGATTCCGTTATTACCAAGATTGACATTTGCGTTAACACCAAGCGAACTCGCCGCTCCCGAATTCGCCAGAACCGAAGCCTTTACGACACCGCCTAGAATATCTGTGAGTCCTGTATAGCTATTGGCGCCGCCTAAACTAATCTCGGCGCCTGCGCTGGCACGAAAAATCACAGAAGGCGAAGCTCCGCTGAGCACGCCAGATAGATCAAATCCGGCACTGACCGCTTCGAACCGCGAAGCAGACGCCATTTCTATATCGCCAGTAATTGATAGCGTCCCGCTGCCCACATTAAGGAACCGGCGCAGTGTTCCACCGCTCATCACCCAGTTACGGTTGGTAGTATCGCCCGTACCATTGTACGCGATGCGATCAGAATATTGGTTGCCTCCTGTAAAGTAAATGGTGCCATCTGCCACCGTTGTCGGAGCGCCGAGCGAGCTAGCCTCACCTAGATTACGAACGGAAGAGAAATAAAGAAGACCCGAGCCACCATTAGCGCCAAACATTCGTGTCGCGCCAGTATAGCTGCTAGCATCATTGGTCATTCTGACGCCGTTATGCACATCGACGTCGCCGGCTCCAGTGTAGAGTGCAGTGCCTGTGGAAGCTCCGCTCAGACTGACCCGCGCTCCTGACGCGACCGTTACTGTCCGGTTCGAAATACCGGAATCAATACGCAATTCGACATTACCGTTTACTTCGATATTGTTGGACAGATCACCTAAGGCAGCGTCACTGTCAGCATGAAGAAAACCATCGTTCAGCGCGATTCCCCCACTAAACGTATTTACACCTGTAAGATAAAGTAATCGGCTCCCCGTTTTCACAAGCCCGTCAGTACCCGCAATTACGGAATTGATTGTTGTATTACCTGCGGTATCAATAGTTGGGGTGGCACCAGCAAGCGTAAGGGTGCCCCCGGTCAATGTGTAATTATGGACGTTGAAGGACATGTCGTGCACCGTAATCGGCTCACCCAATGTCACTGTACCGGCCGTACCACCAAATATGGCATTGTCGAGAAGCGTATTATCCCAAGGGGTGTCGTAAGGGCCGCTAACACCGTCATCTCCCGGACTCCAAGTAGGGCTTGATAAATCCCAGGTTCCTGAACCGCCATTGCCGACAGCAGTGCTATTAGCATCCCAGTTTCTGTCAGCATCCTGTGCATGGGCCGTACCGACTAGTGAACCGGCAAAAAGAAGAGCCCCGGCGGAAACACCGCTTAAAAGACGAAGGGGAAAATTAGCACCGTGCGCCCGCTCAGATTTCAGTGTAATCATTTCCTGTACTCCATCTTGATAAAACCAATAGAAGATGAAGCCAGCGGCAGTGGATCATGTTTTTGAAATATTATGTGACCCATTTTATCATAATGATCACATTCTTAGAGGCTAGCCCGCTCGCCTTCCCACATCCTCCAGGCCAACGCGCAGGAGACTGGAAATGAGTATAAAACGAGTCACTAGCCTAATTTCAAAAATATAATTTCTGCTCCGCTAGCATCTCCTCTCGTATCCGATGGCCTAACCTGTCAAATCTTAATGAAAAGTAAATTTCTGCCAAAAGCGGAGGAAAACACTAAATTTTACAATTGCTAAGCCGTATTGAGCGCAAGGGGGCGCTACAACAGGCTACAACTGGAGGCTCTATTCCAAAGAGAGCTAATGCTGCATCTTGAAGATATTGAGCAGCGGGCCAGATGCCGTCAACGCAGGTTCAGGTGAATTATGCACCTGTGCCCAGTGATGGTGAAACGTCTGTATATATCGGCGGTATTGCCTGACGCACTTATTTCAAGCGCAATCGCTACCAGTAAGCTGAAACAGCTGCTGCGGAAAAAGCATGGAGGGCATGGGAAGCTTCTTGGGCCTTACGATAATTAATTAAAAACGAGTGATATAAATGAAGCTATCCGACAACTGAAAAATTATAGATATTAATCAATCCAGCTACTTTCCTGCGAGTGAAACCCGCGCACCTATAAGACCGATAAAACCATTATAATCGCGCACCGGTATATTGGAATTAGTGCTGGCATATCCGCCTTCTGCAAACAGATGGATGCGTTGCGAAACTTGATATTCTAGACCAGTTCTTATGCGTATATTGGTGTCAGAGCGCTTTGTAGGAAATTCGTTAGAAAATGCATCGTCATAATCGCGCTGCACTATCGAAAACTTACCAAAACCCGTCAGACGTTTTGTGAGCGCGGTGCGACCAGTTAGGCGAAAACCATAACCGTCATAACTAAAGCGATCGTCGTCGGCTATATGGCGCAGTCCCAAAAGTGAAATGTTAATGGCAGTCTGCCCACCTCCCGGACGCCAGTTATGACGTAATTCTGCTAACCATTCGGATTGATCAAACCCGGCAAACCGTTCTTCCGACTGGTTACGATAACCATAGCGCAGACGGCCGATCGTGCTATGCTCAGGCGAATGGCGATGGATTAGCTGTGCACCTCCTCGAATACGGTCGAACACTCTGCCGTCTTCTCCAAAAACATATTCATAATCCGCTGCCAGACGAATCCGCGTCCGACCATCTTTAGCCAGAGGAATGTCACCGCGTACACCAGAGCCAATGCGGTAACGATTATACAGACTGTCGACGGGATATAATTCGGTTCCTGTAGAAAGGTTCAGCTGCAAAAGCGAAGTCACGTCATAACCTATCTTCACATTACCCTGGACCAAGCCTTCCAGACGATCTTGGTCTAGTCCACTTTCAATGATGTCGGGGGGAACAATATCCCGGCCAGCGGCAATTTCCGCCTCGGCGAAAAAACCACTATCCTGTGCCCGGGCAGCAACTGCATGACAGGATGGAACGGCAACTAATATCATAAGAAGATGTTTTTTCATTACGCTGTGTGACTTTTTGTTTGGGTAGAAGGTTTTTTTAGTGATCTGGCGGTTTTATTTATTGGAATGGTGAGCACGGATTCCAGAGTAAACCAGGCTCTCAATGCACGGAATAATAGATATTCCGGTATGGCGAGCAACGCATCAGGGCGGCGATTCATGATTACAGCCGCCACGGCCACCATTGCGGGCGCGCCAACCAACACCGCGGCGATTGCTTGCCATATCAACGGGCTGCTCGGATCAGTGACCATCAGATACTGGAAAATCCCGAATAGCAATATTGGCACCATCATCGCACGGCGTGCAGAGTTTAATAACATATAAGGTAATATCAATTTGCCACGCATACTGAATGTCTTTGAAATTACGATGCTACGGCACCGTGAAGACACGTGATAAACCGAACGGAACCAGCGCAGCCTTTGTTCACGCATGTGGGCAAAACTGGCAGGCACTTCAGATATATAACGCAGCCGATGATCCACTATCGCTCTAAAGCCCAATTCAGCGATACGCAGTGACATATCAGTGTCTTCTCCGTTCATACCGCGTGAGAAGCTCCCGACTTGTCTTAATGCATCCGTCCGATAGGCTGCAAACATGCCCGGCACACCGACCAGTCCCCAGATACTGCTCAAAGCAGGAGAGTAATAGCCATGTTTGACGAGCACTTCCACAAGCCTAGCCCGATCAAATAAAGCTCCCCCCGGCGGCAATGGAACACCGCCGACAATCCCGACGTCCCCATCTGCAAAATTCTGTACCGCCAAGGTGATATTATCTTCACCAATAAGTGTATCAGCATCAATCCGGATAGTGATTGAATGGCTCGCTTCAGCAATTCCCCGATTGAGCGCATTAGCTTTTCCGTGCTGACTGACATGAACCACTCGTCCAAATATCGCCTCAGCTTCATCAATCACTTTTTGTGCCACTTCAGCTGTGCGATCTTCGGAGGAATTGTCGAGTAGAATAAGCTCGACAATGCCAGCATAATGCTTTGCGGCTTTATCAATATGTCGGATTGTCTCTGCAATAATTTGCTCTTCATTATAGGCAGGAATTATAATGGTTACGGCAGGATAAACTTCCTCGTTCAAATCCAGTCGCCGCTCAATCAAACTAATAATATAAAGTTGCAGGAAAAATACTGGCAGGAATAGGATAACCCCGGGACCAATCCCTCCAAGCAGGGTAATCTCACGCAAATTTTTGACAATCTTAAAGTCTGAAAAACCAATATAGCCTGATATAGCCGCAGCAATGACAGCGACTGCTATCAAACGGAGAAATGCTCTCAGGTTATTCTGTTCGCCGACAATTACCGGAACCGCTGGTGGCATATTGCCGCGCTCCAGCAGCATTAAGGAAAATAGTCCGAAACCAATTATCCCGGCGAAAATCTGGACAACCAATAGCGGATAAGGATCCCCTAAAAATGCTGTAAAGGCTGTATTCGCCAAATCCAGTAATGCACAAATGAGCAAGAATCGTAAGATAAGATCGAACGCAAATAAAGACCGCGCAAAAATTGTCCCGCTCGCATAACAAGCGAACGCGATGTAAAATGAAATAATATAGGTGCGGATTGCTATAGAATGCTGCCCGGTATAACGGGCGAAAACATAGTCCTTTTCTGGAAACAGCCACTCAAGCATACCGGATCCGAATAGCCATAGCTGTAACAGCGCCAACAGGCAGAATGTCAGCAATAATGCCGGTACTCGATAAAGGGAAATATTCGCTGCGAAACCTTCGGGCCGGCTGTCAACCGACCGATATTGGTTATCACGCCGGATATCACCGGACATTACAAAAGTCACTGCGCGATTCCGGCTTTAGGTTGATGCGGTTTATTAGGCACAGAAATCACTAAAGCAATAGCAATGCCGGACAGATCACGCTTATCCTTCCCCCGTATGGCTACATAGCCTTCGTTAGGCTCTTTCGAAAGATATACGATCCAATCGTTTGCTTTGGATTGTTTAGCAATGTCACCGGTTACCAGTCGCATTGATACCGGCCCGTTTTTATTTATAAACGTCAGCCTCTGCGGAGCCAGCGCAGCTAGAAGCCCGGTTGCCGCATTGGCATCTACTGTGGTTGTCGTTGAGGCTGAGAAACTAATATCCCCACTCGAAAGCAATAATGCTTTCAATTCGGACAAGCCGTCATTTACAGAATGGCTGCCACTGCGAAGAACCGTTTCTGGTAGCAACTCCGCTATAGATTGGCTGGTAGAACCGCAACGAAGTTCATCGCGATAAGCATCCACCAAAGTTATTTCCAGATTATTAAGTGACCTTTGCAACCCTGCGGGCAGTTCAATTGATTGGCTAAATCGCTCAGCTTGCGGTGAAACACGCTCTGCAAACAACATGTGCTCATTCAATGTTACAAGGAGATTATATTGGCTGTCCCCTTCGATCGGCCCCAACGCCATACGCATATCCAAAACAGAGGGAAGCAAATTTTCCGGAAGGCTGTCAGACGCATAGCGGTAACGCCAGGTAGTTTGCCGGTCAAACTTTCGGGCTCCGCGATTGGCACTGTCACCGGTCAGGGGAACCGGATAGGCTTCAGGAATAGTTAAATCCGTATATAATGTTGCCTCATCAACTAATTTAGCAAGCTGATCGCCAGTAATGCCCTTTTGGGTAAAATAGGGTGAATAGCCTTTTTGGGCGAGACGAGCCGCGTAAATTACTGATAATGTCTTCTCGGTAACGCTTTGTCCGGGACGCCAGACTAGTGGAACATGTCCACCCCATAGAGCAAGCTTGTCTTTTGCTGTTTCAACAGGCTTGGAGAGTGTTAATCGCAGACCGCTTTCAGCATCTATCTCAACAACAGCAGCGATAGCATCATCCGGTGTACATTTTGCAATCGGCCCCCGGCCTTGCAAACTTAATCCAATATCCAGAACTCCTGAAGCCAGTTCACTTGACATCAATTCAACACTGACTTTGCGTTTTCTATCTGCTCCTGGATAATCTTCATCAGAAAGCAGGATGTCCGCTCGTTTAGTACCATTTATTGTAACTCGCAGCACGCCCTCTAGTCCTTCAGCGATGCGACTGGAAAAACTTAGGTCATACCGACCAGAAACTGGCCTAGCATCCGTTGGCAAATGGAACCGCTGACCGGAATAGGAAGGAAGGCCGCTCAGGATAAGCGGTCCTTTCATATTATGGGCTGCTGCAAATACCTTTTTACCTGAAATGCCAAGTGTTTCCACAGTTACGCGATGGGGGTCAGAAAATTTCTGCTGGCCACCCCCCTGCGCCCGGTTCAAAGCAGTACTGAAGGCACCACTTTGCCCCAAAAATATAAGGAAGCCAGCAAGCAAAAAAGTCAGCAATCCTAATCCGATTAATCTCATTTTCCTTATCTTTCCTGCAATATGGTATATTCGCGAATTTCTTCGCTATCTAAAAAGTGTGAGACTGGGATAACGTTAATTTCTAAACGTCATCGCTCCTTGACGCATCATTGAGCACTTCTGCCCGGTCCTGATTCCAAGCAGTGCAGGCGGGTATTTTCCTCATATCAATACGATCACGGTACAGGGTTGATAATTCAATCGTCTCGTCAAGTAACCCGGCATCTAGAGTAATCGGTTCAAGACCCAAGGATAAGAAACCGGCATTGCTAACATCCAGATCGTTTTCATCAGACTCGTTGCGAGGATTGGTAACATTTTGGATGTCCACACCCGAGATTTCCGAAACCATTTTAGCAAGTTCGCGCACCCGTAATGTTTCTGTCACTTGGTTGAGGATTTCCACTCTATCACCATGTTTAGGCGGATTATCAATTGCCAGTCTGATACAGCGCACAGTGTCTTGGATATGAATGAATGCACGGGTTTGTCCGCCCGTTCCATGAACAGTCAATGGGTGCCCGATTGATGCTTCTACTAGGAAGCGGTTGAGAACAGTGCCATATTCACCATCATAGTCGAAACGGTTGACTAGATAGGGGTCTTTCCGCGTCTCTTCGGTTTGCGTCCCCCAAACTATGCCTTGATGCAGATCCGTGATTCTGATCCCGTCATTCTGGGCGTAAAATTGGAAAAGCAGTTGGTCGAGCGATTTAGTCATATGATAAATGCTGCCAGGCCGTGTCGGATATAAAATTTCACGTGGCTCCCGCTCGCCGGCATCATTTTTTACTTCTATTGGAAGATAGCCTTCAGGTATTTGAAAGCCGGCACCGGTATATCCATACACGCCCATCGTGCCGAGATGCACCAGATGCGTGTCCAGTCCTAGAGATACGATTGCCGCAAGTATATTATGGGTACCGGAAATGTTATTATTTACTGTGTAGCATTTTTCCTTTGCTCCACGCATGGAATAAGGAGCGGCCCTCTGTTCAGCAAAATGCACGATTACATCAGGCTTCAATTCGTTCAGAAAATCGGCAAGCTCCTGATAATCCGTAGCGATATCGAGCATTTTAAAGCCCAGCCGCTTTCCTGAAACTTTTTCCCAGGTATCTATGCGAATATCAATCGGCTGAATAGGTGTGAGGCTGCGGATTCCAAGTTCAAGATCAATTATCCGCCGTGACAGATTATCCAATATTGTGACATCATATCCGCTTTCTGATAGGTGCAGAGCTGTTGGCCAGCCGCAAAATCCATCACCGCCGAGTACGAGTATTTTTTTCGAAAACATCAGTTGCCCTTATGTTATATTATGGCTCAGCGTGGAGCCGGGGAGGATTGCCCAATTTTTTGGTTACAAAATATGTAGCGCTTTAACTTCGCTGGACAGTGTGTAGCATATGTTGGCCTTTCCCGCGGTAAACTCATGTAAACGAGCCGTGGTAATGCCGGCGCACACGGGAAATGACGCATAATCGAGAAACTGATATTAAAGAATTTGGAAGAGACTGGAAAAAAAGTGCTGGTGCCAGAAACAGCCCGCAAATCTATTAAGGTAAATCTTACACGCAGAGCTATGTTAAAAATGGTGGCGGGCACCGGGATATATTCTTCCTTCCCCGCTTATGCACAGTCCGGCCCTCGATTAACCACATCACTGGCAACCACTGCAGCTAAACGGGGGATCCTATTTGGTAGTGCTGTATCAACCAAATGGCTTGGCAATAAAAAATATAGAGATCTGATAGCGCACCACTGTTCGATAGTGACAGCAGAAAACGCTATGAAATGGAAATATCTCGAAAAACGCGAAGGTGATTATTCTACGAGAAAAGCCATGTCAGTAGCTGGTTATGCGGAGCAGGAAGGCCATGCTTCCCGGGGGCATTGTTTTGTGTGGAACCATGATGAACGAATGCCTGCATGGCTTGTAGAATTGGCTCAAGACTGGCGCAGTACCGAAAAAAAACAACTGACGAAACGAATGTGGCGACACGGCGCTCTTCTTGGACGAAAATTCCCGCAGGTTGTATCATGGGATGTAGTGAATGAGGCCATTGATCCTACGGAAGGCTTAATACGCGATTCTATGCTGAGCAGGATACTTGGCGATAGATTTATTGATGTCGCGTTTCATATTATGAAAACCAAGGCACCTAAAGCCCAGCTGGTTTACAATGAAACAATGAATTGGGAAGCATCGCCTGTCCATCGCAACGCAGTTTTGAAATTACTTGAGCGCCTTCTCAACCGTAATGTCCCTATAGACGCTCTTGGCATACAAAGTCACATTGGAAATTCGCTTAACCGACCGCGAAATGAATTTGAATGGCGTAAGTTTCTAGACGAAGTTAATTCCATGGGTCTTGAGGTCATTCTAACGGAGCTGGATTGCAGCGACCGCAACCTGACATATGCAGATACCCAACTCCGGGACCATGAGGCGGCAGCCTACACCAAAGGTTATTTAGACATCACTCTCGATTTTCTAAATGTAAAGCAGGTTATACTTTGGTCGATCGCTGACAAATCAAGCTATATGAACAGAAGAGGCTATCCGTCATATAAACGCAGAGCGGACGGAGATAGTTTGCGCGGTCATCCATTTGATGAGAACTGGCAAGCGAAACCAATGTACCATGCGATTTTAAGTGCATTAGCATCAGCACCATTACGCAGTTAGCAACTTGATTTTATGGTGGAGCCTAGGAGGATCGAACTCCTGACCTCTTCGCTGCCAGCGAAGCGCTCTCCCAGCTGAGCTAAGGCCCCTTGAGCGGCGCGTTTAATCCAAGCACGCCGCATTTTGCAAGCCCCAAATTAAGGCTTGCCGAAATCATTACAAATTCGCTGGTCAGGTTTCAGCGTTATCTTCGTCATCGCCCTTGCCTTTGGTGACGCCCAAATCGTCATCACCGCCAAGATCAACTTCATTATCCGGCGAAGGATCGTCATCATCGATGTTGATATCCAGATCATCATCGGCAACTTCGTCTTCTTTTTTCGCATCTTTTTTAGGCGATTCTTCAAATGGCATCGGCTGTTTGGATTTCAAGCCGGGTTCCGGTATCCATGTTTCCTCACATTCGATACAGGCAACCGGGTCTTCTTTACCCAAATCGTAAAAACGTGTTCCACATTTCGGGCAAGTTCTTTTCGTACCCCATTCTGGTTTCACCATGGCTGGCTCCAAATCCTTATTTGTCAGTAATATATAATGACCGCTCACAAGATTTGCAGAATCGATCAATCAATCGGGCCGCGCCTTGCCATAGCTGAGCCGCGCTGTCAAAAGCCGTTTCATATCCCGAAACGAATCATGCGTATTTTATTCGCATGTTCCCGCACAAGAAACCTATAAATGATTAAAAAACCGACAGTTCAGACAATATTGGATGCCAAAGCAGCGGGGAATGCCAAACCGGCATATTTTTCACCAGCCGGCCCGCTCATTGGCCGGACAAGGGTGCCGGGCGACAAATCCATATCTCACCGCGCCCTGATTCTTTCATCCCTCGCTATTGGAAAGAGCGAAATTAGCGGCCTGCTGGAGGGCGAAGATGTGTTGGCGACCGCTGCGGCCCTGCGCGCCATGGGAGCCAAAATTGAACAGAAGGATAATCTCTGGACCGTTCACGGAGTCGGAGTCGGCGGACTGATGCAGCCGGAAACCGCCATTGACCTAGGCAATAGCGGCACGTCTGTGCGATTGCTAATGGGGCTGGTCGCCTCTCACGATATCAGCGTAACCTTTCTTGGCGATGCCAGTCTGTCCAAACGGCCAATGGGCCGGGTGATTGATCCGCTTACCGCCATGGGCGCGGATTTTACCGCCCGGATTACCGCCGATGACCAAGCGTGTCTGCCGCTGACAGTGCGGGGGCTTTGCCCGGCTGTGCCATTGGAATATCGCCTGCCCGTCGCCTCTGCACAGGTGAAGTCAGCAATATTGCTCGCCGGACTGAATACCCCCGGTATCACCCGCGTGATCGAACCTGTACCCACCCGCGACCACAGCGAAACCATGTTAAAAGGCTTTGGCGCAGATATTTCGGTTGAGATTGACGGACAAGATAACCGCATCATTTCTCTCGTCGGGGAAGCGGAGCTTGAGCCGCAAAATATTACAGTTCCGGGCGATCCGTCATCCGCTGCGTTTCCGGTCGTTGCCGCTTTGCTGGTTCCGGGGTCGGATATTGTGGTTGAGAATATCGGCATTAACGACACGCGTGCCGGGCTGTTTACTGTGCTTCAGGAAATGGGCGGCGATATACGTTTTGAAAACCGGCGCACGGTTGGCGGCGAACCTGTCGCGGATATCCATGTGAAGCACAGCAAGCTGAAAGGAATAGATGTTCCCGCCGGTATCGCGCCAAGTATGATTGACGAGTTTCCCATCCTGTTTGTCGCCGCTGCTCTGGCAGAAGGGCAAACAATCACCAGCGGCCTGTCTGAACTGCGCGTCAAAGAATCGGATCGTCTGTCACAAATGGCGGAGGGGCTGATCATGCTCGGTGCCGATGTTTCTGAAAATGCAGATGGTCTGACAATCAATGGCAGCGGTGGGAAGCCACTTAGGGCGCAAACGGATGGAGCGATGATAAAGACCGCACTGGACCACCGGATCGCCATGAGCTTTGCCATTGCGGGCCTTGTCAGTGAAACGGGCGTCTCAGTAGATGATATGAGTCCCACGGAAACCAGCTTCCCCGGATTTTCCGATATGCTAGCCGCTTTACAAAGCAGCACCCGATGATCATTGCCGTCGATGGACCTACCGCCTCTGGCAAAGGCACGATTTCCAAGGAATTGGCAAAGCATTACGGCTTGCCTTTTCTGGATACCGGCCTGCTCTATCGCGGTGTCGGCTGGACGGTTTTAAACCAAGGTGGCGATGCTGATAATCCCGAAGATGCTCTTGCAGCCTGTATGTTCGATGCGCTGCTATTAGACAATCCAGCGCTGCGAAGCGAAGCGATTGGCGGACTGGCCAGCCGGGTATCGGTACATCCCAAGGTCCGCGGGGCACTGCATAAACGCCAAAGAGATTTTGCTTATCAATCGGGCGGCGCGGTGCTTGATGGCCGTGACATCGGCACGGTGATAGCCCCGGACGCCGATGTTAAACTGTTCGTCACCGCCTCCACCGAAGCACGGGCCGTTAGGCGCTTTGAGGAAATGAAACGCCGGGCAGAGCAAGGGTCCGGCGATCCGGTGAATTTCGATGACATATTGGCCGATATAGTCAAGCGAGATGAGCGGGATCAAAGCCGGTCAACAGCGCCGCTAAAACCCGCCGAGGATGCAGACTTGCTTGATACGACCGATTTGACTATAGGCGACGCCATTCAACAGGCAATTGCCTTGGTGGATGCGAAAATAAGCCGCCGGGGCAAAAAAGGTCCGGCATAACAAATTCGCGGTGCGCTAGACGGGTGATAGATAATCGCTCTGGTCCTGGCGCAGCTATTTCTATTTGTGGCCTAACTTCCGTATGACCAAAATGGCAGTTTTCTGGCGAATATGACTGCCACATGCGGTGGCTGTCATGTTTTGGTCCAAGACCAGCGGAACCAACCGCTTGGCCCGAAAAATGATTATTAAGGAACTCTTATATGGCCTCTACGGCATTTCCCAGCCGCGATGATTTCGCGGCATTATTAAACGAATCAATCGGCGGTGAAGATCAGGGCTTTGAAGGCCGCGTGGTCAAAGGCACCGTTGTCGGCATCGAAAATGACATGGCTGTCATTGATGTTGGTTTGAAATCAGAAGGCCGTGTGGCGCTGCGCGAATTTGCTGCTCCCGGTCAAAAAGCAGACCTGAATATTGGCGATGAAGTCGAAGTCTATGTCGACCGTATCGAAAATGTGAACGGCGAAGCCATGCTGTCGCGCGACCGCGCCCGCCGCGAAGCTTCATGGGACAAGCTGGAAACAGAATATGACGAAGGCAACCGCGTTGACGGTATCATCTTTGGCCGTGTCAAAGGCGGATTCACCGTTGATCTTGACGGCGCTGTAGCATTTCTACCCGGCAGTCAGGTCGATGTCCGCCCTGTGCGCGACGTGACCCCGCTGATGGATATTTCACAGCCTTTCCAGATTTTGAAAATGGACCGCAAACGTGGCAACATCGTTGTATCACGTCGTGCTATCCTTGAAGAAACCCGCGCTGAACAGCGTTCGGGACTGATCGAATCGCTGGCTGAAGGTCAAGTGACCGAAGGCGTTGTGAAAAACATCACCGATTATGGTGCATTTGTTGACCTGGGCGGCATTGATGGCCTGCTCCATGTTACCGACCTCAGCTACAAGCGGGTTAATCACCCCAATGAGATGATCAACATCGGTGATACGCTGAAAGTCCAGATCATCAAGATCAACAAAGACACCCAGCGTATTTCCCTTGGCATGAAACAGCTTGAAAGCGATCCATGGGATGCCGCTTCCGAGAAATACGCCGTTGGTACGAAACTGACCGGTTCTGTTACCAATATCACCGAATATGGTGCGTTTGTCGAACTGGAGCCCGGCATTGAAGGCCTCGTTCATGTTTCCGAAATGAGCTGGACCAAGAAAAACGTCCATCCGGGCAAAATCGTCTCTACTTCGCAGGAAGTCGATGTCGTTGTTCTGGAAGTGGATACCGAGAAACGCCGGATTTCACTGGGCCTCAAACAGGCACAATCCAACCCGTGGACAGACTTTGCAGATACCCATCCGATTGGCAGCACGGTCGAAGGTGAAGTCAAAAATGCAACCGAATTCGGCCTGTTTATCGGTCTTGAAGGCGACGTTGACGGCATGGTTCACATGTCCGACATCGCATGGGGCATTTCAGGCGAAGATGCGCTGAACCTCCACCATAAAGGAGAGCAGGTAAAAGCAATCGTTCTTGACATTGAT
Organism: Parasphingorhabdus sp. JC815; assembly: GCF_040717415.1. Classification (NCBI taxonomy): domain Bacteria; kingdom Pseudomonadati; phylum Pseudomonadota; class Alphaproteobacteria; order Sphingomonadales; family Sphingorhabdaceae; genus Parasphingorhabdus; species Parasphingorhabdus sp. JC815. The sequence goes on from NZ_JBFEFM010000002.1 coordinate 397,491, forward strand.
GTTGAGAAAGAGCGCATTTCTCTTGGCATGAAGCAGCTTGAAAAAGGCGCTCCAGCCGTTGGCGGAACCGATTCCGGCGGCATCAAGAAAGGAACGGTTACCACGGTTACCGTGCTTGAAGTCCGTGATGGCGGTCTTGAAGTGCAGGTTGGTGATGATGGCGCAACCGGGTTCATCAAGCGTACCGACCTTGGCCGTGACCGTGACGAGCAGCGCCCTGACCGTTTCCAGGTTGGCCAGAAAGTGGACGCCATGGTTATCGGTTTCGATCGTTCCAAAAAGCCAAACTTCTCTATCAAAGCACATCAGCTCGCGGAAGAGAAACAAGCTGTCGAACAATTCGGTTCTACCGATTCCGGCGCAAGTCTGGGCGATATTCTGGGCGAAGCGCTCAAGAAGAAAGACGACTAAACCACCGGCATTGTCCGATATGGTTTCAAGAAAAAGCCCGCCCTCCCGAAAGAAGGCGGGCTTTTTCATTGGTAAAGGCATGCATAATTATAAGTTTGGAATGTAATCAGCCCGTCCCAATGCAGGGCAGATTACAATCTATAGCCGAACACCATTGAAAACACATAAGATTTCTGTCAATATCCAACATCATCGAACCCGCACCTTATGTTTTTTGCGGGAAGCGATGCGCTTGAATTATGTGGTTGCCCCGCAACTGGAAAGGCACGCTCATGATACGGTCTGAACTTCTTGAGAAACTGGCCGAAGAAAACCCTGATTTGAAGCCAGATGAGATTGAAAAAATCGTTGATCTGTTTTTCAACCAGATTAGCCAGAAACTGGCGGAAGGCGGACGAGTGGAACTCCGCGGCTTTGGCGCTTTTTCAACCCGTCAGCGCCAACCACGTATCGGTCGTAATCCGCGCACAGGGGAATCAGTAGAGGTTCCGGCCAAACGTGTTCCCTACTTTAAACCTGGAAAAGAGATCCGCGAGCGCCTGAATAAGCGCTAAACACATATTGTACGCCATCTGAGCCGCCGGAAATATGAGCGAACTTCGGGTGCGCTATCAAAAAAATTCATTTTTAGCATCTCTACACTTGACCTGCTGCCCGCAATAATGCTTGTCAAAAGTCGATTCAGTCAAGAGCTGAATTATACCGGTGCGGACGTGGCGGAATGGTAGACGCAGCAGACTTAAAATCTGCTATCCGAAATGGGTGTGCGGGTTCGAGTCCCGCCGTCCGCACCAGTCTTAAAAAAGCTTTTGATCTCGGGCTTATAAGACCCGCAATCCAATATTATTTATAAGACGGCGTGGACCAGAACGGCTATCAGTTCGCTATCGCGGCAACCTGAAATTCGCGTGCATCAAACCCGTTTGGCCCCACTTGTGCCGACAGTGCCCGTGTTTGAATCTTGGGCCCGGAAGCACCGGGAATCGTAGCAAAACCAGAGCCATCAAGCGTCACGCTTTCATTGCCAAAGTTTAGGCGCACGCCTCGCAAGCTATCGGGACTGTAGCGGACTTCTAACTGATATCCAGCCGGTGCATTGCAATATTCACGAAGTTGGCCAAGCCGAGCAACGCTATCGGTAAAGCCAGCGCCAGCCGGATTATATTGAACCCCGCAAGTCACGGGCACTACTGCCCTTAAATTGAACCCCATCGAGCTTGTTGCAACTGCACTTGTTGTAGCCGTGGCCGCAACCACCACTGCTATCGCACTGATAAGTTTCTTCGCCATATTCCTGCTTTCAATTCGTTTCTGATGAAAAGAACTTGACACAGGCCATTGAAGCTAGCGTCAACGAGCAGAGTTAACAGGCGATTTACTATTGGTAATAATCTTCGCTACAGCGAAGCTGACGAACTTTTATTCTACGCTACTGCAATATGGGCGACACCCAAATTATCATTACTATAAATTAAATACAGTCATCATGAGTATCAGACCGCAAAGACTTGCCACAGCAGTATTTTACTAGTTGTTTGATTAGCAAGGATTATCGGGCTGTAATCGTTACCGAAAGCACGTCACTATAAACCCCGGCACGTTTGTTAGAAACATCGCCGATAATGAACTGTAACGGCAAAGAGTCGCGAACAAGTCCGGCTCTGGGAGTCCCCGTAACGGTGCGGGTTCCAACAAGGTTTAGCGCATTCCCGCCTATCGCAACGGAATAGGGAACGAACCATTGGCTGGTTCCCAAACGAAGCTGTCCGGAATTTGCAGAGGTTACGGCAATCTCGTAATCACCCGTGCTACTGACATTCAGGCGGAGCATAGTCGGCGCGATGCCCTCCCGCAATTCGCCCAGATCAACAACGGCCTGACCATCGCTCATCGTATAGGAGCCTGCCAGGCTGATCCGCGCGGACGGGAGTACGGTTAGCCCCAGAACCAGAGGCGCGCCCCCCAAAGAACGAAATTGGCTATCCTGAGCTTCTAAAGTCACGTCCTGCGTGAACGTTCCAGAACTATTTATCTGCCTCGGCTCAGCAACAAGCTTATACATTAGCGAGCGTGATTCTCTTGGCTTAAGCACCATTTCACGCTGGGTAGCCCGGCGCTGTGACCGGCCTGCACGCGGCGTTGCATCGGTTGTGTCGGTCAGGTTCAACAACCTATATTCCACGGGTTGCCCCATGTCTTTGGACAGGCCAAATGGCGGTTGCCGCAATTCAAATACCGGTACAAAACGGCAATCTGCTCCGCCTTCATTCACAAAAGTCACGCCAAATGTGCCTTCGGGAATAGAGCCGGAGAACGGATCATGCCCGTCTATGATCCAGCTTGCCGGAGCAGGATTGACACGAAGAAGGCATTCGGTCGATTGGTCGGCGGGTGCCGCAGGAACCTGGGCCAAAGCTGGTGCAGCCACAGAGGCTGCTAAAAAAGTCAAAAATGGACGCAGCATTAGTGTCTCCTATTTCTTCATGCCCGGACGAACGGTACCAAGTTTCACCAAACCGTCCGTATCGGCCGGAACAGTGAATTCAAAACTTTTGTCGATCGTGCCATTAGGCCCATATGTTTCAACCAGATAACGGCGGCCCGGCAACAGGTTGGCAATGGCAAAACGCCCGACCGAATTGGTGAAGAAAGGAACCGGCTGCGGATTCTCCCCTTCTTGTACATCCAGCAAATTCACGCGACCACCGATCAATGAAACCGGCTGGTCCGGCCCCAGAACCAGCGTACCCATCGCGCTGACAAACGCATCGGTCCCGATACGCGCGGCATATCCGCTCTTATAGGACGGATATACACGGAATATTCCCGAACCGGTATCATAACCGGTTGGCGGATCTTCCACGTCATATTGGACTGATTGGGTAGAATAGGAACCAAGGAAATTGTTGACGGCTGAACCCAATGCGCCACTTTTACTGATATAATTATTCTCGGCCAGTGATTGTCCGGCTACCACGCTGCGATCACCCAGATTTTCGTGTGCGGAAAGCAACATGAAACTGTCATTAATCCGCCGTCCGATACCAAATAGACCGTCTGCAAAAGCCAATGTCGTACCCACACGGACCGAAGTGGCGTTGACCTGTCCGAAATCCGAAATACTCGGCCCGAAGCTGGCATGGCTTATCGATGCGTCAAAACGGTTAGCGGAATAGGACGCATAGCCTTGGGCGCGTGCATTATTGTTTTCATGCGCGATGACACCGCCAAAGCCGACGCTGTTAAGCTGGTTCAGGCCGCTCTGGTTATAGGAAAGCTCTTTAACGCTATCACGGCTTTCGTACCGCGCCTCGGCACGGCGTCTGTAATCCGGTTGGAATACAAGTCCGATGCTGACGCTAAACCCGTTACCCCGGGCAGATGAACTGGGAAACTTCGCGTAATCAACGCCAGCCCGGAACGTCCATTCCCGGTTCAAACGATAATAGCCGGTGGTCCCGATGCGATAACTGTCGCCCAGTGATCCACGACCTTTCAGATAAGAAGCGGTTGTGGTCGTCAAAAATTTCAGATTAAACTGATGCGTATATTGCGCCGACGCCGTTACAGATGTTGTATTAATTCCGTCCACATTATTCAAAGTGGCAAAATGGTCCGAAATATAATCGGCCCTGATCGTGAAGCTATCGGACAGGCCGCCGCGATCAATAAAATGTTCGTAACTGATGCCACCTACAAATCCCTGCCCCGCGGATTTGGAATTGCTTCCTCCGGCGTCCAGCAATAATCGTCCACCATTGCCCAATACAAACTGGGTCTGACCGGTGAGCGTCTGCACATCTTTGCTGGCCTGAATACCTATGCCGATGGCCGGACGATTAAAAAAGGCTTTGCGAAAGAAACCCGTAAAAGCCAGCGGCCCGCGATAATCGGGTGCGCGGCCAAATGTTTCGCTCGTCGGTCCGAAAAATGCGCCATATTCATGATCGCCGGGATCAAGGTCAATCGGATCGAGATATTGTTGATAGGACAGGTTCTGCACCGCGCCGGTATTGTCGGTCACCTGAATGTCGATATCATTGCTGCCTGCAATGAGCGGCAGCGAACTAAAATCATAACGCCCCGGCTGAAGACGTATTTCACGATATAGCGTGCCATTTCGCAAAAAACGCACAGTCGAATCGCGCTGGACTATAAGTTGACGATTGGATTGCAGGATTGCCGAACGAAAAGCGTTAAACCGACGCTTTTGGCGCAAGACACCGACACCACCCATCGAAACAAATGCTTGCTGACCGCGGATTTCGGGATCAAGATCGCCCAGGAACCAACGGCGGTAATCCTCCGGCTCATCATAAACCAGTCGCGCATAATTGCGTGTCAGCTTGTACGAATCGCCGGTTAAACCAAATCTTTGGCCTAGTTGCGCGTCGCCCTCAAACACCACCGGACCAAGCCGCACAGCCCCATCAAAATTAATGGTCGGCGGATTAATCTCATTGCCTTCCCAAAAATAGGTACTTGCTACGCTCAGGTTAAGAAAAGCGGAAAAATCAGCCGGCTCTAATGTAATGTCATTGATATCATCGCGTGGCGGCGCAAATAAATCGCGAATTGCGCGCTGTTCTGGTGAAACCTCAACCACCACGACCGCCAAAGTACTGGGATCATAAGTAAGTTCAACGCCGGTTTCACTCAAATCCTCTGGCCCGAACTGAGGCAAAGATGCTAATTTTTCTGATAGATCAGTATGTGCATTCTCGTTCAGAACCGACGTCATCAAGCGCAGAAAGGTTTCTGATTCGATCAAAAACCTGTCATCTGCCGTCAACCGCAGAGGAATCTCGCCTAGACTGCGGCTCTGAAAGGTCAGCGGCACCGTCATATCAATGTCGCGGTCATATGGGTTAATATCCGGACGGCCATGCGGTCCAATCGGATATTGCTGCACAACCGGCTCTGCTGGTTCTGGTGACGTTTCAGGTGTCTCAACCGGCCCGGATACAGGATCCCCGGGAAGAGGAATCGTTGCAGGTTCATCCTGCCGGCCGGCCTCCCCAGTTTGGGAACTGGTCTGACCCGGCAAAGGTATGGTTACCTGAGCCAATGCTCCCCCGGACCATAAAGCCAAGGGCGCAACGGTACAAAAAAGAACGGAGCGGTTCATTGCTGGAATGTCAGTTTAATCGGTCCCGGGCCAAATCCTGGAACAGGTACACGGAAAATACGTTCGCCATTCGCCGGAACATAGCCAGTCCCGACCGCACGCGTCAGTTCTTCAGGAGAGATATCGACCCGTAGCCACTTGCCATCCTTGTCCGTACCAACCAATTGCCAACCAAAATTCGCCATCATTGCATGGCGGCGGCCTGTGTTGGTTAGGGTGATAGCCACTCCGTCCTGCATTTCCGGCTGTTCTGCTGCGCCAGGAGGAGCGGGCGGCTGGTAAAAAACCTGCTCTACCTTCGTCGCGGACACATCAGGTTTTGCGCCTGGCGGTGCGACAACAACCAGTGCGCGCATATTATAAAGGATTTGCACCTGTGCCCCGACAGCATCGGTAACTGAAGGCTCCAATTTTACGGGTAGTTGCTCAACAGATACATAATAAGCCTGAGACGTATTCGGCTCTGCGGGGCCAAGCCATTGCAAACGAACGACCTGACGGCCTCCGGCAGGTAATACGCCTTGTGGCGGGAATATCAGAAAATCTTCATCAGCTGGCGTTTCGGTAATTTCGCCTTCGGCATCAATTTCCATACGGAAAACACGGGTTTCGAATGCCAATTTATCCGGATTAATATTTTGCACTTCAATACGGGCGGTCGCATCCGTCCCGCGTGATTCCATTTCGATAACCATGGGTGAAACACGCATGGCGAGGGCCGGTGTCGTTAGCGCCAGAGCGGCGACTAACAATAGCGTAGCGCAAACACGCCGTCTTAATGTCGTCAATAGCGTCATGAACAATGCCCCCAGATTTTTACCAAGTTTTTTTAACGTTATTTCACAAAAAAGTTAAGAAAAGGGGAAAGAATAATCCTCCCCCTTCTCTCAAATATTATAACAAGGCTTAAAGCGCGCGAAGCGTCAGTGTCGTGGTGCCTTCATAGGTACCAGCGACCAGGCCTTTGCCCGTTATTACCGGTGCAGTAATGTCGATGGTCATAGCAGAACGCCATGCGCCTTGCTGTTTGGTGCCAGCATTTGCATTGGTTGCCACATTCAGATTCTGCGCGGAACCGGTTGTCTGAGCGTTAAGCGCAACGCCGGTCCAGTTTGCATCCACTTCATATGGAATATTTGCGGTGAATTCATTCGTATCAAAACCACCAGGAGCATTATTAACCAGACCACGGATGTCGTCTTTCGAGATTTCAACTTCGTTGTTGAAGTTACAACCAGCAGTCAGTGATTCAATGTTCGCAACCGCAGGGCCAACCATTTCGAATGCATTGTTAACATTTTCATTGTTGCCGGTACGGATTCCGATTACACCAAAGTCGATGTTCGTTGCTGATGCAGTGTTACCTGAATAGAACGAACAGTCTTTGTTAACGGTTCCGCTCAAACGGAAATCAACGGTAACTGTTGGAGTAGCGGTTTCGGTGTCGCCTGGTGCAGATGCTTGCGCAGTGTAGCGTGTGCCAACTTGAGTTGCAACGCCCAGTTCACCGGCAAGGATGAACAGACCATCGAAAGGAAAAGGGAAATCCTGTGGGTTGGTGATTGTATAACCACCTAAAGCAGTGCCCGCATAGTGCAGTTCGTTGGTCTGTGCAGCGGCAGGAGCCGAGATAGCAACAAGAGCGATTGCGGCAACTGCGCCGGATAGGATATTTTTCATGACTTACTTCCTTTTGTTAAACCGTCCCTATTAACTTGGGTATCGGTCTTTTGTTCGCATCGGTTGGGTCGCAAACCAGAGGGGCATCGATGCCTGCCCTTCCGGCGTAATACCGTCTGCAGATCATTCCGCAGACGAAACTCAGATCGGAGAGACCGTAATCGTGATCATCTCGGAATATTCTCCAGCCAGCAGTCCGGCCTCACCCGAAGGCAAGCCAAGCTCAACGCCCAGAACCATGCCATCTGTGGCGATACCGCCGTTGCTGGAAATAATGCCGCCGGCCTGAATCTGGCGGCTGGTAAACGATTTGGTAACGACCTGCTGCGCCGGGTGACGCACAGGCATTTCGATGGACAGCGAATAAGGCAATTGGCCGCCAAAAGGCCCCTGACCATTTGGCATAGTCGTGTGCGTTAACGCACCACGCTCGCCATTGATGGTCATCGTGAATGGCATATTACAATTAAAGGCCACCGGAACCTGACGGCTAAGACCGCGGCGTTCCAGATTGCCGAAATCCATGTCCGCAATGCCGCCCAATGCGCAATACTGACTTATTGAGCCACTGACGGCGATGTCAAATGAACGCGCATTGTCTATTTCGTTGGCAGCAGCAGGCACAGCCAGAATCGCTGCGGCCAGTGCCACGCCGGCTTTCGCCGGAAATAAATATCGCATGAGTGCCCCTCATTACGTAACGTCGCCAAGAACTTTGGTGAGCGTAAAGTCCTCGCTTAATATTAATGGGAGTCGCGACCCGACTCACCCCTATATCGTTAATGAAACCTTAATATAAGAATTCGCTAAATATACCAACCCGAAAATTACAAACTACAAGTAAAGTCGCATAAATCCGGTTGTTTATCCAATATCCAAAGTTGCTATAAGCACGGGTAGCCAAGGCATATAATGGTAAACGGGCGTAAAATGTGAAAATCGCAATATTAGGAGCTTGTCCAAAATTGGGACAATGGGGTGAAAAAGCTTAATGATATTTTGTGAATTTCCAGGCGCGTAACAGCGGATAAGGCAGGTTCTGGCTTAGTTTCAGGCATGGGTGATTCTTTATTTTTACCTCAAGCGCCGGGCGCGCGCATCCGCCCGCTTGGCTTTCCTCGCATAAGCTCGGGCGCGCGGTCGCGCTTGCCTCCGCTTCGCGTCGGGGGGTGGCCGACTTTGGGTGTGTGTCTAGAGTTGAGGTGATTCTTTTTTAGACCTCAAACGCCGGGCGCGCGCATCCGCCCGCTTGGCTTTCCTCGCATAAGCTCGGGCGCGCGGTCGCGCTTGCCTCCGCTTCGCGTCGGGGGGTGGCCGACTTTGGGTGTGTGTCTAGAGTTGAGGTGATTCTTTTTTAGACCTCAAACGCCGGGCGCGCGCATCCGCCCGCTTGGCTTTCCTCGCATAAGCTCGGGCGCGCGGTCGCGCTTGCCTCCGCTTCGCGTCGGAGGGGTGGCCGACTTTGGGTGTGTGTCTAGAGTTGCGGGGAGTTTTTATTTAACCTCAAGCGCCGGGCGCGGGCATGCGCCCGCCCGGCGCTTGAGGTAAAAATAAAGAATCCCACCGCGCTTGAGGTAAAATAAAAAACACCCGGCGCCTGAGGTCTTATCCCCACCCCCCCCAACAAAAAAACCGCCCCGAATACCGGAGCGGTTTTTTAAATGCTTAAAAAACATATTCAGAAAATCAGGCTTCTTTGTCCTCATAATATTGAGGCGCCGCAATATTCAGGATTTCCAGAATTTTTTCGAGAGCGGTTGGCTCGTCGGTTTCTTCCATCGCAGCCAGCTCGCGGGCCAGACGGCTGGACGCCGCTTCAAAAATCTGTCGTTCGGAATAACTTTGCTCTGGCTGATCATCCGCACGGAACAGATCGCGGGTTACTTCCGCGATGGATACCAGATCACCGGAATTGATCTTCGCTTCATACTCCTGCGCCCGGCGCGACCACATGGAGCGTTTGACTTTTGGCTTGTCTTTTAGCGTTTCCAACGCTTCCTTTAGCGTCTTGTCGGAAGATAGCTTACGCATGCCGACACCCTCGGCCTTGTTCATCGGAACACGCAATGTCATACGTTCTTTTTCAAACCGCAGGACATAGAGTTCAAGTTGCATTCCGGCAATTTCTTCGTTCTGCAGTTCGATAACCCGGCCTACACCGTGTTTCGGGTAAACAACATAATCGCCCACATCAAAGGACAGCGTATTCGCAGCCATAAAAAACCTTTCTTTCTTGAAGGAAAAGAAGGATAATCCCGGTCAAAGTTATTGAAGCAAAACCGACGAAAAAACCCTTTTGTTCATACATATAACGACCAAACACCCCCGTGCCCAGCCGTTAACCGACACCAGTATTAACAGATTCGACACAAAAAAGCAATTATCGTTGCGTTAAGAAACTTTTATTTGAAGAAATTTTTATTTTACCTCAAGCGCCGGGCGGCCGCATCCGCGCCCTTGGCTACGCGCCATAAGGCGCGGCGGACGCCAGTATATGTTGGCGGCCTTGCCTCGCTGCACTCGGGGGGAGATTCTTTTTTTACCTCAAGCGCCGGGCGGGCGCATCCGCGCCCTTGGCTACGCGCCATAAGGCGCGGCGGCCGGTCGGCCTTGCCTCGCTGCGCTCGGACTGGTGTACCACCTCGAGGAAGCGCCTTGGTACGCCATTTCGAGGGAGCGCCTTGGTGCGCCATCTCGAGGGAGGGCTGAACCGACGCGTAGCGTCGGCAAGCGCGACCGCGCGCCCGAGCTTATGCAGGAAAGCCAAGCGGGCGGATGCCCGCGCCCGGCGCCTGAGGTTTATAAAAAACCTACACCCGACGCTTGAGGTTGTATAAAACCCCTAAACTTAATCGCCTTCGCCAGGGGCTTCGGAGAAAAATTTCTCGAACTTATTTTCAACGCCTTTAAACTCGTCGGCATCAGCGGGCGGTTCGCGGCTCACAGTGATATTTGGCCAGCTTTCGGAATATTTTGTATTAACTTCCAGCCATTTTTCCAAACCGTCTTCTGTATCCGGCAAAATAGCTTCAGCCGGACATTCCGGTTCACATACACCGCAATCAATACATTCGCTGGGATTGATGACGAGCATGTTGTCGCCTTCATAAAAGCAATCGACGGGGCAGACCTCCACACAGTCCATATATTTGCATTTAATGCATGCCTCGGTAACAACATAAGTCATCGGCTCGTCTACTCCATCTTACAGGCCGTTAATATACGATCATCGCGCCTCTGCTATTGTGCAAATTTAGTAACGTCAATAGCTGGTTCCTGTCTAATATAATACTCCGATGCCTTCGGAGCTGTTTCATTCGCCCGTACGCAACCGTTCAAAACAACTTTCTGCATCAACGGCACTGCCACGCCGAACGGGCAAAACCGCAATCCGGATGACATGCACTTCACGGCCTTTCGGAATCGTTAAAATGTCCCCTTGCCGGACCATCATATGCGCCCGATCCACTCTGCGGCCATTCAGGCGCACAAGCCCTCTATTAGCTAATTTCTTTGCCATCGCCCGATTGCCCGCGAAACGCAAAAACCAAAGCAGCTTGTCTATCCTGAGCACCAGCGGATCAGTGGTCGTTTCAGCGGCTTTTCTATTTTTCAAAACAGTGTCCTGATGTCTTTCAGCCCCGTTTCAGTCTATTTTTTCATCGCCTTTTTCAGCGCGGCCAGTTCAGCAAAGGCACCACCCGCCGTAGCCAACACTGGTTCCGTTTTGCGCGGTCTGGAACCCGCTTTACCGGATTTTTTGTTCCGTGGCTTGCCCGAATGATTATTTTTCGGTTTTCCTGAACGCGGCTTACCCATACCCTTCCAGCGCCAATGCGGAGAAGGCGTTTCCGCTTGCTCGCTATCATTTGAATCGGCTGAAACTGAAGATACTGTTTTGTCTTTTGGAGCCGCTGGAGTTGAGGATGCCGATGAAGCAACCTCCGCTGAAGCCTCTGCTTCTCCTTTTGCTTTATCCGCTTCAGGCGTTTTGTCTGCTTCAGCTGTTCTGACTGCTTCAGAAACCGAAAGCTCTTCGTCTGTTTTTACAAATCCAGCCATATCGAGCAGCGCTTCATGCACTTTCGCCGACAATCCAAGGGACGTTGCAAGAGCGGGATCAATTTTGAAAACCGGCCCTGCCTGCCGTGCTTCATGCGCCTGCTTAACCAGCCGCTCCGCCATATCGACCCGGACATATTCGCCGCCAATCCGGCGAAAGCCCAATCGACTGGCATGTTCAGGAACGGCAAATTTCCAGTCCTTGAGATGCACCGCATTATCACCGGGCAACGCGATCATCGGCTTTTCATCCAGCGCCGCGAACAACGCATTGCGCCAAAGCACAGCTCCCGGCTTCATCAATGCATGATGAAAAATATCCAGCGCACCAAACACCAGCCCGCCGCGTCGCGCCACACCTCGTAAATCATTATCCAGAGCGCGAACCGCCTGATCAATCTGGCGTCGCTCGATTATACCGCCCACTTCCACGATCTGGGCAAATAATGCACGAACAGAGGCAGGGGTCGCCGCATCATTGGCAAGCGCGTCTATTTTGACGAGTCCTTCCAAATGCTTTGCCTTCATCACCTCTACCCACTGCTTGACCCGTTCTTCGGCCTTTTTGCTGTTCTCGGGAGAGATGTCTTTCAGGGCGCGATCAAATTTGATTTCGGGATGTAGCAGATTCTTGCCTTTGGCCAGAACGGCAAGCCTTGCCTCCTGCCAGTAAATTACCGGTTGACCGGCATCATCGGCAGCCAGCGTCAGTTCACTATCGGGTGCTTTTGCAAGTGCATCGGCTTTGTCGGTCATAATCGGTCCCAAATATTTTTCCGCTGCAGCTAACAGCATCTTGCGGTCTTCCCTCCGGCTATCCGAAGGAACAACAAATTGGAAGCCTTTCAGCATCCCAATTTCTACTCCATCAACTAATATCGCGCCATCAGGCTCCAGCGCAACATCTTGTGGGACTGCATCTTTCATTAATCCGCGCATCAACATGCGTGTGCGCTTATCAACAAATCTTTGGGTTAGCTGATTATGCATGGCATCACTTAACCGGGCTTCCAGTGCGCGTGTGCGCTCCACCATCACACCGGCTTGTTCGACCCAGCGCGATTTTTGCGCAATATAGCTCCAACTGCGCGCAGCAGATATACGAGCAGCAAGGGTAGAAATATCACCCTGGACATTTTCCAGCCGTGCGATTTCCTGCGCCATGCGTGCGTGAGGAATACGACCGCTGCCCTGTGCCAGATAGGGCCAGAGCGCGGCAACAAAACGTGCCTGATGATCAGCGCCGACTTTGCGAAAATCAGGAATACAGGCCGCTTCCCACAACAGGCCCACCATATTTTTTCCTTTGGCCAGCCGAGTAACATCAGGATCCTGCGCCAGCCGTTTGAGCACCGCCAGATCAACGGCTTCCGGCGCCGCATGTAACAGCCGCTCCCCCGGTGCCTCTTCAAGGGATTGGATCAGGTCGGTGACGCTGGTCAAATCCGGCTCTGCATTGCGCCAGTATAGCCATTCCAGACGCGGAAAATCATGATCTTCAAGCCGTTCTATCTCTTCCGGCTGCAACTCGTCCGATGACGCCAGCCCCGATAGCACACCGAAACTGCCATCCTTTTGATGACGACCCGCACGGCCAGCGATCTGACCGATTTCTGCGAGTGTCAGGCGGCGACGGCGGCGGCCGTCAAATTTCCTCAAAGATGCAAAGGCAACATGGGACACATCCAGGTTCAACCCCATGCCGATTGCGTCTGTGGCGACCAGATAGTCCACTTCGCCGTCTTGATACATTTTGACCTGCGCATTGCGGGTTTGCGGTGACAGTGACCCCATAACAATGGCCGCTCCGCCATGTTGCCGGCGGAGCATTTCGGCGATGGCATAAACATCTTCAAGTGAAAAGGCGACAATCGCCGAGCGCCGCGGCAATCGTGATAATTTGCGTGAGCCGGCATAGCTGAGCGTGGAAAACCGCGGGCGAGAGATAATCTCGGCGTCAGGAATCAATTGCTCTATCAACGGTCGCAGGCTGTCGGAACCCAAAATCATCGTTTCATCTCGGCCACGGATATTCAACATCCGGTCGGTGAAAATGTGCCCGCGCTCGGGATTTATTCCAAGCTGGGCTTCATCAATGGCTACAAAGCTGAAATCTCTGTGAACCGGCATCGCTTCGGCTGTGCACAAAAACCAGCGGGCATCCGGCGGAATGATTTTTTCCTCCCCCGTAACCAGTGCCACACGGTTTTCACCTTTTAACGCTACGACGCGGTCATAAACCTCCCTTGCCAGCAAACGCAGAGGAAAACCGATCATGCCGCTGGAATGGGCACACATTCTTTCGACCGCCAAATGGGTCTTGCCGGTGTTCGTCGGGCCCAGAACAGCGATAACGGGGGACTGAGAAAAATCGGACATTTGCCCTACCTCACCGCATCTATGTCAAACTGGCAAGTATAATCCGCCCTGAACCAGCAAAATAGTTTATGATGTTAATAGTGGCCACTTGCCGGATATCCGCGAATTAGCACGGTTTAACGCATAGCTTGTGATCAGATTCGATCTTAATTTGACTTTAACCTTGTTCCTTCACAATGAAAAAATAACATTGCGGTGACACTCTGATCTTTGCGTAAAGCTTTTCTTCAGGAACAACACCGCGAAGGGGTGCGTTTGTTCAAAAGTATCGAAATGCTTGCTGATCAGGGAATGGGGTCTGCCGCGATTACCGCAGAACCGTCAGCACCGGCATCTGCTTTCTCCGGCCCGATCATTGAGAAAATATGGCCCGGCCTCCTGACCGGTAAAATGGAACAATGGCGCGAATATCTGGCCCAGATTGACTGGGTGCCCGACCTTGGCCGTAACATCGGTAGTTTTACATGGTTTCGCGGGCTTGCAACATTGGTCTTGCTCTGCGGCTTCGCGCTATCTCTGTTCCCTGAATTTGGCCCAATCAGCGGCCATTCAAAAGCGGCTCTTACAGGGCTTCATGCGGATCGGGCACGCTCGCAAATGATCACCCCGCTTGCTTATGGGGCGGATACCGGTATCCGAATGGCCGCTACGGACGCCGTACGGCCATTGGCGCAAAGTCCTGAACGTCCATATGTTGAACTTATCGCAACTCTTGGCCAAGGGGATAGCTTACGGCGAGTGTTACAACGTGCAGGAATAGCCGATTCAGAAGCAGGTGAAGTCACAAATCTAATCTCTGAAGCGATTAGTTTGGACGAGATCAAGCCAGGAACGAAAATTGACGTTACATTGGGACGTCGCGCTTCCCAAAACCAACCAAGGCCGCTGGACCAAATGGCGTTTCGGGCGCGTTTTGATCTGAATCTGGAAATTCAACGTAGCGGTGGACAACTGAAACTCAACCGTCAACCGATCATGGTTGATAATACACCATTAAGGGTGAAGGGCGTAGTTGGTACCAGCCTTTACCGCTCCGCTCGTGCAGCGGGCGCACCTGCCGGAGCTGTACAAAAGTTCCTCCAAGTCATCGGCAAGAAAATGTCGGTTTCACGCGATATCCGCGCGACAGATGAATTTGATATAATCCTGGATTATCGCCGGGCCGAAACCGGCGAAGTGGAAGTCGGAGACTTGCTTTATGCCGGTATAGAGCGCGATGGAAAAATGAAGGCACAGATGTTGAAATGGACCAGCGGCGGACGCAGCAACTGGTTTGAGGCATCCGGTGTCGGCCAATCCCGCGGCGAGCTGGTCCGCCCTACACGGGGACGCCTCACATCGCGCTATGGTATGCGCCGCCACCCGATATTACGCTATAAACGCATGCATAGCGGGATGGATTTTGGCGGCGGCTATGGCTCTCCGATATACGCGGTGACAGACGGCACTGTCGCCTATGCAGGCCGCAAGGGCGGCTATGGTAAATATGTGAAATTAAAGCATAGCGGCTCGCTCGCTTCCGGCTACGCGCACATGAGCCGCATTGCCGTACGCAACGGAACCCGCGTCCGCAAGGGACAGATTATCGGCTATATCGGTTCTACCGGCCTTTCGACCGGCCCACATTTGCATTATGAACTTTATCGCAATGGCCGGACAATTAACCCCAATTCGGTTAAATTCGTCGAACGCGCCGCGCTAAACGGCAAAGAACTCGCAAGGTTCAAAGACGAATTACAGCGCTTGAGGAATGTTACACCCGGAGCAGCTCTGGGGTCATTGAAAAGCGCGTCAAACAATCAAGAGCCGCAAAGAGAAATTAACCGGATCGAAAAAACATCAATTAGTTGAGAGTTAATGATTGAAGCTCGCATACCATAAGGCGCAGCGGAAGACTTTATATTTTCGGCGCCTGAGGTGTAATAAACGCGGTTAAATAAAAATTGCCCTACGCCGCCGCCACTCTATATTGTCTTTATGACCCAAAACCATGCTTTCCCCCGCACGCGCCTGCGTCGCTCTCGCGCTACTTCCTGGACCAGAGCGTTAGTCCGTGAAAATGTCTTGACGCCTTCGGACCTTATCTGGCCCCTGTTCATTGCGGAGGGCCACGGAATTGAAGATCCGGTTGCGGCGCTTCCCGGTGTATCCCGCTGGTCGGTGGACCTGATTGTAGAGCGTGCAAAAGAAGCACGCGAGCTCGGGATACAGTGCGTAGCCCTTTTCCCCAACACGCCACCCGAAAAACGCAGCGATGATGGCGCAGAGGCGCTGAATATCGACAATCTGATGTGCCGTGCGACCAAAGCGATAAAAGATGCCATGGGAGATGATATCGGCGTGCTGACCGATGTGGCGCTGGACCCTTATACCGCCCACGGGCAGGATGGTTTGCTTGATGCCAACGGCTATGTCGATAATGACCGGACCCTCGACATGCTGACCAAACAGGCTTTGAATCAAGCCAATGCCGGCGCAGACATTATTGCCCCTTCCGATATGATGGATGGCCGGGTCGGCGCTATCCGCGATACGCTGGAACTGGCCAATCACCATGTTGTCCAGATCATGGCCTATTCCGCAAAATATGCCAGCGCGTTTTACGGGCCATTCCGTGATGCAGTTGGTTCTGGCGATACATTGAAAGGCGACAAGAAATCCTATCAGATGGACCCGGCCAATAGCGATGAAGCCATCCGTGAAATCGCTATGGACATTGCCGAGGGTGCAGACAGCGTGATGGTCAAGCCGGGCTTGGCGTATCTCGACATCATTTATCGCGCCAAAGCTGAATTTAACGTGCCGGTTTTCGCTTATCAGGTCTCGGGCGAATATGCGTTGGTCGAGGCGGGCGCAGCCGCAGGTGTTGGCGACCGTGATGCTTTGATGATGGAGAAGCTGATCGCGTTCAAGCGGGCGGGCTGTTCCGGCATTCTGACCTATTTTGCCGCCGATGCAGCGCGGCTTTTGCGTGATGGAGATACTGCATGAACGATGTTGTTCTGGAAACAGAACGGCTGCGGCTACGCAATTGGCGCGATACAGATATCGAACCATTCATGGAACATCTCAATACTCCCAACGTCACCCGCTGGCTGGGCGGCGTGCAATCGCGGGAAGAATTTCTGGCGGCGGTGGAGCGAATCAAAGGTTATCACCGCGATTTCGGGCACACATTCTGGATTGTCGAGCGCAAATCCGATGGCGCGTTACTTGGCTTTTGCGGTTTGAAGCGTGTGAATGCCCCCCAACCCAAATTAACCGGCGCATTTGAGATAGGCTGGCGGCTCCGTGAGGATGTCTGGGGCGAGGGCTATGCGAAGGAAGCCGCAGCGGCGGCAATGGATGCCGCCTTTACCCGCTATAACGCTCCGTTCGTTGTGGCATTAACGGTTGCCGCCAATGAAGCGTCATGGGGACTGATGAAACGCCTTGGCATGACCCACCGGCCAGAGCTGGACTTTCACGATCCAGAATATGATAATAGCCTGAATCCGACTATCGTTTACCATATTGAAGCCAAAGACTGGAAATCCGACATATGACCGATCCGCTTATCCTGCCGTTCAATGGCAAAACGCCCAAGATTCACGAATCAGCTTTTATTGCCCCCGGTTGCAAGATTATCGGTGATGTAGAAATTGGCCCAGAGGCCAGCATCTGGTATAATTGCGTGATACGCGGCGATGTCAATTTCATCAGGATTGGCGCGCGCTCTAATATACAGGATGGCACGACCATCCACTGCGATAGTGCAACCCCGGCCACGCCGAACGGCAATCCGACGATTATTGGCGAAGACGCTCTGGTCGGCCATATGGTCATGCTCCACGGTGCCACTTTGGAAGATCGCGCTTTTGTCGGCCTGAGCACAACGGTCATGGACGGCTGCGTCATCGAAGGGGACGCCATGTTGGCAGCTGGCGCAACATTAACCCCCAACAAACGAATCCCGACAGGTCAGCTATGGGCCGGATCACCCGCCAAATATTTACGCGACCTCACCGAACCCGCCATCGCTGGTATGCGGATGGGCGTGGCTCATTATGTCGAAAATGGCAAAGCGCACAAAGCAGCAATAGAGGCTGCAAGGGCAGCGCAAAAATAAGCCGGATATTAGCGTAACCGGGATTTCAATGTATCTATTTCCCGTTGCTGCGCCGCAACCTGCTTTTCAATATCGTCTCTTGATTTTGCGATAAGCGCCGCTGCGCCTAGCTCTGCTCCGTCAAGTTCCTGTTCGAGCCGCTGCATATATAGAGAATCCAGGTCCGCCAACGCCGAGATCGACGGACTGCGGTCCCTCTCCAATGACGAAAGCTCCATCTGGGCCACCACCCATGATTCGCTGGAGGGGGCGGCACCGCGAGCTGCGGAAACACGGTTATTGGCCTTGGGCAAGTTTTTTAGAAAAACCTCATGCGCCGCGCCACTTTGTCGCACAGCTGCCGCGACAGCATTTTCCAAAGCAGCCGGGAGAGCACTCATTTGCGGTGGCTTTGGTGCCTTGTCATCAATTACCGATTCATCTTCATATGCCCGTTTCGATAAGGACGGGAAATCACCGGACTGCATAGCACATGCGGATAAAGACAGGCTCAAGGCCGGGACCAGAATGATGGATAATTTCATAAAAACATCTTAGGCTGCGCGGATTGCTGCGGCAATGGTCTTTGCGTTGCGTTGCATTATCATGGTGTCTGAGCATCTACGCCACTATTATATACCTGAAATTCAGCCAGCGCCGGTTGACACAGCCATGTCTATCTAGTACCCGCTCACTCTTTCCAACGTGAGCCGAGAGACTCGCGTTTCCTTGCCCATGCGTTGGAACCACAAGATTGAAACGGGAAAATGCCATGTTCGCTATAGTGCGCACCGGCGGTAAACAATATCGTGTTGCCGCGGGAGATATAATCGCAGTCGAAAAATTAGCTGGTGAAGCCGGCGATTCGGTTACCCTTGATGATGTGTTGCTGGCCGGTGACGGCAGTGACATGAAAGACCTGAAAGGCCTGACCGTGGCTGCTGAAATTGTAGCGCAGGAAAAAGGCGAGAAGGTCATTATCTTCAAGAAGCGCCGCCGGCATAATTATCGCCGTAAAAACGGCCATCGCCAGCAGCATACCGTGTTGAAGATCAACGCGATCGGTTCTGAAAAGGCCGCCAAAAAAGCCGCGCCTAAGAAGGAAGCTGCCAAGCCTGCTGAAGACAAACCAGCTGCTGAAAAAAAGGCTGCCCCAGCTAAAAAGACTGCTTCAAAAGCAGAAGAAAAGCCAGCAGCAGAGAAAAAGGCTCCGGCCAAGAAATCAGCCGCAAAGAAACCGGCTGCTAAGAAAGAGGACTAAACCATGGCACATAAGAAAGCAGGCGGTTCGTCACGTAACGGCCGTGATTCAGAAGGCCGCCGTTTAGGCGTCAAAAAATATGGCAGCGAAGCTGTTGTAGCCGGCAATATTATTATCCGCCAACGCGGAACCAAGACTCATCCGGGTCGCAATGTCGGTATTGGTAAAGACCATACTTTGTTCGCGCTTATTGACGGAAAAGTCGAATTTCACAAAGGCAAGCTTGGCCGCAAATATGTGTCGGTCAATGCCATGGCGGAAGCCGCAGAGTAACGGGATAACCAATAGCTGGTTATCCTTTGAGGGATGACCAAGCCATAATTTGGAACGGCTCGAAAGAACCACCGGATTTCAGGGAGAGGGTCACCCCCTCTCCCTTTTTTTATGTAAGCAAATATCTCTCCCTGTCGAACCTGTCACAGCATTGTCATCACTCAATCCTACAGAGCGGTTAAACAAGACAATGCAGGGCTGGTTGAACTTCGGCTTAAGCCAAAAGAAACGGAGAGTTCTATGTTTGCCAGAACACCAAGACTATTATTAAGGCCGGGTTGGCCCGAAGATGCCGACGCGCTCTATAATGCGATTAATGATGAAGCCATCGTCCGCAACCTTGCTAGTGCGCCATGGCCCTATGAACGGCGCGATGCGGAAGCATTTCTTGCTCTTCCCCATAAGGATAGAAACCCGCGCTGGCTAATATATCGCCGGACAGCCGGTACACCGCGCCTCATCGGCACGTGCGGGCTTGAACCGACAGCAGGCAACAGTGTCGAGCTGGGCTATTGGATCGGCCGCGACCACTGGGGTCTGGGCTATGCTACGGAAGCTGGCCGGGCTGTGTTGGAAACAGCAAAAGCGCTAAACCACCAGGAAATTGTCGCGAGCCATTTTATCGACAATCCTGCCTCGGCTAACGTACTGACCAAATTGGGCTTTCGGCCAAGCGGTCGCATATTATCGCGGTTTAGCAAAGGCCGCAATGACTTGGTTAAGACTGTCGAATTCCTGTTGTCGCTAAATGCTGTTTCCAACAGTAAGGAAAACTGCGACATAGAGGACAACGACATGCGACGGTTAGCTGCTTAGGCTACTTTTATCACAGGAACGCTATTTTGGTGTTTGTCCATAACAGCGACGGTCTCCGCCACTTTTGGCTGGTCCATGATCGCAGCTTCATATTCGCTTTCTGCCAATTGAATCAGGTGCCGGTCATCTTTGTTCCACGGATGAAAGCCGGGAAGAAAAAACTGCATCCATGGCCAGAAAACGTGACGCAGCAATCCCGGCTTGACGAAGGCATAACGCAATATACCTAGACGGGCTCTCAGATCTGATACTCCGTCCTGACGCAGCAGGTCTAAAGCGCCCTTGAAACGGTTTTTAGCGAAACTCAAAGAGATACGCGTCATGAAAACCGATTTAGTCAGCCAGCGTTTTGTGCGGCTCCAATCCCGGGTCGCGTGTAGCCATGTATCATAGGCGACGCCCTTATGCTCAATTTCTTCCGAGGCATGCCAAAGCCACATTTTACGCTGCTCGGCATCCGCGTCTCTTAAATGGCGTGGATTTGCTATATATTCGGCGGCCATGATTGCGGTTAAATGCTCAAGACAAGTGGTAGCTACCAGCTGCTCAGTTTGTGACATTTGCCCTATTCGGTCGAGCACATCTGTCAATGTTTTATCAAGTCGCGATGTGTCATAACCGGACTGCTCTAGCTGTTTATTAAAAAACAGATGCTCCCTGCTGTGCACGGCCTCTTGACGCACAAAGCCGGAAATTTCCCGCCGCAATTTCTCTGGTGCATCGTCCCGATATTGTTGAAGCACTTTTATGAAAAACGTCTCTCCTTTCGGAAAGGTGATAGATAATGCGTTGAAAAATGCTGTGGCATAAGGGTCACCGCCAACCCAGTAACGACGATCTATGGCTGCAGAAGAAAAATGCCGGTTGCGCGACTGAATGTTCAAATCAGACGGAGTGGCACTGCCCATGACTGTTTCATAGAGGCTGTCAGCGTCCGCTTCGATCGCTTCTGCACTGATCTGTTCTGGGCTCGCGGCATCGTGGTTTAATGGAATATTGCCCATTGTTCGTTAGAGCTCCCCTGATTGATCTAATATCTGCGCGACCAGCTATTGGTTCAGCGGATATAGTTTATGAGGGTTAACAAAACTCCAACAGCAACGAACAAAACCACAGACAACTGCGATTTTACAATAGGGTGCATGTAGTAAACAGTAGTAAAATAGTAAATCTTTTAGATTATTTGTTATTAGATAATATCATTTGCGCTGATAACGGAAATACCAGACCTCGTGTCCTTGCCGCCTTGCTTTGGCTTCATAACGGGTTTCTGGCCAACCACCTGGTCGTATCAACCAGCTTTGCGGTCCTTGACTAAGCCAGTTAAATTCACTTCGCCCGTTCATGATCATCATCGCCCATTCCAGATAGACAGGATGATCGGTGCCAAACCGAAACTCGCCGCCAGATTTCAGCTTTGCCGCGATCAGATCAACCGGACCATGATTCATAAAACGCCGTTTTGCATGACGGGCTTTTGGCCACGGATCAGGATGTAATAAATAAACAAAATTTAAACTGCCATCGGGAATCCGTTCCAGCACATCCAGCGCATTACCCATGTGGAGCCGGATATTGGGCAGAACACCGTTGCGGATATGCTGTAACGCGCCAACCACTCCGTTCAAATATGGCTCACAGCCGATAAAGCCATGATCCGGCAACATATCAGCTCGAGCTGCCATATGCTCACCTGCGCCAAAGCCAATTTCGAAATGCAGAGGACGGTTATCACCAAATAACAGCTTTGATGTTACCGGCCCCTCTGTCGGAACGCTAATCTGCGGAAGTAATTTCTCAACTAATTCTATTTGTCCTTCACGTAGGGCATGACCCTGCCGACGGCCATAAAGCTGACGGACTGTGGTCGGATCGTGATTCTCTTTATTAGTCATGCGGGGCGGTTAGCACCCATTAACTGATTCAAACAGCTGCTTTTAACGCATCCACCAAATCTGTCTTTTCCCAAGTGAAAAGATCACCCTCTGCATGACGTCCGAAATGCCCATATGCCGCAGTCGGGCTATAAATCGGTTTGTTAAGCCCTAAATGGGTGCGAATACCTTTGGGAGTCAAACGTACCAGAGTTGGCAATATTTTTTCCAGCTTTTCTTCACTGACCGTCCCCGTTCCATGCAGATCGACATTGATCGACAAGGGTTCGGCCACGCCAATAGCGTATGAAAGCTGGATCGCGCAGCGTTTAGCCAATCCGGCTGCAACAATATTTTTCGCCAGATACCGGGTAATATAGGCCGCTGAGCGGTCTACTTTAGTGGGATCTTTGCCTGAGAAGGCACCGCCGCCATGGGGACTGGCACCGCCATAGGTGTCCACAATGATCTTGCGCCCGGTCAGACCTGCATCCCCGTCCGGTCCACCAATTTCAAACCGGCCAGTGGGATTAACGTGAATAACTGTATCATCAGTGATAAAACCTTCCGGCAGGACAGAGTGAAACACGCTCAAAACATAGTCATATAGCTCTTTGTAGAGTGCGGGATTGTCACTGTCTTTATAATAGCCCGGTGCATGCTGGGTCGAAACCACCAGCGCGACAGCCTCGACAGGCACCTCATCCACATAACGCAACGTGACCTGACTCTTGCTGTCCGGCTCCAGAAACGGAGCCTTACCGCTGTGGCGATCATCGGCCATCTTTTTCAGAATCTGATGTGCATATTCCAGAGTTGCCGGCATCAAAACCGGTGTCTCATCGCTGGCATAACCAAACATGATCCCCTGATCTCCGGCGCCTTCATCCTTGTTGCCATTCTCGTCTACGCCCTGCGCAATATGAGGGGACTGTGGATGCAGGTGGTTTTCAAAAGCAAGCGTGTCCCAATGAAAGCCTTTTTGTTCATAACCGATCTTCTTCACAGTATCGCGCGCCGTTTTTTCAATCTCCTCAAGCGCTCCATCTACCCAGTTACCATCGGTATCAATAATGCCTTTGCCGCGCACTTCCCCTGCCAGAATGACGCGGTCAGTGGTTGTCAAAGTTTCACAAGCCACCCGCGCTTCGGGATCTCTTGATAAAAACAGGTCAACGATCGCATCGGAAATCTGATCAGAAACCTTGTCGGGATGGCCCTCGGAAACAGATTCGGAGGTGAAGATATATTCTGAACGCATATTTTTCTCACTATTTGGTTCGCCAAAAGATGCTTTGCGGCATCAAAGGCGCTGAACGGTAATATAAAGAAATGTTTATATGCGTAACCTAACGGGCACGAAGCCGAATGGCAATGGCGCAGATAAGCAAAATAAGTGCAAAGCCAAGCGGCAGGGTATTTCCAAAGCGCGCAAATAAAGTCGGAGCATCCGGCTGTGGCAATTTGGTATCAATCCGACCGGCCTGTCCCATTGGAATAGATTCAACAATTTGGCCTTTGCTGGTGATGACAGCCGAAATTCCGGTTGGTGTGGAGCGGATGACCGGCAAGCCTTCTTCAATCGCGCGTAGCCGGGATTGAGCCAGATGTTGAGGTGGCCCCCAAGATCCGAACCACGCATCATTTGATGGATTAAAGATAAAATCGGGCCGGTCTTCACGGTAAACGACTTGACCGGAAAAAATGATTTCGTAACAGACCTGCAAACCGGCCTTGCCAAGCGCACCAAGATCAAGTGAGCGCGGCCCCGGTCCGGGCCAGAAATCGAAATCGCCCGGTGCCAAACGTGACAGGCCTAGAGCAGAAAGCAGCGGCCGCATGGGAAGATATTCACCATAAGGAACAAGATGGCTCTTGTCGTATCGGCCCAATAATTCTCCACTCGAATCCACCGCAAAAACGCTGTTACGCGCACCGATCGCGCGTCTTTCATCAGGAGCGCCTGCTTCATCAAATTCCAGCTTCAGAGCCCCTAGCGCCAGCACATCGCCGGGCTGCATCAGATTAGCCAATTGCGTACGCAACAATGTCGGGGGACGACCATAATAATAACGCTGCGGATAACCCGTTTCCAGATAATCGGGGATCGCCGCTTCAGGCCAGAACAGGATACGGGGATCATTTTGGTCCATATCATTTTTGCGAACAGTAAGCTCGGCAAGTTTGGCAAAATTTTGATCTTCATAACCGGCCTGCCATTTATCCTGTTGACCGATATTGGGCTGAACAACCGTAATATTCGGCTGATCTCCAGATTTTGGAAGCGCATCTCCGCTACCCAAAAGGCCGAGCAAAACCGCACCGATTCCGGTTATGGCAAGAGCAACCACGCTGCGCCCTGCTATCCGCCATTGCGCGCCCATGACCCCGCCAATCGCAACACCGGTCAGGCCGGCTATGCCGACGACGATGCCCGAAAAACCATAAGTTCCGATTGACCGCATGCTGCTGGAAAATGGTGTATCGAGCATAAGCACGCCTAGCGGATTCCATATAAACCCGCTGAACACCCAGCTACGCAGCCATTCCGTAATGATCCAGAAACAGGCGAAGGCCAGAATAAAAACTATTGGGCGCCCTTTACCTGCAACCCACGCGCCAAGTGCGGTGAAAGCCGGATAAATAGCCAGATAAAGGGATAATAATATGACAGCGATATAACCTAGCCATTCCGGCATCGCCGCCTGATAGGTGAAAGCCTTTGCTATCCAGTTCAGCCCGACAATAAAATGTCCCAGACCGAACAACCACCCGGCAAGAAAAACCCTTTTACGGCTGTTAAGCCTATCCACAATGGCCATCCACAGCGCCAGTGCCAGCAGAGCGATCGGCCAAAGACCCAACGGCGCAAAGCCGGTCGCAGAGACCGCCCCGGCGACCAACGATAGCCAAAGCGAATATTTTGCGAACAAGGTTTGGAGAGTTTTCACAAGCAGCTTTTGCCGCGTTATCTGGTATGATTCAAACCTTATTTGGCATTTCCCGTTTGCGGCCAGGAACAAAGCCCCGCTATAGCGGGGATATGAAATTATTTCTCTTGATACTCGCAATCTCCCAAGCTGCTTCTGTCCCTGCCAGAGAGGCACCAACGGACATGAACGAAATACACAAACGCGAGATTTCCTGTGTGGCGACCTTTGCGATTGTTGCATCGGAACAAGAGCGCGGGATTGATAGCGCTCTACGCTATCCGATACTCACCGAACGCGGACGCACCTATGCGGGACAGGTTGGTGAAAAGGTGATGGCAGAAACCGGACAGTCGCGTGAGCAGGTGCGCGATGCAATATTGGCAGCGGTTGCCGATCAACAAACCAAGGCCAAAGATGCTGCCGAACCCGACGAGATCGTCTCCACTGAAATGAAAAAATGCCTGCCGCTGCTGGATGTCGCACTTCCGGGTAAACCCAAACCGACATTAAACCAATGTGCCGCCATGATGCAGCTAGCCTATGAGAAAGTTTACGAGGAAGAAAATCTATCCAAAATGGCGCAAGATTTGAAAACCTTGGCTTTTGTGCTTGACAGTCGCGCCCGTGAAAAGATGCGCGGCGAGGGAAAGAGCGGAAATGAAAGCGATATTATCCTTACTCAAATTCGGGAAGAAATGAAAATCGCCCAGCCTCAACAAGCGTCTCAGGAAGATCTAGATATCGACCATTGTTTCTTGCTCGCCGCCCCAGAAAATAAGGGCCAGAATTTTGAGCATTGAACCCCGCCCCTTCCACCTCGCCTTCCCCGTTAATGACTTGGCTGCGACGCGGCAATTTTATGGCGACCTACTGGGATGCGAGGAAGGCCGAAGCAGTGATTGCTGGATTGATTTCAATCTTTTCGGTCATCAGATTGTTGCTCATCTGGACAAGCATATGAAACCGCTGGCGATGGCCAATCCGGTAGATGGAAAAAATGTTCCCGTCCCCCATTTTGGCGTTGTCCTGACGATGCGGCAATGGGAGGCTCTGGCGACGCGGCTGAAACATGCAGGAACTGACTTTCTCATCAATCCGACCATAAGGTTTCGTGGGCAGGCTGGTGAACAGGCTACAATGTTCTTCCTTGATCCCAGCGGAAATGCTCTTGAATTCAAAGCTTTCGTCGATGATCGACAACTATTCGTCGCGGACTAGTTCCGATCGGGAATCCACCAGCGCCATTTTACGCTCAATCTTATGCCGCCGCATTTTCTCCACAAATGTCGTGCGGCGCAGACTGACCAGCTGAGCGGCTTCTGCCACTACGCCCTGCGCCATTCTAAGAGCCGACAATAGATATTTACGCTCTTCCTGCATCAGATGTTTTTTCAGATCAAAGCCCCCACCCAATGTTTCTTTATCACCGGCCTCATCTTTGAAAGGCTGCGCCGCAGCACCGCCCGCGAAACTCGATGGCAACCCATGTTGCTGATAGGTCGGCGCAGTGGATGCCCGGCGGCGGAACAAGGAAGACACCTGACTGGCCGATATCATTATGCCGGGAAATAGCAGCACCGCCCGTTCGATAATATTGCGTAATTCCCGGGCGTTGCCGGGCCATGCATAATTTTCTAATATATCCATGGCTTCAGAGGTAAAATAGATTTCTTCCCCGTCGATCTTCTCAATAAAATGACGGATGAGCGGTGCAATATCATCCCGGCGCTCTTTTAGGGCGGGTATATCAATGGGAAAGACCGATAGACGATAAAACAGATCTTCCCGAAAGCGTTTCTCGGCAATGGCCTGATCCAGATTCTGATGCGTGGCCGAGATAATCCGCGTGTCAATCGCAATCGACTCTGTGCTGCCTATCCTCTCAATCTGCTTCTCTTCCAGCACGCGGAGCAATTTGACTTGCATGTCAAAAGGCATGTCACCGATTTCATCAAGAAATAACGTGCCCTTACTGGCATCTTCAAACTGCCCTTTACGCTGGCCTATTGCGCCGGTGAAGCTCCCTTTTTCATGCCCGAAAAGCTCTGATTCCAGTAGATCACGAGGGATTGCCCCGCAATTCACGCCAACAAATTTTTCATTTACCCGCGCAGAGCAAAGATGCAGTGCTTTTGCCACCACCTCTTTCCCGCAACCCGATGGTCCGGTGATCATGACAGGTATAGATGTAGCCGCAGCATAGCGGATCAGGCTACGCACCTCTTCTATTGCAGCACTGTCTCCGACTAGATGATGGGCAGGATCATCAGGATGCAATATCCGTTCATTCCCGATAGAATTGGGGCGTTGTTCCATAGCAATTCACACTCCCGTAAAACGTCTCTTTTGAGATCTATGGAAAACCTATATGCAACGGGCCGTAAAATATTTGACAGTTTGGTCGATTATGGAGGAAAATGGTTCTGAACGCGTCACCATCTTAGTCTTGATGTTCGTTTTTCCAGCGGTTCAGCGCATGCTCCAAATGCCTTTCCGCCACATCGCGTGCTTTATTTCGTGGCAGACCAAGAGAACTGGCAAGCCGCTCTCCGATCAGCGCATCTCCCAATGCCATGAGTACCAGTGTCAGCGTATCCTCATGCATTTCCTTATCTTCATGGCCGCCCTCACCCACTTCATCGACCAGCACGTGGATCGCATCGACAATCGGGTCAAGCGCATCTTCATTTCCTGTCAGCAACATCCATGACGACAAAGCTGCCGCGCCCTGCTTGTCGAAAGCATCAAAGGTCAGGTCAACAATATCGCGCACCGTTCCTTCACCTGTACGCGACTTCAGCACTGCCTGGGCAATTGATCCGCAAACCTGATCTGTCAGATATTGGGCAAGCGATTTTTGCAATCCCGATGCGGAACCGAAATGGTGGAGAAGATTAGCGTGCGTCCGGCCAATCCGCGAGGCCACAGCCTTTAGCGTTACGGCCTGAGGACCAGCTTCGATCAACAAGTCGCAGGCAGCGGCCAAAGCCATGCCGCGGCTTTCTTCCGGAGAGAGGCGTCGCTTAACTATTGACATTTGTGTAAGTAATTTTAATGTGCATGTTCGAATGTAGACATTATTTTGTGGAAAAGCGAACTTTTATGAACATTCAGGGCACCAAGCAAGCGCAACCGGCCAGCATTGTGACGCCGACACCCAAAGATCATCAGATAACTCCGCGGGATCGTCGCTTTGGACGCGATGCCGGTGATGAGCCGGGCCGGTGGTGGCTCAATGGCGACCCGGTTGCGACAGCATTTTATAATGCGCTGTCGCTGACCTTCCCGCGCGGCGAGGCGTTTTTTATCGAAAGCGTCAAAGCCTTTCGTGATATTACGCCGGAAAAGCTTCAAAATGAAATCCGCGCTTTTGTAAAACAGGAAATTATTCATACTCGCGAGCATGTCGCCCTTAACCGCCGCGTTGAAGATGCCGGTTATAATACTGGCGCAATCGAGAGGCGCGTTGCCGAATCGCTGGAAATGACCAAAGATCGTCCCGTGATCGCTAATCTGGCTGCCACAATGATTCTTGAGCATTTCACTGCAATCATGGCGCAACAATTTATCGCCAATCCACAGCATTTTGCCAATGCGGATCAGGAAACAGCCGATTTATGGCGCTGGCACGCGCTGGAAGAAATTGAGCATAAAGGCGTTGCCTATGACACATGGCTCTATGCGACCCGTGACTGGTCCCGTTGGCAACGCTGGAAAGTCAAAGCGCTAATGATGCTGGTCATCACCCGCAATTTCTGGGCCAACCGCTATACCGATACGCTTGACCTGTTGGCGCAAGACGGCCTTACCGGCTGGCGCATCAAGGCAAAATTGTTGAAATTTCTATTCATCACACCCGGCGTGGCGCGGAAAATCATTATCCCGTGGATCAAGTTCTTCCTTCCCGGTTTTCATCCTTGGAACGAAGATGACCGGCATTTGATCAACCTTGCCGAAAGCGAATTTTCAGCGGCACTGCCGGAAGGAGCTCAAGCCGCGTAAAAGCCAAGAGCAGGATGCATAGCCGCTAGTTTGCCGCCCTACTTATATCCACCTTATCCACCCATTCAGGATAAAAACTGGGTTCGCGGGTAGACCAGCCGGGAGCAGTTGCAGCTGCTTCGCTGATTGACTGAAGCAAGCTCTTGCGCGTTTTTGGATGCAGGTGCGGCAACGATGCGGCGGCACAAAATCCTCCCGGCAACCAGGGCCTGACATCCGGACCAAGCAAGCGCTCATAAAGGAAACGATAAGCCGGAAAACTATTTATACGCCCCTGCCCCAGATCATAAGCCGATAACTGGATCAGGGGTGACATGAACTGCTCAATACCATCAATAGTGCAGTCGTCGGGAATAGCTTTGCGAATATCGGCAAGACGTTTGTAAAGCCTCGCCTGTTCCTTGATACCGCTTTCCTCAACGGCATCGCGAGACCATGTTTGCACTGCATCCGCGCGGTCCAGTCCAACGTCAAGCGAACGCCGTATATAACGCTGGGTTGCCGAACCGAAGCCGGCAAATTCCTTCATCTCTGCCAGCGTCAATGCGCCGGGTATCACTTGCATTTCCTTGGCCATGTTACCTCCTGTATTGGAACATTGCTCGGTTCTCGCTGAGGACTATTGGACCAAAATATGGTTAGTATTTCGTTAAATGCCGCCGTGGGCGCTTTGGATAGCATCTGTTGTTTTTAAATAAGATGCTCGGAAAATGACTGAAATGGCCACAATGCGCCGAAGGTTTCGACCAACAGTAACTCTGGTTCGACCGGACGCGATTTCGATAGAGACAAGAGATATGATTTCATTCTAAACTGGTTGCTCACCGGAAAATTGAGCATTTGATGAGAAAATTTGAAATCGGACATCGCAAAGCATCGGTCGGGCAACAGGTCGCAATCCTGTCTATCCTTGGCTTTTGGCTGTTCTTTGTGATCATCATCACGCTACGCACGGCGGTCGGCGACTGGCCAGCGCAAGGCGAAATGGCAATACGGCGCGTGGTGGTGACAATCCTCGGGATCGGGCTGACCTACTTATTATATCTGCTGCTACGTCAATTTGATGACAAGGCGCTCTCCACCCGGATTATCACGGCCTTTGCCGCGGCGATACCCTGCGCCATCGCTATCGCTACGTTCAACTATTATGTGTTCAATATTTATAATCCCGAAAGCCTGATTGACGAAAAAAATTTTGCGAAAATGCGCGAATATATGGAGCAAGACAATTATGCTCTAAAAGCCATTATAGAAGACAGTATATCACGCTTTTTCTTCATCATTAGCTGGGCCTCGCTATATCTGACGCTAAGCTATGCCGCAGAAGTCCGTACCGTGGAGCGCAAGGCCGCCCGCTTTGCTCAAGCAGCGCAGGATGCCGAACTGCGTAGCCTGCGTTATCAGGTTAATCCGCATTTCCTGTTCAACACACTCAACAGTCTTAGCACTTTGGTAATGCGTAGCCAGCCGGAGGAAGCGGAGAAGATGATCCTTAACCTGTCGAAATTTTATCGCACCAGCCTGTCAGGTGATCCGCTTGAAGATGTTGCATTGTCTGAGGAAGTGCACCTGCAAAAACTATATCTCGACATAGAGGCAGTGCGTTTTCCCGATCGCTTGAAGATTGAAATTGATATTCCCGAAGACTTAATGGACGTGCTCGTACCGGGCCTGATCCTGCAACCGTTGGTGGAAAATGCCATCAAACATGGGGTCGCCCATTCCAAACGACCCGTTACAATTCGTATAAGCGCGATGGCACAGGGAGATTTCCTGAAGCTGACTGTTGCTGATAATGGAGAAACCCCGCTGCGAAGTAAATCCGGTGACAATAATAATGGTATCGGGCTCGCCAATGTTCGCGACAGGCTGGAAACCAGATTTGGAACACAGGCACATTTGGAAACCCACCACCTGGAAAGCGGCGGCTTTATTGCAGAGCTGACCGTCCCACTGCTAACGGATATCTGATCATGCCAGAAGACAAATACTCTGTAGCACCGTCCTCGCCCTTACAACTCGACACATTGATCGTCGATGATGAACCGCTGGCGATTGAGCGGTTGCAGCTTCTGTGCGCTCGGCAAGAGCATATCAACCTAGTCGGGACTGCAAGCGATGGCGAGGCCGCGCTGCGGTTGGCAAAGCAGCTGGAACCTGATCTGTTGCTACTCGACATTGCGATGCCCGGGATGAACGGCCTGGAAGTAGCGAAAAGCCTTTCTGCCATCAAAAATGTGCCTGCAATTATTTTTGTAACTGCCTTTGATAAATTTGCGGTAGAGGCATTTGGCGTCGCCGCCGTCGATTATTTGCTTAAGCCGGTTGAGACTGAGCGTCTGTCGGTTGCCATATCCCGTGTTCTGGAACGCAAAGGAGAACAGGCACCGGCACAGACGGGAGTACAGGCCGAAGACTCGCCTTGGGCCGAGGAGTTCTGGGTGCCTTATAAATCGGAACTGCGCCGCATTGCTGCCGCTGAAATCAACCGGATCGAGGCGGAGCGGGACTATATGCGGCTTCATGTTGCAGGAGATCCCCAGCGTGAACATAGCGGCGGCTCAAGCTATTTGCTGCATCAGACCATTACCGGGCTGGCCGAGCGGCTGAATCCGGAACATTTTATCCGGTTGCATCGATCACATCTGGTACGCCGGGACTGGATTAAAGGCCTGCGCCACGATGGTGGCGGTATATGGGTTGCCTGTCTGAAATGCGGCACGGAAATCCGCATTGGCCGCACGCATCTAGCCGAAGCCAAAAAGTTGGCTGGCCGATAATATTTCTCGAAAATTACAAAAATAAACCCCGGTGTAAGGGCACCGGGGTTATGAGTTGGTTTGGCCAAAATGAGGCCGCTTAATTGGGATTGCGGCTCTTGGAATCTTGTCACTTATCTCCGATAACCATCGCCGTTTCGCGCAGCGTTCCAGCTTTGGCTTGAGCAATCAA
The DNA here is from genome assembly GCF_040717415.1 of Parasphingorhabdus sp. JC815. Classification (NCBI taxonomy): domain Bacteria; kingdom Pseudomonadati; phylum Pseudomonadota; class Alphaproteobacteria; order Sphingomonadales; family Sphingorhabdaceae; genus Parasphingorhabdus; species Parasphingorhabdus sp. JC815. The sequence goes on from NZ_JBFEFM010000002.1 coordinate 429,349, forward strand.
AGAGACCTTCGCGCGGTTCGCCGTCAAATTGGCTTCTTCAACACAGTTCCCGTGATCGGCCATCTCATGTAGGCTTCGCCGGTCAAAGCTACCACATACCTGTTTGACGGCGCCTTTAAGACGTCCTTCTAGAGTTAGCTGGCCATCCGCAGTGGTTAGGTCAAGATCGGCATAGCTAACTTCGACAGACCGTGTTTCCCGGATTTGCGCGTTTGCAGTGGTAGAAAAACCGGCTGCGGATACGGCCATCGCTGTAATGGCACCTGCAACGCACAAGCCTTTGTTCAAAATAGCATTCTTCATCTCATCACTCCTCAATTATATTTTGTTGGAGCAGACCGTAAATCCATGGGACGAATCTGATGGTCTGCTCATGTTTCCCTGCTGAAAGAAGGGAAAGGGCTATAAGTGCAGGAGCAATTTGTTTCGACCAGCCCTTAGAAGTGTCTGGTGACTTATGCTCCTGCCTCGTATTTTTAGATACGCGATGGCGAAGCAATAAGCATTGAGACTTCTATAAACGGCTATTTTGATCGACAGGCGGCAAACAGCTTCGACCAACGACCACCGGGCGTCGACAAAACTATCTTAACGTAACTTTTGTTACTATTCAGTATGTTACCGAGAAACCCGAATCATAGTGTAATACAAGGCTAAATCAGTCCGGACAGGGGGCTTGACGGATCTGCGTACATGCGGCGCCCCATCCGGCCGGCTAAATAGGCTTCGCGTCCAGCCTCCACGGCCAGCTTCATTGCACGCGCCATACGAACGGGTTGTTTAGCTTCAGCGATGGCAGTGTTCATCAATACACCGTCACAACCCAATTCCATTGCAACCGCTGCGTCACTTGCCGTTCCAACACCGGCATCGACAAGCACCGGCACATTGGCCCCTTCAACAATCAGGCGGATCGTCACCCGGTTCTGGATTCCCAATCCCGAACCGATCGGCGCGCCCAGCGGCATGACCGCAACCGCGCCCGCATCCTCCAACTGTTTCGCGGCAATCGGGTCATCAACGCAATAGACCATCGGTTTGAACCCTTCATTGGCCAGCACCTCGGTTGCTTCCAATGTTTCGCGCATATTGGGATAAAGCGTCTTGGCCTCACCCAGAACTTCCAGTTTCACCAATTCCCATCCGCCTGCTTCGCGCGCAAGCCGCAATGTGCGGATAGCATCATCGGCGTTGAAACAACCTGCGGTATTAGGCAGATAAGTGACTTTCTTGGGATCAATATAATCTGTCAGCATGGGTTGGTTGCGGTCCATGACATTCACGCGCCGGACAGCCACCGTGACAATCTCTGCTCCCGCCGCTTCTACGGCAGCGGCATTTTCTTCAAAATCCTTATATTTCCCTGTTCCGACGATCAGGCGGGATTTGAAATTCTGACCGGCAACGCTCCAACCGTCATCACTTGATTGATCACCACCGCCAACAAAATGGACTATTTCCAACTGATCCCCATCTTCCACAATAACATCGGCCAGCGTAGAACGCGTTACAATGTCCCGGTTCCGCTCTACCGCCACTTTTGCCGGGTCCAGGTCCAGCGAGCGGACAAGGTCAGCGACAGACATTCCGCCCTCAATCCGTTTGTGATCGCCATTTAGCTGAATTGAAATTTCCGACATAAGCAATGTTTCCATACTGTTTAATCTCGCTTTTCAGGATCTAGCCCTATAAAGAGGCCATATAAAGAGGCACGCGGTGCCGCAACCAAAAGCACGATACGGGGACAACATATTGTCACAGGGAAAGAGCACACGAAAGACCGTTTTTGTTCTTAACGGGCCCAATCTCAATTTGCTAGGGATGCGGGAGCCGGAAATCTATGGATATGACACGCTCGACGATATTGCTGGCCAGCTGGAAGATCAGGCGCATGAGCTAGGACTTGAAGTGGATATTCGCCAGAGCAACCATGAAGGCCATCTGGTCGATTGGCTGCATGAAGCAGCTGCCGATAAAGCACTGGCAGTCATCTTGAACGCCGGAGCTTTCACTCATACGTCCATTGCGCTGTACGACGCTATATCTGCAATCGACGTGCCGGTAATAGAGGTGCACTTGTCCAATCCGGCAGCTCGGGAAGAATTTCGGCATAAAAGTTTACTGGCGCCAGTTGCAAAAGGCACGATTTGCGGCTTTGGTGCACTCAGTTATCAATTGGCGCTTGATGCTACCCAAAAATTATAGCGCATAATTTTAATTTCAAGAAAAATGGGAACCAGAAATGGCCGCAAAAAAAGACAGTAATGGAAGCATGAATGTGGATCTCGACATTGTTCGGGAACTTGCCGCGATACTAGATGACGCTGGTCTAAGCGAAATTGAAGTCGAAGAAGATGACCGGAAAATCCGCGTTTCACGTAGTGGCGGCACTCATGCCCCCGTTCAGGCCGTTGCTCCGCCTATGACTGCACCAGCAGTTGCGCCATCCACTGACACTGCGCCGCCTCCGGCCAATGACCATGCAGGCGCACAAAAATCGCCAATGGTCGGCACTGTTTATATGGCCCCCGAACCTGATGCGGCCCCATTTGTAAATGTGGGAGACAAGGTTTCTGTAGGCGATACTTTGTTAATCGTCGAAGCAATGAAAGTCATGAACCCGATTGCCGCCGAAAGCAGTGGGACTGTGAAAGCAATATTGGTCGAAAATGGTCAGCCGGTCGAATTTGACCAGCCGCTGGTTGTGATTGCGTAGGTGAGATTTAGCGCATGACCATCAACAAAATCCTTATCGCTAATCGCGGCGAAATCGCGCTACGTATTTTGCGCGCCGCTCGTGAACTTGGTATCGAAACGGTCGCTGTACACAGCACAGCGGATGAAGACGCCATGCACGTGCGGCTGGCCCATGAAGCGATCTGTATCGGCCCTCCTTCTGCCACGGACAGCTACCTGAGCATACCTGCCATTATTTCTGCAGCAGAAATCAGCGGAGCCGATGCCATTCATCCCGGCTATGGCTTTTTGTCCGAAAATGCCAATTTTGCCGAAGTGGTTGAAGCGCACGGGATAAAATGGATTGGCCCCAAACCCGAACATATCAAAGTCATGGGCGATAAGGTCGCGGCTAAAAAAACCGCTGGTGATCTTGGCATTCCGCTCGTCCCCGGTTCTGATGGCGCAGTTAGTGATATAGAGGTCGCTAAACAGGTCGCGGCTGATGTAGGCTATCCGGTCATAATCAAGGCTGCATCAGGCGGCGGCGGACGCGGCATGAAAGTCGTGAACAGCGAGGCCGAGCTGGAAACACAGATGAAGCAGGCCGGAACCGAAGCAAAGGCCGCTTTTGGTGATGCGACCGTCTATATTGAAAAATATCTGGGCGACCCGCGCCATATCGAGTTCCAGGTTTTTGGCGATGGACGGGGCAATGCCATTCATCTTGGCGAGAGGGATTGCTCGCTACAGCGCCGGCACCAGAAAGTATTGGAAGAAGCGCCGTCACCAGTGATTAGCGCAGAGCAGCGCGAACAGATGGGTAAAGTCTGCGTAGATGCCATGAAGGGCATGCAGTACCGCGGCGCTGGCACGATCGAGTTTCTATACGAAAATGGCGAATTTTACTTCATCGAAATGAATACACGCCTTCAGGTCGAGCATCCGGTGACCGAAATGATAACCGGCTTTGATCTGGTCCGTGAGCAAATTCGCATTGCCGATGGCCGCGATCTATCCGTCAAACAAGAGGATCTCGAATTTAAGGGCCACGCGATTGAATGCCGGATCAATGCTGAAAATCCGAAAACATTTGCCCCCTCACCCGGCAAGGTTGTCAGCTATCATGCGCCCGGCGGTATGCATGTTCGCGTCGATAGCGGGCTTTATGCCGGCTATTCGATACCGCCTTATTATGACAGTATGATTGCCAAGCTGATCGTTTATGGCCGGACAAGAGATGGCTGTATGATGCGGCTGGCCCGTGCGCTTGATGAATTTGTCATCGAGGGCGTGGAGACGACCATCCCCCTGCATCAGAAACTGGTTTATGACGAAGGCTTTCAGTCCGGTGAATATACGATCAAATGGCTTGAAGAATGGCTGGACAAGGACGACGAGGCCTAATTCTGTCTGGAAGCCAGTCAATTTATTCATATTAATGCTTCCTTTCCTGAACATTACAGTGCAGTTCAGCTACCGGACAGGGTGACTATTCTATAAGATGTTCCACAGATGCGGCAAACAGAGTCGCTATAGTGAGGAGCAACCCTATGCGACTATTTTATATAACCGGTCTGATGGCGGCCACAGTGCTGACACCAGCAACAGCATCAGCTGCCGAGATCGCGCCAAATATCAACAGAAACAGTGCCATAATAGCTGCGGACTTTACCAATGGTGTCGCGCTACAACGTGATCGGCGTTCCGAACGCCGTGCCAATCGCGGATCACGTGATGCACGGCGCGCTGCGCGAGCCGAGAACCGCAATAACAAAGGCCGGGCTAATATCCGGTCACGCGGTGACTATATTGAAGCACGACAGCAACGACGCACAGAACGTCAAGCAGAACGACGTGCCGAACGCCGTGCGGAAAGACGTGCCGAGCGCCGCGCTGAGCGACGTGCCGAGCGCCGAGCAGAACGTAGAATGGACCGCCGAACAGAACGTCGCGCACAGCGCCGCGCCAATGCTCGTGGTGATCGTAACCGCGATGGCCGTGTAGACCGCCGTTTTGATCGCAATCGTGACGGTCGCATTGACCGTCGGTTCGACCGTAATAATAACAACCGTGTAGACCGGCGAGTGGACCGCAACCGGGATGGACGGATCGACCGCCGATATCGCGCTGAACGTCGCAATGACTATCGCAGCAAACGCAATTACAGACAATGGAAACGCAATTGGCGCAATGACCGTCGCTATAATTGGAAGAAATACCGTAAAGCAAACCGCCACTATTATCGTCCGGGACGCTATTATTCACCTTATCGGCATCATAATTACCGGCGCTGGAGCATCGGTATCCGCTTGGGATCGGCCTTTTACGGATCACGCTATTGGATAAATGATCCTTGGCGCTATCGTCTGCCGCCCGCTTATGGTGGCTATCGCTGGGTTCGCTATTATGACGATGTGCTGTTGATTGACATATATACTGGCCGCGTAGCCGATGTGATCTACAACTTCTTTTATTAGATTATAGCAAAATGACGGTTTCGTCAGTCAAGGCCCGTAACCATCAGTGGTTGCGGGCCTTGTTTTATATTTCGCTTGAAACAGTTTGCCACTCGTCGCACAGATGAAGAAGGATTAACTGAAAAAGATTCCAGGGGAGAAGAAAATATGATCCGTCATCTGCTTGCTATTACAGCAATGTGCTTTGCGAGCTTTGCGGCTCCCGCCTCGGCTAATAATGAAGCCAATACTCCCTCGGTTACGATGATCAAAGTAGGCAATCTTATCGCTGATCCGGCTCAAGGTGCCAGCGGACCAGCTACAATTATCGTTCAAGACGGTAAAATTATTGACGTTCGCTCAGGCTCCAACGTCCCGTCTGCTCCGGATAATCATGTCACCATTGTTGATATGTCTGACAAGACCGTGATGCCCGGCCTCATTGATCTTCACGTTCACCTGACCGGGGACCCCGGCGGAGATTTCTGGAAGAGGACCACTCAGCCAACCGAATGGGGCGTTGTTGTTGGTGCTAAAAATGCACTACTGACGGCCAAGGCTGGTTTCACCACCGTTCGCGAAGCAGGGTCTTCGCAATATTCAGCATTTTCTCTGCGTAAAGGAACCGCTGAGGGCCTTGTCCCGGGACCGCGCATTATCGCTGCCGGGCCAGCATTGGCCATAGTCGGCGGTCATGGCGACACCACCGGCTTTACAGAAGATATTAACGACGCTCTTTCCAGCGGGTATAGCTGCACTGGCGCGGTCGAATGCGCTGAAAAAGTACGCAAGGCCTCTCGCGCCGGCTCCGACATTATCAAAATCACTGCAACCGGCGGCGTGCTGTCACAACAAGGTCGCGGGCTGGAAGCGCATTTCACAGATGCCGAGATGACATCTATTGCCGATACCGCCCATTCGCTTGGCCTGAAAGTCATGGCCCATGCCCATGGCGCACGCGGCATTGAAGCAGCGGCACGCGCGGGCATTGACACAATCGACCATGGTACATTTGCCGATGAGGCGGCGCTAAAAGCGATGAAAGAAAACGGCGCGGCTCTGGTTCCTACACTAATGGCGTTTCAAGGGGTCAGCGAAGGGCTGGGCAAAGGAATATATACGCCCGTCGTCGAGAATAAAATACGCGAGACATTGGGCAGAGTCGGCAAAGCTGTAACCATGGCAAAGAAAATGGGCGTGCCGGTTGCTTTTGGTACAGATGCCGGTGTGTTTGACCATGGCCGCAATGCCGAGGAGTTTGCGCTGATGGTCAGTCACGGGCTGACAGCCCGCGAAGCGGTCGCCAGCGCTACCACCCTTGCTGCCAAAATACTGGGCATGGAAGGGCAGATCGGGCGCATCGCCAACGGTTATTCTGCTGATCTGATTGCTTTTGACGGAAACCCGCTTGAAGATGTAACTGTGCTGGAAAATATTGACTGGGTCATGGTACGCGGGCGGGTAATTGATTGAGGATATAAATGAACGCCCCTGCACAAAAGGCTACAGGAACTACGGATATAAAAACCAAGGCGACGCGCAATAATAGCCCGAAGCGTCTAGCCGAGATTACCCGCCTGGTTACAGACAAGTTAAATGCCCATCCGCAAGTGCAGTGGCTGGAAAGTCCGCACGCGCAACTATTTGTGCATCAGAATTTCCTGAATGATCAGGATTGTGATTTGCTGATCAATATGATCAATGCAGAGGCCACACCTTCAAGTCTCTATTCCGGTACCGAAAGGGAAGGATTTCGCACCAGCTATAGCTGTAATGTCAGCGCCCATGACAAGGATATACAGCGCATTGAGCAATCTATCTGCGATCTGATGGGGCTGGAAAATTCACATAGTGAGATTCTTCAGGGGCAACGCTATGAAGTCGGACAGGAGTTTCAGGCTCACCATGACTTTTTCCATGAGTCAGAGGATTATTGGACGCGGATTGAAGCGAATAATGGCGGGCAGCGCAGCTGGACAGCCATGGCTTATCTCAACGAACCGGAAGAAGGCGGCGCGACAGCTTTTCCGCAGCTTGAATATCAGGTCGAACCACGCAAGGGCATGCTTTTGATGTGGAATAATATGGGGTTGGACGGAAGGCCAAACCTGAACACGATTCATGCAGGGATGCCGGTTATTAAAGGTACGAAATATATCATTACCAAATGGTTCCGGCTCAACCGATGGAAAGGCCGTTGGTCCCAGTGATAGTTTGATCTTGATCGGTCGTTTCTATCTAATGGCCGGTAACAAGGACCATGGATTAAGTGGGTCACTGACCAACCACCGTCTTTTTTCGATGAACAACATCTGCGATCGTTGCGGGTGAAACCATGCCGTGTCATAGATAACAGCATAATATAAACGAGGGGCCCCTTCATGCTAAACAGAACTTTTAGACTGCTTGCCAGCACTGGCATAATTGGCGTCAGCTTTCTTGCCATTGTTTCGGATGCAAATGCCCATGGCTTGTCCATAGCCAGCAAATCCACCAGCACACAGCAAGCCGCCGCCACGCCAGCGATGACCGAGAGCGAGAAGTTAAAGGCTTTGTTCGCACAGAGTGATGAAGATAGTCTGAGACGCAATCCTGTCAGCGCCCTGTTCCGCGGTGATGAACGTTATGCTGACCAATTGGGCGATTATATATCCGACGAATATTTCGCTGCCGAACTTGCAGCAGAGGAGAAAGAACTGGCGGCGTTGAAGGCCATTGATCGCAGCAAACTCGCCCTGACCGACAAGATTGCTTATGATGTATTCTTGCGTGACAAGACGCAAGCTATCCATGGTTTGTCACCCGAGATAATGGACCTGACCGTTGTTCGCCCCCTTAACCATTTCAGCGGCTTTCACACCTTTTACCCGACTTTTGCATCTGGCAAAGGCGCTGCGCCCTTCAAAACCGTCAAAAATTATGACGACAACCTGAAACGCCATGCCGAATTTATCACGCTGATAAACCGTTCGATTGACCGGTTTCGGCAGGGTATGGATAGCGGTGTTGTCGAAACCAGACTGACGACCGGCAATGTTATAGAGCAATTAGCCACGCAAATCGGGCTAGGTTTGGAGAAAAGCCCTTTCATGGCACCGACACAGGCGTTTCCGGACAATTTCAGCGAAGCTGACAAGGCACGTCTGACGGCCGAATATAAAGAAATGACGAAGAACATCTTTGCAGCTTATCAAGCCTTGCATGATTTTCTGAAAAACGAATATCTTCCAGTGGCACGCGAAGGTGTTGGCCTGTCCTATATGAAGGGCGGCGATATATTATATAAGCATCTGATCGAAAAAACGACGACGCTACCTCTGGATGCGGACACTATCCATAACCTTGGTCTTGGCGAAGTCGCCCGGATCAAAACCGAAATGGAGGCGATCAAGGACGAAGTGAATTTTGCTGGGTCTTTGTCTGATTTCTTCACCTATTTACGGACCGATCCCAAATTTGACCCGGAATCTCGCGAGGCACTAACCCAGCGCTATTATGATATCGGGAAAAAAGTTGATGAACTTATCTCTACTCAATTCAAGGTACTGCCCAAATCTCCCTTGGAAATCCGCCCCTATGATGAATCGATCGAGAAGTTTCAGGCCGGTGGCTCCTATCAAAGCGGAACCCCCGATGGCTCCCGCCCCGGAGTATTTTACTTTAACGCTTACGATCTGCCCTCACGCAATACATATGGTATAAACACGCTATATCTGCATGAAGGTGCACCGGGCCACCATTTCCAGATTTCACTGGCACAGGAAAATGAGAGCCTGCCCAATTTCATGCGCTTTGGCGGCAACACCGCCTTTGTCGAAGGCTGGGCGCTTTATGCGGAAAAACTGGGTTTTCCGATGGGGCTGTTCAGCGACCCTTATCAGCGGTTCGGCCATCTGGATGATGAAATGCTTCGCGCCATGAGACTGGTGGTTGATACAGGCTTACATAGCAAAGGTTGGACCCGCGAACAGGCGATCCAATATATGCTCGACAACTCCAGCATGGGCGAAACAGATGCTACCGCCGAAGTCGAGCGCTATATCGCTATCCCGTCACAGGCACTGGCTTATAAAATTGGCGCCCTGACTATACAGAGGTTAAAGAAAAAAGCACAGGACAGCCTTGGCGACAAATTTGACCCACGTGAATTTCATCAGCAAATCCTTGGCACTGGCGCATTGCCGATGACGGTGCTGGAAAAAAAGATCAACGACTGGATTGCTACACAGGTCTGAACGCATGAATGATCCGGCCACCGCATGACGTTGGCCGGAATCACATGCCCGTTCATTCATGCAATAGCACCCTATGGTTAACTGCTATTATGTAAACTGTCCAAAAATTGGAAAAACAGGTTCAATTCATCCGATCCTGAGGGCAGAACAGCCTTCTTAACCTTCATCTCCGATTCCAGATCCTATAGGTAAAATCTCGTAAAGAGCCAGCTTGAAGCTGGCTTTGCGCTCTTTTTAAGAACGCTTGAGCGAGCCAAAATAGTAACGGTCGTTACCAGGCATTAACACTTTTTTAACTTTTTAGTTTAATAAAGGTTAACGCAATCAAACAAGTGGGGCATACTTTATTTGACTGGTTAATAGCAGAATATGACACGAGCTTATTCCCCCGAAGCAAACCTGTCCGCCACGGAGCGATCTGTTTTAGGATCGCTCAACAAAGTCTGGCCTTCCGCGACCATCATGACCCCGACCAGCCTAGGAACAAATGATACTGTCGATAATCCGCTATTATTTGTGGATGCTGTTCAGACGTTAAGCGACAATGGCATGCTTCTATATGAAGCATTTCTGACCGGCCAGGCTTCTGGCCCCCGCTTTCTTGACACAATGATCACAGCTCGCGGAAAGGCCGCATTGAACGCCGTAGAGTCCGGCGCCTGAAGTTTATCGGTTCTGTAGCAAGCTGGCCCTTCGACAAAGATTGCCTGATTTTAACCAGAAATATTAACAGCTATCGGCGTGAATGACTGCAGCTGCCAATGCGGTTACATGCTTCAACAAGGATAATTCACCCGCGCTAAAATCTCGGGCTTCATCACCCGCGCAGGCAACCATGCCAACGGTTCCGCCATCGCTGTTGCGGAGTGGCATCGAAGCGTAAAGACCAAGAGATTGAGTCATCGCACTACGCGGGCTGCCCAATTGTTTAATATCAATATCCGGGTTGTTCGCGGCCCATTTTTTATCGCAGGACACAGCCATATGTGCGACATCATCAGTGTCTTCGCAATTTCCGTTATATATAGTGATTGTCGCTACCGGCGTCGCAAGCAGCCTCGCCGCCATATTGGCGAGAAGTTCCAAATCCTGTTCTACTGTAATATCTGTATTCATTTGCGAATTGGAGCCTTTGATTTCAGACCGGTCTATGGCGAAACCCTAAATAATTTATTAACCATGGATGAACAGTTCTTAACGAAAACTTCCTTAGTCTCCAAACAACTATATGTATAATAATCTAAAGCACCTGTAATATAACGAATTTTTAAGTCCATTCCCTTTTATTATTGCTGTGTTTATGTTGAGCGAATGATGAATCAGTTAATGAAAACAGCCTTAGCGATACTCGATTCGCTCATTGCATTTGATACAATTTCACGGAACAGCAATCTGGACTTTATAAACTGGGTTGAAGATTATCTGTCGCAATATGGCATTAGCTCCACTCGCGTCAGTAGTGCTGATGGGGCCAAAGCTAATCTATACGCCACCATCGGTCCCGATGTCGCCGGAGGGATCATCCTATCGGGTCATAGCGATGTCGTGCCGGTTGACGGGCAGGACTGGGCCAGCGATCCATTCATATTAACCGAACGGGGTGATCTGCTTCACGGGCGGGGGACATGCGATATGAAGGGGTTTATCGCCCTTGCTCTCGCTGCGGTTCCAATGCTGAAAAATGGCAAAAGGCCCGTTCATCTGGCGATCAGCTATGATGAGGAGGTTGGTTGTCTGGGTGCACCCGCAATGATTGAAGAGATTGCCGCGTCACTCCCGAAACCGGCTTTGGCAATTATCGGTGAGCCCACAATGATGAAACCCGTCACCGGGCATAAGGGCATTTGCGTCCATGAGGTGGAAGTGCTGGGCCATGAAGCACACAGCAGCCTGACCCATCTTGGGGTTTCCGCCAATATGATTGCGATTGAGCTGATGCATGACCTTGCCGAACTGGCGCGCGAGCTTTGGGATCAAGCCGATCCCGACTCTCCGTTCATTCCGCCGCATGCAACCCTGACGATCGGCAAGATGGAGGGCGGAACGGCGGCCAACATATTAGCACGCCGCGCTCATTTTATTTTCGATTTGCGCTGTCCCCCCGGTATCGATCCGGGCATTATCTTGAAACCGTTCAAAGAGAAAGCGGCTGTACTTGACGCGCAGCTAAAAGACGCTTTCCCTGATACAGGAGTGCGTGTGACACAACTTTCCAACGCTCCGCCACTTACCCAGTCCGGCTCGAGCGAAGCAGAAGCATTTGTCCGTAAATTGACCGGGGACAACACCCCCGCCGGTGTCGTATCCTATGCGGCTGAAGCGGGACAATTCCGGCAAGCGGGTTTCCCGACCGTTATTTGCGGGCCGGGGTCAATTGAACAAGCGCACCAGCCAAATGAATATATCAGCATGGACCAGTTTTCCCGCGGTGCTGATTTCATGTCGAAACTGATCACGGAGCTAGAGCAGCCCTAAATAAATATGGGCCTGATGGGTCGATAGCCATCTGATTCGCCACCATAGACAAAGAAAAACGCTCACAAGCAATTAAATAGAAACGCACGTTCAAATATGACGCTACGGAATGTGCGGACCACCGAAAAACGCGTAGAAAGTTAGCTTTTTCGCGGGAATTGGGCTATTATAAGGATTATGTCAGCCGTTAAAGCAGCCCGCCCCACAGATGTTTTCACGCCCGATAATTGGGCGAAGCTCACCACTATCTCCAGATGGCGCGGACCATGGTTGATCGTTCATGCGTGGATCGTGATTATCGCGGCTATCGCACTGGCGCTATGGGCTGCTCATCCGCTGGCGTGGATCGCGGCGATCATTCTGGTTGGCAGCCGGCAACTCGGTCTTGCTATATTGATGCATGACGCAGCGCACGGCTTGCTCCACCCGCGCCGCAAAGTGAATAATTTCCTTGGTCAATGGGCAAGTGGCATTTTTACGGGTAGCGATTTGCAGGCTTATCGCGCCTATCATCTGATCCATCATCGCTATACGCAACAGCCGGAGGATCCGGACCTAAGATTATCGAAGCCCTTCCCGACCAGCAAAGCCAGCATGGCGCGTAAAATATTGCGCGATTTGAGCGGATTGACCTTCCTAAAACAGCGTGGCGGGCAATTATTGACTATGCTGTCAGCGATGCGTCTTATCATCATGAGCGGCGGCAAGGTGCTGTCCGGTTATGATAGCAAGGCTGGCCGACCGGAAGCGGGCTTAACGGGCGAGGCGGTCGATCCGAAAAAACAGAGCGAGGCACAGACCCTCTTCATCGGTAAAGTCACAGCGCAATTCATCATGGCACAGCTCGCATTGCTGGGGCTGTCCTATCTCAGCGGCTTTGGCGCCCTGCCTTTTCTGATCTGGTTCATCGCACTGGCGACGACATTCCAATTGTTCCTGCGTATCCGCAATATTGCGGAACATGCCTGCACCACTACGGGTAGCGAAGATCCGTTCACCCATGCCCGCACCACTTATGCAAACTGGCTGGAGCGCGCCACCATCGCTCCTTATTGGGTCAATTATCACAGTGAGCATCACCTGTTCATGGGCGTGCCATGTTATAAACTGCCCAAAGCAAATGCACTTTTAATTGCCAAGGGCATGGATAAACGGATGACAATTGCCAGCGGATATTGGGCCGTAATGAAACAGGTCACCGCTCAACCTGACTGATATGTCCGTGATTTTAAGGCTTTCATCCATGCATGAAACGATGGGCTACGCGATCTTTTCGGGCGCTTGCCGGATCAAACACCTCTCCATTCATCGCAATATATACGCCGTGCGGCAATGTCTGGGTCGCGGCCAAGGCAAAGCCGATGTTAAATTCTGCATCACTTTTGCGTAAAGTCGCAGGCTGCATAGCGCCGGTCAGCACAATGGTTTTTCCGGCAATATCGCCAAGTTTCTGCGCTGTCTCCACCATCGTATCCGTGCCGTGAGTCACCAGCACCTTGTCCGCATCGCTTCCGGCCACTGCGTCATGGACTGCCTGCCGGTCGGCATCGGTTAGATCCAGGCTGTCTTTACGCATCAACTGTCGCACGCGGTGCGGCGCAAAAACATTATTTTCCGCCAATATGTCGGGTAGCGTTGTCGGTCCGATATGATATTCCGACAAAGCGTCGAAATACACTTTGTCTATCGTGCCGCCCGTGGTGAAAATTTCAATCACGCAAGCGCCTCTGCAATCAGTTTGCGGGTATTCTCTACGCCGTAAAGCGCAATGAAGCTACCCATGCGCGGCCCTTGCGAGCTACCCAGCAAGGTTTCATAAAGCGCCTTGAACCAGTCACGCAGATTGTCAAAACCGCCTTCCTTGCCGATTGAATAAACAATCGTCTGAATATCTTCTGCCTGAGCTTCATCCGGTAAAGCGCCCAGCTCTCTGTCAAGCCGTTCCAGCGCCGCTACCTCGACCCCTTCGGGTTTGCGGCGGCTTAGTGTGGGTGCGATAAAATCCTTGTGATAGGCCATCGCATTGCCGATCAGCTCATCCAGATCGGGATATTTTTCTGCCGTTGCATCGGGTGCATATTGACGCAAATAGCCCCATATCTGATCCCGGTCCGCATCGCCCATCACCCCGACGAGATTAAGCAATAACCCGAATGTCACCGGAATGGTATCGGCTGGCACATCACCATTATGAACATGATGCACGGCGTTTCCGAGCCGTTTTTCCGGTGTCTGGTCATGCCAGTTAGCCCGGAACTGGAAATATTCATCCACGGCTTTGGGGATCACACCCATGTGGAGCTGTTTGGCGGATTTGGGTTCACGAAAGATATAGAAGGCCAGACTGTTTTCCGAGCCATAGCGCAACCATTCCTCGATGCTTAAACCATTGCCTTTGGACTTGGAGATTTTCTCTCCCTTGGCATCCAGGAATAATTCGTAAATCAGGCCTTCCGGCTTGCGCGCGCCCAGGACTTTGGCGATTTTTCCCGATACAATACCGCTATCGGTCAAATCCTTGCCATACATTTCATAATCGACGCCTAATGCGGTCCAGCGCATCGCCCAGTCCACTTTCCATTGCAGCTTGGCGCCACCGGATAATATGTTCTGTTCGATCATATCGCCGTCATCTTCAAATCTGACTATCCCGGCTTCCGCGTCGATCACCTCGACCGGCACTTGCAGGACATGGCCAGTTTTCGGACTGATCGGTAGCACTGGAGAATAGGTCGCCTGCCGCTCCTTGCCCAATGTCGGCAGCATGATGTCCATTATCTGGTCATAGCGTTGAAGCACCAGCTTCAACGTCGGGTCAAAGAGGCCGGACGTATATTGGTCGGTCGATGACATAAATTCATAATCAAACCCGAAACGGTCAAGAAATTCCCGCAACATCGCATTATTATGCGCTGCAAAACTCTCATATTTCCCGAACGGGTCCGGTACTTTTGTTAGCGGTTTGTGCAAATGCTCCGCCAGCATATCCTGATTGGGAACATTGGTTGGCACCTTGCGGAATCCGTCCATATCATCGGAAAACGCTATTAAACGGGTCGGATTTCCTGTCAGGGTTTCATACGCATGGCGGACCATGGTGGTGCGTAGCACTTCGTTAAACGTGCCAATATGCGGCAGGCCGGATGGGCCATAGCCGGTTTCAAACAGCATCGGTTGAATTTCACCGTCCGGGCCGGTTTTGGGCGCAGGCGCACCGCGCTCTCCGCGATAGCGTTTGAGCAATTTGCGGGCTTCTTCAAATGGCCATGCTTTGGATTGCTGTGCTGCTTCACGATAATCGGTCACGATATGATAGTCCTGTTAAATGGGTGCCAGTAAATAGGCTATGGGCAATTTCTTGGCGTTTCTTTTGCCTGAACCTGCGCTAATAGTAGCATTAGCGTCTATAGCAAGTTAGCACAGGACAAAAGCAGGAGATTTTTAATGGGTGCATTGATCGCAGGCGTGTTACTCTGGAGCATCGTTCACTTGACCAAATCCGTTGCCCCGGAATTCAGGGAGAGCCTTCAAAGCAAGCTGGGTAAAGGGCCGCACAGGGGATTGGTTGCATTGCTGATTATCGCAGCGGTTGCCCTGATGATCTATGGATGGCGCACGGCGCAATTTGAATTCGTCTATGATCCACCGACTTGGGGCCGTCATTTGAATATGTTGTTTATGGTCTTTGCAATCTTGCTGTTCGGAGCTGCGCAAGGCAAATCACAGATCAGACAATGGATCCGTCACCCGATGCTGACCGGTATGCTGGTCTGGGCTGGCGGACATTTGCTTGCCAATGGTGACAGCCGTTCGGTGGTTTTATTCGGCGGTCTGGGCCTGTGGGCACTGATTTCGATTTTCACGGTGTCACGCAATGAAGGGGCTTGGGTAAAACCAACAGAGACCGCCAGTGTCGGGCGAGAAATACTGGGCTTTATTATCGCGCTGGTTCTTTATGGCGTCTTGTTCATGACGCACCTCTATTATACCGGCATGCCGCTGGTGGGTGGATAAGTTTTTTGAAGAGATATTGAACAATAGTTTGACCCAACCGGCCTCGCCCACCCCTGCGCTTCCTTATCCCGCACTGCATGCCAGCCATAGCGGTATCTGGCTGTGCGGTAGCGATGGCGTGAGTCGTGCCATTGGCAAGGGAGAGGCTATTGGCTGTGTTGCCGAAACTCCGCATATCCTTCTCAATGCACCGCTCATGGGTCAGCGGCTTGGCTATCCTGACCTGTCCGGACTTGATCTGCTGGAGCTATTTGCGTTCATTCATCCGGCACAATTTGTCGTGCCGACACCAGTAGGGCTGGCCAAAGTGCTAGGACTGGAACCGCCGGAACGCGAAGCGGATATTGCGGCCTTCTATCGTCTGGCAGCAAGCCATCTGCTAGCCGGATTACAGGCCGGGCACTGGCCAGAACGCGAAGGCGCATGGAGCAGCGCACAGGCGCTCTACCGGCTGCGCTGGCCATGGGCGGGAGAGGTGTCAAAACGGCTTAAAAAACCGGATGAAAAGGAACGCTGGCTGTTTTCCAAACTCGAAGAATGGGAAGAGGAAACTCCTCGCCCGGCCCCGCGCACCGTAACGATGGATGAAAACGCGACCCTGGCTCAGCTAGGGAAGCTGACCGGCGAAGGATCAGAGGAACGTGCGGGCCAGAAACGCTATGCCGCCGCGGTTTCCGGAATCTTTAGTCCGCGCCGCGTTAAAGGCACGCCCAATATGCTACTTGCCGAAGCAGGTACAGGTATTGGCAAGACATTGGGCTATCTTGCCCCCGCATCCCTTTGGTCGGCAAAAGCGGAGGGCGCGGTCTGGATCTCCACTTTTACCAAGGCTTTGCAACGTCAACTCGACCGCGAAACCCGGCGAATTTATCCGGACGAAGAAACCTTCCGTAAAAAAGTTGTCGTTCGCAAAGGCCGCGAAAATTATTTGTGCCTGCTCAATCTGGAAGATGCTTTGCAAGGCGGGTTTACCGGGCGCGCAGCAATATTGGCGCATCTGGTTGCGCGCTGGGCGGTCTATTCAAAAGATGGCGATATGATTGGCGGCGACCTGCCCGGCTGGCTACCGACCCTGTTCCGCCGCAATGGCGCCACCGCCCTGACCGACCGGCGGGGTGAATGTGTCTATGCCGGCTGCCCCCATTACCGCAAATGTTTCATCGAGAAATCGGCCCGCGCCAGCCAGCAAGCCGATATTGTCATCGCCAATCACGCACTGGTCATGGTCAATGCGGCCAGAGGGACTTTAGGGCGTGAGCAAAACGCCCCGACGCGTCTGATTTTTGACGAAGGCCATCATCTGTTCGATGCCGCGGATTCAATGTTTGCAACGCGTCTGTCGGGACAGGAAGCCATTGAGATACGCCGCTGGGTCATCGGACCGGAAAGCCGCAACCGTGGACGGCGACGCGGTCTTGCTGCCCGGCTAGCCGATCTTGCTTCTTATGATGATGAAGGCGGGCGCGCGATTGAAAGCGCTCGCCATGCCGCCGAAGCCATGCCGGGCGACGGCTGGTTACAACGATTGGCTGAAAGCGAACCATCTGGCCCGATCGAAGCCTTGCTGGGTGAAGTCCGTCACGTGGTTTTTGCCCGTGACGAGAGCCAGAGCGCCGATGCCGGTTACGGGCTGGAAACCGAACTTACAGCCATCGAAGGACCGATGATTGATGCTGTTGCTGGTGCCGCAGGAGCAATTGATGCCCTGCTCAAACCTTTGGTCCGGTTGGGTAAACGGATCGAGCATCTGATTGAGGAAAGCCCGGACTGGATGGATGGGCCCGCCCGTGCTCGAATGGAAGGGGCGCTCTCCAGCCTTGGCTGGCGCTGCGATACATTGTCCGGCTGGCTTGCCCTGTTGTCGCGCATTGGCGGCCCTGCTGACCCTGATTTTGTTGACTGGATGATGATTGAACGTTTCGAGGGCCGCGAATATGATATCGGTATCTGCCGTCACTGGCTTGACCCGACCATTCCGGTTACCGAAGTCGTCACCAAGCCAGCGCACGGCCTGATGATTACATCGGCCACACTTAAAGGTGGCGGTGACTGGGAAACGGCAAGGGCGCGAAGCGGGGCGGTGCACCTGAACCAGGCCGTGCAGGAATTTGAAGTGCCCAGTCCGTTCAACTATGCGAAACAGGCCAAGGTCATTATCGTCACCGATATAAAGCGCGGCGATATGGCCGCTCTGGCCGGGGCTTATGCCCGGTTGATTGAAGCATCGGGCGGCGGCACGCTGGGCCTGTTTACTGCTATCCGGCGGCTGCGAACCGTTTATGCACGGATTGCCGACCGCATGGCGCAAAATGGCTTGCCAATTTATGCCCAGCATGTGGACCCCATTGATACAGGGACGCTGGTCGATATTTTCCGTGATGATCCCAAGGCCAGCCTGCTCGGCACCGATGCTTTGCGCGACGGAGTTGATGTGCCGGGAAACAGCCTGCGTCTGGTGGTGATGGAATCAGTGCCTTGGCCGCGGCCCAATATATTGCACAAGGCCCGGCGGCTGGCGGGCGGGGGTAGCGCCTATGATGACAGGATCATCCGCGCCCGGCTGGCACAGGCGTTTGGCCGGATCATCCGCCGCGCTGACGATCATGGTCATTTCATCATTCTGTCATCTGCCTTTCCATCCCGGCTGCTATCCGCTTTTCCGGATGGGACACCGGTTGAAAGAATGCCATTGGACCGCGCCTTGGCAGAGATAAAAGAAGCAAAATCCAAAACTGTGCAATACGGTCTTTCCCCTGACACATCTTTCGGGCATGACTCCGCGCAAGGATCAAGCATATGATATAAATCAGGCGGTATATGAAGAAACTGACACTTTTGCGGCATGCCAAATCCAGTTGGGATGATCCCGTCACACGTGATTTTGACCGACCCCTAAATGAAAAGGGTAAGCGCGCTGCCGTTGTTATGGGCAAGTTCGTCAATCGCAACGCCATCACCTTTGACCAAGTGCTCGCTTCACCCGCTCTGCGCGTTATCGAAACGCTCGAACATTTTGAAGACGCCAGCGGCCTTGCATTCGAACCGCAATGGGATCGCAAAATCTATCTGGCTTCGTCGGTCACATTGATGGACGTACTGCGCGGCGCAGACCCGCAAGCAGGCCATGTGTTAATGGTTGGCCATAACCCCGGGCTTGAAGATCTGATATTTGACCTTGTTCCCCATGAAAATCCATCCGAAGAACGCAGCGCGGTAGAAATCAAATATCCGACAGCGTCACTGGCGGAGCTAACCCTGAATATTGACAATTGGACAGACATTAAAGACGGCTGCGCCACATTCAACCGCTTCACCCGCCCACGCGACCTCGACCCGGAATTGGGACCGGACCATATCTAGCTTTTCATAGAATAGCGGCGCGCTATAATCACCAAAGACGGGCGCCCAAATCATTGGCGCCGACATATAGCCGGCACCAATGTTATTATTTCACACAATTATTTTACGACGGCATGGCGCTTGCGTCCCACCGAAAGACGTAATGGCAAAGAGCTTTCGGCAATAGTCGCCTGATCCTCATCCATGACAGCGCCGTCAATACGCACACTACGCGCTGCGATAGCACGCCGTGCTTCGCCCTTGGATTTAGCCAATGTTGTGCGGACAAGCAAATCCACGATTCGCACACCCGAAGCGCGTTCCTCATCCGTCAGCTCGAATGTAGGCAGGCCGTCTGCCGCCTGTCCCCGCTCAAAGGTCTGCCGGGCCGTTTCTTCAGAAGCCCTGGCAGCTTCCACTCCGTGAGCAAGCGCGGTCGCTTCCTTTGCGAGGCGTATCTTTGCCGCATTAAGCTGCGCCCCTTGCAGCCCCTCAAGCTGAAGAATCTCGTCTTCCGGAATATCCGTGAACAGTCGAAGGAACTTGCCTACATCAGCATCATCGACATTGCGCCAGAACTGCCAATAATCATAAGGCGAGAGACGATCCGCGTTCAGCCATACCGCCCCCGATGCCGTCTTGCCCATCTTGGTTCCACTCGCCGTCGTCAAAAGAGGCGCTGTCATACCAAAAACCTTCCGGCCTTCTACGCGGCGGGTCAAATCAATACCATTGACGATATTACCCCATTGATCCGCTCCGCCCATCTGCAACACACAGCCATAGCGGCGGGACAGTTCTAGAAAGTCATAAGCCTGTAAAATCATATAGTTGAATTCAAGGAAGCTCAGATTCTCTTGCCGGTCGAGCCGTGATTTTACGCTGTCGAACGACAGCATGCGGTTAACGGAAAAATGCTGGCCGACGTCACGCAGCATATCAATCCAGCCTATCTGGTCGAGCCAATCGGCATTATTGACCAGTATCGCGTCAGTAGGACCATCACCAAAGACAAGGAAGCGCTCGAAAACCTTTTTAATTCCGGCAATGTTACTGGCGATCTGTTCGTCCGTCAGCATGGGCCGGACCTCTGATCTGAAACTGGGGTCACCAATGCGCGTGGTACCGCCGCCAACCAGCACGATGGGCTTATGCCCTGCCTGTTGTAACCGGCGCAGCGACATGATCGGCAATAAATGTCCTACATGAAGGCTGTCTGCTGTAGCATCGAAACCGACATAAGCTGTTACAATGCCCGTATCGAATGCCTCGTCGACATCTGTGATATTGGTTGCTTGATTGACGTATCCACGCTGTATCAGCATCTGCATGACAGGCGATTTGGCCTGAAACTGCTCAAGCGGGTTCTCATCGAAATTCATTAAATATCTCCTGATTTGCCATCAGGAGAGTGAAAAACATAAGCCGCCTGATGGCGGCTCTTGTTTTACGACATGATCGAAACGCACCGCTCTTTATGAAGAGGGCGCATAATAAAAAGCAGCAATGGGTGCGAGCTTGATCATGCGCACCATGTAGATAGAGATAGCGCGAAGCGCAATGGGCATCACAGGATTATTAGCTATATATCCCCGCGCATCTTATAAAACGGCTGAGAATAATAAGATATCTTGAGAATAAACACATGCTGCATCGACATCCATCGACGCGATAACGGTGATTTTATTTCAAATCTGAAATGGTGCGGTCGAGAAGACTCGAACTTCCACGGGATATTATCCCACAGCGACCTCAACGCTGCGCGTCTACCAATTCCGCCACGACCGCACTGTCATTCGAACCGGGTCATAGACCCTTGGTAGGCGCGTGCCATTAGCAAAGGGTGGATTGGGCCGCAACAGATATTCTTGCTAACAGACATGCGATGCCGCTTATTTTCAAGAGGATTCGTCTTGAAAAGCCTTTATGGCTGATTTTTTCTGCTATTCGCGAGAAATATCGGCCCAACCAACTTCCAACTGGCTGGCAGCTCGTGGCACATCCAGCTTGGCTTCATTAAAATTGGCTTTTGCGCCCGGAGCCAATGTTTTGGTCGGAGCTTTCATCTTCCAGCTATAAACAATCCGCCCACTGGCATCGCGCAGGATGACCAGCATAGGCGGCACAGTCTGTTCCGTGCTGGAGGGATTGATGATCGTCCCGCTCGCAGCAAAATATTCGGTGCCATCCTGTAATGTCCGGCGATCCTGCTTCTGGTTTAGCTCTATTAACAAAGGCGTGTCATCAACCGACGCCATTTGATAGCCGGAAAACCAGTTTGGCATTCCCAAAGCATAAACCGTTCCGCCGATTAGCAGGATCAGACCAGCAAAAACAATAGCGGCAATCGTCCATAATCTCGCGGGATTGCGGCGCGGTTTGAACGGTGGCCCGGGTGAGAAGCTGCTTTCCGGCGCATAAGACGGTGTGACTGCGGATGGTGGCTGTTTTGGCGGACGTACCGGCGGAACGGGCGTGGCCTCGGCCAATGCTTCAGCCATCGGCGGTGCGCCCGTCATAGGCGGCGTTGCGGGGGTATCCGTTTTAGCCGGTGCAGAAGGAGCGGGTTCGGGCGCGGCTGATTCTGGTGGGGCGGGTTCGGGTGGGGCCGCTTCCTGAAACCAGCTATGACGGCATGACGCACAGCGAACTGACCGGCCAGAAGGGCCGATCGCACTATCAGGCACGAGGTAACGTGTCTTACAAGCCGGGCAATTCAAAATCATGATGTCCTTCTAAACACGGCTAACCATGAAACTGCAAGTCCGCTATTCATGCTTTTGGGAGAAGTGTCTTTTTTTCTACGTTCTGATGTTCGCTTGATCGGCTCTAAACTACACGGTAGTTGATTTTGCGCGTTGTAGCGTCTTAATTGACTCCAAATATTATTTCCAACACGATCAAATGATTTGAAAAATATTGATGAATGAAATTGTTCAGTTTGAAAATGTTGGTCTGCGCTATGGTGCGGGCGCGGAAACCTTGTCTGACCTTACATTCACGCTCTATCCGGGTAGCTTCTATTTCCTGACCGGACCGTCCGGCGCAGGCAAGACATCGCTGCTCAAACTATTATATCTGGCTCAACGGCCCAGTCGTGGCTTGATCAGATTATTTGGCGAAGATGCCGTAACCATGTCGCGCGCGCGCCTGCCCGGGTTCCGGCGACGTATTGGCGTGGTGTTTCAGGATTTCCGCCTTGTTCCCCATCTTTCCGCCTTTGACAATATTGCCCTGCCACTGCGCGTTGCCGGAGTGAAGGAAAAGGATTTGACAACCCCCGTTGCCGAAATGCTCGACTGGGTGGGATTGGGCGAGCGTGCGGAAGCCCGTCCAGCTACGCTGTCAGGCGGGGAACAACAGCGCGTCGCCATTGCCCGCGCGGTGATCGGCAGACCGGAGATACTTGTCGCGGATGAACCTACTGGCAATGTCGATCCCGAAATGGCGGTTCGTCTGCTGCAATTATTTGAAGCGTTAAATACATTAGGTACAACAATCGTGGTTGCGACCCATGATATTCACCTGCTTAGCAAGGTAGCCGGTGCCCAGATGATGAAGCTTGAAAAAGGCGGACTGTCCGATCCGACCGGCTCGTTACGCAACCCGCCCTTACCGCGTGACAGGGCATAACGCCTGATGCTCAGCCTGTTTGTCATTCCCGGTCACGATCGCCGGTTGATTCCCGAAGGTCGTCTGTCGGGACCAATGCCATGGGTCATTGCCATCATGATTTTTCTGATGGTGCTAGCTGCGGGTGCGGGCCTGGCTTTTACCGAAGCCGGGAATAATATTTCCGACCAGCTTTCCAGCCGTGCGACGGTTCAGATTATAGAAGCCAATCCCGCTCTTAAAGCACAACAGACCGAGGATACAGCCGCGCGGTTGCGGGGTATGGCATTGATAGACGAAGTTCGTATCTTACCGCCCAAAGAGATTGAGGAATTGATCGCACCATGGCTGGGACAGACGGAAAACCAGACAGGGAACGCGCAAGCAGGCTCTTTACTGGAAGATATACCTCTTCCCTCCCTGATTGATCTGACACTTGTACGTCCGGCGGGTGAGGATGAACTGGAACAGCTACGCGCCGCGATCAGGCCGTTTTCGGCGAATGCGCGGGTAGAGCCAAGCAGCGGCCTTATTGCGCCGGTCATAGGACTGGTAAAATCATTACAGTGGATTGCCTTTGGTCTGGTGGCTTTACTGGCGATGGCAACATCAGCGGCGGTGATTATTTCTGCCCGTTCCGCACTGAACACGCATAAGGAAACCATCAGCGTTATTCATTTGCTCGGCGGAACCGATGGACAAATCAGCCGCCTGTTCCAACGCCGGATCGCGCTTGATGCGTTGCTTGGCGGTATATTGGGGCTATTGTGCGGCGCGGCGATCATATTGCTGCTGGGGATGCAGCTTTCGGCACTGGGGTCCGGGCTGGTGCAATCGCTCCGGCTATCGTGGTTTAGCTGGTTGATTATCGCTGTCATTCCGATATTGGGGATGCTTCTTGCAATGGTGACTGCGCGAATGACGGTCATGGGCGCGCTTAAGAAAATATTGTAGTCACATTTTATGATCCTGCGTTCTTTCAGTTTTCTTTTGCTCCTTTGGATAATCGGTTTCGCCTGGTTTGCCATAGATTTGCCGCGTCCGGCCTCCGATGATGTGCAAACCGATTCGGTAGTGGTGCTGACCGGCGGAGCCAAACGGATCGACCGCGGGCTTGAGCTTCTGGAAGCTAAAAAGGCCCAATATCTTTTAATATCCGGCGTTGATCGCGATGTGAAACCGCATGAGCTAGCGGTTGAATATGGCCGTTCCGACAGTTTGTTCGAATGTTGCATAGATTTAGGATTCCAATCCGTGGACACCCGTTCCAATGCTCTGGAAACAGCGCGCTGGGCCGCCCGGCGCAAAGATACATCCTTGCGACTGGTCACATCTGACTGGCACATGCGGCGCGCGAAACTGGAACTGGAACGTGCTATACCGCCGGAAATTTCGATCATAGCGGATGCCGTGGCCAGTGCGCCATCGCTTGGCATGCTGTTCAAGGAATATAATAAATATCTGATGCGCCAAGTGGCTGCATTGGCGGGGGTTTAAACATGTTGGCAGCAATCCGGTCGATCATCTTCATTCCGGTGTTTTACGGTGGGTCGACACCGATCATCATATTAGCGTTTCTCGTGGCGCTTTTTTCCGAATCCGGAACCCATTTCATGGGCCGGCTTTGGAGCCGCTACCACTATCTTTGCGCCCGTCTCATTTTGGGTATCCGGGTCAAAATAGAGGGGGAAATACGCAACGAACCCCTGCTGTATGTCTTCAAACATGAAAGCATGTTTGAGACGATTGATCTGCTGCGTATCTTCAAGAAACCTGTAGTTATTGCCAAAAAAGAACTGCTCGTCATTCCGCTTTGGGGCTGGATTGCCAAACGGCACGGGCTTTTGGGCATTGATCGCGATGGCGGCGGCGCAGCGATGCGGCAGATTATCAAACAAGCCAGAAAAGCCGTTGCCCAGGGCCGCCCGATCATTATTTTTGCCGAAGGCAGCCGCGCCCACCATGGCCAGCGGCCAGAATTGCAAACCGGATTTGCCGGCATATACAAGCTTATGGAGCTACCTCTGGTCCCTGTAGCCCTTGATAGCGGGCTAGTCGCCCCGCGTGATACATTTGTCCAGAAAAGCGGTGTGATCACCTATGCTGTGCAAGACGAGATCGAGCCGGGTCTGGGCCGCGACGATATCCGCGACCGCGTTCATGCCGCGATTAACGCCCTTAATGATTAGATGTGATGGTTAGGCGCGATGGTTAGGCGCGACAAACACTCCCCAATCACCCTTGGCTGAGAAACTTCTTCATATTGCGTGCCGCTTGCCGGATGCGTTGTTCATTTTCGACCAGCGCGAGCCTGACATAGCCTTCTCCCTCATCGCCAAAGCCGGGGCCAGGAGCCACCGCAACGCCCGCTTCGGCAATCAACCGCTTTGAAAACTCCATGGCGCCCAGATGCCTGAACTGCTCTGGAATTGGTGCCCATGCAAACATGCTGGCTTCCGGTGCCGGGATGTCCCAGCCCGCACGACCAAAACTTTCGACCATTACATCCCGGCGCTTTTTATAGAGCACACGGTTTTCCTCGATAATATCCTGCGGGCCATTAAGGGCAGCGGTAGCCGCCACCTGAATCGGCGTGAAAGCACCATAATCCAGATAGGATTTGACCCGCGTCAGCGCGCCGATCAATTGCTGGTTGCCAACGGCAAATCCCATACGCCAACCGGGCATGGAATAAGTTTTCGACATGCTGGTAAATTCGACAACACAATCTTTCGCTCCGTCAATCTGTAACATCGACGGGGTCGGCACATCGCCATAATAGATTTCAGCATAGGCAAGATCGCTGATCACCCACAATTTATGTTCAAGTGCAAAATCGACCACCTTTTTATAGAAATCGAGATCGGCAACATAAGCGGTCGGATTGGAAGGATAGCCCATCACCAAAACAGACGGCTTTGGCACGCTATAGCTCATCGCATATTCCAGCCTGGTGAAAAAATCCGGGCCGGGCGCAGCGGGGATAGAGCGGACCGATGCTCCTGCGATGATGAAACCGAAGGTATGGATCGGGTAAGACGGATTGGGCGCCAGAACCACATCACCGGGCGCCGTAATTGCCTGTGCCAGATTGGCCAGCCCTTCTTTTGACCCCAAAGTCACAATGACTTCGCTTTCAGGATCAAGCTCCACGTCAAAACGGCGTTTGTAATAATTGGACTGCGCAAGCCGCAGGCCTTTTATCCCCTTGGACGCGCTATATCGATGCGCCGAGGGATCATTTGCTGTTTCGCACAGCTTGTCGATCACATGCTTTGCGGGTGCACCATCGGGATTGCCCATGCCAAGGTCGATAATATCCTCACCGCGGGCTCGCGCATCGGCCTTCATCGCATTTACTTCAGCAAATACATAAGGCGGCAAACGCTTAATACGGTAAAAATCTTCAGACATGATTATAATAATTCCGGTGGTTCATTATACAGAGTGGCTGCTTCGCGCAATTTTGTAGCAATGTCGAGGGGCCCGAGACAAATTATTGCATTTATCACCGCCCATTCAGGCGGTTTCACCAAGCGCCACGGCGCTTTATTTCGCTAATATTCCGGACATGATCAGGTCGACCGTCTGTTCACGATAGGAATCGCGCATTTTCTCTTCAAAATCATCACGACCATAGCAATATTTCCAGACCAGTTTCCCGGTGAAGAAACGGTCAGCAGCCCCGGTGACAGCAGAATAGAAAAGGTCCGAATCAAGATCACGAAAGACGCCGGTTTTAATCCCGTCGCCAAGAAATATGCTATAGGCCTCTGATAATGGCTTAAGATATTTGGTCGCAATATCACGCGCACCATCAGGCGGAAGATCGCGGATCAAGCGCATAGTCAGCCGGTGCAAATAGGGATATTTATGATAGGTATCGATTACCGCGCCGATATGATGGCGCAATTTATCTTCGGGCGGCATATCCTTGGCAATTAACAGGCCTACATCCTCGACAATCTTGGTCATATCGCGTTCAAGAATAGCCTCTAGCAAGCCGTCTTTATTACCGAAATAATATTTGACCAACGCGCTGTTCAGGCCCGACCTAACGGAAAGCTCGCTGAATGATATATCAATCGTATCGCCTTCACGCATAATCATGCTGGCGGTTTCGATCAATTTTCCACGTGCGCTCGCGTTATCAGCGTCGCTGTTTTTACTCGCCTGCTTGCCAGCGCTCATATCATATCCCCTTACTCGACAGGTCTATATCTCCACAGACCCCGCTCAAGCGATCACTTATAAACAGGTTCCTCCCACCATGGGAAGCTATCTGGCATATCTGTGGAAACTTTGTCCGGATAAACCGGATCGCGTTTTTCCAGAAAACTGGAAATGCCTTCTTTGGCGTCGCCCGATTTTGCGCGGCTATAGATGATCCGGCTATCAATTTTATGCGCTTCCATCGGGTGATCCGCGCACGGTATCTGCCACAGCATTTGCCGGGTTACAGCGATAGAAACAGGTGCGGTATTGTCGATAATTTCACGCGCCAGAGCATAAGCCGCCGGTAATAGTTCATCCGGTTTGTGGATGGAGCGAATCAGCCCCCCGTCCAAGGCTTCTTTCGCATTGAAAATCCGTCCGGTCATACACCATTCCAGCGCCAATGGCCGCCCAACAATATGAGGTAGGAACCAGCTCGCTGCTCCATCGGGCGCAATGCCGCGCCGGGCAAAAACAAATCCAAATCGTGCCGTTTCGCTGGCCAGCCGGATATCCATCGGCAGCTGCAAAGTCGCACCGACACCGACCGCTGCGCCATTTACCGCAGCAATAACAGGTTTAAGACATTGGTAGATACGCAAGGTCAGCTTGCCGCCGCCATCACGGACACGCGGGTCGGAATAATCCTCCACCGGATCGCTGCTGGCAAATGGTCCTCCGCCACCCTCGGGAGTCAAATCCGCTCCGGCACAAAAAGCCCGGTCGCCAGCGCCGGTCACAATAACAGCGCGGACATCATCATCCGCGTCAATCCGGTCGAACGCATCGCACATTTCATTCAACATTATGTTGGTGAAAGCGTTCATTTTTTCCGGACGGTTGATCGTAATCGTCGCGATTTTATCGGCAACGTCATAGCTGATATGGGAATAAGTCATGGGGAGGATCCTATCAAACCCCTCCCGCTGATACGGGAGGGGATGTAAATTACCGCGACATATTACCGCGGGGCCATACGGATTGCTCCGTCCAGACGCACATCTTCACCGTTGAAATAACCGGTTTCGATCATGCACATAGCCAGTTTGGCATATTCATCGGGCAGACCCAGGCGCTTTGGAAACGGCACGGATGCTGAAAGTGCATCTCGGACCTTTTGCGGGGCACCCGCCAGCAACGGTGTATCAAAAATGCCCGGAAGGATTGTGTTTACACGGATACCTTCGGCCATAAGATCGCGGGCAATAGGAAGGGTCATGCCGACAACGCCGCCTTTGGAAGCGGAATAGGCTGCTTGCCCCATCTGGCCATCTTCGGCTGCGACAGATGCAGTGTTAACCATCGCACCACGTTCGCCATTGTCGTCAAGCGGATCAAGCGTCAACATGCCGGCTGCCGATTTGGCAATACAGCGGAAAGTTCCGACCAGATTTACCTGAATGACAAAGTTGAAAGCGTCCATCGGGAAATGGCTGATGGAACCGTCTTCGCGGTTGCGCTTTGCGGTCTTGATGGCGTTGCCAATACCGGCACAATTTACCAAAATGCGCTCTTGGCCAACGGCCGCGCGGGCTTTTTCAAAACCAGCATCAACGCTGTCATCTTCTGTTACATTGACCTTGCAAAAAACGCCGCCAAGCTCAGACGCCAGAGCTTCGCCCTTTTCTTCGTTCAGGTCGAACAACGCAACCTTAACGCCTTTTTCGGCCAGACGCCGCGCTGTTGCAGCGCCAAGACCAGAAGCACCGCCAGTAATAACTGCCGACATCGTGTTATTTAGTTCCATGATATTTCTTCTTTCCTGTTTTATACCCCGAACCGGCACTCATCATACCATGGGCCGGTTCAGGGAAATGGTGGTTAACCCAAACGTTCGATAATGGTTACGTTGGCCTGACCGCCGCCTTCACACATGGTTTGCAGTCCGTATTTTGAACCACGGTTTTCCATCGCATTGAGCAAGGTAGCCATTAGTTTTGCACCCGAAGCGCCCAGTGGATGGCCCAGCGCAATCGCGCCGCCGTTTACGTTGAGCTTGCTGCGGTCTGCGCCGACATGCTTCAACCATGCAAGCGGAACCGGAGCAAAGGCTTCGTTGACTTCATAGAGGTCAATATCGTCAATCTTCATGCCCGCGCGCTGTAACGCCCGGTCGGTTGCAAACAAAGGCTCTTCCAGCATGATGACCGGATCGCCACCGGTTACGGTCAGATTAACGATCCGTGCGCGCGGGGTCAGTCCGTGGTCTTTCAATGCCTGCTCCGAGCAAACCAGAACAGCACTGGACCCGTCACAAATCTGGCTGGCATTGGCCGCGGTAATCGCGCCGCCTTCCTGAAGCAATTTGACACTGGAAATACTTTCCATAGTGGCATCAAAACGGATACCCTCATCGACCGTGTGCATTTCCTCGCCTTCGGGCGTTTCAATTTTTACAGCAACAATTTCGTTGGCAAACGCATCGGCTTCTACAGCAGCGATAGCTTTTTGGTGGCTTTCCAGCGCGAACCGGTCAAGGTCTTCACGGGTAAAGCCATGCTTTTCGACCAGCATTTCGGCGCCCATGAACTGGCTGAATTTAACGCCCGGAAAGGCTTCTTCCAGACGGGGGCTTTTATTGTGGCCCAGATCGGCTTTGTGAAACAATACCGATGTCGAACCCATGGGCACGCGGGTCATGCTTTCCACGCCATGCGCGACAACCATGTCCTGTGTGCCGGACATCACGCCCTGCGCGGCGAACTGAATGGATTGCTGCGAAGAACCGCACTGGCGGTCGATGGATACGGACGGAATACTGTCCGGCAGTTTGGAGGCCAGAACGCTATTGCGTCCGACATCGCCGGCTTGCTCGCCGCCCTGCATCACACAGCCGGTAATGACATCTTCAATCGCGGCAGGATCAAAATCGTTGCGATCCGCAATGGCATCAAGAGTCGCTGCACCCAGATCAACAGGGTGAATCCCCGCCAACCGGCCACCACGACGGCCGCCAGCGGTCCGAACTGCATCTACAATATAGGCTTCACCCATTATTTATACTCCTTGATATATTTGCGAATCTGAAATTTAATTGACCGGTTAAACGCGCCCTGTCTTAGCGTCAATCATTAATAGTGATGATAAGGCGCTCTGCACTGAAATGCAGAGCGCCAATATATCATGCCAGTTCATCAGAGCGACTGGTCAATTTACTCAGGCTGCTTCAAGCAGGCACATTGTCTTTCTTTACCGTTATTACCTGAGGATAGGTGAATTCCAGCAGGCCTTCCTTGCCATATTCCGCGCCAAAGCCGGATTGTTTATGGCCACCAAAGGGCGCAAATGGTGACAGATGCAGGGATTCATTAACCCACACTGTTCCGGTTTCAAGCTGCTCGGCAATGCGGACGCCTTCATCAGGGTCAGCGGTCCAGACCGCTCCGGCCAGACCATATTCGCTGGCATTGGCGCGGCTGATCACCTCATCCGTTGTGCTGAATTTCATCAGCGGCATGACCGGGCCAAATTGTTCCTCGGCAACAATCCGCGCATCTTCTGGCGGGTTATCAAGAATGGTAATCGGCACATAATAGCCCGGAATATCCGGATCATGGTCTCCGCCAACCAGGAATTTATAGCCATTGTCTTTGGCGTCCTGAACCAGCTCCAGCACACGTTCGTACTGTTTCTTGTTCTGCACCGGACCAACCGCTGTGCCCTGTTGCGAGCCATCGCCCACTTTAACATTTTTGGCATATTCAGCCAGCGCAGCGCTCAGCTCGTCGTAGATATCCTCGTGGATATAAATACGCTTGGCAGCGACACAAATCTGTCCGGCATTGGCAAAGCTCGACCAGAAAAGCTGCTCAGCCACTTTTTCGACATTGGCATCAGGCAGGATGATTGACGCATCATTGCCGCCCAGTTCAAGGGTGATCCGCTTCAGGTCTTTGGAAGCACCTTCCATGATTTTTTTGCCGGTCGCGGTGGAGCCGGTGAAGGTGATTTTATCAATATCGGGATGGTTGGTAATCAACGGGCCAAGGCTGTCTTCGCCGGTAATGATATTGACTACGCCCGCCGGAACAACATCCTTGATCAGCTCGGCCAGCCGCAATGTCGTCAACGGGGTGAACGGGGAAGGCTTGAGCACAATCGTACAGCCAGACAAAAGTGCGGGAACAATTTTCTGCACCGCCATCATGATCGGGAAGTTCCAAGGCACAATGCCGCCAACTACGCCCACCGGAACCCGGCGTGTGCGACTGAGCCGCTCGTCAGTATCTTCGTTGATTTCGTCATCCAGGTCGAGCGTTGATTGCGCCGATGCCATCATGGATGCGCCGATAATCTCGCTTTGCGCCTGCGCATGGGGCTTACCCTGCTCGGATGTGAGCAGCCGGAACAGCTCGTCGCTATTTTCCTTGAGTGTCGCAGAGATCGCCTGGATCACCTCGCGGCGCTCATCAATGGGTTTCTTGCTCCATGCCGGAAAAGCCGCACGCGCCGCGGCGACCGCCTGATCCAGTTCGGCTTCGCCGCTGGCCGGCACCTGACCAATGACTTCTTCATTCGCGGGATTGACCACGTCCAGCACATCTTTGGTGCCGACCATCTGGCCGTTAATAAGGTTCTTATATTGCGTGATCATGTCGCTCTCCTATTAAAATTTCTTCTGCTGTATCTACTTCGTGCGTATATACCCAATTACAAGGCACTATGCGCCTGTCATTTTGATAATGTATATTTGAGCGGCAGGGTTTTGAGCCCGCCGACAAAGCTGGATTTGGCGCGCTTTGGCTCTCCGGCCAGTTCAACCGTTTCGATCCGGTCAAGCAATTCATTGAATAATATCCTCATTTCCAGCCGCGCCATATGGAGGCCAAGGCATTTATGCGCCCCGGCGCCAAAGGCCAAATGAGGATTGGGCGACCGCGACGCGTCAAATTTTCGCGGGTTTTCGAATATCCGCTCATCATGATTAGCAGCGACATAGCTCATCATCAGCCAGTCATCTTTCTTTATGGATACACCGCCAATCTCGGTATCATCTGCAGCGGTCCGCATGAAATGCTGCACAGGAGAGGTCCAGCGGATTGCTTCTTCGACAATGCCGGGAAGCAAAGAACGGTCCGCTTTCAACCGCGCAAACTGTTCGGGATCCTGCGCCAGCGCCATCATCGCACCAGCCGTGGAAGCAGAGGTTGTATCATGGCCCGCAGAGGCGACTATGATATAATAGCCCGCCATGTCCCGGTCACTGAGATATTCGTCATCCACTTTTGCATTGGCGATAACGCTTGCGACATCATCTGTCGGATTAGCGCGCTTTTCTTGCGCCAGCTTGGCAAAATAGGCCTCGAAATCCGCAACAGCGCCAACCACCAGCTTGGTGATCTGTTCTGCTGTCATATTTGCCATGCCGGTTTTATTGAGATCCTCGTCCTGACCGCCGAACATTTGCTGGGTCAGGAAGAGCATGCGTTGCTCATCCTCTTCCGGAACGCCCAATATCTGCATGATGACGTGCAAGGGATAAGGTGTCGAGACCAGAGGCACAAAATCTGCTTCCGACCCCGCATCAACCAATCGCTGGACCGTGGTTTTGGCCAGAGCGCTAATCTCCCCTTCAAGCTGGCGCAAGTTTTTGGGCATGAACCATTGCTGCGTCAGCCGGCGGTATTTGGGATGGATAGGGGCATCCAGCGCAACCAGCGAATTAACCAGATGCGGACTGCCGCCGGTAATCGCCTTAACCATGGCCTCGCCTTCACGCATAGCGAATACAACGCCGCGCGGGCTGTTCAGGAACATGGCGTTGTCTTTGCTGATCTGCATGACATCATCATAGCCGGTGACAAGCCAGAAAGGATCATGCAGGTCGCCATTTTCAATGCGCGCAATCGGCATATCCCGGCGCAGCACATCAAATTTATCGAGCAGATTGTCCCATTCCGCATAGGATGCGGGGTTAATAACCGCCGACGCTATATCAGCCGGTGCTTGTGGTGCAGCGTTCATATTTCCTCCTAAACAATCCGGTTTCCGGTCTTGCCCCAATATTCGTCGCGGAGCAGGCGTTTATATAATTTTCCGGTAGCTTCACGCGGCAATTCGGCGCGAAAATCAATCTGGCGCGGAACTTTCACGCCCGACAGGCTTTGCCGCAAATAGGCTTCAAGTTCCTGAGCCAGAGCATCACCTGCCTCTTTCGGATCATTAGGCTGAACCACCGCAACAACCCGCTCTCCCATATCCTCATCGGGAGCGCCAATCACAGCGGCATCGGCAACCTTGGGATGAGTGACGAGCAAATTCTCTATTTCCTGGGGATAGATGTTCACGCCGCCGGAAATAATCATAAAGCTTTTTCGGTCGGTAAGATAAAGGAAACCATCCTCATCAACTTTCCCGACATCTCCCAAAGAGGTCCAGCCATGCTTATTGAACGCGGCCTTGGTTTTTTCCGGATCATTATGATAGCTGAACGGCGCTCCGTCCTCGAAATAAATCTGCCCCTCTACTCCGGGGGGAACTTCATTATCTTCTTCGTCACAGATTCGCAGCTTGCCAATCAAGGCCTTACCCACGGATCCTTTACGCTCTAACCAGTCTTCGGAGTTGATAAAGGTAAAGCCATTACCTTCCGATCCGGCATAATATTCCATCAGCACCGGCCCCCACCATTCAATCATCTGCTCTTTCACCGGCACCGGACAGGGCGCAGCAGCATGCACTGCGCTTTTCAGGGATGATACATCATATTTTGCCCGAACTTCTTCAGGAAGCTTGAGCATCCGTATAAAATGGGTCGGAACCCACTGGCTGGCAGTAATCTTGTATTTTTCGATCAAGGCAAGCGCTTGTTCCGGATCAAATTTCTCCATGACAACAACTGTGCCGCCCAGCCTGTGGACACTCATGCACCAGCGCAGCGGCGCTGCATGATACAGTGGCGCTGGAGATAAATAGGTGCAGCCGAATTCAAACCCGAACACAGTCTGGGCCATCATTGCCAGCCCGTTAGGCCCGGCAATATCCTCATTCTCAGGAAAAGGAATCCGGACGCCTTTTGGTCTGCCGGTGGTTCCCGAACTGTAAAGCATATCGGTGCCGTGCCGTTCATCCTCAATCGGTGTATCGGGCATGGCGGCCAAAGCGGTTTCCATCGAACGGCTATCTTCTGTGCCATATATAAATTGCTTCACATCGGGGTTGAGCGTGGACAATTCGTCAAGCACGGCTTTTTTGTTTTCCGAGCTTACCAGCAATGAAGCCCCGCTATCGGCCAGAATATAAGATACTTCAGATGCGGTCAGGCGACTGGGGATAGCCACATAATAAAGCCCCGCGCGTTGCGCGCCCCAGATAAAATCAAAGAAATTCGGATGGTTGTCGAGCAACACCGCTGCCGTATCGCCAATTTTAAGCCCCTCTTTGCGAAAAAGCTGGGCCATACGATTGGATGCCTTATCCAGCTCCGCAAAAGTCTGAACCGCTCCGCTACCGGCCATGATGACCGCTGGTTTATCGGGATTTTCCTGCGCGTGCAGATAAGGGTGCATCGGCTGTATCTCTCCATAATGTGGCGATTACCATTATTGGCGATTCGCATTTTCCCTATCATGGTTTAATCGCGCAGTTAAATCAATGAAGTTATCATTGCTAATATATGAAATTGGTGATGTGGTTCAGAAAGATACCGTCTGTTCGAAGGTTTCAAAAGACACTGATGGCCGTGAGCGGCATAAGATTTGGACATAGCCCAAACGCCGTCATTTCCGCGCGGGCGGAAATCCAGCTTGCCAAACTGCAAGATTTCGGTCTTTCTATAACTGGATTCCCGCCTACCCGGTAATGATACGGGAGGACGAGGGAAGAAGGATCAAGTGGATCCTCCACCCCCGCGCATTAATTTTCTACATATATGTCCACAGGCACTGCAAGATCGGCAAATAGCCGGCCAATCGGCGCCATGCTGCCCGCGCCTTCTTCAATCGCCTGTTCCAGACTTAGCTGTGCGCCCGCGCCATTGAGTTGAACCATGACGGTGCGCGCTTCGCAAATCGCGGCCTTGGTGATCGTCACCAGCGGGGTGTCCCCGTTGTCGGGCATGATACCGACAGCACGTTTTTCCTTTGGTCCGTCCAGCGCTTCTTCAAGGTCCGCGCTTTCGACCAAACCTGCGGTACTGCCGTCTTCGGCCATGCCGAGCCAGACCAGATCAGGCGGCCATTTCAGGTCCTGTAACCGTGCATCCGCAGCTCCGCCAGCCAAATGATAATCTTCATTCTCTGTCGCAATGGGAAGAACCCGCGCGCCGCGCGTCAGAAATAATTGGGCCAGTGCTTTGACATGACTACGCGGATCATCAACCGGAACCAGAAAATCATCGGTCGGGATGATCGTGACATATTTCCACTTGATCTGCTTTTCTGCCAAGGCTTCCAGAACCGGCATCGCGGCATCGCTCACCGGCAGGGCCAGCAAGGCCTCTCCGCGCGCATCAAGCGCGCTTTCAATAATGAAAGCGGCATCGCTTGAAATGGCGTCGACCATTTCTGCATGGTCATCAAAATCCCACCATTCGAGCTGAGAATCTTCGCCTTCCGGTAAATCTTCAAGATCCCCATCCAAATCCCACGGCTCGTCTTCACTCATATTAATCCTGTCCTTCCGGTCTCTTGTTCAGGCTTCTAATCACTCAAGAATTGAGCACAAGGGTAAATCCCGCTTTTCAAACCGCTCACTTTGGGCCAATTGGACACCGAAATGACAATAGGACTGTTATGACTATAACGCAAAACTATATACTCACTCTCACCGCCGAGGACCGTGTTGGCCTGGTTGCCGCGGTTGCGGGTTTTTTGGCTGAGCATGACGG
Source organism: Parasphingorhabdus sp. JC815 (assembly GCF_040717415.1). NCBI lineage: Bacteria > Pseudomonadati > Pseudomonadota > Alphaproteobacteria > Sphingomonadales > Sphingorhabdaceae > Parasphingorhabdus > Parasphingorhabdus sp. JC815. Next base: position 465,201 of record NZ_JBFEFM010000002.1, read on the forward strand.
CTTCATTCTCGATAGCCAACAATATGCCGATCTGGAGCTTGGACGCTTTTTCATGCGTGTCGAGTTTAAGGGCGCAGGCGAGCGGTTTCCGGCCAGTCTTGATGTGCTCACCGAAAAATTTACAGTGATCGGTGATCGCTACGCGCTTGACTGGACGTTGAACGGCGACGCGACCAAACCCAATATTGTCATCGCAGTTTCAAAGGGCAGCCATTGCCTCAACGATTTGCTTTATCGCTGGAAAACCGGCGGACTGCCTGTCAATATTGCCGCTGTAGTCAGCAATCATGAAAACCTGCGCGCTCTAACGGAATGGCATGACGTGGATTTCCATTATCTGCCCGTGACGGACAGTAACCGCGCAGAGCAGGAACAGGCTATCGTGAATATCATGGAGCAGGAACAGGCCGATTATCTGATCCTTGCGCGTTATATGCAGATTTTATCCGACGACCTGAGCAGCCGGCTGGCCGGACGCTGCATCAATATCCATCACAGTTTTCTGCCCGGTTTCAAGGGCGCTAAGCCCTATCACCGCGCGCATGAACGCGGCGTCAAGCTCATCGGCGCAACCGCCCATTTTGTCAGCGCGGACCTTGATGAAGGGCCGATTATCGAGCAGGCGGTCGAGCGTGTCGATCACCGCGCCAGTGTTGAGGAAATGATCCGCATTGGCCGCGATATAGAAGCGCAAGTTCTTGCCAAAGCGGTAAAATGGGCCGGCGAGCACCGAATCTTGCTGAACGGCAACCGGACGGTTGTGTTTCGCTAATATTGCTCCCTCGCATCAAGCACCGCGCCCGTTGGCCGTAAAATGGTCAGGGATGCCGGCGCGCCGCTGGTCTTTTCCTGCGCGCTAATATCGACCTGCACGAAACGGCCTTCCCCAGCGAGCTTTGCTTCCTGTGTCCATGTCCAGCTTAGCCCGCCATTTTCCTCTTCGCCGCTGCTTTTACCCAGAGCGGGCGGGCGCGGATCAGTGAGGATTTCTACCGCGCGGTTGCGGACCACGGATTGCGCCACGACGCGCAGTTCCAGTTCAGCGGCGTTGCGCGTCGTATAGCCCTGAAGCCGGATCAACGCGAGCGCGGCAAGCGAAAATACCGACAGGGCCACCAGCATTTCGATCAAGGTAAAACCACGTTCACTCTTCATGGCTGACCTCATGGTGCAGCCTCCACTGCGACCAATTCCACATCGCCCATCGGGGTAATCATGATACTGCGGCTCAAGTCTTCGTAGCTTAGCCGTAGCTCGGCCTGATCGCTGGGCAAGCCTGTGCTTTCAAAACTGATGAGCATCGACCCGCCTTCATCCACTGCGGCGCTCACCCCGCTCGACCAGCTTGCTGCGTGAAAAGGTTTGTCGTCTATCACGCGCCAGCCGCCCTTGCGCCGTTCCAGAAAAACATATCCCGACGGTGTGACCTGCACCGCCATCGGACGCGATTGCAATATCGCATTGTCGCGCAGCGCCGCCGTGCGCGCTGCAAATCGCTGGGCATCGCGTTGCAGATCATTACCTTCGGGGAATGACATGACCGCAACCGACGCCATCAACCCCAGAATCACTAGTACAATCATGAGTTCCACCAGCGTAAAGCCCGCGTCATACGTTGCGCGGTTAGCACCCTGTCGTAATTTTCGGCAGCGTTCCATAAATAATCCGTTCAGCCCGTCCCCCTCTCTTGCAGAAGCGGACCTAGCCTGCAATGGATGAAGAAAGAGACTGAAATGATACCAGCAAAACAGGTGGAGAAGATATGAGCGACGTCGTTCTTTATGAAAAGCAAGGCCGCGTGGTCACGATTACACTCAACAAGCCGGAGACTCGCAACGCGCTATCGACCGACCTGTGCGAGGCCCTGGTCACGGCAATGAAAAAAGCGGATGATGACGAAGGGGTGAGCTGTGTTGTCCTCGCCGCCAATGGCAAAAGTTTCTCGTCCGGCGGAAACCTGCACGAAATAAAAGCGATGACAGCGGAGCAGAATATGTCGCCGCTGCAAATCGAACAATGGTATAAAACCGGCATCCAGCGCATCCCGCTGACCATGGCGGACATTTCTGTTCCGGTGATTGCGGCGGTCAACGGCCATGCGATCGGCGCAGGAAACGACCTTGCCACCATGTGCGACATCCGCATTGCCAGCGAAGACGCTATTTTCGCGGAAAGTTTTCTGCGCGTTGGCTTGATCCCCGGCGATGGCGGCGCGTGGCTATTGCCGCGTGTCATTGGTCAGGCACGCGCGAACCAGATGCTGTTCACCGGCGAGTTTATTGATGCCCAAAAAGCACTGAACTATGGTTTGGTGTCAGAGGTTATCGCCAATGACGCCTTGCTGGAACGCGCTTATGAACTGGCTGATCAGGTGGTAGCCTTGCCGCCCTCTGCTATCCGCAAGACCAAGGAACTGGTCCGCACGGCGCAAAGTGTCACGCTGAAAGAAAATCTTGATGAAGCGGCCTTGTTTCAGGGCGTATTGCAACAGCTTGACGATCATCGCGAAGCAATTGATGCAATTCTGGAAAAGCGCAAGCCGGTGTTCAAGGGGCAATAGTTAGGCTAAACTTCGGGCGTGATTGGTGAACATGCCCTTTGAAGATACCGTTAGTGGTGAGCTTGTCGAACCACGTTTCTGGCCTTGGTGCTTTAATTTAAAAACGTCCTTCGACAAGCTCAGGACTAACGGAGCGGCGGGGGAGCGGACACGAAAAAACATGTAGTTTAGGGGAGAGGAAAAAATGGGCAAGTCGATCGGAATATTCATAACACTGGCCGCCGCGCCGTTGCTTATCGCTGCGAACCAGCCGCCCGAAGGCAGTGCTACACAGGCGACCAAATCCGCCAATGCCAAAGTGGCCGCGCGTCTTCCCCTTGCCGACCAGACAGATTTTGAAAACGCCAATCGCGGATTTCTGGCCAAAATAGAAGGCGACCGGATCCTGAACGAGGACGGCTCGATTGCATGGGAAATCGGGCAATTTGATTTTATCAAGGATGCCGCGCCCGACAGCGTTAATCCCTCGCTCTGGCGGCAAAGCAAGCTCAACAGCATCCACGGCCTGTTCAAGGTAAAAGACGGCATATACCAGTTGCGCGGTTATGATCTGGCGGTGATGACCCTGATCGCTGGCAAGACGGGATGGATTGTGGTTGACCCGTTCACCACCCCTGCCCCCGCAAAAGCGGGTCTGGCGCTGGCCAATAAAACCCTTGGCGAGCGACCCGTTCAGGCAGTTATTTTTACCCATAGCCACGGCGACCATTTTGGCGGCGTAAGCGGCGTGGCTTCTGCGGCAGATATACAGTCCGGCAAAGTGCAGATCATCGCACCGCATGGCTTTTTAGGCGAGGCCATCGGCGAAAATATACTGGCCGGAACCACGATGAACCGCCGGGTGCAATTTCAATTCGGCACCGGCTTGCCCGCCGGAAAAACCGGCCATGTCGGCACGGGTCTGGGCCAATATCTCTCCAAAGGCGATATCGCCCTGCTACCGCCGACCAAGAGCATTGGTAAAGACGGCGAAACGGTGATCATTGATGGCGTCACTTTTGAATTTATGGATGCCAGCGAAACCGAAGCCCCGGCGGAACTGGTTTTTTACCTGCCCGAACATAAAGCATTGCATAGCGCCGAAGTCGCCACCCGCAATTTCCATAATGTGCTGACCCCGCGCGGCGCGCTGGTGCGCGATACGCTGAAATGGAGCAAGGTGATTGATGCCATGCTCGCCAGATATGGCGCTAAATCCGATGTGCTACTCGCCAGCCACCACTGGCCGACATGGGGCAGTGCCAATGTCCAGACCGCTCTTAAAAACCAGCGTGGCCTATACCGCTATGTCCACGACCAGACTTTGCGTCTGGCCAATCAGGGCGCGACTATGCACGAAATTGCCGAAAATATCGGTGAACCTGATTTTGCCGCATCCGATTTTGGCGTGCGGGATTATTATGGAACGATGAACCATAATGCCAAGGCGGTCTATCAGCGTTATTTTGGCTGGTGGGACGGGGTTCCTGCCCATTACCATCAATTGCCACCGGAGGAGGCATCGCAAAAATATGTCGCGGCCATGGGCGGCGCCGACCGCGCGCTTGCCATTGGTGAAACAGCTTTTGCATCCGGCGATTACCGCTGGGCAGCCATGGTTTTCAATCATATCGTCTTTGCCGATCCAGCCAATGAAGCGGCAAAAAAATGGCTGGCTTCCACTTATGAACAGCTTGGCTTTCAAGCCGAGGCGGGAACATGGCGCAATATCTACCTGAGCGGCGCGATGGAACTGCGGCAAGGCAATAAGCAAGGCGATGCAACCGCAACCACCAATGCCCGCGTGCTGAACAGCATTCCGGCAATTTCCCTGTTCGATGCCATGGCCGCGCGATTTAATCCGGCTAAAATGACCGGCACTGGTGGTATCATCCAATTCTCTTTTCCTGATCGCCAAGAAAAAGTCAGTGTTGATCTGGGTAAGAGCGTGATGTTCCCCCGGGCGGGCGAGACCAATGCTAACGCGCAGGTAGCTGTAAACCGCGATGATTTTACCCGCTTGCTTATGCGGGAAATATCCCCCCGCGAACTCATTGCATCTGGTGCCATGAAAATGAGCGGTGATGCGGGGTTGTTGGCGGCCATGTTTGGCGCGCTTGATCCGGTGGACCCGCAATTTGATATTGTGACCCCGTAAATTATACTTTGGTGAAGAGCGCGGAAATTAAGAGGACTGATTAAATGCAACGATTCAATTTTCCTGTTGTCCCGCCGGACCCCGCGCTCGAAGAATTGCGCGCGGAGCTTCAGGCGTTTCTGAAGGAAGAACGGGAAGCGGGAAATTATCGTCCCGAACCGGAATGCTGGATGGCATGTTCAAACCCCGAGTTTTCCCGCAAAATGGGAAAACGTGGCTGGATTGGCCTGACATGGTCAAGCGCATATGGCGGACAGGACAAAAGCGCGCTGGAACGCTATATTGTGACCGAGGAAACATTACGCGCCGGCGCCCCTGTCGCAGCGCACTGGATTGCCGACCGCCAACATGCACCCATGCTATTGGCCCATGGCACAGAGGAGCAGAAACGCGATATTCTTCCGCGTATCGCTGCGGGGGAATGTTATTTTGCCATTGGACTTTCGGAACCCGGCGCGGGGTCTGATCTGGCTAATGTAAAAACCAAAGCCGAAAAAGTGGATGGAGGCTGGAAGATCAATGGCCAGAAAATCTGGTCCTCCGGCGCACATATCTGTCATTATATGGTTGCTTTGCTCCGCACATCCCCTGCTGACGGACGCAACCGCCATGTCGGCCTGTCACAGATAATGATCGACCTGAACCTGCCGGGTGTCACGGTGAAACCGATTGTTGACCTGTCAGGCGATGCCCATTTTAACGAGGTTTACTTTGAAGATGTCATCGTGCCGGACGATTGCCTGCTTGGTGAAGAAGGAGGCGGCTGGAAACAGGTGACGGGCGAACTGGCCATGGAACGCTCTGGCCCGGAACGGTTTTTGTCGAGCTATATCACATTGGAAACGGCGCTTGATCAATTGCAGGGGAAATTGGGATCTGATTCCCATGCCCGCCTTGGCAAGCTGGTTGCCAATCTACGCACCTTGCGCGGCATGTCATGGGGCATAGCCAATCTGTTGCATCAGGGCGTGTCACCGGAAACCGAAGCGGCGCTGGTCAAGGATCTGGGGAACCGTCTGGAAAATGACCTCACCCAACAGGTGCGGGCCTTGCTCAACGACTTACCTGCGGGGGAATGGAGTGATGAACTCCACCGGATTGTAAATATCGGGATATTACGATCCCCGCCCAATACACTGCGCGGGGGCACAACCGAAGTGATGCGCGGTATTACCGCACGGCAACTGGGGCTGAGATAATCGCCCGGCATGATGGAAAATTGAGATGATAGATACATTGGGCATGGTCGCTGAAACAGCGACGAAAATATATACCGACCTATGTGGCCGCGATGTGCCCCATCAGGCAGAGGCCGGGACATATCCACAGGACCTTTGGGGCGCACTGGTTGAAAATGGACTGTCGCTGGCGTGGGTGAGTGAAGATAACGGCGGCTTTGGCGCGGATTATGCTGAAGTATTCGGTGCCATTTGGGCATCGGCGCAGGCGGCATCGCCGGTTCCCTTTGCCGAAACATTGATCGCCAACTGGTTGCTCGACCGGGCGGGCCTTGCGCCGGTGGAAGGCTCGGCCAGCTTTGCCCTGCTCGGCGGAACAGACGGAGCGCAGCCCACAGCCGATATTCCCTTTGGCATGCACGCTGACCAGATTGTGTTGTTTGATGAAATGCCCGGCGATGGCGAAAGTGAAATCGCACTGTTCGATAATGTAGCGGCAAGCCGGATTGCCGTGGATGCTCTCTCCCCCGATGGCGCGACGCGGTTTGTATTTTCCGGTCAACGGGCGCTGGCATCAGCGAAAACCAATATATCGCGGCGCGCGGTCGAGGCGCTTGTGCTAACGGTTCGGGCGGTTCAAATGGCCGCCATGATCGAGGCCGCTCTCGACCTTTCCATCGCCTATGTGTCCGAACGCGAACAATTTGGCCGGCCCCTGTCCAAGTTTCAGGCCATTCAACAGCAACTAGCCGTGGCAGCTTCGGAAAGCGCAGCGGCCACCATGGCGGCGACACAGGCAGCAAGCAGCATCGCGCTGCACAAGGATGATCCAGAAAAAGCATGGCATGAAGCGGTCGTCGCAAAGGTGCAGATTGGCCACAGCGTAGAGGCCGTGACCGTGCCTTTTCATCAGGTGCACGGCGCGATGGGCTATACGCAGGAATATGACCTCCACCATTACACCCGCCGCCTGTGGGCGTGGCGCGATGAGATGGGCAATGAACATCATTGGTCCAAAGTGCTGGGCGAAGAGCTATCCGAAGGGTCATCTGACAGCAATTCAGTGACCAATAGTTCAACAGATCGTATCTGGAAAGGCGTGACAACGGGCAACTGGGCTGCTATTTAACCGCTTGATTAAGACGATTCCCGAAAGACCAAGATAGACTCCATCCATTCCATAGCAAGAGAGCAACAGTCCATGAAAACACGCATTACAGAGCTTTTCGGTATTGAGCATCCGATCATTCAAGGTGGCATGCACTATGTCGGTTTTGCCGAACTGGCAGCCGCAGTATCCGAAGCAGGCGGCCTTGGTATCATTACCGGCCTGACCCAGAAAACACCTGAAGACCTCGACAAGGAAATCAAGAAAGCAAAGGAACTGACCGACAAACCTATCGGAGTAAACCTGACCTTCCTGCCCATTGTCAACGAGCCCGACTATCCCGGCTATATCGACGCGATTATCAGCAACGGGATCAAGGCCGTAGAAACCGCCGGTAATAACCCGCAGAAATATCTGCCCAAGCTCAAGGAAAACGGCGTAAAAGTAATCCACAAATGCACCGCCGTTCGCCACGCGCTAAAAGCCCAAAGCATCGGCTGTGACGCGGTTTCTGTAGACGGTTTTGAATGCGGTGGCCATCCCGGCGAAGACGATGTGCCGAACATGATCCTGCTTCCCCGCGCTGCCGACGAATTGGACATCCCGTTTGTCAGCTCCGGTGGTCAGGCCGATGCGCGCTCGCTTGTTGCCTCGCTCGCCATGGGCGCAGAAGGTATGAACATGGGCACCCGCTTCATCGCTACCAAGGAAGCGCCAGTGCATCAGAACGTCAAGGACGCGATCGTCGCAGCCAGCGAACTTGACACCCGCCTCGTCATGCGCCCGCTACGCAATACCGAACGGGTGTTGACTAATGAAGCTGTCGAAAAGCTGCTTGAGATCGAGAAAGAGAAAGGCGCCGACCTGAAGTTCACTGACATTATGGAGCAGGTCGCTGGTGTTTATCCGCAAATCATGATGGAAGGCACTATGGATGCTGGCGCTTGGAGCTGCGGCATGGTTGCAGGCCTCATCAATGACATCCCCACCGTGAAAGAACTGATCGACCGGATCATGTACGATGCCGAAGAAATTATCCGGGGTCGTTTAGAGGGCTTCTTGACAGCATAGAAAACACTAAGGAGCCCCCGAACCATCGGGGGCTCTATATGCTATGGTTTTCCATAGCCGTTTAACATATTATCACATTACGGCACCGGTAATACCGCTAGATATATCTATCAGAACGGCATCATTTCCTGACCAGACCCAGCGATAGTCGCGCGGGTTGTCAGAGACTTGATAATCGGATGCTATCGCGGTCAAAAATGCGGCCTTTAGCTCGGCGGTTCTGGCGTATTAACGTCACTTTCAGCCGTTGTCCCACATGGCAAGCACAGAGCGCAGCGCTGTGACAAAAGCGATTGGCTGGTCTAACATCAAGTGATGTTCAGCCTCCGGAACGGCAATGATCGGAATATGCGTTCCACCCATCTCGCGAATATAAGCCGCGCTATCGGTGTCAAAAAGTTTGCTGTTTTCCCCATATATGATCGCAGTCTTATGCGGTAATTTTGCTACTCGGCTCCCTGCTTGCAGCCATCCTTCCTGGTCATCATCCGTTGGTGCAAACACACGCGGATCAAACTTCCATGTCCATCCGCCATCAACCTGACGAAGCGAATGATAAGCCATATAATCCTTCAGGAAAGGCTCTCCGACAGATTGGGGAGGAGACAAGACATAACGGCCAAGTGCTGTCTCGTAATCAGGATAAATATTACTAGGCCGGTTAGCATCACCGGATCCCGGACGCCCCTGACCTTCTTTTTCCCATCGCTCTTTCAGCTTTTCGGGCCGCATAACCATCAAATCACAGATGATCAGGCCGGCGAACCTCTCGCCTTCCTGCTCCATAGCGGTCAATCCTACACCAGCGCCAAAACTATGCGCTATAATCGTGGGTTTATGCGGTCCCGAAAAGAAATCAAAAGCATTGGCCACTGCAATCATATCAGAACCCCGCAAGGCACTGGTACAACCGGGACGGACGTCACTATCGCCCATCCCGGCCAAATCATAGGCGACTATATCATATTGCTCGGCCAGAAACGGCGCTATAAAAGCGAAGCAACGGGCATGGGCCAGAAAACCGTGGGTCATCAACAATGGCGGATTCCCGCGCTTACCCCAGCGGAAATAATGCACCTTGCTGCCGTCAATATCAACAAAGCCTTCCTCTCGAGGAACGCTTAATGCCTCAGTAAACCATGACGGCAGATCAAACCGGTCTGCCCACAGTTTTGATATGTCTGTAGTCGCCATAGAGAGAGTTATTTCCCCTGCCAATTTGGCTTACGCTTTTCGGCAAAGGCCAAAGAACCTTCTTTAGCATCCTGTGAAGTGAACACCGGAGCAGTAATCTCCGCCTGCTTCTTCCACGCCTCTTCACTGGTCCAGTCATAGCTTTCATTGATGATTTTCTTGGTCGCTTTAAGCGCGAGCGGACCATTGGCTGCGATAGTTGCCGCTAGCTCAATTGCACTATCCAGCGCAGGTCCGTCGGTCAGGCGATTGACGAAACCGACATCATAGGCACGCTGGGCATCCATGAAATCGCCTGTCAGCGCCATTTCCATAGCAATTCGTTTACCCACAAGTTGCTGTAATTTCAAAACACCGCCTGCCGCTGCAACAAGGGAGCGCTTGACCTCGGGAATTCCGAATTTCGCTTTATTATTTGCAACGCAAAGATCACAGGCCAGCGCCAGTTCCAATCCGCCAGCAAGAGCATAACCTTCCACTGCTGCGATAATCGGTTTTTCCGGCCCTTTCTCGGTTATGCCACCGAAACCATATCCTTTTACGCTTGGAGTTTCACCGCGTAAAAAACCTTTAAGGTCCATACCGGAACAGAAGGTTCCGCCTGCCCCGGTGATAATTCCGGCATTGAGGCTGTTGTCATTGTCGAGCTGCTCCATCGCCGCGCGAATGCCTTCGGCAGCGGCCTTGGTCATAGCATTTTTGGCATCGGGTCGGTTGATGGTGACAATTATAAAGCCATCTTGAATATCTGTAAGCACTTCTGACATTTGGGTATCTCCTTTAAATTTTAATCGAATAGCATTCCGGCCAATTTCGACCGCTGATATGCAGCATCGCCGATAAGCGCACCGTCAAAAATTGCTTTGCGACGATGGAGTTGCGCGTCGCAATCATGGGTGAAGCCGAACCCGCCATGAAACTGGATGGAACGATCGGCAGCGCGGCTATAGCTTGTATGGGCCTGTGCCGCCGCCATACGAACCGCCACTTCCCCGCGGCCCTGCTCACCCCAGCTATGGGCCGCACTATAAAGGTGAGTGCGGGCTTTTTCATATTCCACATAATTATCAACTGTGGGATGTTTCAGCGCTTGATAGCTACCGATAATCTTGTCGAACTGCTTGCGTGTCTTGAGATATTCGAGCGTATAGTCAATCACAGCCTGAGCTCCGCCGCACATTTCAGCGGCATGAATCAACCCTGCTGCCAGATCAATTTTTTCAATGGTTTCGCGCGTGCGGCCCGCATCAAGAAGATCATCTGATGCTATTGTCACGCCATCCAATGTGAGTTCAAAACTGCGAGCAGTTTCATCGATAATCGACTCTCTTCGCAATGCGGTTTCACCCAATATAGACCGTTCGATCAAAGCGAAACGAACATCACCATCCATCTTTACCGATGCGATGATCAGTTCTGCGCTATCTGCCCATCTGACCAGCTGCTTCTTGCCAGACAAAATGATCTTGTCGCCATTTTGTTTTGCAGAGCATGTTATATTGGTCAGGTCCCAGTCACCATTGTCCTCGGAAAGTGCAACAGTTGCCGCGCAACCCGACGCTATCTTCGGTAGCCATTTGGCCTGTTGAGCTTCGTTTCCTCCCGCCAAGATCGCCTGTGCAGCCAGCGTCGTGGTGCCAAAGGGCGTGTTCAAAAGGTTACGCCCCATTTGTTCCGCGATCGGGACCACTTCAGCCATGGTCAGACCTACGCCGCCATGGGCTTCGGGGATGGCAATCGCCAGCCAACCCAGTTCACCAATCTCTTGCCAGACTTGTGGATCATATCCCAGTTCATCATCCATAAGTGCCCGGACCTTGTCGATAGGGGACTTGTCACGGCAAAAACTGGTTGCAACATCCATCAATTCTATTTGCTCTTCGGTCGTGCCGATTGTGCCTAGATTATCCATTTTTCTGATCCTGATTTATCGCGTTTTAGGAAGGCCGAGCGCATGCTCGCCAATGATGTTGCGCTGTATTTGCGAGGTCCCGCCACCTATGGTTGCCGAGAAGCTGTTTAGATAGCTGCGATGCCAATAACCATCGTCCACCGCATTTTCATCACCGACATAATAGCCGGCCTTAGTCCCCTGAAACCCTAAAGAAAATTCTGTCAGTTCGCGGATGAGTTCAGTACGCGCCAGCTTGTTCATCAGCGGTAGCCCCATGGGCCTGTCCTGCATCAATTGCGGCATCCGGCGACGGGTGTTGTTAAGGTTAAGTGCCTGAATATCAATCATAAATTGGGTCATCTTGTCGCGCATTACCGGATCATCAAGCAACGGCTTGCCATTTCGCACAGAATTTTTCGCCAACTCGATAATCTGCATGACATCCAGTTCCTTGACGAAATAGCCGCCGACCGGTTTCACTTTCGCGCCCCGTTCATATTCCAGCGTCTTCATTGCCATGGACCAGCCATTGCCCTCTCCGCCAAATAAACAATCGGCGGAAATACGCGCATCCGAAAAAAAGGTTTGAACAAAGCCATATTCGCCGGTGAGCTTTTTGATCCGGCTGGTGCTAATCCCGTCAATATTCATCGGGTTGAGGAAGAAGCTAAGCCCGGCATATTTATTCGGTGCATCAAAATCGGTGCGCGCCAACAGGATCATATATTTTGCGCGATCGCCAAGCGATGTCCATATTTTTGATCCGTTTAGGACATATTCATCCCCCTCCCGCACGGCTTTAAGCTGTGCATTGCCAAGGTCGCTACCATGTTCCGGTTCGGAAAAGCCTTGGCACCAGATATCTTCAGCGCTGAGCATCGGTTTGATATATTTCTGTTTCTGCTCCTCTGTACCCAGATCAAGAATAAGCGGCCCGGCCCAGCCATTGCCAATGGCGTTGAGCATGATCGGCGCATCATATTTTTTCATCGCCCGCGTCGCTGCCCGCTGGAAATCGGTATGTAGGCCACCGCCGCCATATTCTTTTGGCCAGCTTGCTCCCAGATAGCCTGCTTCGTAGACTTTGCGTTGCCATTCACGCAGGAAGTCGAACTGCTGGTCCGTGCCGACCTCCATAAAAGTGAGTGGCAGCATAAAACCGGGATCGCGAACGGTATTTTCCTTGAACCACGCATCGGCGGCTTCGCTATATTCCTTTAATTCGGAAGCACTGGGTTTGTCGGCCATATTGGTTTTCCTAAACGTTTCTTATCAATAGGGTCAGTGGCAGAGCAATTTGCTCGGCCATATAGTTAAAAGCAATAGCCGGTTAACTGAACGATTAAATTGCAAAAAGCAATGATCATTTATCCGCAGAAGGAGAGCGAAATGTCTACCGAGCAAAAACATGTGATGTGCCGTGCCTGTCATGCCCATTGTGGTTTGATAGTTGATTTTGAAAATGGTGTTCCAGTCAAAACCCACGGGGACAAGAACAATCCCGAATATGAAGGTTATAGCTGCATCAAAGGGCGACAGCTCGCCAATTATCATAGTTTGGAATCGCGTTTACTAACCAGTTACAAAGGCATGAAACACGGCCGGCGAGAAGCAATAAATTGGCAAGTTGCTGCCCGGGAAATTGCTGAAAAGCTGGAAGCGATTATCGCCGAACACGGGCCTGATAGCGTTGCTTCCTATGTCGGTACCTTTGGTTATAACAACCTCAATGCCCATTCTTTCATGCTAGCCCTGATGGATGCGATTGGTTCGACTTCACTTTATGACAGTGTGACTATCGACCAACCCGGAAAAGGCATTGCTCGCGCACTGGTCGGCCCCTGGCTTGCAGGCCCACCCAGAGTTGGCGAATGGAATGGTCTGATGCTGGTGGGCACAAATCCCGTCGTTTCCATGAATGGTGGCCTTGGCATGAATCCGGCTAAGAAACTTCATGATGCAAAAAAACGCGGAATGGAACTCATAGTCATTGATCCGCGCAAGACGGAAAGCGCCCGCCAAGCCGACCTTTATCTGCAATGCCGCCCCGGTGAAGACCCGATAATCCTTGCCGCCATTACCAAAGTGGTGATTGAGGAAGGCTTGTACGACAAGGATTTCGTCGCCAATGATGTGGATGGCCTTGAAACGCTGAAAAAAGCAGTTGCGCCGTTCGACCCTGAATTAGCCGCCCAGCGTGCCGATCTGACGGCGGATGAAATAGTTCAGGCCGCACGTATGTACGGACGCTGGAAAAAAGGCAGTATCAGTGTCGGCACAGGACCCAATATGGCGGGCGGCGGCAATATTGCCGAATATCTCAATCTGTCGCTGACCTCAATCATGGGCCATTGGCGACGCGAGGGAGAAATCAACCGGCGCAGCGGGGTATTCATGAAGCCCGCACCGCCAATAGCGGCCTCTCCGGGACCGATGCAGGCTTGGGGGTTTGGCCGGAAATTACATAGTCGCGATCTGGAACAAAGTATCGCCGGCATGCCTACATCCGCCTTGCCTGACGAAATCCTTACCCCCGGTGACAAACAGGTTAAGGCACTGATCTGCCTTGGTGGCAATCCGATGCTGGCATGGCCGGACCAGCTCAAGACATTCGAGGCGATGAAAGCTCTGGACCTCCTTGTCTGTGTCGATCCGCGCATGTCCAAGACAGCGGAGCTTGCCGATTATGTCATTTCGCCAAAGCTGCATTATGAAGTCCATGGCAGCACAGCCGCACCCGAACTTTATGGCGGATTTGGCGCTGGTTGGGGATTTGAAAATAATTATGCCCAAGCCAGCAAACCGATCATGGAAGCACCGGAAGGATCCGATCTCTGCGAGGAATATCAATTTATCCACGCGGTCGCCAGTTCCATGGGCAAGCCACTGAAAATAAAAAGCTGGGCGCTTGCTTCTTATCCAGAGGAACGAGAAGAAAATACTACGACTTTCGAACCGGGCAAAACGCCCGATCCGATCACCGCTTGGAGCGCTGCCCTCAAAGGTTCGCCCGTTCCGGTAGAAGAAGTATTTGCCGATCCCGATGCCCATAAAGGAAAAATAATTGATGCACAGGCCATGCTGATCCAGCCCAAACCGGCTGGATGGGAAGGCAAGCTTTCGGTCGGCAATGTCGCCATGATGGATGAATTAAACGACTATGCCCAGCGCTTGGGCAAACCGGTGGAACATACGGAATTTCCGTTGCGTATGATTGGCCGGCGGATGACCGCGATGCTTAACAGTAGTTGGCATGAAGAACCCACCCAGCGCAAACGTGTCCCGCATCATCCCGCTTTTATGAATCCAGCGGATATGGAAAATCTTGGCCTGAGTGAAGACCAGCCGGTCGAAGTGGAATCGGAACGCGCCTATATCAGCTGCGTCGCCAAAGCAGATATAACCGTGAAGCAGGGATGTGTGTCCATGCCTCATAGTTGGGGTACCAACCCGGACGAGAAAGAGGATGCGCTGGGCGATGGTGGTAATACCGGGCGCCTTTCGTTTAACGACCGTGACTATGACAAACGGACAGGTATTCCGGTGATGAGCAGCGTTCCCGTCCGTGTCCGGGCAAAAGCAGTGGCGTAGTCAACAGAATGAAATACTTTAGAGTAAGGCTGCTTTTTCGTAAAATATAATTTTATTACGCACAAAAAATGGCTCCGGAAATAATCCGGAGCCATTCATAGATCAAAGCATAAACTAAACGCAGTTTACAACATTTAGCCCACAACAACCATGACCAGCGAACGGGCAATCAATGCCGGCGTTTCAATGCCTTCGATCTCCACCGTCACATCATAGCTGATCAACCAGCGGCCCGGCTGTTTTTCTACTGCATCGACCAGAGTATGCCGCGCGCGTATCTTGGAACCGGCGCGAACCGGGTTCAGGAAACGCACCTTGTCATAGCCATAGTTGATGCCCATCACTGTGCCTTTAAGACCCAATGTGCATCCGGCAGACATAGCAGGCAACATTGATAATGTCAGCAAACCATGGGCAATGGTCCCACCGAAGGGTGTGTTCTTGGCTTTTTCTTCATCAATGTGGATGAACTGGTGATCTTCGGTGCAGTCGGCAAATTTGTTGATCCGGTCCTGGCTGGCTTCAAACCAGTCGGACACGCCAACCTCTTTGCCTTTCCAGCTTTCCAGTTCACTTGGCATAATCGTTGGCATATTTTCTCTCCTAAATCCGTTTATCCGATAAAAACTCTCAGCCCTTCATGACTTCCTGCATCCGGCGGAAGAATTTCCCGCCCTGTCCGCCGCCATTGGCATATTCCTGCATTCCGGTTTCATCGAGTATCTGGTCAATATTTTCCGCAATCGCTTCTGCGCTGCGTTTTTCAACCGGCAGCCAGATGCCTTCGGTTTCCAGTATTTTTGCTGCGGCATAGCCGCCGGCACCGGCGGTCAATATGGTTTTGGATGGCGCGCCATCGCTGCACAGGTAAACCACCGCGGGGGTCACCGCTTCAGGGACCAGCATTTTCAATGCTTCTTCGGGCATGATGTCTTCGGTCATGCGAGTCGCGGCTACAGGTGAAATACAGTTAGTGTGAATCCCCTTGCCCGCACCTTCCTGATGCAATGTGTTCATAAAGCCGACCAACGCGAGCTTTGCTGCACCGTAATTGGCTTGCCCAAAGTTACCGTATAGACCGGTTGAGGAAGTCGTCATCACGATCCGGCCATATTGGCGTTCACGCATATGCTCCCACACCGCTTTGGTGCAATTGACACTGCCAGTCAGGTGGACATCCATGACGAAGTTGAAATCTTCCAGGCTCATTTTGTGGAAACTTTTATCGCGCAAAACACCGGCATTATTGACCAGAATATCAACATGGCCCCATTTTTCGATGGCATCCGCAACCATTTTTTCGACCGCAGGCATATCGGTGACGCTGCATCCAGCCGCCATAGCCACGCCGCCTTCGGCTTCAATTTCCGCTACCACCTGTTCAGCGACTGTTGCCGAACCGCCGGTGCCATCACGCGCGCCGCCAAAGTCATTGACGACAACCTTCACACCGCGCCGCGCCAGTTCCATAGCATGTTCCTTGCCAAGCCCTGCGCCTGCGCCGGTGACAATGGCTACGCGATCATTAAATTCTACTTTGCTCATGGGATTTTCGCCTCTCGCTTTAATATAGGATGAAATATTTGCTGCGATGGATGGGCAAACAAATCCAGCAAGTCAAGCGGTGGCGATTAGTTCATCGGTGCGGAATAACAGTTTCTTTCCTGCGCCCCTTGCGTGCCGTAGCGGAAGATGTGGTTAGGGGTTTATTCGGTTTTTTTGCCGTAGTTTTTATAGGCTTGGATTTTTTAGCGGCGCTGGTCTTCTTTGCCGCAGCCATAAGTGCGGCGAAACTTTTATCTGCCATAGCGATATAGGTGGCGGGGTCCGGCAACATGTCCCGGTCCGCCGTGATTGTCAGCATAACGTCGCCGTTATAGCTGGTCACAGTGTGGAATATGCCCATGCCATCGGTCGGCAATCCCATACCAAAACTGCGTTTCAGTTCGGAGCCGGCAAAATACATCGCGGCTGATGGCCCCGGCACATTGGTAACTACCGTGTTTATCTGCGGAAACGTCGTTTGGCCCAATCCCATGCGAGTGGCCAGCTTCGCTGCTGCGGCGGTCAAACCGGCAGGCATAGCACCGCTCAATTCCATCAAGGCTTTTGCACCGACCGCTTCGTTCATTTCTTTCGACCGGCTGGTTTCTCTGGCGACAAAGGCAAGCCGCTCAGCCGGATCCGCAATATGCGTTCCTAATCCGACCTGCATCATTGCGACCTGATTACCGCCTGCTGCATCGCCGTTGCTATCACGCAGGGACACAGGTGCACCGGCTTTCAACGTTACGTCCGGCAATTCACCTTTGCTGTCCAGATAGGCGCGCAGCGTTCCGCCGACGACCGTCAACATGACATCATTTACGGTAACGCCCGGATATGCGGAACGAATTGTCTTGATATCATTCAATGTAAACAGTGTCGCATCAAAGACCCGGTGCGGTGACATTTTCCGGTTCAACCGGGTTTTCGGCACTGCCGCGCCAGATCCTTTTTGCTGTTTATTATCGCGCGCAAAATTGAAAATCTGTTTGGGCACGGGCAAAAGCTTTCCCAAAGTTTTTAGCCCGCGAACCGGATTGGCGATATTGTTGATCTGCGCCAAAGCAAGCAGAGTCAAATCACCGGGCTTTGTCTCCGGCTGCCACTTCGTAGGCCATTGGCGCGGCGTCATCTTGGCATCAAGGTCGTGCAACGCCACGGTCATTTGCACCCCCGATTGCCCGTCCATGGCGGCATGATGAAATTTATGCAGCACGGCAAAGCTGCCCTTTGGCACGCCCTGCACATTGTCTAGCCCCTCTATGACGGTAAACTCCCACAGAGGCCGCTCCATATCCAGTGGCCGTGCATATATCCGGGCTGCCTGTATGCAAAGTTGCCGCCAGTCGCCGGGTTGCGGTAGCGCGATGTGACGGACATGATATTCAAGATCGAAATTTTCGTCCTCAATCCAATAGGGATGATCCAGATCCAGTGGCACACGCACCAGTTTTTGACGAAACATCCCCGCGCCATCCAACCGGCCTTCAATATAGCGTAATATATCCTTGAACCCGACCTTGCCCCCCGGAGCCGTGGCAGGATCATAAATTAGCATTTGGCCGATATGCATCGGTGTATTGCGCGTCTCCGTATAAGCAAACATCGCATCGAGCGCGCCCAATTGCTGCATTATCACTCTCCTTATGATCGGCCCCATGGATCGACCAATGATTCTTGTCGGGAAAGCTTAAATCAGATCAATCAAAGAAGCGAATCGCTTATGCCTGCAACCTCATAAAGTCTTGCGACGCAACCGCAGCGCGTTGCCGATCACCGAAACGGACGACAGGCTCATCGCCGCCGCCGCGATCATCGGACTTAACAATATACCAATCCACGGATAAAGAATACCGGCTGCGACGGGCACACCCAGACCGTTATAGACAAATGCGAAAAACAGGTTCTGGCGGATATTGCCCATGGTAAGCTGGCTCAGACGACGCGCCTTGACGATACCGTTCAAATCACCTTTCACCAAAGTTATGCCCGCGCTTTCCATCGCTACATCCGTGCCGGTGCCCATGGCAATACCAATATCGGCTTTCGCCAAAGCGGGGGCATCGTTAATCCCGTCCCCCGCCATAGCGACAATCTTGCCCGATGCCTGTAACTCACTGATTACACGATGTTTATCGGTTGGCGACACATTGGCATGGATTTCGTCAATCCCAATTTCACCGCCAACAGCTTTGGCCGTTGCTTCCGCATCACCGGTTAGCATGACCACGCGCATATCGGCCTCATGCAGATCCTTGATAGCCTGGGCCGTGGTGGATTTTATCGGATCGGCAACACCGATAAGGCCCGCCGGTTTGCCATCAATTGCAACAAACATTACTGTTTGCCCCTGCGAGCGGCCATCTTGTGCCTTGGCAGAAAGATTAGGGCTGAACGTCTCCATCCGTTCCATCATTTTCTCATTACCAATAGCAACGCGCCGACCATTTACAGTCGCTTCCGCGCCTTCCCCCGTGACCGACTGAAAATCATCGGCTGCTGCAAACGAAAGTCCACGATCCTTCGCGCCCGCCACAATCGCTGCCGCCAAAGGGTGCTCGCTGGACATTTCCGCCGCAGCGACAAGCGACAGCATCTCATCGGCTTCAAGCGAACCCTCTGGTTCAACCAGAACCAGTTTTGGTTTTCCCTCCGTCAATGTTCCGGTTTTATCGACAACGATGGTATCCACTTTTTCAAAAGTTTCCAAAACCTCGGCATTTTTGATTAAAATACCATTTTGCGCGCCTTTTCCCGTGCCAACCATGATTGACATCGGCGTTGCCAGTCCCAGCGCACAAGGGCAGGCGATTATCAGCACAGCAACCGCATTTACCAGCCCATATGCCAAAGCCGGTTCAGGTCCCCAGACAGACCAGATGACAAAAGTAACGATGGAAACTGCGACCACGGCCGGAACAAACAGGCCGGACACTGTATCGGCCAACTTTTGAATAGGCGCACGGCTCCGTTGCGCTTCTGCGACCATCTGCACGATTTTCGCCAATAACGTGTCTTTTCCAACCCGCTTTGCAATCATTTCAAAGCTGCCGGTTTGATTAACTGTCCCGGCAGTCACATCATCTCCTTGTGACTTGCTGACCGGCATGGGCTCGCCTGTTATCATTGATTGATCAATGGTACTGGAGCCTTTTGCAATTGTGCCATCAACAGGAATTTTATCGCCCGGCCTGACACGCAGACGGTCATTAGTGACCACGTCATCCAGTGCTATTTCTTCTTCCGAGCCATTGCCATCAATACGCAGCGCTGTAGGCGGAGCAAGTTCAAGCAACGCACGCAATGCACTGGTCGTTTGCCCTCGAGCTTTCAGTTCCAGCACCTGCCCCAGCAGAACAAGAGTGGTGATTACTGCAGCAGCTTCAAAATAGACCGCAACATTGCCATCAGGGTCCCTGAACGAGTTAGGGAATAGGGCCGGAAACACCGTCGCTATCAAACTGAACAGAAATGCAACGCCGACGCCAATACCAATCAGCGTGAACATATTCAGGTTCATCGTCCTTATGGATTGGTAAGCGCGGACAAAGAATGGCTTTGCGCCCCACACCACAACAGGAGCGGAAAGAAATAATTGCAGCCATTGTGAAAAGCTCGGAGGAATTAGCGCATCAAACGGCTTTCCCGGTATTAAATCACCCATCGCATAAATGAACAAAGGTATAGTGAACAGCGCGCTTATCCAGAAACGGCGGAGCATATCTATATATTCAGGGTCTGGGCCAGTATCGAGCGAGAATGTCTCAGGCTCAAGCGCCATGCCGCAGATCGGACAAGTGCCGGGCCCTTCCTGACGGATTTCCGGGTCCATGGGACAAGTATAAATTGTTCCGGCAGGCATAGGTTCCTGCGCGGACATGTGATCGCCAGACAAATATCGCTCGGGCTCGGCGGCAAATTTACTTTTGCATCCGGCAGAACAGAAATGATATTCTTTATCCTGATATTCGCTATGATGTACGGACTTGCCCGGATCCACTGTCATCCCACATACAGGGTCCATGACATCATGATTGCAACAGTCTCCATCATGCTGCCCTTTTTCAGGGCCGGCATATTGGTCATCTGCCTTGCCGTGACTTTTCTCAACCATGTGAACTCCTAATTTATAATCGGCGCCGCATCTTGGCGGAGTACTCTGCTAACGAATGATAACCAGTGCTTCATCAATATTGAGATATTGCCGCAGTAGAAGGGATGCTTTGTAAGCCGGCACAGAAACCAGAAAGCGAAAGAGAGCAAATTGCGCCCATTAGCGCTGCACTTTCTCAAACAAATCAATCAGCTCGCTGAATTTTTCGTTCTGCTCGGCCTCATCGCCGCTGGCAATTGCTTCTGCAACACAGCATGCCGCATGATCTTTTAATACTGCGCTCTCCACCTTGGTTATGGCGGAGCGCACCGCCTGAATTTGATGCAATATATCAATGCAATAGCGATCTTCCTCGACCATTTTGGCGATACCGCGCACCTGACCTTCAATACGCTTGAGCCGGTTGATCTTTTTCTCGGGACTTTTTGTAGTCATGAAATCATCGCCTTTGCATACCTGTGGGGGGTATATAAGAAAATTCATCCTAAAAAGCAATAATCGGTATTTTGGAGCCGAAGATTATAACAATAAGTGCGGTGTATTTCGCCTTTAAACTTCTCTGCATCGCCCTGTGTCTTCATAGGTTTGTCAGTCTGTTTTGACAAAAATATGGACTATCGCCGAAAATGCCTGATTTGAAATAATTAGCCTTTATGATAGTCAAACAGCTTGCCCGATAATCGCGTCTGATAATCGGATAATATCGTCATCCCGTGCAGTTGTGTCGCACGAGATTGATTTTGGAGGAGGAAAAAAATGTCTGTCGTTACCACTGAGAAGCATGGAAATATATTGGTGATCGTTTCGAATAATCCTCCGGTCAATGCACTTGGTGCTGCGGTTCGTCAGGGATTGGTTGACGGTATAGAAGAAGCATTGTCGGATGATGCGATTGAGGCTGTGGTTATCCGCTGTGAGGGTCGGACATTTTTTGCCGGTGCAGATATTACCGAATTTGGCAAGCCGATGAAGGGGCCTAATCTGGGAGAGGCGCTGGATCGAATGGAGGCCAGTAGCAAGCCTGTTATTGCGGCTATTCATGGCACTGCCCTGGGCGGCGGGTGCGAGGTGGCTTTGGCCTGTCATTACCGGGTTGCGGTGCCATCGGCGAAAATCGGCTTGCCAGAGGTGAAACTCGGGCTGATCCCCGGTGCCGCCGGAACCCAGCGTTTGCCGCGGGTTGTGGGCGCTGAAGCGGCCTTGCCGATGGTGGTGATCGGCAATCCGATTTCTGCAAAAAAAGCCCAAGAAATTGGTCTCGTCAACAAGCTAGTCGGGGAAGACAGTCTGGCCGACGATGCCATCGCATTCGCACGGGAGCAGATTGGCACAATGCCGCCACGCTCTTCCGAAGGAATGGCCAATGAAGATGGTATCAGAAATCCGGCTATATTCGACGAATTCCGCCAGAAACACGCTCGCAAAATTCGTGGCTTTGATGCACCCGAAGCAGCTATCCAGGCAGTCAAAGCAGCAGGCGAACTTTCTTACGCAGATGGCGTGAATAAAGAGCGTGAACTGTTTATGAAACTGATGTCCGGAACGCAGTCCGCTGCTATGCGCCACTATTTCTTTGCCGAACGCGCAGCTAATAAAATTGACGGTATCGACCCTAAAATCGACCTCATCCCGATCAAGAAAGTCGGTATTCTTGGGGCTGGAACAATGGGCGGCGGTATCGCAATGAACTTTCTTTCCGCCGGTATTCCAGTAACCATTGTCGAGTTGAAAGAGGAAGCGCTTGACCGCGGTGTTGGCGTGATCCGCAAAAATTATGAAAATACCGCCAAACGGGGCCGGATGACGGAGCAGCAGGTAACCGCTGCAATGGATATTCTGACGCCCAGCTTGTCTTATGACGATCTGGCCGATTGTGATCTGGTCATCGAAGCGGTCTTTGAAAATATGGATGTCAAAAAAGAAGTATTCATCAAACTTGACGGCATTGTAAAGCAAGGCGCGATCCTCGCCAGCAACACCAGCTATCTGAATATTGATGAAATTGCCGCCGTGACCAAGCGGCCCGAATATGTGCTGGGCTTGCACTTTTTCTCACCTGCCAATGTCATGAAATTGCTGGAAATCGTGCGCGGAGAAAAAACCGCTGATGACGTGTTGATGACCGCGATGAAGCTGTCCAAAAAAATCGGTAAGGTTGCTGCTGTTTCCGGCGTTTGTCCCGGCTTTATCGGCAACCGGATGCTCAGCCCGCGTCAGGAACAAGCCAATCTGATGATTATGGAAGGCGCGAATTACTGGGAAGTTGATGATGTGCTACTCGATTTCGGCTTTCCGATGGGGCCGTTCCAGATGTCCGATCTGGCGGGCGTTGATATTGGCTGGCACCGAGATCCCGAACGCATTGAAACCTTGCGCGATGCCCTGTGCGCTGCTGGACGCTGGGGCCAGAAAGTCGGCAAAGGTTTTTATGATTATGATGAAGCGCGTCAACGGACGCCCTCTGATGAGGTCAAAAAAATCATTGCCGATTTCGCTGCCAAAGCAGGCAAGGAGCAACGTGACATTTCAAAAGACGAAATCCGCGAACGGCTGCTCTACCCGATGGTTAACGAAGGCGCGAAAATCCTTGAAGAAGGCATGGCACAGCGCGCGAGCGACATCGATGTCGTCTGGATCAACGGCTATGGGTGGCCGCTATATACGGGTGGTCCAATGTTCTGGGCCGACACGGTCGGTTTGGACAAAATCGTCGCCGGTTTGGAAAAACATGGATTGCCGGTTGCAGATATGCTCCGGGAAAAAGCAAAATCGGGCAGCAAATTCAACGACTAGCCCGACTGATTAGGAGAGAATCATTTGTCAACGCAAGCTATAGACCCACTGGAAAAATGGGCGCCCGCTGAAGGATGGCCCGTTCGATCGCTTAAAGAGGTCAAAGAAATATTATGCGCGCCGGGTCAGCCGTTTGAAATGGAAATGGTTGATATTGACGGCGTAGCGACTCGTGTGTGGAAAAATGCTTTTCCCAGTCTGGCCGCCATGGCTGAACATGCACGCGGTCACGGGGACAATGAATTCCTGATCTACGAAGATGAGCGTGTTACCTATGCAAACTGGTATCGCGCGGTCGCCAATCTGGCCGTAGAGCTTCAAAATCTTGGCGTTTCCAAGGGTGACCGGGTGGCGCTGGCCATGCGTAATTTGCCCGAATGGCCGGTGATATTCTTTGCCGCCACGTCAATCGGGGCCATTGCTGTCCCGTTAAATGCATGGTGGACGGATCAGGAGCTGGTTTTCGGATTGGAAAATTCCGGAGCCATTGTGTTATTGTGTGATAGCGAAAGATGGGACCGCGTTTCGCCGCACTTGTCACAACTACCGGATATGAAACATATCATCGTCGCACGCAGCCCCGCCAAGCTGGACGAACCGGCTCGTTCGCTTGAAGATATTATCGGCCTTCCGAATGATTATGCCAGTCTGCCGGATATTGATCTTCCGGCAACAGATATTGCTCCCGATGATCCGGCGACTATTTTTTATACCAGCGGCACCACGGGTCAGCCAAAGGGCGCTCTTGGAACGCATCGTAACCTGACCACCAATGCTATAACCGTTGCATATTCCGCCGCGGCAGCGGCTTTGCGTCGTGGAAATGAAATGCCTGAGCCTACTATCCGGGTCGGATTAACCGTTGTGCCGATGTTCCATTGCACCGCTTGTTCCGCAATCATGATGCCGACCGTTCAAGGCGGGCATAAAATGATTTTCTTGCATAAATGGGACACAGTGCGGGCCATGGAAATTATTGAACGGGAAAAGGTCAATGCAACGGGCGGCGTGCCCTTTATCGCATGGCAATTGATAGAACATCCGGATCGGGAAAAATTTGACCTGAGTTCCATAGACGCCATCAGTTATGGCGGAGCGCCTTCTGCGCCGGAACTGGCCCGCAAGATTTATGAAGTTTTTGGCGCACTACCTGGTAATGGCTGGGGCATGACCGAAACAATGGCAACGGTTACTTCAAACAGCGCCGAGGATTATCTTAATCGTCCGACCAGTTGCGGTCCGCCCGTGGCGGCAGCCGATCTTAAAATAATGGATAATGATGCCCTCACCGAAATGCCAATTGGCGAAATAGGCGAACTATGGGCGCGTGGCCCGATGGTTGTGAAAGGATATTGGAACCGCCCCAATGCGACCGCCGAAACCTTTGTCGATGGGTGGGTCCGTACAGGCGATCTGGCGCGACTGGATGAGGAAGGCTTTTGTTATATTGTTGACCGAGCAAAAGACATGATTATCCGTGGCGGAGAAAATATCTACTCGTCAGAGGTTGAAGATGTTTTATATGATCATCCGGCTGTAATGGATGCCGCATTGGTCGGCATAGACCACAAAGCACTGGGAGAAGAACCGGCCGCTGTCGTCCAGCTTGTAGAAGGGAAAACCGCCACCGAGGCGGAATTGCAATCATGGGTGCGTGAACGGTTGGCCAATTTCAAAGTGCCGGTAAAGATCCTGTTCCGTCCCCAAGGCTTACCCCGTAACGCCAATGGTAAAATATTGAAGCGCGAGCTGAAATCCCTCTTTTGAGGGTCAGCCGCTTTTCGGTGTCACGCGAAGAAGGCCCTCCTGAACCGCTGATGCGACCAGCTTGCCGTCCTGTGTATAAAGAGAGCCACGGTTAAGACCGCGCGCATTACCGGCCCAATCGCTATCCATCACATAGCATATCCATTGATCGACCCGGAAATCATCATGGAACCACATGGCATGATCAAGGCTGGTGGAAAATAATCCGGGCGTGGTCCAGTTTAATCCATGCGGGATCATCGCCGTTGACAGCAGTCCCATATCCGATGCGAAGGCCAGTGCCGCACGGTGGGTAAGCGGATCATCCGGCAACGGCGTAGCGGTTTTGAACCATTGATATTGATGGGCCGTCCGGTCTTTGCTTTGTGGTCCTGCGCTGCGAATTTCAAAGGGTCGCGGCGTGCTCATCCGAACTATATGATCATCAGAGATGTGCGGATTGCGGGCAATAGCTTCCATCGCACCCATGCATTGATCTGGCGGTAAAATATCAGCGCCCAAAGGCACTTGATGATGGAACCCCTCGGCGGGCTTTTGAAACGAAGCGGTCAAGTTGAATATGACTTTTTCATTCTGTCGCACCACAACCCTGCGATTGGATATGCTTCGTCCATCAAAGTCGCGGTGAACGCGGAAATGGAGTGGTTTTGTTTCATCACCGGCCCGCAAAAAATAAGCGTGAAGTGAATGAATATTTTTCTCATCGTCCACTGTTCGGTCCGCCGCCACAATAGCTTGAGCAATCACCTGCCCGCCGAAAATGCGCTCCCGGCTGGTTGAACTCAAAGCGGGAAACAAAAATTCGTCATCAACATCCGCCGCCGTGAGATCAAGGGTGCGGAGCAATCCGGTTACAAGCTTTTGCGGTGACACGGAGGAGAAGTGGCCCAAAGCTTCCGATAACCGGCGCTCGACCTGTTCGTCTGATAGTTTTTTCAAAACTGCTGTTATTCCTTAAGAGATTATAGGCTTAAAAATCCGGTTGTTCAGGGGTATATTTCGAACAGTCCGGCACCGCCTTGTCCACCGCCGATGCACATGGTTACAACGCCCCATTTTGCTTTGCGGCGGCGTCCTTCCTGCAACAGATGTCCGGCACATCGCGCACCCGTCATGCCAAAGGGATGGCCAATCGAGATAGAGCCACCGTTGACATTATATTTATCTGGATCAATGCCCAAGCGGTCGCGGCTATAAAGACACTGGCTCGCAAAGGCTTCATTCAGCTCCCAGATATCAATATCGTCAATCGTCAGCCCCTGCCGTTCCAACAGTTTTGGCACAGCGAAGACGGGTCCGATACCCATTTCATCCGGTTCGCAACCCGCAACGGCCCATGAAACAAAACGGCCCAGTGGTTCCAGCCCGCGCCGTTCCGCTTCTTTGGCTTCCATCAACAGGACAGCAGCAGCCCCGTCTGACAATTGGCTGGCATTACCGGCTGTTACATATTTGCCTTCACCCATGACCGGCGGTAATTTGGCGAGACCTTCCAATGTCGTATTGGGGCGATTACATTCATCGCGGTCGACCGTATAATCAACAATGCTTTCTTCCTTGGTTTCCTTGTCGACCAGTTTCATTTTGGTCTGCATCGGGACAATTTCATCGGCGAAAAGACCCGCTTCCTGCGCCGCAGCCATGCGCTGCTGTGATTGCAGGGAATATTCGTCCTGATATTCGCGGCTGATATTATAGCGTTCTGCCACAATATCAGCTGTGTCGATCATCGGCATGAAAATCGCCGGAGCAATTTTCAGGATTTCATCGTCGATACTGCCTTCCGGAGCTCTTGCGCCCTGCATCGAGATGCTTTCAACGCCGCCCGCAACAACGCAATCTGCGCCGTCGCCGCGAATATGGTTGGCAGCCATTGCAATAGCCTGCATGCCCGACGAACAGAACCGGTTTATGGTGGCGCCCGCCGTAGTTTTGGGGAGCCCGGCCAAAAGCGCAGCATTACGCCCGATATTCGGAGCACCATGCGCGACATTGCCCATCAGGCTATCGTCAACAAAATCCCCTTCAACGCCCGATTTGGCAACCGCATGTTTAATCGCATGTGCAGCCATTGTCATCGGCGGCGTGATATTAAAACCACCACGCCCTGCTTTAGCCAGCCCGGTTCGGGCATAAGATACGATGACTGCTTCACGCATGTTTAACTCTCCATCTGATTATCAAGATATTTGATTGACGTCTCAATTAATCGTTTGACTAAGTGAATTTGAGAGCTTGTCAAGTTGACCACGCGTTCGAAACAATAAACATAGCGGTGCGATCCTGGTTCAGCTGATGAAGTATACGTGGCTATCGCTTTCCATATTCAACGCTCGCCTTCGCAGCAAGGTGTATAATGTCAGTCATTTATAGTCCAAAAGAAACGCTACCTGCCTTCCTTCAGTTTAATGCGTCGGGAATATTTCTTATAGGTCGCTGCTGTTATAGGTCATTACAATTTTCCCAAATCATGCGGCTTACCAATTTCGCCGATTTCACATTCTAGTGCATCACGGTCCCAGTCTCCGGTTTCAGCAGCTGCAACATAGGTCGATTGCAAAAACTCCATCAGCATAGTCCCTGGATCGTCCGCCTTGCGTACCGCCTCGTAGGATAGCAGATATTCGCCTAGGTCATCATCCCAATATGCCGCATCGGGTGTAACTGATTGATCCTTGAAATTATCCGGGACGGGATAGCAATAAGAGTAAAACATTGGCTCACCCTTGCCCTGTCCCGGCCAGAAACCGGCAGAAGACACTTCATGGCTATAGGCTTCTCTTGTTACATCATCCGGAAGGTTGGGGATGCCGCCGGGATGTATCGGTGCGGTGCGTCCAGAAAAGCGCGTGACGGCCAAGTCAAAGGAGCCCCAAAACAGATGGACCGGGGAAACTTTGCCGCAGAATCCTGTACGGAATCGCGAAAACACCTGTTCTATCG
This sequence comes from Parasphingorhabdus sp. JC815, assembly GCF_040717415.1. Lineage (NCBI taxonomy): Bacteria > Pseudomonadati > Pseudomonadota > Alphaproteobacteria > Sphingomonadales > Sphingorhabdaceae > Parasphingorhabdus > Parasphingorhabdus sp. JC815. The sequence goes on from NZ_JBFEFM010000002.1 coordinate 493,096, forward strand.
AGACCAGTGCGCGATGAAATTTCCAGACAGCATCGGCATCATAAGGGCGTGTTTTTGTATCGACCTCAAAAGGCGTAGCATCTTCAAGCTCATTTGGCGCACCATGTATGTCGAACGTCCCGTCCACAGCTTCAATCGCTTTGGCTAACCGTCTGTTAAAATCGGCAATGCTCATGGCCTCCAGCGGAACTGTGGATTTTTTGCCCGATATACATTCCACGACCAGAATATGATCGTGGAAATCCAGCGAAACTGAAATGCTACTATTCCCGTCCGGCACTGGCCCTGTGGTTAGACCACGGGGCGTCACATATAATGTGGCATGCCAACTGTGATTGATCCATGGCGTATGGGATAGTCGATATTTACCGACAATCTGGGTCCATAAATGTAGAGCATTGCATGTGCTTTCCCAGTTATCGAAAGGGATTGCGGGCCAATTCAGCGTATCCTTTGTCATAAAATTGCTTCCATATCTTGCCGCTCAAGTGCTTTTTTAACGCCCGCATCGGTCTGTATGTTTTCACGGAACTTTTTGAGCGCTGGATAATCATCAATCGAAAGCAGTGTTTGGTCGAGCCACCGTGTCAAAACGTATAGAAATGCATCCGCAAATGAACGTTGGCCAAGATACCATTTGCCGCCATTTTCTGATAGCTGATCATTTAGATGCTTATATTGGCGGTCGAGTTTTTCGTATGTTTTGCGCTTGACTTCATCCTGTGCAGCCTCGCTGTCGGCAAAGTTTCCTGTGCCGAAATGGCCACCATAAGTCGCATGGACTTCCGATGTCATATAGGACAATGCTTCTGCTTCCTTGCGGCCTAGCTCGGTATCGCGAGCAAATTCTGCTGAGCCATGCTTTGCCCCTAGCCACGAAAGAATTGCTGCTAATTCTGTCAGCACAGAGCCATCTTCAAACCGGATGGCTGGCACCTTGCCTTTTGGATTTATTTCGAGATAGGCGTCTTTCTTGTGATCGCCATAGGCCATATTTTCTACGTCAACCGGAGCGTCCAGCCACGCTACAGCAATATTGGCTGCAAGCGAGCATGTTCAGGGCATTGTGTATAAGGTTGGCACTGTAACTCTCCTTGATTTATGATGGAGGCCTTTTGCAATAGAGACAGCCTCCTGTTCTCACCGCACTAAACCAACGAACTGGCGTCAAAGTGGTTGCAAGCAAGGGAATTATCGCCGGGAATCCAGGCTGATTGGCCCTGATCCTGCAAAAACAAAATAGAGGAACAGAAAGCTGTACAGGATGGCTGCATCACCGCCATTGTTCACTGGAAAGAAATTATGGGAAGCATGTCCTATGAAATAGGCAGCGGCCATTGTGCCCGAAGCAATAAATGCAGCGGGACGTGTAAACAGCCCCAACGCTAAGAGAGCGCCCGCGACGAGTTCGATGATACCGGCATAAGCACCCGGTCCATCAAACGCCCATCCCGAGCCAGCGCGCTCACCACCGGGAAAGCCCAGAAATTTTTGCGTTCCATGTGCAAAGAAAAGAAGCCCGGACATGATACGAAGCACGCTCAGCATGATGGGAGCGCGTCCAGTTAGCTTTATATCGGTCATAATAATCTCTCTGAATATATGGCAATAATATCATTGCTCAAAGCGTTCGATCCATGCGCCAAAGGCATCAATAAATTTCTGGAAAAAGTCGCGGCTGCGGTCTGTCTGGAACTCGCCTTTCTCGTCGAACATATCATAGGCACCACCTACATAGGCTTCGGGCTGTTGAAGGATCGGCATATCAAGGAAAACCAGCGATTGGCGCAAATGGTGGTTGGCGCCAAATCCACCAATATTGCCCGGAGAAACGCTCATTATCGCTGCTGGCTTTTTCTCCCAAACGCTTTGGCCATAAGGACGCGAGCCCACGTCGATAGCGTTTTTCAAGACGCCGGGAACAGAGCGGTTATATTCAGGAGTTACAAACAGCACCGCATCCGCTTGCGATACTATCTTGCGAAAGCGTTTCCAAGGGGCAGGCGCATCGGCAGTATCAATGTCCTCATTATAAAGCGGCAAATCCCCAATCTCGATAAAGTTAAATTCCAGATTATCGGCAGCCAGCCGGCCAAGCGCCTTTGCGGATTTGCGGTTGACGGATTCTTCACGCAAACTACCGACGATGACAGCAATTTTGTAATTTTTTGACATTTATAATTCCTTTTCAAATGATCATTTGGTTAAATTGTATCGACAAGAACGATCTCGGTGTCTTCCAGCGCTTTAATCTCGATTGTCTCGATATCCTCAATCGCAACGCCGTCACGCTCGTTGGCGAACTCTCCGCCAACCATCATGCTCCCCGTCGCCGCGACAAGATAAGCCTTACGACCCTCCTTTAATGTCCAGCTAGCCGTTTCGCCTTCTTTCAGCGCTATACCGGCAACCTGTGCATCAGCGCGGATCATTAATGCGTCCCTGTCTTCATCCAGTCCGCTTGCAAGGATGGTCCAGTTTCCGGTCCGATCATCTTTCGGAAACGGTTTCGCGCCCCAGCGGGGTTCACCACCTTTCGATCTTGGCTCAATCCAGATTTGGAAGATGCGTGTTTTTTCATCTTCCATATTATATTCGGAATGAGCTATTCCGCTGCCTGCCGACATAACCTGAACATCCCCCGCTTCGGTCCGGCCTTCATTGCCCAGATTGTCTTTATGGGTGATTGCGCCCTCGCGGACATAAGTAATAATTTCCATGTCACGATGAGGGTGCTGAGGAAAACCGGATTGCGCTGCAATCTCGTCGTCATTCCACACGCGCAAATTTCCGAAACCCATGCGCGCTTCATCAAAATAATTCGCAAACGAAAAATGGTGGCGTGCGTTCAGCCAACCATGGTTGGCGGCGCCAAGTGTATCAAAAGGTCTGATGTCGATCATATTTTTATCTCCATATCATTTGAAAACTATATAGAGCTTGCAGAATGTTCTGATAACCCGGATAAAGTTGCACAAAATGTTCGAGGAGATTGTATAGTGAATATAGGTAGCCCTACGCTTGATCAGCTCCGTATCTTTCTAACGGTGCATGACGAGGGCAGCTTTAATGCTGCCGCGCGTAAAATGGGTCGCGCGGTTTCGGTAATCAGCTATGGTATCAGCGCATTGGAAGCGCAGCTTGGTATCAGTCTATTTGATCGCGAGGGGTCGCGACGACCAGAGATAACCGATGCAGGGCGGTCCTTGCTGGCTACGGCGCGCGCAGTGATTGAAGAAACGGACAATCTGATTGCGCGTGTACGCAGTATCAATGAGGGTGTTGAAACAATAGTGTCTATCGCCTTGGATGTCATGGTCCCATTCGCTACCGTTTCAGCTATTCTCCGCGAATTTCATCTGGCATTTCCGCTAGTCGATTTGCGTCTACACGTTGAGGCTCTGGGGGCTGTCGCTGCTCTAGCGCTCGACGGCGTCGTGGATTTGTCAATAGCCGGTCCCGAGGTGTTGGATTTGCCTGAGCTCGACTACAAGGAAATTGGATGCGTGGAGCTGGTTCCTGTGGCGGCTCCCGATCACCCACTCGCCCAGATGCGTGAGATTCGGTCCGGTCAGGCTAGCAATTACCTTCAGCTCGTTTTGACCGACCGCTCAGACTATACCAAAGGACAGGAGTTTTCAGTTCTCAGCCCGCGAAGTTGGCGTCTTTCCGATCTGGGCGCAAAGCGTGAACTTCTGATTGGCGGAAGTGGATGGGGCAATATGCCATATCACGCCGTAGAAAATGACATAGAAGCAGGACGTCTTGCCATAATTAAATTACCGGAAAGCACCAATGTCGATTATCGTCTCCATGCGCTTTGGCGAAAAGACCGTTTACCGGGGCCTGCGACCACATGGCTAATGGAGGCATTTGAACAGGCGCTATAGGCCTGTCCGGAAAATCATCTTCATAAGAGCGTTGCGTTTCATCAGATTCCGGTTTAATTGACCGATTAAATCAACCAGCAGAAAGCAGATTATGACCGAAGCCTATATCATCGACGCTGTCCGCACTCCTCGCGGAATTGGCAAGCCCGGCAAGGGCGCACTCTCTCACCTCCATCCACAGCATCTGGCCGCTACAGTGCTGACAGCAATCAAGGATCGTAACGATCTGAACACAGCCGAAGTGGACGATATCATCTGGTCCACCTCGACCCAGAAGGGCAAGCAAGGCGGCGATTTGGGCCGCATGGCCGCTCTTGCCGCCGGTTATGATACAAAAGCATCCGGCACCACTCTTGACCGTTTCTGCGGCGGGGGGATCAGCTCGGTCAACTTTGCAGCCGCAACAGTGATGTCGGGCATGGAAGATTGCGTCATCGCTGGCGGGACCGAAATGATGAGCTATACTTCCCAAATCATGGCCGAAGAAGCCAATGCCGGAATCAAGCCTCTCGGCATGGGGTCGGGCAATGCCGCACTTGATGCCATCCACCCACAGTCACACCAAGGCGTATGCGGCGATGCGATCGCAGAAATGGAAGGTATCAGCCGGGAAGCATTGGACGCGCTGGCTCTGGAAAGCCAGAAACGCGCAGCGACCGCGATCGCGGAAGGGCGTTTCGATAAGTCTTTGGTTACCGTTCATAACGAAGATGGCAGCGTTGCTCTCGATCATGAAGAATTTCCGCGCCCCCAGACAACAGCAGAAGGACTGGCCGGACTCAAAGCCAGTTTCAGCACATTAAAAGATTTCGATCTTGGCGGAGGCGCGACATTCGCACAGCAGATCAAACGGGTTTATCCGGACCTTGAATGGGAAGGCGTACATCATGCCGGAAATAGCTCGGGCGTTGTCGATGGCGCTGCGGCCTTGCTAATTACATCGAAAGAATATGCTGATAAAAGCGGCCTGAAACCCCGTGCACGCATCGTCGCTTATGCCAATGCAGGTGATTGCCCGACACTTATGCTGAATGCCCCGGTTCCAGCCGCGAAGAAAGTCCTCGAAAAAGCAGGATTGAGCAAGGATGACATTGACGTTTGGGAAATTAACGAGGCTTTTGCTGTGGTTGCTGAAAAATTCATCCGCGACCTCGAATTGCCGCGAGAGAAAGTCAATATCAACGGCGGAGCATGTGCGCTTGGCCACCCGATTGGTGCAACAGGATCAATCCTGATCGGCACCGCTCTTGATGAACTGGAACGCTCAAAGGGCCGCTATGGCCTAGTCACCATGTGCGCAGCAGGCGGCATGGCTCCGGCTATTATAATCGAACGTATCTGACAATGATACTCAAGCCCCCGGCCATATCTGGCTTGGGGCTTGGGTCTAAAGAAATAAGTTAATAACAACCCGAATCATAACCAAGGGCTATGTGCTGACTTTATAAACTATTTAGGAGCGCAAGAAGAGTATAAATGGTGCCAGAAGAGGACTCGAAATATTGCAATAACCCACTGATTTATATATATAAATATAACTAGTGAATCAATAAGGCCCCCAAAAAAGCCCCTATGATGGTGTTATGTCATTGTGAACTCTCATTTTTTATCGATCAGACGTGCACGTTTTCGCAAATAGGCACGTAGAGTAGCAGCGCCTGTCTCAGGACGGAAGCTTCCACGCAATAATCCATAGCAATGAAACCTCTTTAACTAAGCCGCGTCACTCAAATCGGTTTTATGCCCTCGCACATTTACCAGGATCACGTGAAAGAGGGTTAAGGAGATCACCATTTCGGCTCATTATCCTGGCTTGATGTTGGGGTGATATCCGAATTTTTAACAGCTAATCGTTCTGAAAGATCTTTAATAAATAAAGTCTCATAATAGCTACCAGATTCTGACTCAGCTTCTTTAAGCCAGTTACTCATTTCTTCTTTTGAAGCCATATCATCACAGCCGGCAAAACGTCCTTTAATCCTCTCTTTTACATAATTTACTATTGCCGCTTGACGACCTTGTGCAGCTGATTTTTTCCAATATTTTTCGGTAATGCATAAATCGGCTGGAGCACCTTCACGCTGATAATTTACAAATACCCCATAGACAAATTGGGCTTGCCTATAGCCATTATCCGCTGCAGTTTTCATTTCTCTAATGCTGTTATTTCTCTCGCCGCTATAAAATAACATGCGCGCATATTGATATCGGATCCGCATATTATCAGGCTCAGCTTCGCTCGCCTTGTGGCAGGCATCAATTGCTTTAGGCAAATCAATTTCGGCTTTCACATGAGGTGGTCCAATACTATCAGGATCATCCGGATGAGCCGCTACAGCATCACAAGCTGCCACCAAATCCGCTGAGGACGGAGTATTCGCGACAGCCAATGGAGCAGCTAGGCACAAGCCAATACCCGTCAGTATCAACGCAGACGAATGCGATACTTTGTTTTGAGTAAACATATTTGCTTCCCTAAATTAGAAATCATAGCTCAAAGTCACACCAAACTGACGCTTTCGCGCAAGCGGAACTTGAAATCCGCGCTCTAGTGTTGTCGACCCAGGAACATTATTCTGAGCAGGATTTGCGTTAACATACTGAGGGACATTGAGGTTCAATTGATCGACCCAACGGATGACGGTACTTGGTGTTCGATCATCTGTCACATTATCAATAAAGAAAGTAGCTTTCCAATTGTGACCTTGAATACCTGCCCTCAAATTTACCAGATATTGATCTCCAGTCGATGCCAAATTATAAATCTGCGCAAACTTCTCTTCATTATAAGCAGCGTCTATCCTGGCAAAGAAATCGAGGCTCGTTGAAACTGGTCGTATATAATTAACAAATGCAGAGGCTTGGTTTTTGGCAACATTCGGTACTAGTTTACCAGCAACAGAGGGATCACCAAAAAGATCCCCTGCTTCAGCATCATCAAACTTCACAAAGGTGGCATCGTTTAAAGAATATGAGACACCAGCAGTCAGTTCATCAGAAAAACGTCCTTGCAGCTCTATCTCCACGCCCTTCACCTCTGTGGTACCAGCATTAACGATATAAGATCTCGTCGAGCTATCGGGGAATGTGAAGGACGTACTTAATTGCTGATTACTCCAATCAACGTAATATGCAGCGAGGTTCAGGGTTAAGCGGTTGTTAAAGAAACTATTTTTTGATCCGATTTCATAATTCCAGCTAGTTTCTTCCTCAGCAAATTGCACCTCTACAGGAAACCGTGGATCAGAGTTAAAGACACCGGGCTTATTACCCTTTGCGACGGTGCCATAAATCATGGAATTATCACTGATGTCATAGTCTATAGTGAAGCGGGGAGTGGTGGATGTAAACTTACGCTCTGCCAACACTCCAGTGGCTTTCTTATAATTGCCAATCGTGTCTTCAGCGTAGCGAATTTCTGCTGATGCCGCCAAACGGTCAGTGATATCCCAGTTAATCGAACCAAAAACAGCTATATTATTTATACGATCTGTACCAGAATCTATCGTTGGCGCTGTATCATCAAAATGCCGCTCCTCCAACGGGCGACGGCGCTGATAATATGCACCTCCAACCATAACGTCAAAAGCATTAGAAATACGAGGTGACTGGACACGAAGCTCAGTGAAGATTTCTTCACGCTCCCCTACCTCGTTCCGTAAAACAGCTCCAGACCGAACACCATTATTTGGCGGACGCAAATATCCAGGAGCGCCAGGAACAGTCGTGCGACCTAAAGCGGTTGCCCCCTGATATGTGGAGTCATGTACAAACTCGGTCTTTGTTTTAAAATAACCGCTGTTCGATGTTATCGTAAAGTCACCGATTTTATAATCTATAATAAGAGAACCACGGTAACTATTTCGTGAGAGACCGATATCCCCATCTAGACTGGCCAAATCAAGAGTGACCTCATCAAACTCTTTAACCTTGCCGCAATAATATTGACGGGGAGAGTCAAGATAACAATTATTGGCAAAACGATCTTGGGTAACGATGGCGGGATGATCGTCTCTATCGCGTATGTAGCCACCACTCAATAAAATCGAAAGATCGCTTGAGGGACGAAATTCGAGTGATCCATTAAGGTTAAGACTTTGCTCCCCACCAACCCTCTGATTGTCAAGCGAGTTACGATACATACCGCCAAAATCATAATAGCGTGCGTGCGCTGTATAGAATATCTTGTCCTCAACTATAGGTCCACGTGACAGAAAATTAACTTCATAATCGTTATGCGTCGCTAGACGGGCAGAAACAGAATTACGAAAGTCATTCGAACCCCTTTTTGTTATTAGATTAATCGCTCCTGCAAATGTTGATCGACCATATAGGGCTGCCTGGGGACCTTTAATTACTTCAACGCGTTCAACCAGGTCGAAGGGGAAAGAAAGAATGGACTCAGAATATGGCACTCCATCAATAAATATTTGAGCGTTTGGCTCTCCTAAAATATTACCCATTCCACGAATAACTGGTCGACTTGAACCGCCCTGCGTTCCATATCTGTTCGCACGGTCAAGCTGTACACCTGGTGTGAAATCCGAAACTGCGGCGACATCCCTCACCCCTTTACGCGAAATGTCTTCAGCAGTCACAACAGATACCGCAAGTGGCACGTCCTGCAGTTTTTCATCCCGCTTACGGGCAGTTACCACAATTGCATCGGAGTAAATATTCTCACCAAGCTCTTCAGAGCTCTGCTGCGCGCTCGCCGCACCACCAACGGTTAACATAGCAACAGCCAAGACTGCGCCAGACACAGTGTTATAAATATTTTTCATTACACGCTCCCTAAAGACCAAATTTTATTAATTGATATATGTCTATATCAATTAATATCGTTGACAGGGGTAATGTCAATTAAAAATATATTCCTTGCATTTTAGTGCTAAAATCTGGGCTCTGCTGAGTACCAGGCGCCTCACATAACCATCGCAAAATATAGAATTCTAGAAATTCGCAAATTGCTAAACTCACAAATTAGTAAAGTATCCCAGAAGCGGATTATGGTAACTCTTGCGCTCGAGGATCTAACAAAATTCGTAGAGTGCGCATCAGCAAGGCATCCGTTTCCGCCTGACGCTGCAAAGCGATTTCGCCCTCATATTGGATATCCCTTAATTTTTTAACGTTTTCTCCACGGGATTCCGCAACCAGTCGCTCAAGCCTGTCAATCCTGTCATTAGCGACCGACAGCTCCACAAGTAACGCTAGGGCAATATTGAGAGTTTCTTCTGCCTCCCGGCTGCCAAGACTCTGCGGGCGACTGCCACGCGCAGACTGGATCAACGCGGCGATTGCCTGAACTTGGTTCGTCATCAGAAAGGCTTCCGTCCGCTAATCACATACCAGCGACTATTGGCTAGGCCCTGCAGTGTAGTAAGATCATGCTCTATTACAGAACCCTCCGAAAAACCGGCGGAGATCATGTCACTATATAGGTCTGCTTGAGCATAGGTGCTCCAGTGCGCCTCACCGTTATAATGCGTATCCCAGTCGCGTTCAACTTCATGTATGGGTGTAGGCTGATTACGTATGGGAACGTCTTGATGTATTACAATTCCCCCAGGACGGACCAGACGGAAAGATTCACGAAACATTGCTCGGCGCTTTTCTTCTCCAATTTCGTGCATCAGGTTATGTGAAACAACGAAATCAAAACTACCATCCTCAAATTTCATGGCTGAGGCGTCCATCTGATGAAAATGCACAGCCACCCCAAGTGATTCCGCTCGTGCATGAGCATAGCGCAACATGCCGGCCCCAAGATCGACAGCATGAACCTCAGTATCACGCCATTTGTCGGCATATGCAGCTGAGGCAGCACCAGCAGAGCAGCCAATATCGAGTATTTTTTTTGGGATAAAGCCATTGAACTCTTGCTCAAGTAGACGAGTGATGACTGCTGCTTTGCTGTCGTTTCGACCAATTCCTTGTCCAAAAGAAAAAACATTGCCGCCGCATTCATAGAGCGCACCCGACACGATATCTATGTCACTCTTATTTAGCGCATACCCCCCGGGCTGGAGGTGAATGTCAATATCTGCGACTTCCGGTGACGGATTATATAGCGGATCGAGCGACAAGCTACCAAGCTTGTCATCGCGTTCTACAAGCTCTTTAGCCACCTGCTCCATTCGCTGTAAATCACGATAGATCGGCTCTCCCACTGACACCCAGATCATTTCCTGTGCGGCTCGGTTTACAGCGCTCCACATTCGGTAAGAGGGGGACAACATGAAGGCTTCACGTATCTCCTCAGTTGAATGTGGTTGACGCCCATAGCACTCCGCAAATGCCGGCGCAGCTTCGCTCTCGAACAATTTAACATTACGTGGTCTAACTTTATTATTCAGTAATCGGCGAAGCGATACAACAGCATTCTGCCTACACAATTCGTCAACATTCGTTTCAGGTAGAACAGCATGATGGATATCCCGAACTTTCACTTTCTTACCCCTTATTATCCTGAAAGACGATCAAGTCACCAATACAATATGACTTATATAAATTACAATTCAAACTGACTCTATCAACTCGATTAATTCACCTGCCATCCCCGTTAAAACTAGTGATCTGCGACCACCATAGCATACACCTTTAGATATATTTACTGGCCCATCCGCTAACTTTATATAGGGCTCGAGATCATCAACCTCAAAACTCACAATTGCATTTCCAGGTGGCAGATGCCCATCTGCTCGCGAACGAGGGCCGGCAATGAAATCAAGTCCAGTGGGATATTCATCAAGTTCGATAAGGTTGCCATGCTGTGCCATACCAATAGCGCTTAGAAAAATTTCGTGATCAGCTCCCAAACCTTGGGCTTGTTGCAAAATCGCAACTTTACTCTGACGTACTGGCCTTTCACGTAGTTGAAAGTTATCAACATACCATCGCAGCATAGGATCAAACTCGCCTCCTGCAGCAACAACTATGAATGGCCGGCCGACGAAGCCAGATGGCTGGGGCAAAATCGATTTATTACGATCGCCGGTCTCCATTGTAAAATACAGACACTCCCCGCCCAAACCTTCAACCTGCATAGCAACGATTGAGGGCATGAATTGCAATGGTGCAGGGCCAGCGAGATGCCGAAAAGGTGATTTAGATAAGCGGTCTGCTAAGTGATAAACATCGTCTACTATGATCTCGAAGGCTGCCCAGCCAAAGCTAGTCAATGGACGATATCCCATGACAGACGGTCCTTCAATTAGCCTGATAAAGACATTATCTTCATTCTGCGGAACCAGTGTGCAAAAAGCTGCACCGCATGCAGCGGGAGTGTTCCAACGCGCAGCAAGTGCTTTATCTATAAAGCCACTTTCCACCAATCTATAATTAAGTAATTCCCTATAACAGTTTTGAGCTGCTATCATGTCTGGAACGGTAGATGTTATAGAACTAATTCGAAGCAGTTGAGGTTGCGAATCAGTGGTCCAGTCACTCATATTTCAAATCCCCCCTTACCTACGCCTACGTATATAAGGAAGTATTTGTTATAAGTCTATATCAATTCTTTGAATTGCCGTCTACCTCGCCAGTGTGCGATGATCTCAAACCATGAGGAGAATCGAGATCCAGACGAATCTGATAACGATCAGGTCGAAATTGGGCAAAAATATGCTGAACCGGCTGCCCGTGTATATCAAAAACTGTTCTGGTAACCCTTAGTATGGGCGATCCAATACCGACTTGTAAGCTGGACGAAAGAGGAGGGTCAGCGCACGTAGCTGAAATCGTCTGATGCGCTGCCCCTATTTCTGCCCCGGCATCTTCTAGTAACGCAAGCATCGACATCGTCTTGAGCTTCTTTCGTGTCATGCTTTTAGCGAACCGAGAAGGAAGGTAGCTAACAAAATGTCCTAGTGGCAAGCCATCAAGCCAACGGTCAAGTGCGACCCGAAACACAGGTGTCTCAATAGGTAGTTTGAGTACCTCATTAATAGGCGGCTGAGCAGACACCATCTCCGTTTCAAGAAATTTCACTTCTGTTGTGTGTCCGAAATCAAGTTGTGACTGTAATAATTGATGAATGTTGCCCTGGATCGGACTCGCCGGTGAACGGTAGATCACGTGAGTGCCTACCCGGCGCTTACGTTCAACGAAAGAATTATCAGCCAATTCGTCCAGAGCTCGGCGCGCGGTAATTCGAGAGACATCATATTCTTCGGATAATTCATGCTCAGTTGGTAAGCGTGAACCCAAAGGACGCTCCCCACTCGTAATCTCTTCTCGCAATTGGAGATATATCTGGTGATATAAAGGCACGGCCTGTTTGCGGTCTACGGCGGCATTGCTATCGATCTTATCGTTCACTAGTTCAGCCTTCTTATTTGAAATGGTAAGTTGAGCTAAAGATGTATTTTTCTATGTCTTTTATGAATTTAAATTCCAAGAAGGATATACACATGATTTCATTTAAACCAGTGCTAACCGCCGCCATTGTTCGCACTGCACTAGAGGCAGCAATCGCAGCGGCTCAGACTGAACAACATAATATGAGTGTCGCAATCGTCGATGAGGGAGGGTATCTTTTTTGCTTGCAACGCATGGATAATGCAGGACTTATGACACCCAAGGTAGCTGGCGACAAAGCCCGGACCGCAGCATTATTGCGTGCGCCAAGCCGTATGCTCGCTGACCGTGTCACCACCGATGTAGCGTTACTTCGCTTGACGGATTATTTGCCAATGGCCGGCGGTTTACCAATAATCATACAAGGCCATTGTGTAGGGGCCATAGGTGTGTCAGGCGGAACCCCTGAGCAGGATGAGCGGGTCGGTCAAGCTGGACTGGCGGCGTTGCAGTTGGATTAAGCAATCGGACTAACAGGCAGGCACATAGCGAACGAGAAAAGTTCCGTATGAACCCAAAAAGGTTCGCGACGTGCCTGTATTACAAAGAAAGCGCCGCTGTCTGATATAGCCAATACACATCTACCTCAATTCTTGCCGCAAAAATATGAACGGCAACATTGAGAGCTGGCAGTATTATCAATCATCCTGCATCGGCTAGGAATTATGCGGAGAAAGCGCTTATGGTTACCGCTATAGCAGTGAAGCACTGCACGATAACCAAGACAAGCATCCCCAGTTCAGCAATCAGCATCGCATAATTATTTCTAAGATGTCTGACAAACTATTTTCCGCTGTATAATCCTGCGCTATCTTGCCAGCAAAGACACAGTAGATTCCCGCCAACTTTCTCGCCGCTACTTTCTAGATAACAATATCTGACTAGAACAATATGGCAGTGAGCTTCGTAGTGCAAACTACACATATTGAAGGGTTACTAATCAGTGCATTTCTTCACCGCCTGAAATATTCATAGACTCTCCAGTAATGTAACGCGCTTGCCCCGAGCATAAAAATGTACAGGCATTGGCGGTGTCATCAACTTCTCCAACTCTTCCAAGCGGTATGCGCGCTCGCATTGCGGCAAGATATTCGTCCACGCTTTGTCCGCGCATTTTAGCCATATAATCGTTTTGCCATGATCCTAAACCAGTCGTCACATGGTTCGGGCACAACGCGTTGACTGTGATTTGATCACCGCCATACTCAATCGCTGCAGAACGGGTTAAACCAATAAGACCATGTTTAGATGCAATATATGAAGAGGTTAGCGCAGATCCTGATTTGGAACCTCGACTTCCGATAGAGACGACACGTCCTCGGCCCCATTCATCCTGAATTTCCTGCGTTAGCATCTGCCTGATGGCATATTTCATCGAAAAAAATGCTCCACGCAAGTTAACGTTAAGAACAGTGTCCCACATTTCCTGCGTAGCATCAACAAGAGGGCCAAAAAGGTAGCCGACACCTGCATTGTTAACGAGGATGTCGAGTTTACCATAAGTTTCGACAGCATGCTCGATAAGCGCCTCGACCTGTTGCTCGTCGCGCATATCTGCTTCAAAGCTCGTAACATCAGGATTTATTGCTCGGACCCCGTTGACAACTTCAGCAATTTCTTCTGATGCGTCGACATCGTGGGTGGGACTTTTGTTCCCACCAGCATCGCCTAAGTCGTGTATGACCAGTTTGGCTCCATTAGCAGCCAGCTTTTTAGCAATCGCTTCTCCCAGCCCATTGCGTCGGCCAGCACCAGTCACAACAGCGACTTTCCCTTCTAGGTCTGAATACATGTGTTATTTCCTTATTTCAAATTTCCATCGCGAGCTTATATCCCTCACTAGTCGCACTTAAAGGAATACGCGGGGCTTTAGCATCGCCAATGCAGTGCACTGTAACACCAGCTTCCCGGAGAGGGCCGGCAAGAGACGTATTTGGAAGCCGTGCGGTGGCGTAAGTAAAAAGAGCGACATCCTTAACAACACTTTGCTCGCCGCTATAAATATTTTCATACGCTATTTCCGCATCCTCGAGCTGCGAACTCTTTAGAGGGCGTACCGAGGTTATAATATCCACACCCTTACGATATAATCGATGATAGACCCCTTGTCGCACTACGATTGATTCATCACTCGCTAACCTTTCACGCGGCGTCATAATCGCAACTTTATCAAAGCGCTGAGTCAACATCTCAGCCGCATCGTATACGAATGCAGTACAATCTTCGTCATAAATAACCGCTGTGCCTCGATTGCGCGCTTTGTGGTCACGAAAAAAAGCTGCGCACTCTCGCAAATCAGTGATGCCGCCATCTTCAACCCACTCTGGTGGCAGACCGGATGGCCAAGAGGGCGTAGATCCTGTCGCCAGAATTGCTATGTCGGGCTCAAACTCAAGCACTTCTTCAAGCGACGCTTTGAAACCAAAGCACATTTCTGCACCATATTTAATCGCCGCGAGATGTTGGTAGTCAAAAATGCTACTAATTCCTTCACCGCCCGGTAAGTCGGCATGGAGCCGTGCTTTACCGCCTGGCTCAGGTGAGGTTCCAAATATTCGGACAGTATGTCCGCGAGCGGCAGCCACCCAACAAGCTTCCATCCCGGCAATACCCGCCCCGATCACAGCAACCCGTTTTGGTTCCAGCGCAAGATCAGGAGTCCAATCTGCTTCATCGGACGTGCCAACGCGCGGGTTGTTATCGCATAGAAGACCGCGACCCGTCGTAATCATATGCCAACATGTATTGCACGATACGCAATAGCGGATATCCGCCTCACGCCCCTGTTGTGTTTTGAGCGGCCAGGCAGCATCTGCGATTAAAGGTCGTGAAAGCATGACTAAATCAGCAAGCCCATCGCGGATGATCCGTTCGCCTTCATTAGGATCAGTGATAAGGCCCAACGCACCGAGTGGCACGTCAGGCGCAGCTGCCCGACCCAGTTGGTGGATCTTCTCAACATAGGGGGTCCGTGGACCGTGATTGTCAGGAAGGTGTTTGTAGAGAGATGTCGAGTGGCTGCCCCAGCAATAAGTGAGATAATCCATGTCACCATCACGGCGTAACAAAGCAGTGATTGCTTCGGCTTCCTCGAGCCCAATTCCACCTTCGGTAAAATCCTCTGCTGGCAGTTTCGCACCGATCAAAAAGTCACGGCCGCAACGTGCGCGCACACCTTGCATTAGCAGAACCAGAAGCCGCGTCCTGCCTTTGAGGTCTCCGCCGAACTCGTCTTTACGGGGATTGGAATGCGCAGAGAGGAATTGATGGAAGAGGTGACCATGTCCGGCTGAGATTTCGACGCCAGCGAAGCCAGCATCCGCAAGCCTGCCGGACGAGTCAACGAATTCATCAATCATCCGGTGCACATCATCAGTTTCCAGGACAATTGGTACTGTCCCACTTAGGTCGTCAGGAAGCGCAGAGACTCCCCGCGCTTCAAGATTGCGGTATCCTGCACGAAAACCGCGTCCATTATCCTGTATCTGACCGAGCATCAGACTACCTTCGCGTGTAACGGCTTCAGCCCAACGTGGTAATAAATCGTCATTAATCCCCGAAAGGACGTGCGGACGCGTAGGCAGGACCTGCGAACTTAGCATCGCCATCGGTTCGCTCACAAGCATAGCAGCGCCACCCTTTGCACGACTGGCGTAATAGCTAATTAATCGCTCAGTTATTCGGCCCTGGTCCGCATAGTGTGTTGATGAAGAAGCGTGGACGATTCTGTTGCGCAGTCTTCGCGCCCCAACATTCAATGGCGAGAACAAATTAGGATAATCTGTCATGTTCAATCGGGCTTGTGAATCCGCATCACCCGCCTAATGAAAGCTTGGCTCCAAGCCGCACGCTCCTCATCTGCAGATGCATCTGGCTTATAATCTTCAATTTGGCTTCGGGTAATGACACCTTTCTCATCCAGCAACCTTTCAACAGTGTCCACTCGTTCGCGCAGCGCGTTCATCTCTGCCATCATCTCAAGAAAGAAAGTCATCATTTGGTCGATTGCTGGGTCATCATAAAAGCGCGACCGCGCTCCTTTGCTGGAACGCGGCAACTTGACACTTGGTTTCGAATTTTCGTCCGCTTTGTACCCCATGAAATTTACGTCCTTTAAAATCAGGATTAAACGACACCATCGCCGCGATTTCTCCAACACAAGAAATCGGAATTTCTTGCACAGTAGCTTTATTTTTCAGCCCCTCTCCGTTTTTAATGAAGGGACAAAAAATGAACCATTCAGGAAGAATCTTCCACAGAATGACTGCTGGCAATGAAAAAGTGATTTAATAACGGGAGCTTAGAATATTTACGTGGTAGACCTATTAGCCCCGCACCGGTGATACAGGTGCGCCTTCAAGATTTATTATCATTTAGCCCGTACAAATACTTTCAGCAGCTCTCATTCCTTTGCCTCCATTGACGGAACAGACACCAGTCAAATTACTCTCAAAATTAATTGTTATAGCAATATATCAAATTAATTAATTTTCAAATGTTTTTTGCCGATGATATGAAAAATGTTTGAATGTCATTCCATCGCATATGCTCATATGTAAGGCCCACTCGGATTAGTAACTTGTGCGATGTAGGGCATCACAACTGAACACCACTCATCTGGCCGGTCGAGCACCATACCAGGGCCACCTGGCAACTCTGAATAAGACCAATCAGGTCTAGCTTCAATGATCTGAGTACCCCAAGGGAAAAGTGGGTCCGTACGGCTCGCAATTACAAGCGTGGGACAAGTGATGCGACGGACCTCCCCTCGGAAATCATATCGAGGGATAACATTGTGCCCGTGCTCTTTCCAAGGGCCATGAAGGAAGTAAGTGATTACGGATATATGGACGGTTTCGTCACTCCACTCGGGATCTCCTTTCTCACGAACCCAGGCCCATCGATCAGTAATATGACTGCCATCGGCAGCGATAATTTGATTATCAAAGAATTTCCCGATGCGAGCGGCACGCTCAGCCTTAGTGTAAAAGGGCGCATTGTCTAAGATAAGTGCCTTTGACAATTCTGGGTATTCGGCGGCAAATCGACCAGCCACAAGCCCGCCACTGCGATGACCTAGAATTATCGCGGGGCCCAAATCAATTGCCTTTATCAGTTTCGCCACATTTTCGGCATAACATTCAATACTTGGATTCTTTGGCGGGTCTGACATGCCATGCGCCGGCAGGTCAATCGCAATAGCATGATATCCTGCCCTTGCGATGAGGGGTAGTACATGACGGAACTGCAGCGAAGACCATGGCGCCTGATGAACTAGCAATACTGGAGCGCCCTTGCCGCAACATCTATAGTGGAGTTGGCCCTCAGCCCCCTCAACATAGCCTCGGCGCTCTCCAGGCAAAGCAGTCATGATAGGAAGTGACATCTAGGCTATCTCACGCTTGTGTAGAGATAGGAAGCGGGATGAGAGATTCTCCCAGAAGCCTACCGAAAGTCATAGCGGGTGTTACCATCATCCCGCCACAAGCAGATTTTCCCATAGTCTGGCTTGATCCAAGAATCTCGCCTGCGGCGTAAAGATTTCCAACCGGAGAACCATCAGAACGTATCACACGCAGGTTGTTATCGACCGCCAACCCAATAGCACTTGAGATAGCGCTCGCCTGCATGCGGATAGCATGAAACGGTGCCTTGCAGATTGGGAGCGGCTTATGACTACGACCAAAAAAGTCGTTCCCAGTCGATACACCGTAGTTATAGCAAGATACGCTAGCGATTAATCCTGCCGCTTCAATTCCCGCTTTAAGTGCCAGGCCCTCAATCGTATCGCTAGAAATAAACGCCGGACTACCTTTATCAAAAGCATTCCTCATCTGATCATGTGTCCAACCGCTAATTATCGGTGGCGCAGTACGGAGGATGCGACTGTCCAGAACTATCCAGTAACGATAGTCTTCTTGATGATAAAGAGCCATTTCCCGCGCGTCGACGCTCTCAACATCTTCTCGGACAAATCGATTTCCCGACTTGTTAACGTAGATTTCCCATGGCTGTCGACGTTCTGGGAAATGTTCTACTCGCGCGAGCGCGCGGGCTGGAAATACATCTGTATCAAAAAGCGTGCCGAAATTAACAAAAACATTCTTATGTCCCCTAGCATAGCCACCCACGGCCTCACCCAACCGGAGCCCGTCGCCACGGGATAAGGGCCAGGGTGAAGCGTTATATTGCGGATAGCCGTTAAGCTCTTCGAACATCTCGGGATTACCTGCATAGCCCCCACATGTAAGAGCCACCTTCTTACCATAGTAGATTTTCTCGACTCCGTCGGAAGCTTTTGCAGCAACGCCAATAACGTTTCCACCGTCTTCCAGCAATCGCGTGACACGGTGACCGAGCCGAAGGGTGATCTTTCCCTTACCCTCAAGCTCTTCGACGATGGGAACTAAAATATTCTTAATGCTGACACCCCCATCAGCGCCCCAATAATATCGTTCTTGTCGATAGGGCTCATGACCTAATCCTTTCACAGGATGCTCCGGTAGAGGCTCAAAGCCTTCTTGCATAAGCCAATCAAAAGTGTCAGCGGCATGATCGACTGCAAGCCGGACGATTTCCGGATTGGCTGTACCTCGGCTAATACGCATCACATCTTCAAAATGCAGATCGGACGTGTCTTTTATACCTCGCTTTTGCTGGACAGTTGTTCCAGCAGCACTCATTTGGCCGGTTGCGACCCAAAGCGATCCACCAAGTTCATTCGCGCTATCCAAAAGTAGTACGTTTGCGCCGCGCCGCGCTGCAAAGATTGCAGCAGGAAGACCAGCAGACCCACCACCAACAACGACCAGATCCCAAGTTCCTTGGCCCTGCTGGTCACCTTTGCGTTTACGATACTCTAGATTATCGGAATTAGATTTATCATTAATCATTGCATTTCTTTTCGAAAAAACAAGAAGCAATTGTCGTTGGTGTCGTCGGTAAGAATCCTTCGGGAAGCCCAACCATCAGCCCTGATTAAGGCACCACCATATTCGCAGAAATCTTATATGGTCACGAAGTCACTGCTCTGGGTACTAGCGCAGCAACCTCAGTCACTCGATTGTTGCTCTCAGCCGTTAAACTAGCCATTTCCCTGACAAGTTGGCGATAATGTTTGAAGCCAAAAATCATCACAACAAGTGTCGGCAAGCCGACGCAGATAACAAAACCACACAAAACAATTCCCAGTGACGCGGGATCTCCTGACCAGTCCGTCGCTGCGCCAATCAATGGGGGGCCGAGCAATGGGCCTACCACAGTGATTACCGTATTAAAAATAGCAACAGAACGACTACGAATTTCACCCGGAGTAATCATTTGAAGCGCCGCCGGGCCACCAGCGGTCGCCGCAGATTTCCCAATAAAAGCGAAAAACATTCCCACGATAGCTAGCTCGGCTGTTGGCATTACGGGATATAATGCACTCATAGGAACTGTAATACAGAGGCCAAGAATCAGCGTGTATATGCCACCAAGATCGCTATCTTTCCCGAACCGTTTACTTGTCCATAATGCTATAGCAGTCCCTATCGGGCCTGCTGTGAAGTAGAATATGCCGGTGACAGCGCCGGTTGTAAGAACGTCCCAGCCCCAAACACGCGAGAACAACGGTACATTCCAAAATGCTAATGTAGCCATGGCAAAATTACACGTCGAACCAATAAAAAGGACAGAGTACCCTTTCCAGCGGTCAAGCATATAACGAATAGCGCTTATCTTCGATTGATCCTCTACACTGACACTAATCGTGTCCGTCTTCGGTGGCTCTTTCACTGTCAGCATCAGTAGTGCAAAAAGTATTCCTGGGGCACCAACGACTAGGAACATCATCTGCCAAGGGGCGAAGCTATGACCAAAAAGATCAACATGCCCTATCTCTTCCAACATTGAGAACATTATACCGCCCACAAGGAAAGCGAGGCCAGCACCAAGATACGGACCCGCCATATAAAGACTAATCGCGCGGGCACGATCATCCCTTTTGAAGTAATCGCTTATGATAGAAACCGAGCAGGGGCTAACCACCGCTTCGCCTAAACCGAGTCCAAGCCTGAAAATTAAAAGTGGAATAAACGACATGGCAAATCCGGTCATTGTCGTCATCATGCACCAGATCACTATACCCGCAATCAGTAGCCATTTGCGGTTCCATCGGTCGGCAAGCAGACCCAACGGTATACTGACAGCGACATGGAATATTGAGAAAGCTGGACCGAGCAGCAAACCGATCTGGAAATCACTGAGCCCCATAGACTCTTTGATCGGGTCAACTACTAGTGAAAGGATAAAACGATCAAAATAAGATAAAATGAAAACAAAAAGGAGGAGCGTAACGACATACCAGCGATACCAGACACTGTCTTTGTTAATTTTCACACGGTATTCCTAACTTAAGGGCGCATCAGCGCGTTTCATTTGTATATGAGAATTGGGTCAGTTCGGGAGACTGCTACCAAAAACATACCATGCACCTTTTCCGTGACGCGGGCGACCAGGCTCGTCCCAGTCAAAGGCTTTAGTGCGATCAGGATATGTGCCAGCATCCGGCAGTAAGTGCGCAAAACTTCGATCTAGTTCAAAGCCTGCTTCTAGAAGCAAATCAAATGGGTCTTGTGCCCGAAAATCAGTGTAATTCGGTTCATTATTATGCTCAGTGTCCCAATTCCAGAAAAAATCCTCCCACGGATCGACCAAGCTTGTCGCAGGCAGCTCCTGATGAACCATAATACCTCCCGGACGCAAAAGCCGCCTACATTCTTTCAACACTTTCCGCGTTGCCTCAACAGTAATCTCGTGGAAGAAAAAACTCGACACAATCAGATCGAAATGCTGATCAGGAAATTTGAGAGATTCTGCATTTTGCTGAGAGAGATGGAGAGCTATATCTTCATGCTCTGCTACAGCATGACCATATCGCAACAGCGGGGCAGCGATATCCACACCATGTGCCTCAACACTTGGGAACACCCGCACATAAGGCATTAAATTTTTACCTGAAGATGTCCCGATATCAAGCATTCGCTCTGGATTAAAATCCGGACGCTCATGCTTGAGCCAGCGGCTTATTACTTGTGCTACACCGCCCCAACTTCTATGACTCATTGTGGCAGAGAATACACGAGCGCCAAGAGCGACAACCGCTCCCTGAGCCACATCGTCCTCGACCCATTCCTTGTGGAAACAGCCCGGCGTCAAATGGACATCAAGATCAGACACATAAGAGGGAATAGAAAGCTCCGGGTCGAGCCTTAAAGTCCCCCCCGCCGGATTGCGCTCAATCGCAGACTTGGCGACTTCGATCATGTCGTGCAGTGCGCGCTCAATCGGCTGCTGTACTGATTGAAAACACATTTCCTGCGCATTGTAACGAAGGGTGCTATAAAGCCTGTACGAAGCCTCCCCTTTCATCACACTCTCAATAGCATCTGCATCTTCAATGGTCGCTCCGCTTTCCATGAGCGCTGGCGCGACACGTTCGCTAAAATCCTTGCTGACCATTTCGGACATATCCTGGATGGCGAAACTGCGAAGTGCGCTACAGAAACGTTGTCTTCCTCGCTCTTCAACGGTTGGCTTAGGCAAAGCCTCAATATCCGGAATAGCCGAATTTTTGTGCTCGGAAGATGCGTCTTTATTACTCACCGTGATCTCTCCTCTTAAGCGCAATCATCCGCAGTTATATGCTTGCCGGTCTCGCGTTGCCATTATTGCAATATGCAACTACGAGAAGTCAATAGTCTTATATCTAGTACAAATCAGTTTGCAAGAGTTTGAACCATGATGAGATATATCGAGCAATAATGGTTTTGGTAGCGGGCCCTGTTGGCCTTCCTATTGCCTTGCTTATACAATAACCAAGAAACCCCTTACGCTTTATGAGGCAGGGCAAGCATTATCTCATGATTTTTGCGTGGACCTTTCATTCTCCAACTTTGGATATGTTAAATCAATGGGTAGCCGCGTGTTTTCTCGCCTTTCTTTCCAATGAAAGGTGCTTAATGTCTATCCGGACGCAATGTTCAGGCACCTGTTTGTTATAATTTTTCATGTTCATTATACGAATGCTTTCTCGGTGCGGGGGTTGACGACTTTCATTGCTGTTCCTTCCATGTATCGAGGATTTCATCACCGCGCGCAAAAGCAATATCAGCGCGACCAGCAAAATCAGCGATCAGTTTCTCAAAAGCCGCAATCCGGTAAGGCAGCCCCATGATATAAGGCGTGATATGCATCGGCAGCATCCGGCCACCATGCGTTTTGGCTTCGCCCAATAGCCAGTCTGCGGCGTCATGCATT
>NZ_JBFEFM010000020.1:0-384 GCF_040717415.1 Parasphingorhabdus sp. JC815
ACGGATTTGGGGCATGATGCGGTCCCGCGCGGCCACGCGGTTATTATTCTCTCGGATGCTCTCGTCTGCCCAAAGGTCATCCAGATTGAACAGCTCGCAGAATTTCTGCCACAAGGCATCGGTGACGACACCGATGAAGATCGGATCATCTTTCGTCTGGAATACATCGTAAATCGCCCATGCGGAGATACGCGCAGGCATTGGATCGGCGGCTTTACCAGTGACGGCCATTTGCGCCATATGCTGACCGACCATATAAACGGTAGTTTCAAATAGCGAGCTTTGTACCATTTGGCCTTTGCCGGTACGGTGGCGTTCTTCGACTGCCGCCAGAATGGCAATCACACCAAACATACCGCCGGTCACATCAATAACGCTGGAGCC
>NZ_JBFEFM010000021.1:0-384 GCF_040717415.1 Parasphingorhabdus sp. JC815
TCGGTATCGGTCCGCGTGCCCCAGACACCGGCATCACCCGCATCCGCCTTATAAGCAACCCGGCTCCATATCACCGGCATGTTTTTGGACCGGGCCAGAGCCGATATCCGGTTGATATAATCAATCTGATTCGAATCGGTCTCATAAGCCGTCTTGAACATGTCCATACGGGTATAAGCCTGCTGCACATCGACATTTACGATTGCAAGCTTGTCACCAAAGCCAAATTTCTTTCGCGACGGGTTCCCGATCAGCTCCTCGAAGATTTCCCGCGCTGTGCGGCCATCTTCCACCATTTTCGTACCTTTAATGTCCATAAAAAATCTCTCCGGAATTGATAAAAACATAATAAACAACAGAAAAGACTTGTCGAGACATATTTGT
>NZ_JBFEFM010000022.1:0-365 GCF_040717415.1 Parasphingorhabdus sp. JC815
GACCGGCCAGATCAAAAGCTTTTTTTCATTCGGCCAAGTGACCGGCGGGCGCTCATGCATGATTGAATAATCATAATATTCATGGTCCATCCCGCGCTGGCGTTTGGGATATTCAAGATAGCTCGGGTCCAGACTCATTTTGCGTCTCCCACTTGTGCTCGGAATGCATCGACAATATCACCCGCCTTGGTAATCCATGCGCGACCATCCGCCGCAATATGCTTCAGCACCTCTTCAAAAGGCCCGATCCGGTGCGGCTGACCGATAAGATAGCTGTGGAGCGGAATACACATCACTGTGCCCGACTTCGCGCCTTCGTCCGCCAGCCGGTCATATTGCCGGATCAGCGTATCGGCATATTCACT
>NZ_JBFEFM010000023.1:0-365 GCF_040717415.1 Parasphingorhabdus sp. JC815
AACCGGCCAGATCAAAAGCTTTTTTTCATCCGGCCAAGTGATCGGCGGGCGCTCATGCATGATTGAATAATCATAATATTCATGGTCCATCCCGCGCTGGCGTTTGGGATATTCAAGATAGCTCGGGTCCAGACTCATTTTGCGTCTCCCATTTGTGCTCGGAATGCATCGACAATATCACCCGCCTTGGTAATCCATGCGCGACCATCCGCCGCAATATGCTCCAGCACCTCTTCAAAAGGCCCGATCCGGTGCGGCTGACCGATAAGATAGCTGTGGAGCGGAATACACATCACTGTGCCCGACTTCGCGCCTTCGTCCGCCAGCCGGTCATATTGCCGTATCAGCGTATCGGCATATTCACG
>NZ_JBFEFM010000024.1:0-327 GCF_040717415.1 Parasphingorhabdus sp. JC815
TATGGTGACGGATGTTGTCATAAATTCGCTCCTAAATAAATCCATGGCCGCGCCGCCCGGTCCGCTACTTGCCACGCCGTAATATCATCGGCCATTTTCATGCTAAGGTCGATGGCATCAAGCCCTTCAAGCAACATCGCTTTTGCTTCTTCGTCTATCGGGAATGACCAGCTATGCCCTTCACCTATACTAATATTTTGCTCCGCAAGATTGATTGTAGCAGGCAAATGTGCTTGTTCTATGGCTGCAATAGCTTGGGCGTCCAAAACGGCGGGTAGAATGCCGTTACGGACACAATTTCCAGCAAAAATGGGCGCGAAGCTTGGT
>NZ_JBFEFM010000025.1:0-327 GCF_040717415.1 Parasphingorhabdus sp. JC815
TCCAAGCTTCGCGCCCATTTTTGCTGGAAATTGTGTCCGTAACGGCATTCTACCCGCCGTTTTGGACGCCCAAGCTATTGCAGCCATAGAACAAGCGCATTTGCCTGCTACAATCAATCTTGCGGAGCAAAATATTAGTGTAGGTGAAGGGCATAGCTGGTCATTCCCGATAGACGAGGAAGCAAAAGCGATGTTGCTTGAAGGGCTTGATGCCATCGACCTTAGCATGAAAATGGCCGATGATATTACGGCGTGGCAAGTAGCTGACCGGACGGCGCGGCCATGGATTTATTTAGGAGCGAATTTATGACAACATCCGTCACCATT
>NZ_JBFEFM010000026.1:0-295 GCF_040717415.1 Parasphingorhabdus sp. JC815
CGTCCAAGCCGCTGGCAATCGTGCCGTTCATGTCGGTGCTATGCGCGATAATTTCATGCCCGCCAGCGGTTATGTCCGCGATCAACTCCGGATAGCGCTCGGCAATCATGCTGTTGGCTGCGACCGAAATTTTCGCGCCGGCTTTCTCAAACGCATCAAGCAAACGGTAAATGCCGATCCGCGTTCCATATTCCCGCGCCGTATAATGGCGGTAATCGGGATAGGCGGTTTGCATATGGCCCGGCGCGCGAAACGGGTCATCCTGTGGCACCATCGGGAAATATTCCAGACTGAT
>NZ_JBFEFM010000027.1:0-266 GCF_040717415.1 Parasphingorhabdus sp. JC815
TATAGCCATATAACAAATATGTAGGCTCTATGTTTGCATACCATCGCCGTCGGACAGAACGACAACCGCTGCAAAATTCATTGGCGCAAAGTTGACGCTGAAATGGGGAATTAAGACTGTCTACAATGCAATCTCTATTTGACAAACTGTGGGACAGCCATGTTGTTGCACGATTACCGGGCGGTGGCGATCTTATCGCCATCGACCGGGTATTCCTGCACGAGCGCACCGGCGCTGCTGCGTTAAATTCGCTGTCTGAAGCAGGA
>NZ_JBFEFM010000028.1:0-233 GCF_040717415.1 Parasphingorhabdus sp. JC815
AGCGAAGTCGGACCGCGAGACGGCTTGCAAAGCGTTGAGCGTGTTATGGCAACCGAGGCCAAAAAGGCATGGATCAAGGCAGAGGCCGAAGCCGGTGTGAGCGAGATTGAGGTCGGGAGCTTTGTTCCGCCCAAACTGCTTCCGCAGATGGCTGACACCGCCGAAATTGTTGCTTTTGCAAAAACGATTCCCGGGCTGGATGTTGTGGCCCTGATCCCCAATCTGAAAGGGGC
>NZ_JBFEFM010000029.1:0-224 GCF_040717415.1 Parasphingorhabdus sp. JC815
CACGGCCTTCACTTAACCCGCGTCCACAGTTTTGTTCTGCAAAAAATCGCTGCCTTACAGCCTTTTACTTCGAGCTTGCCATCTTTCCGTAATGTCAGATAGCCCGTCGCCGCACCGTCGCCGGTCTCGGGATCGTAGACCGACCCGCCTTTCCATTCTCGCGGGCCGCCTATGAACCCGGATAATACAACCAGCCCTTTGAGACGCCGGTTGCGTAATGCGCG
>NZ_JBFEFM010000003.1:0-378477 GCF_040717415.1 Parasphingorhabdus sp. JC815
GATGCATGACGCCGCAGACTGGCTATTGGGCGAAGCCAAAACGCATGGTGGCCGGATGCTGCCGATGCATATTACGCCTTATATCATGGGGCTGCCTTACCGGATTACGGCTTTTGAGAAACTGATCGCTGATTTTGCTGGTCGCGCTGATATTGCTTTTGCGCGCGGTGATGAAATCTTCGAAACATGGAAGGAACAGCAATGAAAGTCGTCAACCCCCGCACCGGCCAAGCTGATTATGAAATTACGCCGCTGAATGCTGATGACCTGGCTACCGAGGCGAAGCGCCTGCGAAAGGCCCAACCCGATTGGGCCGCCAAAACTCCCGAGCAGCGCGGTGAAATCATGCGCCAGTGGGCCGATGCAATCGAAGCGGCATTGCCACAGATTATACCGGCGCTGATAGCCGACACCGGACGCGGTGGTATTTCAAAAATTGAAGCCTCCGGTGTGCCGGGGCAGATCCGCCGCTGGGCCGATCAAGCACCAAAGCTTATTGCCGCGGGCCAGCCTACCGGAGAGCCGACGTCGCATGAGACAATCACGACCTCTACCCAGCTTGTTCCCTACCAACTGGTCGGTGTAATCAGTCCGTGGAACTTTCCGATGACTCTGGCATTGATCGACGCGGTTCCGGCGCTAATGGCGGGCAGCGCGGTGCTAATCAAACCGTCTGAAGTAACGCCGCGCTTTATCAGGCCGCTGATGGAAACGGTGCGTTCGATCCCTGAATTGGCAAAGGTTCTGTCGCTGATCGAAGGGGACGGAGCCACCGGCGCTGAGATGGTCGGCAATAGCGATTATATCTGTTTCACAGGTTCCGTGGCGACTGGCCGTAAGGTCGGGGAGGCCGCTGCGGCTGCCTTCATCCCAGCCAGTCTGGAACTGGGCGGTAAAGACCCGATGATTATCATGGATGATGCAGACCCTGACACAGCCGCAGCTATCGCGTTGCGCGCAAGCATTGTGAATACCGGGCAGGCTTGTCAATCAATCGAGCGGATCTATGTCGCACGCAATATTGCCGATGATTTTCTCAAGGCTTTGACAGAAAAAGCGGAGAAGGTTCAACTCAATTATCCGGACATAGAGAAAGGTCATATCGGACCGTTTATTTTTGGCAAACAGGCGCAGCTTACGCAAAGCCAGATTGATCAGGCTGTTTCCAAGGGCGCGAAAGTTCTGTCGGGTGGTAAGGTCGAAAATCTGGGCGGCGGACAATATCTGCGGCCCACCGTGCTGGCCGAAGTCACTAAGGATATGGATATTATTTCCGAAGAGAATTTCGGGCCAGTCATACCGGTGACTATCTATGACGATATTGAGGACGCGATTGCACAGGCGAATGACAGCAAATTCGGCCTGTCGGCGGCGGTGATCAGCGCCTCGATCGAACGGGCAGAAGAAGTTGCCGGCAGACTTAACGTAGGTGCGGTGTCCATCAATGACGGGTCGCTTACAGGTATGGTCTGGGAAGCCGAGAAATCAAGTTTTGGTTTTTCCGGTCTTGGCGCGTCGCGGATGGGAGCGAGCGGCTTGCTTCGCTTCTTCCGCAGTCGTGTTTTGATGCGCCAATCGGGTGATGCGGCACAGATAGCCAGCTTCGCCGAAGAGAATTTCGCATGAAGGCATATGAAATTGGTTCACAATCCGGGTTGAACAGCCTGCGCCTTGTAGAGCGTGATACACCTGTGCCGGGTCCCGGAGAAGTTGCGGTAAAGGTTCATGCTGCTTGTTTGAACCACCGTGATCTGTTGACCCTGAAAGGGCAATATGGCGCGATAAAAGCGCAAGACCGCATTCCTGTATCTGACGGAGTTGGCAGCGTGACCGGCATCGGTGAGAATGTGTCCGGAATATCAATCGGTGAGCGGGTTACAGCGCCCAATTTTGTCACTTGGCTAAGCGGCAAATTCACGCCCGCAATTTTTGCACAGGATCTGGGGATCAGCCGCGATGGCTGGTTGGCAGAAACCATTATCTTGCCTGCTGACGCCATTATCGCGCTGCCGGACAATGTTACCGATGCTATGGCCGCAGCCATTGCCGCAGCCGGCAGCACAATTTGGCATTGTATTGTGGCGTTTGGCGATGTGCAAAAGGGCGATCTTGTCCTCACCCTCGGCACAGGAGGCGTGTCGATACTGACATTGCAGATTGCCAAGGCGCTTGGCGCGCAGGTCGCAATTACTTCCTCCAGCAATGACAAGCTCGCTCGTTGTAAAGAGATGGGCGCGGATTATGGCATCAATTACCGCGAGAATGAAGATTGGGCAGCTGCGCTCATGGCGGCAACCGGCGGACGCGGCGCAGATATTATTGTGGAAACAGCAGGACTCAATTCAATTGAAGAGAGCATCGCGGCTTGCGCGCCAAATGGCCGGATAGCCCTGATAGGTGCTTTATCCGGCCAGCTTGACAACGTCCCGCAACTAGCAGGGCTAATCGGCAAAAATGTGACCATGAAAGGTATTACTGCCGGCAGTCGAGAGATGCTGAGCGAACTGGTCGCCCTGATCTCTCGCGCCGGAATAGAACCTTTAATCGACAGTAAATTCACCTTTGATAATGCGCCTGACGCTTTCGCTTATCTTGAAAGCGGCGATCATATGGGCAAGGTGATGATCACATTCTGATACTCAACGGCTTAGCGTTTTAACTCGGCCAGTTCATACCAGGTCATCATATAGCCGCCAACGCCGCCCTGGACAAAAATGCCGTCCTCGTCATCGGTGATCCACACATCATAGGGAGGATGTTCGCCTGCCATACCGCCGGTTCCCGGAATGATGCTCGCATCATCTATAAACTGGAAATGTTTACACTGGAATGTACCGGCTGGCACGGTAATTTCCTCTTTACCGATATACATTGCGCCAATTTTTACTTGAGCAATCTGTGGTGGTGTTGCTCCGCGATGATCAGGGGAGGGGAGATAGAAATTAAGCAGCTTTTTATCCCCTTCCTTCCATTCCAGAGTAGAGAGCATATAGCCGTCCGACACGATAGGGTGCGTGCCAAAGCCGGTTAGCGGCAATTCCGCTTCGACTTTTTGAGACAGGCGGCCGATTGAGGGACCGTAAGATTCCATCTCGATATGCTGGCCATCAAAACGCATCCAGCCAGTACCCATGAACATATCCCCGACTGTCAAACGCACATGCAGATCCATTGGCTGGCTGTTTTCGTCCAGCGAATAAATGATGTCGCGCATCACCGTTGGTTCCGGTTCGTATATTTCGCAATGCGCCCGCAACGTAACTTTACCGTCACCATGCCGTGTGAACATGAAGGTTTCAAAACCGCGGTTTTGACCCTCCATTTCGGGTTTGCGTGACGTATATTCTAGTCGGCCTTCAATAATTCGGTGCTTCATCAATTTTCTCCTGTGTTTTCACCATGCCAGTGCATTTTTCGCTTGCCAAGAGTAATTTGTCTGGACAAATTGCCGCATCAATTCGAGGGATGCAAAATATGGAATTTTTAATAACAAACGAGCTAAGTATTCTGCGATGGATACATATTCTCGCAATGGTTTACTGGCTGGGCGGCGAATGGGGTGTTTTCCAGACCAGCTATAATGTTACTAACCGCAATCTTAACCTTGATGAGAGGCGGCGGCATATGGAAACCGCCTATCGCATCGATATATTGGCGCGTACCGGTATAGTCTTGTTGTTACCGCTCGGCCTGCATATGGGTAAACTTTATGGCTTCGTACCGTTTCTAGAAGGAGCGGGCGTTTGGTGGATGTGGCTGTTTTTTGCTGTCTGGTTAGCAATGACCTGGGCTGCGTTCATCAAGCGGCAAACGGATATAGGTATCACAATAACCAAGGTCGAAGAATTCCTTCGCTATCCGTTGATTGCGCTGTTGTTCATCGTTGCTTTCATGGCATTCGGGGGCAACGGGCCAGTCGAAACAGGCGAAGGTAACTTCTGGTATCCTGCAAAAATCGCACTTTACGCCTTTGCTTTAATCATAGGTTTGTTCTTGCGGGTGGTTATGCGCCGGTGGACTGCCCGGTTCCAGGTTCTTGCCCAAGGGCCAAATGCCGCAGAAGAAGCAGCGTTGGAAAAAGAGATCGCACAGGCCCGGATTGCAGCTTATATCTATTGGATCACAATTTCGGGAGTTTGCTTTTTGGGTGCGGTAAAGCCGTTCTAAGGCAACGCTATAAGTATATTACAGGCGCGCCTGCGATTATTCGCATGGCGCGCCTTTTTTATGAGGCTTCCATTCTCGCAAAAGATCTAAGCCAGCGCCGTTATCTCATAAACAAAAGTTTCGGACATCGTCGCCGCATGAACTAGAAGTTCTCCGACAAAAAAGAAGCGACAATTGGCATGGCTGCACAGAGCAATTGTCTGTCCTACGCAGAAAGGCATAAAAAAGGGCTCGTGTATACGAACCCTATATGCGGCGCTTTGGCGCTATTAAGTAATCAATAATGAGCGACCGATATCGGGTCCGTTCAACCAGACCCGATATCAAGCCGTTTAATCTTTTCTAGATTTCTTTGAGTTCCGCGCTGATTTCCTCAACCGGACGGTCGGGATTTTCTATCTCCTGAACCATCTGATGCGGACCACGCATAACGCGGTAGATATATTCACGGATCATCATACCGCGTTCATAGGCCGCCTGTTTGTCAGGAGTATAGCTTTCTATATCGTCGCGCGTGATGCTGCCTTTGGTTTCCAAAAGGCGTTCGATTGTGTCCATCCGCTCACGAACGACCGAAACTTCTCCGACCACTGCCATCAGGATCGACAGTATCCGGTCGCTTTCCGGGGCATCGAAATAGCTTGGGCGCTTGCCTTTGGCTCTTTTGTTAGCTGCTGCCATCCAGTCAAAAACTTGTTCGGTCATTCCGCTGCCTCCTGCATCTGTTCACTGTTTTTCCATGCACCATAAGCGTGCCAATATGCCGCACGGCCGTGGTCTTCGGTTTCATCAGTTGGCGCTTCGGGAAAAATTTCACGGTCCACGACTGCACGGACGCCTGTTTCAAACAGCTCGCTGCGATCAAATCCGGCAGCCACCATTTCGTCTTTCATGTCGAGCGAATGCATGGACGACCAGAAAGGTTCATTATTGTTAAACGCATCCCAGTCACGCTGAAACTGTTCGAATAGCGGCATTTCGTCGCTATATTCCGGCTGTTCCAGATGCAGCATCAAGCCATCATCAGCAAGCACCCGGTAACATTCGGAAAGAATTTTCGGCAGAGCCTTGCCGCTGGTTTCGTGCAGGAACATCGTAGTCTGAACCCAGTCAAATGTTCCGTCATCCCAGCGGGACAAGTCCTCGGCATTGGCTTGAATGAATTTCAGGTTGGTCGCACCAAGCGATTGCGCGCGCGCATGAGCAAAGCGCAAAATCGGCGCAGCAGTGTCGATAGCTATGACCTCACAGTCCGGGAATGCGAGCGCCAAGGGCACGATATTATGCCCTGTGGTGCATCCTACATCCAAAATACGGCGCGGCTGCCATCCCGGGCGTTTTGCCTTGATCCACTCGACCAGTGCCTGACCGCCGCCGTCATTTAGCGCACCCAGACCACCAGCAGTAGTCGCGAAAATACCGCAATCATAATTGGCTCCGGCTGAAATATCACCGGGGCTTTCTTCACCGTGATAGCTTCCTGGCATACAGTGAATATCAACCGCGCTTTGATAAGGTGGGATTTCGATGTCAGGATTAAGTTCTAAGGTATCGCGGCCTTCGTTAAATTGACGCGCCTTGGCATTGAGCTCATCAATCTGGCGCAAAGTCATCGCGCGGCCGTTTTGCTGGCGCATTTCCATAGAATTGCGTTTCAGTGCAGACCATAATCTGTGGAAAGGATCTTCATTCATCGCATGGCGGATTTCAAACCGGTCTTTGGGGTCGCGGTTATGTTCCTTGCGGAATTTGGGCAATACGCGTGTATCATAAGCCACCTTGTTACCCGCACCAAGTGGTCCGGACATGAATTTGTTGAAATTCGCGAGAAAGTCAAAACGGGCAATTTCATCATGCGACGCGATTGGTGATACGCCATGCTGGGCCACTGCGTTATAGGGCGGCGCTACATCTAGCTTGTTATCATTACTCATATCAAACCATCCTTTATCATGCGTTCAATTGTTTCTTCCTGAGTGCGTAAGAAATAATCGCGGTCCGGGGTCTTGATGTCATTGTTCTGGATCAAACCATCGGCTTTTTGCGGTGAGTTTCCGGAATAAGTTGCGGCAAATAGCTCAAGCCTCTGCCGCGCCAGAAAATTGCTCATTGCCGGTTTGCGCCGCGTTGCACGCAGGGATTCAATGTTGATATCGGCAAAGGCGGTAAATGTTTCGCCGGTGTTCGATTCCGACAGAATACGCCCTTTGTAATCGACTACCATACTGTTGCCGTCAGCTGAGGCGAGGGGCATTGTCGTATCTTTGATACCTGCGGTGTTGGCCGATACCACATAGGCCATATTTTCCTGTGCCCGTGCACGCTTGCCAATGTCCTTTGGTGTATCCAGCGGTGAGCCTATTTCAGAACTGCTATGGGCGAATACTTCGGCCCCGCGCAGGGCCAGTGCTCTTGCGATTTCGGGATAAAGTATCTCTTCCGATGCTATGGCTGCAAGATTGCCAATCTCGGTCTTTGCGACCGGAAACACGCCGTCTATTCCGTAAATATCCAGATATTTTGACCAGACATCATGCGGCGTTGGCGCAAACATGCTGTTTAACCGCCGATAGCGCAGCACGACATCGCCCGAAGGGGCAACGATGAAACAGGTTTGGAAATAGAGGCCGGGAAAATTTTCGTCGGTTTCATAGGCATTGCCTGCAACAAACATTTTCAGGCGCTGCGCCATTGCGCCGAGGGCTTCATATTCGGGTCCATTAACTTCAAGAGCCGCCTTGTCAGCAAAATCCGGAATCGAAATCCGCCCCGGATAGCTGGTTAACAAATATTCAGGCAGCACCGCGAGCTTGACCGGACTACCGGAATATTGCTGGATGAAGATGCTGGATGAGCGGATCTTGCCCTCTACTTCACCGATCATGTTCATCATCTGCTTGCGGGCAGCTGCTTTATCGGGTGTTTTTTCAATCGAATGCGCAGCCAGTTGCATAGCGACGGCGGAATATGTCTTGGTCATGTTTGTCTCTTTACCAGTTTTGCGAGGGGCAGCCAACACGCCGGCCGGAGCGGCGGCGCAAATTGCCGCTGCCATAATCTGCCTTCGATCAAAATCCATAGCTTGTCCTATAGGCCCTTTATAAGCCCAAAGAACCGGGGTTCATCAGTCCTTTTGGATCGACTGATTTCTTCAAATCCGACAATAGCGTATCAGCGGCAGGGGACAAGCTATCGCGGTAACGATAGGTCCGGCCAATCTGCATATGCACCGCTCCTTGTTCGTAAAACAGGTCAACCAGCGCCTGCTTCATCTTTTGTGCCATTGCCCATGCTTTCGGATTGGCAGCCAGCTTTGGCAATTTGGCGAAATGGGAGTTCTCAATCGTATCTTCATGTAGCGGATTAGAGGCATCGGGCCAATAAAGGCACGGCTCGATGAGGATGCCTGAACCCCCGACTGTAGAAATCAGGGTGCCGGTAAACATTTCCACTTCGTCCATTTCAGCGCGATGTTGGTCGAACAAGGCCTCAATTGCTTTATAGCAGTCAACGGCTTTTGAATGGGAGAGCAGTCCGTGAATAGGCGCCCAGCGCTGACCACCTGCCCCGAGCATGGAGTTGAGCGGGCCAAAGGGATTCGCCCGAATGATTTTCGGTATGGTATTTTCGGTTTCGGTTGCGCCATGGGAA
Organism: Parasphingorhabdus sp. JC815; assembly: GCF_040717415.1. Classification (NCBI taxonomy): domain Bacteria; kingdom Pseudomonadati; phylum Pseudomonadota; class Alphaproteobacteria; order Sphingomonadales; family Sphingorhabdaceae; genus Parasphingorhabdus; species Parasphingorhabdus sp. JC815. The sequence continues at coordinate 7,819 of NZ_JBFEFM010000003.1, forward strand.
AGCGCTAGTTTACGAGCCCGTTCAAGATCATCATCAGCTGTGGCCTGAATGCGGCCTTCGGTGAGGACGTGGAGCGAGAATTTCGCTTCATCCATGAAGTTGCGACCCGCGGTGACAACCTTTGCGCCTTCTTTCAGGGCGCCCCAGACTGAACCTTGTTTTTTCATCATATTGCCAAGCGCCTTGGCATCGCTGCCCAGACTATCGCGCTTCATGCGGATGGCGTTCAAATTGGGGTCAAAGCCGAAACATTCTGTCGACGTGCCGGAGCGTTCAATCTCTGCCGCCGCGGTCAGGGTCTCAGCGTAGGTTTCAAAGCTAAAGCTCGCATAGGCATGCGCCTCGGCTTCCGGGATCAATCGAAGGGTAATGGTTGCCTTCATGCCAAGAGCGCCCGTGTCGCCAAGGAACAATCCGGTTAAATCAGGACCATAGGGCCGCGTAAAATCGCTGCCGGTTTCCAGAATCGTGCCGTCTGCCAGAACCACATTCATCGAGATACAGCTTTGTGCCGCAGTGCCGTAGCGTCCGGTCCCCCAGAAAATGCTGTTTTGGCTCATGCCGCCGCCAATGCTGGCTTTCAGGCCGGACAATGTGCCCCAGAACGGAGTACGCAATCCTTTGGGTTGCAATGCTTCATAAAGGCTTGCCCACGTACAGCCGGCCTCTGCCGTTACGGTCATATCCGTTTCGTTAATCTCGAGAATACGGTTCATCGCGGCCAAATCAAATAGCACTGCGCCCGGCTGGTTGGATGTATAGCCGCCAGTATAGCTCATGCCGCCGCCGCGCGGGATTACCGGAATATTTTGAGCGGTGGTGGCCGCAACAGCAGCTGAAAGCTCTTCTTTATTCTTAGGGCGCACGACGGCCAGCAAATCTGCGCCGCGTTCATACACATCATGCGCATAGAAATTTAACGTGTCGCTGTCGGTCAGGACTTCAACGCCGGCTTCGGCAATTAAATCCGTTGCATTGGAAAGAACTTTGGTTGCCATCATTTTTACACTTCTACTAATTTGTCAGTTGTGGTCGCTTCCGTTTCCGGAAAACTCTCAGGGTAACGACCAAGGAAAAGTAATAATCCGCCGCCAATGACAAACGCGAAGATGGCGACATATAATATTGAATCATAGCTTCCCGTATTATCCCGCACACTGGCGTAGATGATCGGGGAAAGCGCGTTGAAAAATCCAAAAGGCATGTAAAGCATCCCATAAATTTTTCCATAATTCGCCATGCCGAAATAGCGGCCCGTCAGATACGCAATCAGGTCGCTTTCCGCGCCTGCCGCAAAGCCGAGCAGGAAGCCCGCTATGGCTGCTATAAAGAAAGTGATATCATCACCCAGCAGCAAATAGCAGGACAATGCTGGTAAACAAAGGAGCGGAAAAGCTACAAAACCCTGCCAAAAGCGGTCCAGTAAAGCACCTGTGATCAGACGGCCTCCCAATATTCCGACACCTAATATTCCCATGATAGAAGCGGCTGACTGGGCATCCAGTCCGCGATCTGACAACATGGTTGGCAAGTTGATAAAGGCACCGCCAAATGCACCCGCGATGATAGCGACCGATAACCAGATCAGCCAGAAGCGATAATCTCTTAATGCATCGCGCAATGTAACTCCGGTGAGGTTGCCGCTATCGCTCAATATGGCTTTGGGCCGCTCATCGGGCCGTGGCTCGCGGAACAGGAAATAGCCGATTGGGAGTGCCACAAAAAGCGGTAAAATCGCTACAATTGCGAACATTTCACGCCAACCGTAATTTTCAATCGCCCATACAGCGAGCTTAGGAACAACAATCGCCGCGAGGCTGGTTCCCAATAGCAGGATACCAAGGGCAAGCCCGCGATGTTTGAAAAACCACAGGTTGATTGCTCGGCTCCAGCTAACCGGGGTTGAACCGATCCCGATCAAGCCAACCACCACCCAAAGAGCATAATAGATGTAGAGTGTAGAACTGGCCTGGGCTGTTGGTGTCAGTGATATCGCTGCGAACGAAAGCCCAAAGGCAAGCAAGGAATAAAGCGCAACTTTTCGAACGCCGTATTTATCGGCCAATGATCCAAAAAAAGGAGCCAGCAATGCAGCTATTATTCCAAAAATAGTGATCGGAAAGAGAATTTGCGTTCGGCTCCAGCCGAATTCCGCGATCATGGGTTCAACGGTAAACCCAATAACATTGAAGGGGAGGGGAGATGCGCCGCATGCGACGCCCAAAACACCCGCAAGAAGGACAGTCCAGCCTTTAGAAAACTCGTTACGGACTTCCGTATTTTCAGCCATGCGCACCTCAGGTTATTATTTGTCCGGACAACTATAACACAATATTATAGCTATGCCAGCAAAAGTCGCACAACGGGATATTTAAGGTAATTGTTGTTGGTATAACGATTTATCTACCGGGATCCCCAGCGGAATCCCGGTAGATATAGATTGTTAGCAGATTAGAATTCAAACCGGCCCTTGATAAGGAATGTCCGGGGCGCATTGAGGTATGTGTATTGCGCCAGAGATGTGGCTACAGCCTCCTGATCCAGACAGTTGGAGCATTCTGCTGAAATTGACCAGCCATCATAGCTCTTAAGGGTGATATTGCTGTTCACAATCCAGTGTGCCTCGCTGAACGATCCCACGATGAAATCGCCGTCATAGGGGTTGGATGGAAATACGGTGCCTGACGAACTGGTAATAGAGCCTGTGTAAATGCTCTGATTGTTCGTACCAACCTCGCTATCACCGCGCCAACTGACATTGATTGACGGAATAAGAGTCAGGTCGCCACCAAGGTCAGCTTTATAGCTACCGCCAAAGGCAAAACTGAAATCGGGTGTGCGAATTGGTTCAGCCAGACCGCCATCCGCTGCAACAATTCCGGCACCACAGTTAGTTGCTTCACCAGCGCCGCCTCCTGGCACAAGGCCCGCAGCCAATTGCGCCTGACATGCGGCCTGTTGGCTCGCGACCGAACTTACGCCAAAAGCATCAAACAGAGGTGCATTGCGGTCAATCTTATATTTGTCATCCTGATAACCGACAGAAGCAAAAAGATTAAGACCATCAACCGGAGCAGCATTGATTTCCAGTTCGATACCCTTGTTGACATAGTCAGCAAAATTGCGGGTAATAAATGCAACCGAACCGTCAAGACGATTAAAGCTGGAGGGAGTCTGCAAATCCGTCACATCAAGGTAGTAAGCGGTCAGGTTGACGCGCAAACGATTGTCGAGCAGTTCGGATTTTACACCTGCTTCATAACTCCACGCTTTTTCTGGCCCAAACGGCAGCAATTCGGACGGGGTTGTGCCGCGTGCGTTCCAACCACCTGATTTGAAGCCGCGCGTTGCAGAAGCAAAGAATAGTGTATCGTTATCAAGTTGATAATTTATCGCAAATCGCGGAGTCCAGATTTTCGTGGAGGTTTCACGTGGTATCGCTGTGCCGTTCTGAGCAAATAAATTAACATTACTGACGCATGTTGCTTCAACCGTACCATCGTTACAGCTAGCGCGATTATCACTGACACTGAACTTTTTTGTTTCGTCTGTGTAGCGAATGCCTGCTGTCAGGGTCAGTTGATCGGTGATGTTCAAGTCACCCTGCATATAGCCCGCGTAAGCTTTTGTTGTATTGCGCAGGGTTCTGTCGGCAAGAACAAGCGGGAATCCACCCGGTACTGTTGAAAACGGCGGAAATGGCTGTGTAGGTATCGAGAAAATATCTGCAAAATCGGTGTAATTATCTTCTTCGAAATAAAATACACCGCCCACAAGATCGACTAGACCGTCCCCAAGCGAAGCATTTACTTTTATCTCTTGGGTAAATTGTGAAAACTTGCCTTCATTGGCGACTGTAAATCCTCCAAGGGTGTATCCTCGAACAGCGGGCACAGGGGAGCTGAGACTTGGCAATGCGCGGCCATCGGCAAAGTCGAGCGCATATTCCTGAGACGTGTAAACATAGCCTGTGATGATATTCACACTAACATCTTCACCGCTACCCAATTCCAGATTGGAAGAGACAAAGTCCATGTTTGTGTCGTTTCCAAGACCGTAGCCATCTTTTTCGCCAGACAGGCGTCCGCCAAAATTGCTGTCTCTTGAAAGACCGGTTGTAACAAACCGGCCATCACAATCGGTCGGATTTGCTGGATCACAAGCGAAGTTCAGAAGGTTCATCGCCTGGGTATTGATGTGCATATAAGAGCCGGTCCAGCGAGCAGTGTCTGATAGCTCTCCGCGCAGACCCAGTCTTACACCCCAGCCATCATTTTCGTTAACACGCTCGCCGGTCGTGGTATTTTTGGCATAGCCTTCATCGTCTTGATAATATCCCGACACTTTTACTGCAAAACTATCTGCAAGAGGTATATCAACGGATGCGCGGGCCATATAGCGCTCAAAGCTGCCATAACCTGCTTCTATATAACCGGCAAACTCATTGCCCGGTTCTTTCATATACAAGTTCACGGCACCGCCTGTGGTGTTGCGGCCAAACAATGTTCCTTGTGGACCACGGAGAACTTCAACGCGCTGCACATCAAAGAGGGACAGGTTGTTCGCATTCTGGCGGCTGATGTAGATATCGTCCACATATGTGCCAATAGGCGGATCAAAGGTCGCAATCGATTCACTGTTACCGATTCCGCGAATAAAATAGGCATTAGCCGAGCCAAGACCGGTATTGTTCAGACCAACAAAGTTCGGGACATATTGCGCGATATCCAGTGCACTGGATACACCGCGACGTTCCAGTTCTGCAGAGTCGAACGCGCTAATCGCGATCGGCACGTCCTGAACGCTTTCCTGGCGACGCTGAGCGGTCACGACGATGACATTAAGGCCATCATTTTGATCGGCTTCGTCGGTGCTAACCGATTCTGCGGCCTGTTGTTCTGCAACCTGAGCGTGGGCGGGCATTGCCGCCATGCACAACGCCGTGGTAGACGTGAGGAATATTTTTTTCATTGCTTGGGCTCCCAAATATATAAAATTCTTGAAATTGCTTTATCATTTGTCCGGACAAATTTACACGATGGAATGGTGGTGGCAAGCGAATTGATTCGCCGAGTATGCAAAATCACACACGTGTGTTGCAAAAAAGTTACAAAGGTGCGGTTATGACAATCACATTTTACCAGTTGCTGGTTTACATCCATCTTTTGCTGTTCGTGCTGTGGCTTGGTGCAGATGTCGGGGTTTTCATGCTGGGGCAGCATTTCAGGAAGCGAAAGAAATATGATTTGCCGCAGCGTCTGATCCTGCTGCAACTGCTCGTTAATCTTGATATGGTCCCGCGAACAGCCTGGGCGCTCATGGTACCGTTGACGCTGACCATGGTTGATGCGGGTGGCTGGTGGGACTTGCCGATCTGGGCCATTGCGCTGGCGTGGCTGGCTGGAGGTGCGTGGATATGGCTCGTCTGGGATGCTCATAGTCATGACCAGACCGGACGGGCTGCGCGCGATCGCAAAATCGAGGGCTGGCTTAAAATTGGACTGACAGCATTTTATTTAGGCCTTGGTATCCTTTCGCTGGTCAAAGGCGCACCGCTGATGCCGGTCTGGCTTGCGACAAAAGCACTGATGTTCGGGTTGATCTTTGCTGCGGCAATCATGATTGATGTAGCGTTCAAGCCGGTCGGGCCACTACTTGGCAAGTTGATAGCCGAAGGGTCATCCGATGCCACGGAAGTTCCTTTGCTCACCACCATGAATCGCACGCGAATTTGGGTCTGGGTGGTTTACGCGCTTTTACTGGCGACGGCATTTCTGGGAAATATCAAGCCGTTCTAACCAGAAATATAGTCTGAGCGTTTGGCCGGTATATTCCGATTTGCAGAAACACAGGCAAGGAGGCCGCTTACTGTCATAATTCAAAGACAGATATAGCTGTTCAATCTGTTTAATATTGCTGCATTTTACGATTTTTTTTGGTTGGAAAGTGCAAGTAATTTTATTTTCTGGTTGACTTTATATTTGTCCGGACAAATTGTGGGGGCGCAATATGTAATTTTTATGATTTTGGGTGATATGACCAGTTTTACCAATTTTCTTTTTGTACCCGCCAATCGTCCGGAGCGCTTTGAAAAGGCGGTTTCCAGCGGTGCTGACCTGATTTGTATCGACCTGGAAGATTCGGTTCCTGGCGATCAAAAAGATAGTGCGCGTGATTCTGTCATTGCGGCACTGGCGGGGCTGGAGCGTGAAAAAGTAGCTGTTCGGATAAACGGATTGAAAACCGAAGCGGGACTTGCCGACTTGCTTGCACTGGCCAGTAGTGATCATAGTCCTTCGTTGGTGTTTATCCCAATGGTTGAAAATCCTAGCGAAGTTGAAATCGTCCAGACTATATTGGGCGAGCAGGTTGATGGTCTGGTTCCGCTGATCGAAACGGTCAAAGGTTTGCGCGCTGGTGATGCTATCGCCGCTAGTGAGGGGGTCACGGCTATGATGTTTGGCGGCGGTGATTTTTCCGCTGAACTGGGCACGAAGCTGGAATGGGAGCCAATGCTTGCTGCACGTGGGGCTTTTATCATGTGCTGCGCTACGGCGCGGGTTCTGGCGGTTGATGTGCCTTATATCGACATGGGCAATGAAGCGGGATTGGCGGAGGAATGTGCTCGCGCAAAAGCCATCGGCTTTTACGCCAAGGCAGCAATTCACCCCAAGCAGCTCCCTGCTATTAAAGCCGCCATGCAACCCACTGAAGCTGAAATTGCCGAAGCGCAAAGTGCTGTAGATGCCTATGATGCAGCAGGCGGCAAGGCAATCGCCCATGAAGGGAAAATGCTCGAGGCGCCGGTAATGGAGCGTTATCGGCGGATGCTCGCAGCAGCAAAATGAACTAAGCAAATATTTTAGAGAAAAAACAGAAGGATAAAATTATGCGTGATGGAGTAATTGAAGTTAGCCCGGGTCGGTTCCGTGAAACATTTGGCCGCTATTTTGAAGATTTCGAAGTAGGGCATATTTATGAACATCGTCCCGGTCGCACGATTACCGACACTGATAATGTGCATTTCACCTTGTTGACGATGAACACGCACCCTGCACATTTCGATTACGAATTCGCCAAAAAAACCGAATTTGAAAAGCCGCTGATCTGCTCGCCGCTAACTGTTGCGTTGATGGTCGGAATGAGCGTTTCGGATACCAGCCAGAAAGCAGTTGCCAACCTTGGCTGGGACAAGATTAAAATGACGAAGCCGATGTTCCCGGGTGACACGCTTTACGCGGAAAGCGAAGTTCTGGAAAAACGGGAATCTTCCTCGCGTCCTGAGCAAGGCATCGTCACGATCAAGACCATCGGCAAGAATCAGCACGATGATATTGTATGCACGTTTGAACGTACCATGCTGATCTGGAAGCGCGGTTTCGGTAATACGGACGATTAATTTGATTATTTGCAAGCATAGCAAAAGACGTTTTCAGGAGTATCATAATGGCTAATTCAGCCTCGGTTCCAACAGAAGAATTTATACCTCGAACGATTGACCCCGATGATGAACGGGCATTTATGGATGCCATTGAAAAATGGGTCGAAGGTGAAGTCAAGCCCGTGGTCATGGAGCATGACCACGGTGACATCTGGCCTGAAAAGCTGGTTGACCAAATGGCTGAAATGGGCTTGTTCGGTGCCACTATTGGTCAGGAATATGGCGGCCTTGGCTTGCCCGCGACCACCTATGCCAAAATCGTGACCTATGTTTCATCTTATTGGATGGCGCTGACCGGTATCTTTAATTCACATCTCATCATGGCTGCGGCGGTAGAGCGTTTTGGCACAGAAGAGCAAAAGCAGGAATGGCTGCCGAAATTCGCTAGCGGAGAAATTCGCGGCGGTCTGGCATTGACCGAACCAAATGCCGGTACCGACCTCCAAGCCATCCGTACCGTAGCTACGCGTGACGGCGATGATTATGTTATTAACGGCACCAAGACATGGATCTCAAACGGCATAAAAGGCAGCTGCTTTGCTCTGCTCGTCAAAACCGATCCCAAGGCTGAGCCGCGTTATAAGGGCATGAGCCTGATGATCGCGCCAAAGGGTGAGGGCTTTACCGTTGGCAAGAAGTTCGAAAAACTGGGCTATAAAGGTATCGACAGTGCCGAGTTGATGTTTGACAATTACCGCATCCCGGCCAAAAACCTGATCGGTGGTGTTGAAGGACAGGGCTTTTTTCAAGCCACGGGCGGTCTGGAACTTGGCCGTATCAATGTGGCTGCGCGCGGCGTTGGTCTGGCCAAAGGATCATTGCGGCTGGCAACAGAATATGCACAGCTTCGTGAAACCATGGGTAAACCTATTAGCGAGCATCAGGCCATTCAGCTTAAGCTAGGTGAAATGGTCACCCGCGCCCGTGCATCCGAATTGTTGACCATGGATGCAGCGAAAGCATATGATCGCGGTGAACGCTGTGACATGCAGGCGGGCATGGCCAAATATTTCTCTTCGGAATCTGCTGTACGGAATTCGGAAGAGGCCATGCGTATCCATGGCGGTTATGCTTATTCCAAAGAATATGAAATCGAGCGTTTCTACCGGGATGCACTGTTGATGTGTATTGGTGAAGGAACAAACGAGATGCAGCGCATGATTATCTCGAAGCAATGGGTAAAGCAGAATCCGGCATGAGTAAAAAACTTCCTTTAGAAGGCTTTCGCGTCCTGTCTGCCGAGCAATATGGTGCCGGCCCTTACGGCACCATGTATCTCGCGCAGATGGGCGCGGATGTTATCAAGATCGAACCACCGTCCAAAAACGGTAAAGGCGGCGGTGATACGGCGCGTCATGTTGGTCCGCATTGGTTGCGCGAGGAAGAGAGTCTGTATTTTCAGAGCTTCAACCTCAACAAGCGGTCATTGACTCTGGACTTGCGCAGCGAGGAAGGTGTGGAAGTTCTGCACAAGCTGGTCAAAAACTCGCATGTCATGGCCAATAACCTTCGCGGCGATGTGCCGGCGAAAATCGGTCTGGATTATGACAGTTTGAAATCGGTAAATCCGGCTATTGTATGCGCGCATTGCTCTGCTTACGGCCGCGATAATGAACGCGCCAAATGGCCCGGTTATGATTATCTGATGCAGGCTGAGGCCGGCTTCTGTTCCCTGACCGGGGAGCCTGACGGGCCACCGGTACGTTTTGGTCTGTCGATGGTGGACTTTATGTCCGGTACCCAAATGGCGGTCGGTCTCTTGGCTGCGCTGTTGGACGCACAGCGGTCCGGTGTAGGATGTGACGTCGATGTCGATCTGTTGTCCGCAGCAGTGCATCAAACAAGCTACCCCGCACTCTGGTATATGAATGAAGGGGATGTGACACCGCGGGTTACGCGCGGGGCGCATCCGTCCGCAACGCCTAGTCAAATGTTCAAGGCCTCTGATGGCTGGATGTTTGTAATGGCACAGATACCGAAATTCTGGCCGATATTGGCGAAGAAAATCGGTCACAGCGAGCTGATCGACGATCCGCGTTTTGACACACCGGCCAACCGGTTGAAAAACCGCGCTGTGCTTTCGGGCATATTGGATGATATCTTCAGCAAGCAAAGCATGGCACATTGGCAGGCTCTGCTGGAAGGTGAAGTTCCTGTTGCACCTGTTTACAATCTGGATCAGGCGCTGGATAACCCGTGGCTTGAAACCATTGGTATGCGCGATACCATCAGCCATCCTGACAAGCCGGACATGAAAGTATTGTCTAGCCCGATCAAAGTGAACGGCGAGCGTTTACCCAATAAAGCGGGGCCACTTCTGGGCGCCGATAGTGACGCGGTTTTAGCTGAAATCGGTTATGATGCAGATGCGATTGAAGGATTGCGCGCAAAGGGTGTGGTCTGAATAATGGCAAAACTCACCGGCATAAAAGTTGTCGATCTCTCGCTTTTCCTCCCCGGGCCTATGCTCACCTTGATGATGGCCGACCATGGTGCGGATGTTATCAAGGTAGAGCCGCCTACCGGTGATCCTGCGCGGCAGATGGAGCCTGTCGAGGCCGGTCAATCGGTCTGGTTCCGGAATCTGAATCGCGGAAAAAAGGCGTTGGCACTGGATTTGAAAAGCGATGAGGGTCGGGAGCGGCTTTGGGAATTGCTTTCCGATGCCGATGTGATGATCGAAGGGTTTCGTCCCGGTGTGATGAAGCGGCTGGGTTTTGATTATGAAGCGGTTGCCGCCAAAAATCCGCGCATAGTCTATTGTTCGATTTCTGCTTTCGGGCAGGAAGGCGAGATGGCGCACCATCCGGCCCATGATTTGGCCGTGCAGGCACTTTCCGGTTTTCTGTCGGTCAATGATGGTGATGACGGCATGCCGGTTGTCCCCGGCGCTCCATCAGCTGATATGGCGGCTGGACTTAATGGCTTGTCTGCGGTGCTAATGGCCCTGATCGGACGAGAGAAAACCGGTAAGGGTGATTATGTTGATATCGCAATGTTTGATTCGATGTTGCCATGGTGCGCGCACATTGCGGGCGGTGCGATAAGTGGCGACGATGCTCCGGTCTCGCAAACGCAACGCTCTCTGGGCGGTGCTGCCTTTTATAATGTCTACAATACATTGGATGGCAAATATGTTGTTTTGGGCGCCCGCGAAATCAAATTCGCAAAGACCTTGCTGACCGCGCTCGACCGCCTCGATCTTTTGCCGTTGGCCGAGGAAGAGGCCGGCCCGTTACAGAAGCCGCTGATTGACTATCTCCGTAGCACCTTTGCAAATAAAACCCGTGACGAATGGGTCAAATGGTTTGCTGATAAAGATGTCGCTTTCTCTCCAGTGCTCAATTTTCGTGAAGCATTGGAACAAGGCTTCGTGAAAGAGAGGGGGTTGCTGATTGAAGCAAATGGCTCCCATCAGATTGCACCCGCTTTCCGTTTCAAATCCGAAAAAAACTGGCAACCATCAGTCGCACCGGAACTGAAATAATGAACAGTTCTGTCTCCACCAAAGAAAGCCTGACCCAGCAGCTCTCGGCTCATTTGATGAGACCGATTGATGATGCAACGCGGCAGCGGGCGAGATACCATCTGCTTGATTGGTTGGGATGCGTCGCCGGTGCGATAAAAAGTGAGGCCGCCGGGCGATACCTAAAGCATATGGATCAACCGGAGAGCTGGCTGGGCAATATTCTGGAGATGGATGATGTCCACAGATCAGCGATATTACATCCGGGTCCGGTTATCTGGCCATCGGCATTGAAACACGAACGCGATCTGGAAAAGGCACTGAACTCCGCAATAATCGGATATGAAGCGATGATTTGTGTTGGCGCGACATTCGATAGCCATCATTACAGTCATTATCATCCAACGGCCACAGCCGGTTTTTTCGGTGCTGCTGCCACGCATATTCATCGCCATTTGGGGCAGGATATTGCTTTGGTTGACGACTATGCCTCTGCGATGGGATTGGCCGGTACTGTCTCAGGCGGTCTTTGGCAAACAAGACACGAGAATGACGATGCCAAACAGTTTCATGTTGCCCATGCGATAGAAACAGGTGAGCGTATCTCGGCATATATAGCGGGTAAGGTCAAAGGCTCCCGTTTCATTCTTGAAGGACCTCAAGGGCTTTACGCTGCCACCTGCAACAATACCAATCCGATGCGCTTGGATGATCAATGGCGTATTCATGAGGTTAGCTTTAAACCCTGGGGTGCCTGCCGACATGCACATCCGGCGATTGATGCCGCCTTGGAGCTAAAGCGCAAGACGGGCAAACTGACCGGTGAGATACGGGTCGAAAGCTATGCGGATGCGATTATATTTTGTGACCGGCCCGATCCTCAAACGGTTCTTGATGCCAAATTTTCGTTGCAGCATGCTCTGGCAGTTGTAGCTGAGCGCGGTGTCCCGACACTTTCCGATTTCGAACCGGATGCGATTAAACAGCTGGCTAGTGCCCGCACGCGGGTCAAAGTATCGGAAGCCTCCGACATTACATCGCGTTATCCGCAACATTATGGGGCACGTATCACTTGTGACGGTGAAACTTACGAGCTTGCGGATACGTTGGGTGATCCCGAACGAAGCATGAGTGAAGATCAGATTATTGATAAAGCGCGCCAGCTTATTGCCTGGGGTGGATTAGCTGACAAAGAAGCCGACCGGGCGATTGATTTGGCGTTAAAGAGTGATGATAGCACCGCCATTCAAACTATGCTGAAAGAGTGGTTGTCATGAGCAATATTCAGAAAATTCTCGACTTTGCGTGCGCTAACCACAGCCTTCCCGATCAGGCACGCTGCGATGCAGAACGCCTGTTAGCCGATACGCTGGCAGTAGGGGCCGCAGGTGCCGCTTCGCCAGAAGCGCAGGCTTTGCTTTCGACAGTGCAAAGTTGGGGCAAGAATGATGATGCACGCATTATTGGCAGCGCTCTTAAAGCTCCTGCGCCCTCAGCAGCCTTTTTTAACGGTTTTGCTATCCATTGCCTTGAATGGGATGCTGTCCACGAACCAGCAGTTGTCCACGCGCTTTCCGTTGTAACTGCTGCATTATTAGCGGCTTCGGACCGGATGGGCGGGGCCGAACCTGATGCGTTTCTTACCGCTTTAGCTGTCGGTGTAGATATTGCCAGCGGACTTGGCATTGCGGCTACTGGTCCAATGCAGTTTTTTCGTCCAGCGACAGCGGGAATAATAGGAGCATCGCTCGCGGTAGCCCGTTTGCAAGGATTGCCGCGTGAGAAAATGGCCGATGTGCTTGGCCTTGCCTACAGCCATGCTAGCGGGACGATGCAAGCTCATGTGGAGGCCTCCATAGCCTTGCCCCTGCAAATTGCCAATGCAGCGCGAGCAGCAATTTCTTCGGTTGATCTTGTCGGTACCGGAATGGATGGCCCGCATGATGCTCTGGAAGGGCCATTTGGCTATTTCAAGCTCTTTGAGCCGGGCGATCTGACGCGTTATACAGACATAATCGGTAAAGAATGGCTGATCGAGGATGTGAGTATCAAGCCGTTTCCTTCAGGGCGGGCTAGCCACGGAATATTGGGCGCTATTGATAATATGCTGCGTGACGGGACACTGGATCCGGCCGCAGTGCAATCTGTCGAAGTAGCGGCTCCGCCTCTCATCCACCGGCTGGTCGGGCGGGCTTATAAGCCCGATATGACGCCAAGCTATGCACGGTTGTGCCTGCCGTTTCTCGTTCCGTTAATGCTGCGCGACAGGATCATTGATCCGCGCTGTTTTACGGAAAAGGAGTTTGCAAATCCGGCGCTGGTCGAGCTTGGTAGGAAAGTTGTGGTCAGTATAGACGATAACCCTGACCATAATGCTCTTGCACCCCAGAAACTGGCGCTACATTTAGCGGATGGAAGTGTCATAGAACGTATAATAAATGACAATCTTGGGAGTCCATCTGCTCCAACGTCGCCAATTCAGACACAATCCAAATTTGATCTCGCACACAGTTTGGCCGGTGACAATTGCGTCCCGGCAATTTTTGACAATCCTCTAGCCTATGCAACGGAGCCACAATGAGTTTTCCAACCTACTTCGAAAGTTTTGACGCGAAAGCGATGCTAGACCAATATCCGGTCGGTGATGAATTTATCACGCGCTATACTAATATGAGCCGTGATGAGCTTTTTGCCATACAGGACAAACAGTTCAAGAAATTGATGAAACGCGGATGGGAAATCCCGTTCTACAAGCGTCTTTGGGGTAACAAGGGTATTGAGCCCGGCGATATCAAAGGGCTGGCGGACATCACGAAACTGCCGGTTTATGATAAGTCTGATTTAATGGCTTCGGTTAACGAATATCCTCCTTATGGTGATTTTGACGGACGCGGTGATACGCCTGTCGTATTTCATACAACGTCCGGAACAACGGGACGGCCGCAACCTTTGATGTTTGGACCAAAGGGTCGTGAGATTACCAACTTGCTGGTTGGGCGTATGTATCGCTGGATGGGCCTTGGGCGGGATGATGTGGTTCAATCGGTATATGGCCACGGGATGATTAATGGCGGGCATTATATCCGGGAAGCCGTGACCCATTTCACGAACTCGCTCTTCCTTAGTGCGGGAACAGGCATTGAGACGCGCTCGATAAACCAAGTAAACCTGATGGCGGATTTCAACGTTACCTGCATGGTTGGTTTCGTCGATTATGTCCGCAAACTGGCTGATGTTGCGGAAGCGGAGAAGCTGTTTGACCGGATCAACCTGAAGATGATCATCGGCCATTTGGGAACCGAGGACCGCGCATCAACCGAAGCTGCTTGGCATGGCGCAAAGGCTTATGACTGGTACGGGGTCGGTGATACCGGCACGATTGCCGGTGAAGGACCGGAACGCGATGGCATGTATGTGTGGGAAGACGCGCAATATCTGGAACTGCTGGATGTCGATACCGGCGAGCCGATTGCTCCTGGTGAAACTGGTGATATGGTCGTTACATGCCTGTTCAAGGATGACATTGCGCCGTGCATCCGGTTTAACACGCATGACATTACCGAGGAGCGGACGGATAGCAACTCGACCGGTATGGTGTTCAAGCGCATTACCGGTTTCAAGGGACGCAGCGACAATATGGTCAAACTGCGCGGCATCAACATCTTCCCGCATGCGATTGGCGCGATCATTGAAGGGCGCAGTGATCTGACCGGAGAGTATGTCTGCCGCGTGACGCGTGATGAATCGGGGCGTGATGATATGCATGTCACGCTGGAAAGTCGCGGTGGCAGTGACCGAAGCGACATTGCAGCGCTGCTACGCAAAGGCATTGGTATTGACGTTGATGTTGCTTTGGTGGGTCCGGGTGATACCGCAGATGATACCCAGATTGATACCCGTCAGAAGCCGATCAGGCTGATAGACGAACGGGGAGTATGATCCGGCAATGATCGACTGGGATGACCTGAAAGCGGCGAACAAGCCTCTTAACGCCTTTACGGACTTTGACACGGCTGCACAGTCCGCAAAGGGGCCGCTAGAGGGCATGACGATTGGCGTGAAGGCCAATATCGCCGTTGCGGGTTTACCATGGACCAGCGGCGTAGAAGCCTATCGCGACCGCATTGCCAAACGTGATGCAGAGACTGTGAAGCGGCTTCGTGATGCGGGGGCCGCAATCATTGGCTCTCTCAACATGGAAGAGGCCGCACTGGGCGCAAAGACGGACAACCCGTTCTTTGGAGCAACCCATAACCCGCACCGGATAGGCTATACGCCCGGCGGTTCATCGGGCGGTAGCGGCGCAGCGGTAGCGGCCGGGCTTTGCGATGCGGCATTGGGCACGGATACGATGGGTTCGGTGCGGATACCGGCGGCTTATTGCGGGGTCTATGGCCTGAAGCCGACCCGCGGTTCGGTCAGTCAGGACGGGCTGGAGCTGGTTGATAGCTGGCTTGATAGCATCGGACCGTTGGCGCGGTCGCTGGACTCAATGGAGACCATAGCGCGGGTTCTCGCCTCTCTTAGTGAGGGGCAAGTCATTGATAACGTTGCATTGTTGGAAAATCTAGGTGAGGTCGAGTGTGAGCGGGCTGTGCTGGACGGCTATGAAAAAGCCAAAAATATTCTGGGCGCGGAGGCAAGTTTCTCGCTTCCCTATCCGCTGACCCGTATCCGCTTTGCGGGCTTCATCATGTCTTCGCTCGGTCTGGCGAACAGCCTTAAGCAAGTACTGGCCGATAATCCGGCAGGACTCTCCGATCATCTGAAAAAGCTGCTTACCTATGGGCCGCGGCGCAGCGCGGATGATCTGGCGGAAGATAGAAAAATACTGGAAGAGACAAGCAAAGCGTTGGGCGCAGCGGTGGATAAATATGGAGCGATCCTGCTCCCCACCGCGCCGCAAGCCGCGTTCAGCCATGACGATAATGCGCCAGCCAATCAGGCCGATTTCACTTGTCTGGCCAGTATCGCCGGTCTCCCCGCGATTAGCATCCCGGCCGGATGGACCGACGATGGATTGCCCGTGGGCGTACAGATCGTCGGCGCAGCCCGTAACGAAGCCGGATTATTTGAACTGGCGCGCAAGCTGGACAATCAGCTTGATGCCTATCGCGCCCCCGATAATTTCATGAAAAACCCGTAAGGAGAAAGACTATGCGCATCATCGTTGTGTTTAATTTGAAAGACGGCGTCAGCGCGGCTGATTACGAAGCATGGGCAAAGAAAGACGATATTCCCGGCGTAAACCGTTTGAGCTCGGTCAAAGGATTTACGGTGCATAAAGCCACCGGCCTGCTGGGTTCGGAAGATCCCTCGCCCTATCAATATGTCGAAGTGCTGGACATCACCGGCATGGACCCGTTCGTAGCCGAAATTTCGACCGAAGAGTTTCAGGCGATGGCCGCACCGTTTCAGGATTTTGCCGACAACCCGCAATTCATCCTGACCGAAGATATTTGAACTGACTGCCCAAAGGATCAACTATGAAGTTTAAGGGAAAGACGATCGTTGTTACCGGCTCCGGCAAGGAAAAGGGACTGGGGCAGGGGATATTGCAACGCTTTGCCGATGAAGGGGCAAATTGCGTGGTATCGGACATTGCCATCGGAGATCAGGAAGAGGGCGTAGCCGAAGAGTTACGCGCTCGCGGTGCCAAAGTAGCGACTATTGCTTGTGATGTCAGCGACGCGCAGCAATGTCAGGCGCTGGTCGATCAAAGCGTTGATGCTTTCGGGGCTGTGGATGTTTTCGTCAATAATGCCGGTATCGGCTTTATGATGAAACCCTTGCTTGACGTTGATCCGGCGGACTGGGCATCGGTTATCGGTGTAAATCTGTCCGGTGCATTTTATTGCACGCAAGCTGCGGCAAAAGCGATGGTCAAAGCCGGAAATGGCGGACGAATTATCAATATCGCTTCGCAAGCTGCCAAAAGTGCTTTCCCCCATGTGCCAGCCTATGTCAGTTCCAAACATGGCATGGTCGGTTTGACAAGAGCCAGTGCGATGGAACTGGGCGCGCACGGAATTACGGTCAATGCGGTTTGCCCGAACCATGTAACAACCGGGCTGGGCGCAGCGCAAAACGAGTATTTTTCAAAGCTGCTCGGCTTTGCCACGGTTGAAGATTATATGGCCAATATGAAGGCCAAAAATCCCATGGGACGCCCGGGCCTGCCATCCGATACCGCAGCGGCCTGTGCGTGGCTGGCTAGCGATGACGCTTTCTATGTTACCGGAGAAGCGATCAACGTATCCGGCGGCGAGGAAATGCACTGATATAATAGCCCTCTTCCTTTCGGGGAGAGGATTGGAAGAGGGGAAGTCCTCTAAAACATTTGATTGGGCCGGAACGAGAGACTGCCCCTCTCCCCGGCTATCTTCCCTGAAGGGGAGAGGGAGACATGATGAAGCAGGAAACAATAGATTGGCCGGACGGCGCAAAAATGGCGCTAAGCATTGTCGTCAATGTGGAAGAAGGCAGCGAAATGACCATAGCGCGCGGGGATCGCGGCATGGAGCCAGTTGATGAACTGGGCATCCATATCAAATCGCCGATCCGCAACTATGGCAATGAAAGCAATTATCTTTACGGAATAAAAGCTGGTGCCCCGCGCATTGTAAAACTGCTTAAAGAATTTGACATCATGGCAAGCTGGACCGTTGCAGCGCTCAGCCTTGAAAACCATCCGGAAATTGCCGGTGCGATTGCCGAAATGGGGCATGAACCTGTCAGCCACGGCTATCGCTGGGTCCACCAGTTCAAGATGGACGAGGAAAAGGAACGCGAGTTTATTCGCAAAGCGGTTACGTCGATTGAAAAAACAACCGGAACCCGGCCCTATGGCTGGTTGTCGCGTTATTTCCATACAGACAACACGCGGCGCTTGTTGATCGAAGAAGGCTTCGATTACCATATGGATGATTATTCCGGTGATGTGCCTTTCTGGGACCGGGAAACCGTGCCGGAAAAACCCATTGCTATTGTGCCCTATCAGCTAGATTCCAACGACATGAAAATGTGGACCGATCCCGCGATGACGCCGCAAAACTGGCTGGATTATGCCAAGCGCAATTTCGATCAAATGTACCGCGAAGGCGAAGAGGGCAATCGGGGTATGATGTCGCTTGGTCTGCATCTGCGGATCATTGGCAGGCCGGGGCGCATCTGGGCATTTGAAGAGTTTTTGAAACATGTGCGGTCCAAAAAAGATGTGTGGGTGACAACCCGCCACCAGATCGCAAAGCATTTGGCGAAAGTTGATCCGGCATGAGTAATGTAAGTGATATAATTCCTCCCATTCAGGGGTGGGGGCGATGTGTAACATCGCTCGCACAGACGAACTCGGTTATTGGCGGTATCCCCCACCCCCTAACCCCCTCCCCTAAAGAGGAGGGGGGACTATGACCCTACGTCTCGAAAAAAATGGCAAAATAGCGCATCTGCTGATTGACCGTCCGGAAAAACGCAACGCTTTCACGCAAGATATGTGGGAGCTGTTCCCGGAGTTGTTGGCGGATGCAATGGCGGATGACACGGTCCGCGTGTTGACGGTCAATGCCAGCAAGAAGGACAGCGCCTTTTGTGCCGGAGCCGATATTGGCGAATTTAGCACCGGTTCTACCGATCCCGAATGGCGAGCGAAGAATCAGGCCGCGATTAGCAAGGTGCAGCATGAATTGGCACAGGCGGTAAAGCCTACAATTGCGGTGGTTGATGGCGATTGTGTCGGCGGTGGCTGCGGCATTGCCTTGGCCTGCGACATGCGGGTTGCGGGGCCAAAGGCGCGTTTTGGTATTACTCCTGCAAAACTGGGTTTGGTTTATCCGCTCCATGACACAAAATTGCTGGTGGATGCTGTGGGGCCGTCCCAGGCAAAACGCATATTGTTTACCGGGCAGATATTAGATGCCCAGGAAGCGTCGAGGATCGGCCTTGTCACCATATTGGCAGATGAGCCTTATGAAGAGGCGATGGCTTTGGCGGACACTATGGCGTCGGTCTCTTCTCATAGCCAGCAGATGAGCAAATCAATCGTCAAACGGATATTGGACGGTCAGGCAGATGATGACGCAGAGTCGCGCGCATTGTTTGATTCCGCCTTTACCAGCGATGATTTCAAAGAAGGCGTCAGCGCGTTTCTGGAAAAACGTAAGCCGCAGTTTTAGCGCCTCCCGCGGTTACAGCATATAACGGAAGAATAATATGACTCATAATTTGCAACATGGCGCCATATTGGGCGGCGTAGCAACCGTTCCGGACCTTGATGCGGCTGTGCGCGATTATCACGATGTGCTGGGTATGACGCTTGTCGAAACAGACGTTGTTTCTGATGATCTTGCGGCTAGCTGGGCCTCTCCGGCCAGCGCGGGCAAGCGAATGGCAGTGTTGCAGCCGGTCAGCGGCGCACAATGTTTCATCCGGCTGGTCGAGCAACCCGATCACCCCGATTTCAAACCGACGACGACTTATGGCTGGGCGGCTTATGAGCTAAGCGTGCAGGATGTATTCGGCTGGCCAGAGCGTTTGTCGGGCAGCGGTTTTGATATTGTCGGACCGCCAAAAGAACTCGAAGGTCTGCCATTTTTTGTACCGATGCAGGTATTGGGTACCGGGCGCGAGATGATTTACCTGAATGAAGTGCGCGAAGATATGCCCACGACCGATCTTCCCAAGGCGCGCTCGCTAACCGATCATATTTTTATCTGCATATTGGCGACGCCGGACCGGAAGAAAACCGTGGAATGGTATAAGGATAAGCTGAACCTGATCGAGACAGACACGTTTACGCTTTCCTATAGTATGATTAACAATGCCTTCGGCAAGCCAGCGGATTTCAAGACCGATCTGACCATGGTGCAATCTGGCCGCCTGCCGATTTTCGAGGTGGATGATTATCCTGCCGAGGCCACTATACGCCCGCGTCATGAGGGGATGTTGCCGCCGGGCAATGCGATGGTGACATTGGCTGTGGACGACCTTGACGAGATCGTGGTTGACTGGATTAGCCCCCCGCAAGTGCGTGAAGGCGCGCTATATCAGGGACGCAGAGCTGCGACTACCAAAGGCTATGCCGGGGAGCTACTGGAACTGATCGAAATTGGTTAGATAGGGTGAAGCCCTCACCAGATCTTTCCGCCAATCCAGTCGCCCGCAGCCGGGATAAACTCTGAAATCCGGATGTCCTGCCAGATATCAATCCGGAAATAAGGATCACTTTCGAGCAGCTTGCGGGCATGCGAGGCATCGTCAGCCTTTACGATTAACAGCGAACCAATGGTAACGCCATCCTTATCGTTCAGTGGGCCAGCGATAAGGAAATTATCAAGCGTCTTTTCAATATGCGAGAAATGCGCATCACGGGCGTCGCGGCGTTTTTGCGCTGTATCCGGCTTGTCAGTGCAATAGATGGCGAAGGTTTTCATGTGTTTCCCGATTAAAGTTTGATTTTTTCCTATGTTCTGACCGATTAGGCGGTCGCTTCACCCAGCTTTTCCATCTGTGCCAGATACAGGCGGCGGGTCAGTGGCATCATAAGCAGCGGCACGAGAGCAAACAGGATCGGCACGCTGGCTAAGGCATAGTGCAGATTATCCTCGCCAAACAGGCCGCTGGACAATTCTCCCACCGCGATGGGGCCGAGCGATCCGAACCAGCTTATCGCCAGATAATATAGCGCGACAATCTGCCCGCGAATTTGTGCAGGCGTAATCACCAGCAATGCCGTGACGCCGATGGTCGTAACCATACCGATGCCAACGATGTTCAGGCATAATATGGCAAAGGCCAATTCTCCGTTTGGCATGAAAAACGGTAGCGCAGCGGTTGGTATCAGGATGAAAAAACCGATAAAAAGAAGGCGAAGCGAGGCGTCCCGCACGCCCTTTTTGGTCCAACGGTCTGAAATCGCGCCCATAGCCAGCATGTTCACCGGCCCAATGACCAGCATCGCTAAACCATAAGCAAAAGCAAATTTTTGCGGCGACCAATCCCATGTGCGTTCAAAAGTAGGGGCAAGGAAACCCTGACTATAGGCAATAGCCGTCATTGTGCCGATGATTGACAGAAAGCCGAAATATAACAGCTTATTATCCCAGATATATTTCATCGCATCACGAAAGCCGCTGCCGCCGATAACGTCGGATGATGCGGCGACCGGACGACGAGCTGGCTCTTTGATAAACAGAAATGCCAGCGCCAATATGATACCGGGCAGGCCGACGATGATCATGGTAAACCGCCAGGGTGATAGCTCTCCGAAGAGCGGTAATGTCTGGTTACCGCTTGCAGCTGTCCACGCGATGATTGCTCCGCTTACAAGCGAAGCAATGCCCGCGCCAAGGGGCAGGGCAGCAGAATAGAAAGCAATCGGTTTGCCGCGCCGCTCGGTCGGGAAACTGTCGCCGATAATTGAAAAAGCTGCCGGACTCAGCGTCGCTTCACCGACGCCGACACCCATACGGGCGGCGAATAGCTGGACAAAGTTTTTCGCTGTGCCGGTTGCGATAGTGGCTAGCGACCATAAGGCAACACCAACGGAAACGATCCAGACACGTTTTCCGCGGTCGATGAGCCAGCCCATGAAAATTCCGACAAAGCCGTAAATCAGCGTAAAGGCGCTGAGCAGCCAGCCTATTGAGCGGTCGGACAGGTCAAATTCCGCCTTGATCGGTTCGATCAACAGTCCAAGGATATAGCGGTCCACGAAGCTGAAAATATAGGCAATGGTAAGCATTATTACTATGAACCAGCCGGTCGCAGCCCCCGGATAGGGTGGCTGGGCCGCGGTCATATTGGTTGACGGGGTTTCATTCATTCCCTGTTTGCTGACATCAACCATTTATCTTCGGGCTTTCGATAAGAAGAACCTGGCAATCAGCGATGTCTTCGCGCAGCTTTTTCACTTTGGCATATTCCGGACTGTTCCAGAATGTTTTTGCGGCTGCCTTGTCCGGCCATTCCGAAATCACCATAGAAGCGCCGTCACCAAAGCTGCCTTCCAGCAGTTCGGCTCCCGGCCCGCGCATGACATATTTACCGCCAAATTTTTCAATCAATGCGCCAGCCTGTGCGCCATAACCCGAGATAAACGCCTCTCTATCCTTTATGTTGGCGGTGACGATCATATAGGCTGGCATGAGGTAAACTTTCTATTGGAGTTGTCCGGACAAATTAGACGCAGGCGGAATGATTGCAATGTTTAATTCAGCCTGCGTCCTATTTCATAATTTACCCCTATTTAGGCCAGCGGGCTTTATCGCGCAGATGGCGCTTCGCATCGACTGTGTCTTTCGGTTGATAGCCACTGAACAGGTTCGGTCCAAATTGTGAACGATATTGCTCATATACCGGCATAAATATTTCACTATGAACAACCGGTTGACGGTGCCGTGCACGAAAATCCGCAATGGGAATGCGTGCGGGGACCAGCGTCTCAAACGCAGTTTTGGCTTTGCTTATTACCTCGCCATCGGGGCCATAAATGGCTGTGCCGCCGCCGCCTGCATCTTCAAAGAAATATTTGTTCTGCGGTGAGGCTGCATTATTCGCCACTGCGGTATATATACCGTTATAAAGGGACGTGGCCTGCATATCGACCGGAGAGAAACCGCCCGTAGCCGTACGCAACATGATTTCGGCCCCCTTCATAGCCATTGCGCGAAGCAATTCGGGTTCGCGCTGGGTTGATGTCGTGGCGATATTGCCAATCGGTGTGCGGGTAACCGGGACAACGGCATCGGCTCCATACATTTCGACATAGCGGTCCAGCACATCATAGATTGATGTGGTGAACAGTTCGAAATTCTCGCCAAACACGCCTTTGATATTGCGCGCTTTCCAATGTTTATCGACCACTTCACCCTTGTCATTCATGATGGTGGTAATGGATAGCAGACTTTCGGGCCAGTCAGGATCGCGGACATAGGATCCGAAGACCAGCCAGCAGCCATATTCGCGTGCCTTTTTGGCCAGCATCTCGGTTTCTTCGCCCGGCACTTCAATGGCAACCTTGCGCGCATCGGTAAGGTTCCAGCCTTGATAATAGCCGGTAATCGGAAATTCGTGAAAGAACAGCAGGTCTTTTCGTCCGGTAAACCCATTAGCAGCGTCAATCAAATCCATCATATGTTGAACATTCGCGCGGCGGGTTTGTTTGAGATTAGATAGTTCCACGGGCACTACACGCGATTGTACTGCGCCAATAGAAATATGCGTTTTGGCAAGCGGCACCGTCGCATAGCGGCCATCGGGAGTAATATTGAGCTTGTCCGGCCCGCCTTTTGTGCTTGCCTGCACCACATTGCTCCAGCCCAAGGCCGCAGTGGCGGCAATTCCTGCTCCTGCTCCGAACAAGCTTCTTCTCGAAAAACCTTTGTTTTCTGTCATTATTTCTCTCCTGTTAGTGTGTTGGATTGTTGCTAGCTATCAGGCTTGCCAGTCATCAGGTCGGCCAACTTTCGGGTTATCAGCCTGGATAGATTGAGCAGCATGGCGGCTGCTCCAAACCGATTTCGCGAGGGGGTGCTGCATAGAATAAAGGCCGAATCGGTGATTCGTTTTTCATTTGAGCGCCGGCAATGGCTAGCGGTGCCGGATATGTTTTCGTGAAAAGAAAAGCAGGTTTCTTTGCTGGCATCATATTCTCCTCGCGGGACCAACATCAACGAAACCTTTCAAAAAGCAAGCAATTTGTCTGGACAACTAATGATAGCCACAACAAAAAAGCGATATTTCAATCGGCGTTCACGGGATTTTTTTGTTCAGATAAGCATAAAAATACTTTTGTTTTGCTATTTGTCTGGACAAATTAAACAGACAATGAAATCTATATTCTGCAAAAGAAAATGCCACCAAAATGGTGCAGGGAGATATATTGATGAGAAAAATTACAAACAGGACGATTAAATCCACATTGATGGTGGCAACTGCCTTGGCAGTCACGCCCGCTTATGCCCAGGATGATGCCGGTGCACGAGCCGGAGCGAATTCCAACGTCATTGTTGTTACCGCGCGTAAAAAGGAAGAGAATCTTCAAACAGTACCAGTCACCGTCACCGCTTTTGGTGAGCAGATGATTGATGATGCGAATATTGCCGGTCTTGAAGAACTTTCAGATTTCACACCCGGGTTTCAGCTACAATCAGCTTTTGGCCGTAGCGGCGATCGCCCTGTCATTCGCGGTGCATCGAACATATTGTTTGCCGAGGGCAAGGTCGGTTTCTTCATCGACGGTATACCTTTTATTGGTGCTTCAACAGCGCTCGACCTGGAAAATTTTGGCAGGGTAGAGGTCGTTAAAGGGCCGCAAAGTGCAGTCTTCGGACGCGGAACACTCTCCGGCGCGGTCAACTATGTCACAAGAGGTCCGGTCAATGATCTGGGTGTTGATTTTGAATTAACCGCGGCGACGCATGACAAATATGAGGTTTTCGGACGCGTCGCTGCTCCGGTTGCTGATGGCCTCAGTGCGTTTGTTTCGGGAAAATACAGCAAGTTTGCCGGTTTCTATACCAATAGCCTGAGCGGTGAACGTCTGGGCCAGGAAACATTAAGCATTTCTGGCGGGCTGAACTATCAAAGCGATGATTTCGAAGCGAGTATCATGTACCTGCATACCGAGGATGATGATGACCATTTCGCAATCGGGCTTCAGGATTCTTCATATAATAATATATATACCGCCGGAAGTCGCGGTTATTATAAAGGTGTAGTGTCGCTGCGCGGTCCTATCGGCCTGAATACGGACGAGCTGATTGAGCCGGGTATTAACCGGAAAGCCGACCGCGTATTGGCCAAGGCGACTGCCGACCTGGGTGATTCCGGTTTTACGGCGACAGCTCTTTTTGGATATACGCATATAAATCAAAAAGCCGGTACCGATCAGACTTATGACGCGAGAACGGCATTGTTTATCTCATCGCCTTTCGTGTGCGCTAATTTCATTCCTGACTGTGCGTTTGGTGTCTCGCCATTTAACAGTGACGGTGAAACCAACCGTGAAGCAATATCTGCTGAACTGCGGTTTGCTTCTCCAGCGGACAAGCCGGTTCGTGTAGAGATTGGCGGTTTCTTTTTTGACGATACGACCAAGCGCACAGCTTATGGTCGCAAGCAAACCGAATTTGGCTATGACAAGATCGGCGAAACGGATGAGACAACAAACCTTGCTGCTTTTGGTTCAATAGCATTTGATGTCACTGAACGCCTTACAATAGGTGGTGAATTGCGTATTGGCCGGGACGAGATCGGAACCCGGCCCGGTGCTTCCTATCGACTTGGCGATCTGTTCCCCGGTGCAGCCATGCCTAACCGGATCATTGCCGGCGAAGGTGCGGTCCGTAATGCCGTATTCAAATCCATCCTGCCTCGTGTAACGGTGGATTATCAGGCAACTGATAATATACTGCTCTATGCAGTGTATTCCGAAGGAAACTCACCAGGCGGTTTTAATGAAATCGGGGCTCCTAATGCTACTTTTGGTGAAGAGCGTCTGAAAAACTACGAAATCGGTATTAAATCCGAGCCTGTCTATGGCTTGCGTATCAACGCCGCGGGCTTTTTCAACGATTATTCGGATCAGGTTCTCACAAGCACATTTACAACGCCGCAGGGTGGGGTGAATTCGTTTAGCGATAATGTTGGTGACACAGAAATCTGGGGTCTGGAAATAGATGCATCCTGGAGTGTAAACGACTTTTTGACGTTCTCGGCAACCTATGCGTTTACAGATGCGCAGATTGTAAATGGTTCCAGTCCTGAACAATCATTGCTGCTGGGTGGATCAACCGGTCTGGGCACTGTGCCTGATCCCAATAATCCCGGAGCTTTCCTGCCAACTGCCGACGGCTGTGCCAATCCGGACACGACGTTGAATGCCGGCCAGTTGCTGGGTGATGGCACATTGACGACCGGGCCAACGCCATGTTCGACCTTTGCAGATCTTTCCGGTAACAGACCGCCGCTGGTATCCAAGCATCAGGCAACTTTTTCTACTGCCATCGACCTGCCACTTGGCAACAGCGGATGGGATGTATTTGCGCGCGGTGACGTTATTTTCCGTTCGTCTTTATATGCTCAGATTCACAATCTGGCTGAAACCGGAGATTCAACGAAAGCCAATTTCATGGCCGGTTTCCGCAAGGATGACTTGTCCATTCGTTTCTGGGTAAAAAATGCGTTTCAGGATAAAACGCCGCGTGGCATCTTGCGCTATGTTGATTTTCCTGCGCCTAGGCTCAATGGAGAGTTGCAGCGTGCATTTGCCATCACACCGCCTGATAAACGCCAGTTTGGTGTGACTTTAAGCGGTAAATTCTAAAAACCGGGGAGAGCGGTTATGACTGTTTCAATTGGAAAATCAGCGGTCATGGCCGCTCTTCTTTGTTCCCCAACATATGCTTATGCGAATGAAAAAGAAAATGCAGATAATGCTATAGCGGCGGCACTGTCGCAAATCCGGGATGCGGCTCTTGCCAGCAATCCGGATATGGCAGCCTCTGTATTTGCCGAAGATCTGGCGCTCGTATCCCAATCCGGCAAGCTGTATGGCAAAGAAGCCGCGCTGTTCGATTTGCGTAACGGGTTTGAGACATGGGACAATAGCGATGTTGTTGTTCGCGAGAAGGGCGATATGACCATTGTCACATTCGTCAATAATCGGACGCGCACAAATATGGAGCCAGCCAAATTCCTCGTCATGCAGGTCTGGCGGAAAAATGCCCAAGGCTGGTTGCTCAGTGCGCAAAGCAGCACCCGGATAAAACGTAAATAACTGCAAACACCGGTCAGTCCGGTTTTGAAAGTCTCGCTATAAATTCATGCCGATCCATATGAATCGGCAGGAAGCTATGTTTGTGATTTAATATGGAGAGAATGATGAAATTGACTAACAAGCTGGCTACGCTGGCTGCTTCCGCATCGCTGCTATGCATGGCCGGACAGGCCGTGGCCCAGACAGTTCCGGCTACTGAAGCGGCTACCGAGATGCCTGTTCTTGTCCGCGCCGATGGCAGCTATCCGACCAAGCCGCTGGCCAAGGATAAAATTGTCGTGAAAGTCTTGCAGACTACAGTTGATTCACTGTCCGATTTTCCGACCGTTAAAGAAGGTCTGGATCACAATCTTACCCACATGGAAGAGATCGCACACAAAGCCTGCACTACCGGAAAGAAGCCGGATTTTCTTCTCTACCATGAATTTCCGCTGACCGGCTATTCTGCCGGAACACGTTCTGAGAAACTGAAATATACTGTTCAGGTTCCCGGGCCGGAAACCGAGCGACTAGGCAAGATCGCCAAGGAGTGCGATACGTATCTTATCTTTGGCACCTACGCGACAGACGATGACTGGCCGGGGCATATATTGAGCCTGAACACCGTTATCGGTCGTGACGGTAAAGTGGTAAAAAGCTTTTGGAAGTCACGCAATATCAAACGCCTCTATCCTGATCGTGAAATCACCACGACAACGATCGAGGCCGTGCGCGATAAATACCGGGCGATGTATGGACCGGAAGAAGAATTTCCTGTGTTGCAAACCGAATATGGCAATATCGCAGTCAGCACCGTCCAGATGGACCCGTTTATCTTTGCCGCTTTTGCGATGCGCGGCACGGAAATTATGGTTCGCACGGCAACGCTGTTTTACGAAGATGATGTGACCTCGATGGCGCGGCTTAACAATTTCTATTCGACAATGACCAATATCGCCTTTCCCTCCTCAGGCGAATATAAGGCGGGGGAATCGATTATAGTGGACCCGACCGGGAAAATAATTGCGAAAGACCCCAGTGTTGACCAGGACGGTATCATCGAAGCCGAAATTCCGATTGCGGAATTCCGCAAGGGTCGTAGGCTGCCAAGCTATGCTCTGGATATGGTAAAACCTGTATTTGACCAATATGTGCAGGAATTTCCGCTGAACCATCTGGACATTTCGCGTGAAGAACTACCCGAAACCGGAGCGGAAATGAAAGAACTGATGGAAAATGTAAGCCAGTACGACCGATAGTAGCGCCGATGCCCCTGCTGTTCACCCCTGGTTGTTCAGCAGGTGCATTGCCGTTTGTTCGCCGCTTTCCATCGCGCCTTCCATGCCGAGATTTAAATGCGAAAGATGTTCACCGGCGAAATGCAGACGCCCGGCAGAAGCACCGACATTGCCCGCGGCCCAGCCGATTTGTCCGGGAGAATAATGCATATATGCGCCGCCAGCCAGCGGATTGCTCTCCGTCCAGCGCACAATCTTGAACGCGTCGATCTTGCCCTCACTGGCCGGACGCATGCGTTTCAATTCCTCGGAACACAGCTGCACCAGTTCTTCATCTGACTTGGCGTTTAATTTGGAAGCCCCTTCGCCGTTTATCCATGCCCTGATCACACCATCGGGCTTGCCATCCTCGCCGGGCCGGGCGAGCAACCGCTCAAGCGGGCCATCGCTCCACATTGATGCCCCGAACCCGTCCTCTTCCCAGAACGGGCGCTTGGCCTGAAAATGGATCTGTATGATCTGCGTATAGGGCAGTTCATTATATGCGCGTTTTTGCACGTCGGAAAGCGGAGCATTTACCGCCATTTTTGCCAAAACAGGCAAGGGAACAGAGCAGACAACCTGTGCAGCCCGCCATATTTTTCCATCCTTGCTTTCTATTTCAACGCCGTCCGCGCCCACATCAATCCGGACGATATGCTGGCCGGTCTCCACAGATCGTGGCAGTGCTTTTGCCATCGCTTTTGCAAGGGATTGCGCGCCGTTTACAAAATAGCCGGTTTCTCCAAGAGTGCGGTCCTGTTTGAAGAGAGCGCCGGTACGGAACGCATTGAGCATGGAATAATCATCCACGCTGTTGGCATTGAACGCGTGGTCAATGGTTGCGATCCCGGCGTCATCAAAGCCCATGGATTTAAGGAAGTCCGCGGCTGAAATATCATATTTCGCAAATTCAGGTTTACGCCAGCTCGACACATCGGGAAGGGGGTTTTGGGAACCGGCCATGACGGGGAGGGCGTTGATTGGAGTCAGGTTTCTGGCCCGCCCTTCAAATGGATTGCCGCTGAAACCAGGCCAGTCTTTCTCTGCCAGCAGCTTTCCTTCCTTATGTATCGCGGTTGCCGGTGGCGCTGCGTTATAAGGGCTGATCGGAATGCCAAGCTTGTCCGCCATATAACGTATACGGGCATAGCTTCCGCCCACCTGTTCGCCGCCGCCCTCGCTTAGGCCATGATCGCTTTCAACCGTAAAAAGCCGTCCGCCAATCCGGTCGCTCCCCTCCAGCACCAGCACATCTTTGCCACCCTCCGCCAGCAAGTTGGCAGCATAAAGCCCGGACAAGCCCGCTCCGATAATAATAATCTCTGCATCGTGTTTTTTTGTCCCGATGGAACAGGCCGATAACATTGTGGTTGCAGCAATGCCGCCCAATACGGTCCGGCGACTTATGTTTCTATGGTCAAATGTTGTCATATTTGGATTTGACAACAAGCTGGAGTACAAGGCAAGGATAAATTGTCCGGACAAGTGATGTGGGAGAGTAAATCAATGTTCCGATTTTTTATATTGTTTTTGATTGCCGCGATTTCTGCGCCGCTTATGGCTGCGGAACAAGAGCCGGATGGTGCGCAAATATTGGCAATGGCGCGGGAAGCGGCCGGCGGTGATGACTGGGCCAATGCTACGACGCTGACTCTTTCGGGACATGCTGTATTTTATGGAGCACAGGGACATGAACCAAAATCCATGGCCGATGACTATCGGATGTGGAGGGAATATGATCTGGACCGGACCTCCGCGCATGGCGCAGACGGGAAAGTTAGAATAATCGCCAAATCCGGTGAAAAAACACTGTTTGAAGTCGGGTATGACGGTGAAACGACGTGGACCCAAAACGGGATAATGCCAAAAGAAAAGGCTGATAAATATTGGGCCAATAATTTCGGGTTCGGGATTATCCGTCATGCCGATAAGCCGGGTTTTTCCGCAACCCGTTTGGCGGATGACCTGTTTGATGGTCATAAAATCTATGTAGTCGAGCTGAAAGACCCACAAGGAAGCCGGACCTTATTCGGAATTGATCAGGAATCTCACGCCATCCGGACATTGGGCTTTGATACGCCCCGTGGCTGGCATCGGCGCACATACCGGGATTTCGTAACATTAAAAAATCCGCGCTGGTTACAGGCGCGCCATGTCACGCTTTATTACGACGATCGTAAATCAAACGAGGTGTTCTGGACAAAGACCAAAGTCAATGCGCCGATAGATAATGAAATATTTGCGCCACCGGAAAAATAATTGGGATTAGGGCCGGTTTTGCCCGGCGCTGACATAGCGTGGTTTATCACGATACGCGAATATGCGTGGATAGGCTTGATAAAGGTCAATGCGCCGAAATGCCTGTGAAATTAAAGCTTTGGCCAAAGCTCGTACTTATAAGATTGGAGTGAACATGCTCGAACGAGGATATATAGAATTTATTCAGTCACAAGTCCTGCCGTGGAAACGCATTGATGCGGGGCTTGCCAGGCCGGATGCTGAAATCAAGATGCTAAGCCGCGACCCCTCTGATGGAGCGTGCTCGACTCTTATGCGCTACCCTGCGGGCTGGTCGCGCAGCGGTCCGGAGCATATTCTGGCAGATGAAGAATTTTATGTGCTTGATGGATCGTTGGAAATGGACGGCCATGTTTATCCGGCTGACAGCTATGCCTATTTACCGGCAGGGTGGACAAGGCACGAGATGAGCGCGCCCAACGGTTGTGTCCTTCTGGCATTTTATAATCGCGAACCTGTCCTGATTGGCGAAAGCGGGGACGGTTCTGCGGAAATGGCCAATCGTGCTATCCGGCATCTGGATGTGGCTGCGATGGAATGGGATATGACGCTCAATGACCCTAATCTAAAGCATCTGGGCATCTCGCGTAAAAACCTTCGTACCGACCCGGATACCGGAGAACGGACTTTTCTGTCTTTGATATTACCGCAAGCCTCACCCCAGGGAGGGGAGGGGCCACAAGAAATTCATCCGGTTGTTGAAGAGGCTTATGTCATTTCAGGTTCCACCACCGGACCACAAGGAACAATGCATCCCGGCGCATATTTCTGGCGACCACCGGGCATTGCCCATGGGCCATTTGGTGCGCGATGGGGAAGCGTATCCCTGATCCGTTTTGTCGGCGGCAAGCATGTCAACCATTGGACGGACGAGAAAGCGTCCTTCCGCTATGACGCACCCTATGATCCGATTTTGCCCGATGACCTTCGGGAATTCAGCAAAATACCATGGTCGCCGCCAACAATATATTGACCGGGCTTCATAGTCTTGGGCAAAGTCCCCGATTGCGTCGGGCGCTCTGGGCGCTCGATAGCATGGGTTCGGCGCGCGGATCGCTATAGGCTGCTCAGCGCGCCGGGAAGTTTCATTCCTCCGGCTTTTTCCCGAATATAATAGCAGCCGTTTTGAATATACGCTTGGGGTGCAAGAGCATTGCTGCCAGACGCCGCAGTTCCGGTCCGCTCATCTCGACGGTGCAGGGCATGGCATTCGCCACGCCCGACAGGATCAGCTTGCCATCTTCGGTTTTGCTCTCACGAATTTCCACGCCCAGCTTGATCGCAGGTGTTTTTACCAGCATCGCTTTACTCCGCTGCTTCGACTAATTGTGCTGGTTCCAATGCGAGCGCTGCCCGCGCCGCCCCGCGCCCGGTAATCATGGCTTCGGTCAGATAGGAACCGTTCTGGTAAAGGTCGGAGAACATCGAGCCGAGTTCGCCAGCCTCAAACAGATGGGGGATGACTTGGCCGTGATGATCAAAAACCTGTCCGTCCATATCGCGCCGTGCGCCGCCACCTGTGCAGACAATTACCGGGGTGAGCGGCAATGCGTAAAATGGTCCGTTTGCAATCGGCAATAATGTGTCGGGATTGCGGCCCAAATCATCGTCATGCCCTGCTTCGCAAGCAGCGTTATATTTTGCGATTTCCGCTTCAAGAACGTCCGGATCAAGATCAATCTGCTCCGCCAGTTCGGCAATTGTGTCGGCTTTCTTGATAAGGCCTGATGCGATTTCTTCGCTATTATCTTCGCTCCACCCTTCTGCGGTGACGACAGCGCTCCATGTCATCACTTCGGTCACCATCTTGCCAGCAAGCCGCGTGCTTTCATCAAAGATCATGTGCGAGGGATGAGCAAAATGCAGCGGGACATCAATCCAGCGGCCATGCTTCTTCTCTTTATAGTGGGTCAGTTGCAGTTCGTTGGCTTCGTTATAAAAACGCTTGCCGGTGGAATCGACATCGACCCATGAAAATGCTGGCAGAAGGAAGTTACGCAAATAAGCGGTTTTTTGACCTTCAGGATGAATACCGGGCCAGATACCACCCGATTGACCCTGGTTACGCAAATGCCACATTTCGGCACCCGCTTTTTGCATGATGCGGACACCATCGCCGGTATTATAGGGCGTGCCCAGCGGCACAACATCGGAAAGCCCGTAATAGTTACGCTGCATTTCGCGGTCTGCTTCATAGCCGCCGACAGCCATGATAACGCCATTTTGCGCACGGATAGCCTTGCGCACGCCGTCATGCTCAACCCATGCACCAAATACTTCCAATGTGTCCGGATCCTGAATCAAATCAACCAGCGGGCAATCAAACCAGACCGGAATATTGCGCTTTTCGACATTGGCCTTCAAAGCAAGCCACACGCCCGACGGAATGGGGAGGATGGTTGAAGTATAGGCCACCGCGTCGCGCGCACCCAGTTCAGGGAACTCCAGTACCGCGTCCCGTTCCGTAAAGCCGGTTCCGCGCAAAAATTCAGCATCTGCATCTTTTGCGATTTGCTGAATCCATGGCTCAAGATTGACCATGCGCTCGGCCCATTCATCCAGCATATCTTCGGGGATGGGATTGGACGTGCTCATAGCACGCTGGTAATCTTTCAACGCTTCCTTATCTTTGGAGATGAGCAGGGATTGACCCGAAACCCGGCAGTTGCCACCAGCAAATTCTTGCGGCGCTTTTTCCACCACGAGCAAGCGGGCGCTGGAATCAATGTCATAAGCCTCGATTGCCGCTGATGCACCGGCACAACCATATCCGCAAATCAGGACATCAACTTCTTCGTCCCATGTTTTAACGCTCTTTAGACTCGCCATAATATATCTCCTTATTGCGATGCAGAAGAGCATATGAAGCGCATTTTGAAAACAAATGATTGTTATTATCTACAACCTATGCTTGTTGATAATATGGACTTGAAACAACTCGAAAACTTGTTGGCCATCGTGGAAACAGGTAGCTTAACAAGCGCGGCGGAGCGTGTCGGCCTGTCGCAACAAGCCATATCGCAGAGCCTGACACGGCTTGAAAAACAACTGGGCGGCAAACTTTTTGAACGTGTGCCGCGGGGAATGGTGCCGACACGGCTTGGTGAAACGGTTGCAGAACATGCCCGTGATGTTGTGGCCAGTGCCGGACGGTTACGCAGTGCGGCCTCGGCCGAAATTGGTCTGGAACGGGGCAAGTTGATTATCGGTCTAAGCCCGATTGCTGCAACATCTTCTGTAGGGATGCAGGTTGCGGCATTTGCGACGCGCTATCCGAACCTTAGAATTGATGTAGAAGCCGGTATCGACCGGGATTTTATCGCTGCGCTCAATCGGGGAGAGATTGACCTTGCGCTGTCATCGCAAAGCGGAGGGGAGCAGGAGGGAGTCTTGATCGAACGTCTAGGCAATGAAACATGGGGCGTGACCGGGCGCGAAAACCATCCGCAATTGTCAAAGGCCCGAAATCTAAAGGATATTAGCGGTTGCAACTGGATATTGGGCCGCAATACCGACTTGTTGACGGAGAAGATCGAGGATAGTTTTGCCGGGCAGAACGCACAATTCCCGCAACCGGGGATTATGACAACATCTGTGATGTTCGCGCTAAGCGCACTGGCCCGGACCGATTATCTATCAATATTGCCGCAATCCTTGTGCAATGCCGCGCACTCTTTGATGTGGCGGGATCTGGCGATGGGCAAATGGACCAGCCCCGTATTCCTGATACGCCGCAAACAGGCGCATCTGGGCTACGCCGCTCGCGCGCTGCTCAAAGAACTGAGCTATGAAGGGGAAAAGACATTGATCTAGTAGAGATAAAAGTTTGTCGATCCTTAAACAAATCGCCCAAAAATATGGTTTAAAATCACGTCAACATTCTATGGATTGACAAAATAAGCTATTTCTATGAAAATCATGCCCGTTATATTCGATGTTTATTACGTCGGTCATGACGTCATCATTTTCAGGAGACTAAATTATGCGCCTCCCGTTAGCTCTCATTGCCTTAGCCGCGACAGCACCTTTGCTTGCACAATCCGCTCCTCAAATCCCGGGTCAAATGGATGCTACCCGTGTAGTTGCCGGAAGTTATAGCACGGACCCCGACCACACATTCATTACTTGGGAAGTCAATCATTTCGGCTTTAGCGATTATATCGGCTTGTTTGGAGATGTGACAGGGACATTGACCATTGATCCAGCCAATATTTCAGCAGCCAGTGTCGATGTGACGATACCGGTTAGCAAAGTGACCACGGCGAGTGAAGTACTAACCGAGCATCTATTGCGTGCGGGCAAAGATGGCGCAAAGCCCGATTTCTTTGGTCCTGAACCTAGCGATGCGCGGTTTGTATCGACCAGTGTGAATGCAACCGGTAATAGCGCGAAAATAAACGGCAACTTAACTCTGAACGGTGTTACAAAACCAGTAACATTAGATGCCGAATTTACCGGGGCAGGGACAAATCCCTTTAACAAAAAGGTCACAGTAGGCTTTTCCGCCACGACGATGATAAAACGTAGCGATTTCGATATTATGTACGCTCTTCCGTTGGTATCGGACGAAGTGGAATTGGAAATCCATACCGCGTTCGAAAAGAACTGATCACTAATAAACCCCGCGCCATTGTCCGGATCAATGCTTTCTGAACAGCGCGGGATTAGATGTAGCGCATGACATGAGTTGTCATTGCAGCAGTGAATCGTCCGCTGCGGCAAATTCCACGCTTCCGATCTTGGTCTGTGACGCCAAAATAGATAGATATTGCGATACAGCTATGCGGAAACTGGCTTTTTCCAGATAGTCGGCGTTCTTCACGTGCAGATAGGTTGCAGCCTCTTGTACTAATGTTCTCCTCACCATTCATGCTATCAAATCAATGTGGTGATTTAAGGTTTGATATGGTTCCGTCGCTGGACAAAGGATCGCAGCATTAAAGCCTCTTGCTATGTTGTGTTTATATTCTTTGAGGCGTAACTTCGTGACATGAATGATTGTTCAACATGTGTAGTTCGCAACCGTGCGATATGTGCCAGTCTTGGTACTGGCGAGTTAAAGCTATTGGCGCAGCTTGGCTCTAAACAGAATATCAAACGTGGTGATACGCTTATGTGGGAGGGAGACTCATCGCCAGTTGTCGCTAATATTATCACGGGTGTTCTGAAACTTTCCGTGAACTTGCAGGACGGGCGTGAACAAATTGTCAGCGTTATGTATGGGTCAGATTTCATCGGGCGGCCCTTTGGTAAACATAGCCCCTATAGTGTCACAGCAATGACCGACGCAGAGCTTTGCGTCTTCACAAGATCATCTTTTGATAATTTCCTGCTGGAGTATCCTGACCTGCAAAATAAGCTGCTCCGGCGTACTCTCGATGAACTCGACCGCGCACGAGACTGGATGACATTGCTCGGCAAAAAATCGGCAAATGAACGCATTGCAACTTTGCTGATCGAATTGTCTGAGCGTCTTAATATGAACGGATGTGACCCCACCACGCCCTATCTTGATCGTTTTGAGCTGCCCATGGACCGACAACAAATTGCAGACATATTGGGCTTGACGATAGAAACTGTAAGCAGACAATTAACCCGCATCAAACAAGAAGGAATAATCGACCTTCCAGACAGGCGCGCGGTGATTATAAAAGACCGGAACCGCTTAAAATCCATAGCGGAAGTAGCATAGCTCATGGGCGGTCGCTTGTTACCATTGGCATGATTAAGAAATTCCCGGTTTGCCACAGCAGCGGCAACAGGCGCGACCGCGAAAACCGCAAGCTGGTACAGCGGTCACGGTGGTGTCTGGAACAATCAAAAGGGTTCGTGAATGATATTGGCTATTCGTTTGCAAGCATAGTTTCATCGGCATCAACCTCATCAAGCAGCAGTAGTGGCGACTCATCGGGAGGAGTGTCATCAGACGGTCGTGGCGGCGAAGGTGGCGGAGGATCGGGTTGGAAACGACGTCCACCAGATGATGGCGCCTAATCCGGCAACGCTGCTAATTATTTGATAGTTGCGATCTCTGCATGATGATCCACAGATTGGTTATATTTGGCTTAGCTGTTGCAAATAATTCGCAACAGCGTTAGTCGCCTAGGCATTCAAGCCTGAAATTGAGAGAGAATCAAACTGTGTCACGACGCGCTATAGTAACAACTCTGCTGGGAACCATTTTGCTTGCTGGCTGTTCTGACGGCAACGATAAAGCTGAAGTTGAGGAAGTGAACCTTTATTCTGCGCGGCATTATGACAGTGACTTGCCTCTTTACGATCGCTTCACCGAGGAAACCGGTATCAAGATCAATCGCATTGAAGGTAATGCTGACCAGCTCATTGCCCGTATGAAAAGCGAGGGAGAAAATAGCCCGGCAGACCTTTTCATTACCGCAGATGCAGGTGCCCTTTGGCGCGCACAAGAAGCGGGACTGTTTCAGCCTGTCGAGTCAAAGATCTTGACCACCCGTATTCCCGAAAACTTGCGTGAACCGGATGGTAACTGGTATGGTTTTATGCGCCGGGCACGCATTGTTACCTATGACTCTGCCAAGGTGAAACCTGAAGAGATTAACGATTACGCCAAACTTGCCGAGCCTCGATTCCGAGGTAAAATCTGTGTTCGTTCATCTGACAGCGTCTATAATCTTTCACTGGTCGGCGCGCTGATTGAAGCCTGGGGACAAGAGCAGGCAGGGAAATGGGTGCGCGGCATCGTTGCAAATATGGCACGTCCACCAGAAGGGGGGGATCGTGACCAGATCCGTGCGGTGGGTGCTGGCGTGTGTGAAGTCGCGCTGACCAACAGCTATTATTATATTCGTTTAGCCAACGGTGATGACGAAGCGGATCGTAAACTTACCGAGCGGGTCAAACTCGGGTTTCCAAGTCTCGACGGCAAGGGCGCGCATATAAATATATCTGGCGGAGGTGTAGCTGCGAACGCTCCGAATAAGGAAAATGCGATACGCTTACTGGAGTTTTTTACGTCGGCAGAAGTGCAAACTCACATTGCCGCCGAAAATAATGAATTTCCGGCTTCACCCGATGTTGCCGCACCGGCTCCTGTAGACGCTTATGCCGACTTCACGGCTAATCCGATGAACGTCTCTCGCTTTGCAGTACGGCAACCCGAAGCTCAATCTCTGATGAGCGAGGCCGGGTGGCGGTAGAGGCATTTTTCGCCGCCCGACGGCGTATATCCATTCCTTTCATGCTGGCGGCAATTGCCGGACTCGTGGCCCTATTGCCGTTGCTCGGTGTCATTACAACTGCACTGTTCGGAGAGACGGCTGACATCGCCGCACGCGATATTTTCCGCTATGCCGCAACCTCGGCATGGCTCGCCCTTTTTGTGGGTGGGGCTACTGCCGTTCTGGGCACGCTTGCGGCATGGCTAATCGTTATGCATCGTTTCCCAGGTAGTGATATCTTCGCTTGGGCGCTAGCTTTGCCACTCGCGGTTCCAGCTTTCGCACTTGCTTACGCTTATACAGATCTGTTCGATGTCGCAGGGCCCTTACGCATGACGATGCGCGGCAATATGGGCTTTGACCTGCCATTCGGGATGCGCGGACTTGGCGGCGCGGTGTTTGTGCTTTCCTTCGCTTTTTACCCTTATGTTTATCTCGCAATGCGTGCCGCCTTCCTTAATCAGTCGGTGAACGTCACCGAAGCGGCGCGGACGCTCGGCTGCGACGGCTGGCTTGCTTTGTACCGCGTAGCATTGCCGATGGCCCGGCCTGCGCTGGCGGCTGGTGTTGCGCTCGCTGTGATGGAGACACTCGCTGATTACGGTGCGGTACAGTTCCTCAACGTGCAGACATTGACTACGGGTATTGTGCGGGCATGGTCGGTCTATGGTTCGACCGTTAGCGCTGCACGCCTTGCACTGCCATTGCTTGCCACCGCTGCTCTGCTGTTGTGGATTGAACGCCGCGGACGGCCTGGACGCTTGCATGAGGCAGGAAATGCACGATGGCGGACGTTGCCTGTAAAAAACTTGTCAGGCCGCAGGGCTTGGCTTGCTTCGGCTTTCTGCTTGTTACTCATCACCGCCGGGCTGCTTTTGCCGGTGGGCTGGTTGCTGTTTAACGCTCTGGATACCAGCCCGGACTGGACGCGCCTGTTACGGGCGGGAAGCCATAGCCTGATGCTTGGTATCATGGGCTCAGCCGTCACTGTGGCACTTGCAACTATGCTAGCGCTCGGCACACGGCGCCTGCCGATGGCAGCGCGACTGGCTAGTCTGGGCTATGCGACGCCCGGTGCGGTGATGGCTATTGGTTTGCTTGTACCGGCCGGTATCATCTGGAATCTGATGCCGGATTCGGGCTATATCATTGCCATCGCTCTCCTTATCTATGCCTATGCCGCACGACTTATGGCCGCTGCACTTGAACCGATCGACGCGGGACTGACCCGCGTAACCCCTTCAATGATCCATGCTGCGCGTAGCCTTGGACGGAGCGAAACCAGCAGCGCTCTGGCTGTCGAGTTGCCTGTCGCACGCGGAGCCATGCTGACTGCCAGCCTCATCGTTTTCATCGACGTGCTAAAGGAATTACCAGCCACTTTGATCTTGCGGCCATTCGATTTCGACACTCTCGCGGTCGTCGCTAATAATTATGCACTCGATGAGAGGTTGGAGCAGGCCGGAACACCGTCTATTCTTATCATCCTGCTTTCACTACCGGCAGTCATCTGGTTGACACGCAAGATTGCTTTCTCCCGGCCGGGTACATAGTTGAAGGTTAATGACAGTTCCATCACTCACTGCCCGCGACGTTTCGCGAATATATGAAAATCGCAATGCCGTTGCGAATGCAACGCTTAAACTTCATGCGGGGCGCATAACCTGTTTGCTTGGACCATCAGGTTGTGGAAAAAGCACCTTATTGCGTCTGGTCGCTGGTCTAGAGCCAGTCGATAGCGGAGAAATTGAGATTGGCGGCACTATTGTATCCGCTCCTGGTAAGACGGTGGCCCCCGAAGATCGGGGTATCGGACTTGTGTTTCAGGATTTTGCGCTATTCCCGCATCTCAGCGTGGCAGACAATATTGGCTTTGGTTTAAAAAACCTGCCGGCATCCCAGCGCCGGGAGCGGGTCATGACGTTGCTGGCACAATTCCATTTGGAAGCTCTGGCTGACAAATGGCCACATACGCTTTCGGGTGGTGAACAACAACGGGTTGCTATTGCTAGAGCGCTGGCGCGGTCGCCGTCGGTGCTGTTGCTCGACGAACCTTTTTCCGGCCTCGACGGCCATCTGCGCGCGACCGTCAGGCAATCTGTGCTGGCTGATCTGCGTACCACGGGCACGGCCGTTCTTATCGTTACCCATGACCCGGAGGAGGCGATGTTGATCGCGGATGAGTTGGCGCTAATGGCGGGTGGCCGCATCCTTCAAACAGGAAGCCCGCCAGAATGTTATTTGCGGCCGGTGTCGATCGAAGCGGCGCGTCTGCTCGGTGAGGCAACGATCCTGCCTGTGCGTATTAGTGGCGGCGTGGCCAACACCCCTTTTGGTATCATTCCGGCTCCGGAAATGCCGGATGGCGAGGCCAATGCGATGATCCGGCCTGAGGCATTGCGCTTTGATATGGCCGGTGTTCCCGTAAAAGTTGTCGATGTGCGGTTCGGAGGGGCTTTCCAGACTGTCACACTCGCCGCACAGGATCTCATGATAACAGCCCGGATGAGTGGAACATCACTACCGGAAGTGGGGGCACAGATATGTGTCTCGCTCGATCCGGCACGCACGGTAATTTATCCAAGCTAATTGTCCGTCGCCAGTGCAGCCAGCGATAAAATGTCTAGGCTGGCCCTCCGGCTACGGTGATCGGGTTATCCTTCGGTTCCGTCGTAAGGATCGCACCAATGGAGGCGATAACTATACAACCGATCGCCAACCATTGCAGTCCGCTAAGCTGTTCATGGAGCAGGAATAATCCTGCAAGTGCACCGATCGCCGGTTCCGCTGAGAGCATAACACCAAAGGTCCGTTCGGGTATGTGACGCAGGGCGATCATTTCGAGTGAATAGGGCAAGGCGCTCGATACCAGAGCCACGCCTAGGCCCAGCAGCAGGACCGACGGTAAAAAAAGATCCGGGCCTGCGCTTGCAATGCCAAATGGCAGGATGACGACAGCGGCTGTGCTCATTCCTAATGCCACAGACTGACCCGCGTGCATGTGCGATAGACGCTTGCCAAATATAATATAAAGAGCCCAAAATAGGCCTGCTATAGCTGCAAAAGCCACTCCAGCGGGGTCTAGCGCGTGGATGCCGCCGCGGATAGGCAGTAATAATCCAAGGCCCAATATAGCGCAGACCACCCAAACAAAATGGATCCAGCGACGGGCATGGATTAAAGCGAGGACCAATGGTCCGGCGAATTCAATGGCAATCGCTGGTCCCAGCGGAATAGTTCGCAAGGACATGTAAAATGTCAGATTCATCAATCCCAGCACGATGCCGTACAATATCACCCGTCCGGCATCGGCCCTGTTCAGTCTGAACCTCCAGGGGCGCCATAGGCAGATCAGTATCAGGGCCGAAAGGCCGACCCGCAGGGATGATGTTCCTTCCGGGCCAATCACTGGAAACAATTGTTTCGCAAAGGAAGTCCCGACCGACAAAGACACCATCCCACCTAGCAACGCCAGATAGGGGATAGCTGCCAGAACAGGCAATGCGCGAATGTTGGTCGGTTGAGGTTTTGTCATAAGGTAACGTAGCGAACTTCAGGTAAGAATTGATGCAAAACCATCACTGCGGTTGTGTAAAAGCATCTCTCCTCTCAGCGCCTCTCACCCAGCGCTTCCACGATACGACATTCACCGATCCGTTCGCTCTCGCACGAGTCAAGAAGATGCGATAACTCCGCCCGTAATAATGTCAGGTCTTTAATCTTACGGTCGATATTGGCAATATGATCGCGGGCCATGGCATCGACACCGGCGCAGGGCTGGTCTTCATCATCCGCCAAATCGAGCAGCGAGCGCACCTGGGCCATAGTAAATCCAAGGTCGCGTGAACGCCGGATAAATGTAAGCTTTGCCAAGTGAGCGGAAGAATAATCACGATAGTTTCCGTAGGTTCGATCTGCTTCGGGTAAGATACCCTCGCGCTCGTAGTAACGGATGGTTTCCACTTTGGTATTCGTTTTTTTCGCCAATTCACCAATAAACATTTCTTGACCCTTTAGTAGCTACAGGGTGCATATGGTTTAGCGACTCGAAACTACAAGAGACGCGTTTCATGGCAAAAACCTGCTGCGATGTTCCCGCCGATACGGGAAATAACCACAATGACCTGCAATGGCGCAGAGTGCTATGGTTTGCGCTTTACGCAAATGCCGCAATGTTTGCGGTGGAAATAGTCGCAGGTGTGGCGGCGGATTCACGCGCACTGCAAGCTGACGCATTGGATTTCTTTGGCGATTCCGCCAATTACGCGATCAGTCTGTTTGTCGCTGGTATGGCTTTGAGCTGGCGTTCGCGTGCGGCGCTGGTCAAGGCCGCGACAATGCTTGCTTTTGGACTGTGGGTTATCGGTTACGCGATCTATGGCTTTTTCGCTGGATCCCAACCCGAGCCGCAGACAATGGGAGTGATTGGAACGCTAGCACTAATCGTCAATATCATCGTCGCAATTTTGCTGCTGCGATTTCGCAAAGGCGATGCCAACATGCGCTCCGCATGGGTTTGTTCCCGTAATGACGCGGTTGGCAATATCGCTGTGCTCGTTGCTGCGCTGGGTGTATTTGGCACCGGCAATGCGTGGCCTGATTTACTAGTCGCATCAATCATGGCCAGTCTGGCCATTTGGGGGAGTATCGACGTGTTTTCCCAAGCGCGCAAAGAACTTGTGCAGCTATGATCTGCATCTGAATTTACCATATCAATAACGAAAGATTTACAATGAACCATTCCCTTTTGAATTGGCGGCTGGTCGCTACTGCTGTTCCATTATTCCTATCTGCTCCGGTATTCGCACAAGATTCTTCCGTGACAGACCACCCGCAAGCGGACCATGAGGACGATCATCACAGTGAAGAAGCCGAACAGGTCATCATCGTGCAGGGAACCCGCAATCGTCGCCGAGTACAGGATGAGCCTATTCGCGTCGAAGTGATTGTGGGAGAAGAGATCGAGGAAAAGGCTATCATGCGGCCGGGTAATATTGCCATGCTGGTTGCAGAAACCGGCGGCGTCCGCGTGCAGGTCACGTCACCGGCACTTGGCGCTGCAAATATCAGGATTCAGGGACTGGAAGGGCGATATACGCAGCTGCTGGCCGATGGACTGCCGCTTTACGGCGGCCAAGCCGCGTCGCTTGGCCTGTTGCAAATACCGCCTACCGATCTCGGTCAGGTAGAAATTATCAAGGGTGCTGCCTCCGCTTTATATGGCCCTTCTGCGCTTGGCGGGGTTATCAACTTGATTTCCAAGCGGCCTGGCGATGCTTTTGAAGCCGAGATACTGGCTAACGCAACTACGCGCGACGGGCAGGATTTGACCGGATATATCTCTACCCCGTTGAACAACAATCTAGGTCTGTCGCTAACTGCTGGCTCACATCGCCAGACCGGACAGGATATTGATGGCGACGGGTGGTATGACATAGCCTCATATGAGCGTTTAACCGCCCGTCCGCGTCTGGAATGGGATGATGGCAACGGCAGTTCCCTGTATCTTACGCTCGGTGCGATGACGGAAGAGCGGATTGGCGGCACGCTGCCCGGCCAAACCGTGCCTGATGGCACATCCTTCCCGCAAACACAGGACACGGAGCGGTTCGATGCCGGGATTGTCGGTGAAACACCATTAGGTGACACCATGATCTTGCATTTCCGCGCATCCGCCATGCGGCAAAACCATCTGCACCGCTTT
The DNA here is from genome assembly GCF_040717415.1 of Parasphingorhabdus sp. JC815. NCBI lineage: Bacteria > Pseudomonadati > Pseudomonadota > Alphaproteobacteria > Sphingomonadales > Sphingorhabdaceae > Parasphingorhabdus > Parasphingorhabdus sp. JC815. The sequence goes on from NZ_JBFEFM010000003.1 coordinate 50,958, forward strand.
GGAACAATTGTAGAAGATGACCGGCACCAAAGTATTTTCACCGAAGCCTCCGTTTCGGGTGAAAGCGGAGCAACCACCTGGGTTGGCGGGGTCGCTTTCCAATCAGATGCTTTCCGTTCGGAAACATTTCCGGCGTTCGATTATAGCTATGATGTGCCCGGCATCTTCGCGCAAGTAGAACATGAGGCAACGGCAGATCTCACTCTGGCCGGAAGCGGCCGGCTGGACTTTCACGATGAATTTGGCACCCAGTTTAGCCCGCGTTTATCGGCTCTATACCGGCCCGGTAACTGGACTATCCGGGGATCGCTTGGTGGCGGCTTTTTTGCGCCCAATCCCTTTGTCGACGAAATCGAGGCTGCCGGACTTTCGCGGCTTGAACCTCTTGGCGATCTGGAAGCTGAAACCGCTGCAACGGCTTCGCTCGATATCGGCTATGCCAGCGGTCCATTTGAAGCAAGCGTGACGGTGTTCGGTGCTGATATCAAGAACGCAACACGTTTGCAGGAAATCGCGCCGGACCGCGTAGCCCTTGTTAACGTGGACGGAACGACCAAGGTGCGCGGATCAGAATTGCTCGTCCGCTATAAGCAAAACGGTTTTACCGTCACAGGCAGCTATGTTTATGTTGATGCACGCGAACCTGATTCTACCGGTTTCGGGCGGCGAGAAGTCCCCCTGTCTCCGCGCCATACTGCCGGACTAGTGGGCATGTGGGAAGAACATGGCAAGGGGCGGATCGGGATCGAAGCCTATTACACTGGCAAACAGTCGCTGGAGGATAATCCCTATCGCACTCGCAGCAAGCCCTATGTGCATCTTGGTATTCTGGGTGAGATTGTTCTGGGACGGATCAGTCTGTTCGCGAACGCTGAAAACCTGCTCAATGTGCGGCAGACACGCCACGACCCTTTATTATTGCCGCAACGGGACGCAAGCGGACAATGGACGGTGGACGCATGGGCACCGCTTGACGGATTCACCGTGAACGGAGGTATCAGGTTGCGGTTTGGGGGAGAATGAAAAGGACTGTTCGATAAGAAATGTCCTTTGAAGACAGATGTGGCATTTGCCTCGAACTGGCTATAACCTTATCTTTAGCGGATTTTCTATGCCGATCGTAAAGGTCAAAATATTCGATAGCGGGCTGTCACTCGTTCGATATATCAACGCTCGGTTTAGGAAAAAACCGGATTTACATTGAAGGAGGCGAATGTGATCTTGATGAAGATAAGTAAAGCGGTGCAGTTCGCTGCGATAATGGGTGTGCTATCGGTTATGGTGGCCTCAGGTGCTCAGGCCCAGATAGACGGGCACGGGCCCGATGCTTGGCGCGTGACTGGTGTGGCTCAAAATGATGCGCTGAACGTCCGCATGGGACCGGGCACCCAATATCCGGTTATTGAGAGCTTCTCCGCGAACGAACGCGGGCTTCAGCAGATCACCTGTGTACCGCTTTATACACCAACGCAATATAATGCGCTAACTGCTGCTCAGACCAAGGCGCTTCCGCCGCGTTGGTGTTTGATGCGTAATGCGTCAATGACCAAGGCCGGCTGGGTCGCGCAACGGTTTATCACTCCCGATCACGGCGATGCCGCGCAACGTCCGACTGCAAGAACAGCCCCGGAGACCGCATCAACCAAAACCTCGACCAGCGCTTCGCCAGTGGTCGAAGCGACCGCAATCGTCCGCAAGCTGTATGACGCTCAGGCCCGTGCCGAGCGTGGACAAGGGACCGATCCTTTGCAGGGCAGAACTGCAAGCAACTATTTCACGTCTGACATCGTCGACTTGTTGCGGGCGGGCCGGATCGGTGCCCATCCTCTATATGGGGCGCAGGATTTCGATGGCCGCGTTACCCGCATTGCCGCCGATCCCGAACAGCCAATGTTGCGCGGTATGGTGACGGTGCATGTAGATTTTACTAATTTCGGCGAGCCACAGCGCGCAACCTTCTATCTGCGTGCCGATACAACCCAGCGCGGTTCGCCGCTGCGTATTTTTCGGGTGGAGCATGATGGATGGTCCTATCCATAGCTATCATGAATAGGAAATTGTATCGCTGACACTGCGGGCTATCGGTATACTTGCGGCCCATCTGTCGATCGCCGCTAATTTCGATTGCGGGCATTTAACTGTAGCGGGGCGAACATTTACGCAGGAGATTGATGACCAAATTTCCCGGCTGCGAATAGCCGGGATAGTTAAAGACTAATGCGCCGCTATGCCCGAAGAGCTGCGACACAGTTAATTTACGAACTACTGAGACCCAATAGGAGGTGGAACTGATCCTATTCTAATGGGTTGAGTAGTTAGGATATGGAATTACCTTATAAGATATCAGAATGTCGAACTGCGGGAAATGACGTTAATCTATCTGAAAATAGCGAAACCCGCCCATGGGATTTTTTTGCTCAAAACGGTCCGGTAATCACAACCGCAATCCACGCCGGACATTCGATACGTTACGAAATCTTGCCTTGGCTAGAAATTAGTGAAGCTGACAGATTACGCGAAGAAGATCCTATGACAGATTATTTTCTGGGCGTGGGAGATAGCCACTTGCGCGCGAACCAGTCTCGTTTCGAGGTTGATTTGAACCGCCCTCGCGAAAAAGCGATTTCAACAAATCCGGACGATCAATGGGGGTTAACCATATGGAACAGCGATCTGCCCAAGGATCAAATAGAAAAATCCATGCAAATATATGACGAGTTTTACGCGATGATCCGCTTGCATTGTGACAAGATGATAGAGCGCTATGGCCGTATATTATTGCTCGATATCCATAGTTATAATCATCGCCGTGATGGTGCCGATGCTCCTGCTGCACCAAAAGATGAGAATCCCGATATTGATCTGGGAGCCACAACTATGAACCACAGCATTTATGGCAAGCTACTTAACCGCATGGCCTATCAATTGGGCAATATGCCTGTATGCGGACGACTACCGGATGTCGGGGTCAATGTGCGCTGGAAAGACGGCGGTCATTTTCCGGAATGGTTGCACAAAACCTATGGCGATGATGCATGTGTGATTACTCTGGAATATAAAAAGTCATTCATGGATGAATGGACCGGACAAGTCGATATATTGGCGCTTCAACATTTACGTGAAGGTTTGTTTCGCGCTGTTGATGTGGCTCGCGATAGTTTGCGCCATATGACAAAGGCAACTCTATGAGTAGCGAGAGTTTTGGCGCAGTGCGTGCAGATAATAGCCATAAGCGCGGAACCAGGCTTTCTGTGGTAGAGGCTCAGGTAGACGAAGAGCTTGCTAGGATGGATAGCCAAATTGATTGGCTCACGCGATTAACGCCGGTCAACATTAATGCGATCAAGCATGAATTTATTGCTTCTGGCTATCGTAATATGCCGGATAGCGAATATGGAGAAGGTTTGAGCAACGACGCGCCTGTTCTCCGGCGCAACCTATTCGCTCTTCCTATCGACAAGATTGAGAATTCTTTGATCGAAGCACTTTTGCTCGAAAAGCAACGCGAACTGGATCGGCAAATAGAGCTGGTGCGTATGCGGGATCGTGAGGGGTTTATATTGGCTAGTGTAGATTTGTTCGGAAGTGTTGACGAGCATCTACTTGAACAAGCACAAGATATAATGTCCAATGTCCCGAACAAGTCGAGCGACAAACAGGACAGCGATGCCAATGACTTTGCTAATGCGGCTCGTAAAGCGACAGCATTTTATTCTACCATAAACCCCGATTTTACCTGCGATGTCATTATCGATCCTAATCCGGGGACTGCTTTATATACCAGCTTTGGCAATCTCCATATTGCAACAGATTACCAAGTTGCACATTCGCGGATCGCGCCCTTAATCCAGCATGAAATCGGAACCCATGTGGTTACCCGTCATAATGGCCGGTGTCAGCCGCTCCATACATTGGCAGGCGGGCTTGCCGATTATGATGAGCTACAAGAAGGTTTGGCCGTTTTGGCGGAATATCTTGCAGGCTATTTGCCAGCCGACCGGCTGCGGGTTTTGGCCGCACGTGTGATCGCAGCGCATATGGCGGTTGATGAATTTAGCGGTGCTGACATTTATGCATGTTTTGTCGACGAGTTCCATATGGAATCAGAGGTGGCATTTGATACAGCACTTCGCGCCAAGCGGGGTGGAGGTCTGACAAAAGACGCACTATATTTGAAGGGTCTTTCAGAACTGCTCGCATATCTCCACCATGATGGAGAATTGGAAATACTTTTTCTGGGGAAATTTGCGCTTAAGCAACTGCATAGCCTTGAGAAACTATTGGAGCAGGGTATCATTCTGCCTCCAGATATAATTCCCCAATTTCTTTTTGACAAAGCTGCACAAAAGCGCTTGCAGCGCGTCCGGTCATTACCGCTACATGCTCTTTATCAAGAAAGCCCGGAAAATGACCAAGAATAAAATCAGAATCGCATTTGTCGTTAATGATGTGGCTACCGAAAAGGACAATTACACTACCATCCGTCTTGCTCGAAAAGCTGCTGCGCGTGGCCATGATGTCGCTTTGATAGGATTAGGTGACTTTATATATGACTGGCATGGTACGATTTGTGCGATGGCCGTAATTGCCAAAAAAACTAAGTTCAAGAACGACAAAAACTTTCTCGCGCATCTTCAATCCGATGATGCAAAGCGCCAGAGGATTGAGGTAGAGAAATATGATATACTCATGCTCCGCAGCGATCCTGCCGAGGAATTGGGTACCCGCAGCTGGGCTCCCTCATCCAGCTTATTATTCGCACAGATTGCGGGTGATCATGGTGTCATAGTGCTGAATGACCCCAGACATCTGACAGATGCAGTTAACAAAACCTACTTTCAAGGATTTCCCGAGGAGATTCGTCCGGCAACTACAATTACACGCGAACCGACCGAAATTATTGCCTTCCTCAAAGACCACGACAACAAAGGTGTGATCAAACCTCTACAAGGATCGGGCGGGCAGGGCGTTTTCATCATCAATGAGGATAACCGGCAGAATCTAAACCAGATCATGGAAGCAGTAATCCGCGATGGCTATGCAATTGTTCAAGAATATCTTCCTGCTGCAAAAGAGGGCGATTTACGCATGATCACTCTGAACGGTCGCCCTTTAGAAGTTGATGGCCATTTTGCCTGCTTACACCGGTTCAGCAAAACTGATGATCACAGATCCAATATTTCAGCGGGTGGCGAAGTTAAACTGGTGAAGCCGGATGCAGTGGCAATGCGGGTAGCTGAAATTGTCGGGCCAAAACTGATTGATGATGGTATGTATTTAACCGGCCTGGATATCGCTGGTGACAAAATGATGGAAATAAATGTCGATACACCAGGCGGACTCAATTATCTGGAAGATCTGAGTGATGTGAATTTTTCCGGCGCGATTATTGATGATCTGGAGCGTAAAGTCCGGCTTAACAAGCAATATGGCGGAACATTAAGTAATAGACAGTTGGCTGTTCTATAAGTCGGATTAGCGATAGAAGCCGAAGAAATGTTGATGATTGAGCCAATGCCTTATGGATTAGTTGCCGGAAGTAATCACCCGGCCCGCAATGCCTTAATGGGATATATGCCGCTCGGGCTCGTCAGCATGAAAAACTTATTATCACCAAGAATATTCTTGATTGCAGGATGTTCGACAGACAGGCCACCGGTATAAGCACCGAATGAAGGCAATATTATCCGTGAACTACTACAGGCGAAGCAAGGGTAGGACCGCTTCCCGCGCCCTATTTTCAAACTGGCTTTTGGATGTAAATGGCCACAAATATTAATCTGTCCCGGGCCAGCTTCAACGGGCAAATGGGTCAAGAGAAATCCTTCGACCTCCAGATGATCTTCCCGCTCCCCTTCCACAGTAGCGGGGATCTCTGGGTCGTGGTTCCCCAGAATCCATGTGAATCTGGCCGTGCTGTTAACAATGTTATTAAGCATCTCGACATGCTTCTTATCAATACGCTCACTCACTCCAGCATCATGGAAACTGTCACCAAGTGCAACGATATGTTCGGGACGAAAGGCTGCGATCGCTCTATTTAGTCGGCTTAATGTTTCCAGAGTATCATAGGGCGGGAGCAGGGCATTTCCGGCCGATTGTAAATAGCTTCCTTTTTCAAAATGGAGATCAGCGACAAGTAGCGTCCTCGATCTAGGCAGGAAGGCCGCCTTCACCGCATCCAGAACAATGGGTCCAGCGTGGCTTTCGTAAACTATGCTCTTACGCACTTAGTGTTTTTTCTACTTGTGTTAGTAGCTCTTCGCCCAAGCTCTCATAACTCGCACGGCGCAAGAGTTCCTCCTCCGCTTTCCCTCGGATTTTCTCTTTTCCTAGCTGCATCATCGACGGTATTGATAGAGGAGAGGCATGGGGCAGAGAACGGAAACGAATATGACCTTTAATATCCCGTATCCATTGAGTTAAACGCTCGACATCGAGCAGCTCTCTTTCAGCTTCTTCACGTGAAATACGAAGCAATATATGATCGGGTTCATATTTCATAAGGACATCATAAATCAGATCAGTGCTAAACATAATCTGTTTCATCGGGCGCTGTGTCCCATGCTGCCGCTGTTCCGTCAATCCGGATATCGTAGCTATTTTTCGAAAACTGCGCTTGACCATCGGGGATTCAATAATCCAGTCATGCAATTCACCCGCGACAACATCAGTCGTCAATAAATCATCGACATTCTCTACAGGTTCCAAAGTGGTAATGGTCAGTGCGTAATCAGTTATACTAAAATTTAGCGGTTTTAGATCAGCCTTCTCCATGCGGCGGGTCAATAAAAATCCCAGAGCATTGTTCACCTTCCTTCCCTCAAATGTGTGGAATATTGTGACATAATCTCCTCTATCAAAGAAGCTTTCGACCAGAACGCCGTGTGGTTTCGGCAATTCTGAAAATTTATTTTGCAACCTAAGCCAAGACTGTACTTGAGGTGCGAGATTTGCCCATTGTTCCGGGTCTGCCAGAACGCGCCGTACACCGTCTGCCAAATAAGATGATAAAGGCATCATTCCACCCCAAAAAGCGGGGACTTTAGCTCGGTGTTTGGGAGCTGGTTGCGCCTCAATCACCCTGTCTTTCATGCCTTGATAACGCAAAACCTCCCCCGCAAATACAAATGTATCGCCAGAAACAAGGTTCATAACAAATTGCTCTTCTATCTCGCCGATAATTCGTCCGCGTTTGGATTTAGGACCAGCCATGCGACGCACTTTGATTTTTGCATCTTCCACTATTGTCCCGATGTTCATGCGGTGACGCAGCGCCTGTTCACGATTGACTATTCTATATCCTAGCGATGTCGCCTGAAGGCGCTGGTACCTGTCATAGACTTTTAGAGAATAGCCTCCATTTTGTGCAAACTCCAATAATCGTTCAAAATCCCCTTCGGATAAGTTTCTATATGGGTGAGCGCTGCGTATTTCATTGTATAATTCGCGTTTCTTCACCGGACTGGCACAAGCGCGGTTGACAATATATTGCACCACAACATCCAGCGCACCACCATGATAATCCTCACCATCACGGTGGCCTTGTGCAATGGCGTCTATGGCGACTTCGCATTCAACCGCCTCTAACGGATTACAAGGTACCATAATGGCTCGAGAGGGTTCATCCATCCGATGGTTTGAACGTCCTATTCTCTGTAAAAGGCGGCTTATCCCTTTCGGCGCCCCGACTTGAATAACTTTGTCAACATCGCCCCAGTCAATACCCATTTCCAGAGCTGATGTAGACACCACAGCCCGCATGGCACCACTAGCGATGAAGGATTCTGTTTTCTCGCGTTTTTCGCGGGATAAAGACCCGTGATAAATAAGAATAGATAAATTCCGGTCATTCTTCAGCCAGAGTTGCTGAAATAAGAGCTCTGCCTGCGCCCGCGTGTTGACAAAAATAATTGCGCTTTTTGCCGATAATATTTCGTCGTAAATCTGCTTTATAGCATAATGGGGACTGTGCCCGCCTAATGGTATCCTCGCATCCGTTTCAATAACGCTTATGCTTGGCCTGGTAGATGATTTGACTTCTAGTACCTTCGCGCTCGATCCTGTGGGGCCAAGCCAACGTGCGGCATTTTCCGGGTTACTAATTGTAGCCGATAAACCAAAGCGCACATGATCTGGAGCAAGAGTTTTTAAACGCGCCAGCGCCAGCGAGGTGAAATCTCCCCGTTTGCCTGTGGCAAAACTATGCAGCTCGTCAATGATAACTACATCCAGATTAGCAAAATATTCCTCCGCATCATCATAGGACAACAAAAGCATAAGGCTTTCAGGTGTTGTAAGCAAAAAATCGGGCGGCGTTTTTCGCTGCTTGGTCCGTTGAGAACTTTTGGTATCTCCTGTGCGGACACCAATTGTGATGGGCAGGTTCATGTCTTTTATCGGCCGCGCAAGATTGCGTTCAATATCATTGGTCAAAGCACGAAGCGGAGAGATATAAAGCGTCTTAACATTCGCTTGTGATTTGGCGGGCTTGTCGAACAAAGCAATCAAACTTGGCAAAAACCCTGCCAGTGTTTTACCGCCGCCTGTCGGCGCGATGAGTAATGTATCTTCCCGTTTATTATAGGCATCAACCATCGCGCGTTGATAATCCCGAATATGCCAATTTTGATCCGCAAACCATTTTTCCATGGGAACTGGAAACTTTAACGGAACCGTTGAGCTTATATGCGGGTTATCAGTAATACTGGCAGTTGGCATTAGTATCTTTCTGTCGTGCAGATCAGGATAGTCTATAATGAATGCTCGAGCCGAAAAATGGATGCATGTAAGACCTGAAGGTCTCTATTGCGCTCCGGCAAATTGCTATATTGATCCGCATGATGCAGTTGATAGAGCCATTATCACGCATGGCCATGCAGATCATGCCCGATCGGGACATGGCGATGTATTCGCAACGCCTGAGACATTGGCCATTATGCGTACTCGCTATTCTGATATCTCTGTTAAAGGCGGCGTTTCCTTAAATTATGGACAAGGTTATGACCTTGGTAACGGGGTCACATGTTGGTTGGCACCTGCCGGTCACATTCTGGGTAGCGCTCAAGCGGTACTGGAATATGACGGGCAGAGGGTAGTGATTTCCGGAGATTTCAAACGGCATCCCGATCCAACATGCAAACCGTTCGAAGTAGTTCCCTGCGATGTATTTATAACCGAAGCCACATTTGCCCTTCCGGTTTTCCAACATCCACCTTTGGAAGAAGAAATAAGCAAACTTATTCGATCAATGGAAGTCTTTCCTGAGCGATCCCACCTTGTCGGTGTTTATGCCTTAGGGAAATGCCAACGTATCATGCTCGCACTAAGAAACGCAGGCTATTCCCATCCATTCTACATTCATGGTGCGCTTAAAAAGCTAACCGAACTCTACGAGTCATTCGGTTTTGATTTCGGCGAATGGCAACCCGTTTCAGAGATTGGCGTGAAGGATCGGGATATTTTACGGGGAAAAATTATCCTTTGTCCCCCATCCGCGTTGGGAGACAGATGGTCGCGGCGTATGCCGGACCCTTTACCGACTATGGCCTCGGGGTGGATGCAAATTCGCGCACGCGTTCGCCAGAGACGCGCTGAAATGGCGCTAATAGTATCTGATCACGCCGATTGGGATGACTTGATTGAAACAGCACTAGCTACCCGTGCTCCGGACGTATGGATTACTCATGGCCGCGTAGAAGCGTTACAATATGCATTGGAGCAGCGCGGCGTCAAAGCGAAAGCGTTGAACCTTATCGGGCGTGATGAGGAGCCGGAATAATGGAGCGATTCTCACGTTTATTAGATGATCTCTATTTTACAAATTCGACAAAAGCCAAAGAGGCTATATTTGCCGATTATCTTCGCGGGACAGCTGACCCTGACCGGGGATGGGCCACTGCCGCGATTGCTGGCACATTGAGTTTTGATTTATTCAAACGCAGCCTGACCAAACAGCTTATGATAGAACGTATGGACCCGTTCCTGTTTGATATATCGCGTGATTATGTCGGTGAACTATCGGAAACCGTTGCGCTCGCGTGGCGGCCTTCACCTGATGCGCGGAGGCTAAACCGGTTGCCAAGTCTATCCGAGGTTATCGCGCAATTTCACGCGCGAGACAAAGCAGGCATAAGCGAATATCTGACAGAGTTGCTCGATAATATGACGCCTCCCCAGCGTTGGGCTTTGCTAAAACTCGGCACACGGGGTCTGAGGGTTGGCATGTCGGCGCGATCAGTCAAACGCACTATAGCAAATATGAAAGATGTGGATCTTGATACTATAGAGGAGCTTTGGCACGCCATTAAACCCCCGTACACAGAGCTTTTCGCATGGATTGATGGAAAGGCACCTATTCCTGATGTTTCCGGTCTCTTGACCTATTCCCCGGTCATGTTGGCCCATCCAATCGAAGACAAAGACTTTTCCAGAATTGCACCGGAAACACATGCTATTGAGTGGAAGTTTGATGGCATTCGTGTCCAGATTGCAGCGAATAATTCGGAAACCAAGCTCTTTTCACGTAAAGGGGATGATATATCGCACAGTTTTCCTGACCTCATCGCAGCCTGTGATTTTACAGGGGTATTGGACGGGGAGCTTTTGGTTAGAACGGGCGAGGAGATCGGCCGTTTCAATGATCTTCAACAGCGTTTGAATAAAAAGAAACCCAGCAAGAGCATCATGGAAAAATTGCCGGCACATTTCATGGCCTATGACATGCTGGCTTTGGACGGAGAAAGCATCAAAAGTAAAAGCTTTGATGTGCGACGACAAAAGCTTGAAAAGTTTATGGCGGTGCGGAATAAAACCCGGTTCTCGATTTCGAGAATCTTGCCATTTGATGACAAATCGGACCTCGATGCTTTACGCCAAAAAGCAGCGCAAACCGGGGGGCTTATCGAAGGGCTGATGATCAAAGAACGGGCCTCACCTTATGTTGCCGGCCGCCCAAAGCACGCATGGTATAAATGGAAGCGCGATCCCTTCCTCTTGGACACCGTTTTAATGTATGCTCAGCGCGGCACTGGAAAACGATCATCATATTATTCCGACTATACATTTGGCGTATGGTCAGAGCAGGGACAACTTCTGCCCATCGGAAAAGCTTATTTCGGTTTCACAGACGAAGAACTTAAAGAAATTGATAAATGGGTTCGCAACAATAAAAAGGAACGTTTCGGACCAGTACAAGAGGTAAAAAAAGAGCTGGTTTTTGAAATCGCCTTTGACTCTGCACACCAAAGTCCACGCCATAAATCGGGTTATGCGTTGCGGTTTCCGCGGATCAACAGAATCCGTTGGGATAAACCTGCGGTAGATGCTGATACTATCGAAATGGTCGCATCAATCGTAGGCAAATAGATATGTTAATAACTCTATCCTAGCTTCGCGCTTCTGGAGCCTAGAAAAGCTATTTCACGAGTGCTTACATAGCCACGAAGATTTAATGGGGTTTATTGCCCATTGTTTCTCCCAGACGCACCAATTTCTCCGGTGCCCAGTCGGCTGAAAAAGCAATAGTGTGCGGACGGAACAGCATGACGACAGTAGAACCCAGCAGGAATCGCCCCATCTCTTCGCCTTTCTCGAGAATGATATTCTGATCAGAATATGTCCACTGTGTAATCCTGTTAGCGGGCTTTGGCTTAACTATGCCCTGCCAGACTGTTGCCATGCTGCCGACTATTGTAGCGCCGACAAGGACCATTACGAAAGTGCTGTGTTCGGGTGATTCAAACACACAGATTAACCGCTCATTTCGCGCGAAAAGCTTGGGTACTTTGCGTGAAGTGGTGGGATTAACGGAAAACAGAGTGCCTGGCACGTAAATCATACGCGTAAGCCTACCCTCGCAAGGCATATGCAATCGATGATAATCCTTAGGGGATAGATACAGATTGGCAAAGCTCCCGTTTTGAAACTTTGCTGCCAAATCTGTATCGCCACCAAGCAACTCAGTCGTCGTAAACAGATGACCTTTGGCCTGCACAATATTATGGTCATCAATCGCACCAAGCTGACTGATGACTCCATCCACAGGACAGGAAAAATCTGCATCCGTTATTGGTCGCGCTCCGTCCTTTAGCGGACGGGTAAAGAAGGCGTTGAAACTTTTATACGTGGTGATATCCGGATTGTGGGCTTCGCTCATATCAACTGCATATTTGCTAATGAACCAGCCTATTAGCCGGGTCGTCAGCTTGCCTAATTCTGCTCCGGCAATGCGGCCGGCAAAGGCAGTCAGCCCCCGCTTAGGTATGATATATTGAAACGCGACTTTCAAAGGTTCGAACAAATCTTAACTCGCTTCATATAATCAACCATTTTTTACCATTAGCCTTTCTAGAATATATTTCCGGTATAGCGCGCTTACAACTTGTGGCCCATCCTTCACCGAAAGGATAGACATATCAATAACGCACCCATCAGTGCTTATATCAGCTACATATCCTGAAGCTTAACGGCGGTGAAACCGTCAGATAAGGGATGATGTGGTGAAGTGCATCTTTTAAGATGATGCATATAATAGCGCTGGAACGTGGAAATGAAACCGCGAGTTTTAAGAATATCTCTCACTATCTAAGTTGCAACCAATGGAAGCGCCACGCGTTTACGAAAAGCTTGGGGAGTCAGATCGCTCTACTGGGTTGGATAATATCATCACGGCGGTTCTGGGATTTTCTCCGGTTGTGCACATGATGCAAGGCTACGACTTTTTGACGCAAGGATAAAAAATGGCGGCACGAGCTTATTGGAAAGGTCAAATCAGAATAGCGTTAGTTTCGATCCCCGTCGAAATCTATCCAGCAACCAAAAGCGGTGCCCAAATCTCGTTCCGCCAAATTCACGAACCGTCGGGTAAGCGCGTTAAATATGAAAAAGTCGTTCCTGGAATCGGCCCGGTTGATCGGGACGACATTATCAAGGGTTTCGAATATGAAAAGGATAGCTATGTCCTGCTGGATCAGGATGAAATCGATGCGGTGAAGCTTGAAAGCAAGAAGACCCTGATCCTGACCCAATTCGTTGACGCATCTGACATTGACGTACTCTATTACGAAAAGCCCTATTATGTCGTTCCGGCCGATGATCTGGCCGAGGAAGCCTATGTGGTGCTCAGAGATGCTCTGCGGAAAACAAAAAAAGTCGGTGTCGGTCAGTTGGCAGTTCGCGGGCAGGAGCATGTAGTCAGCCTGAAACCCTGCGGCAACGGCATGGTGCTGGAAACCCTGCGCTATGCTGACGAGGTGAGAAAAGCGCATGGCTATTTCGAAGATATTGACGACGTTAAACCCGACAAGGAGCTACTCAGTCTAGCCGAAAAACTGATTGAGGATAGAGCAGCGCCGTTCGACGCCGATGAATATAGGGACCGCTATGTCGAAGCCCTGAAAGAGCTGATTACAAAAAAACGCAAGGCGGGTGGCAAGAAAATACTTGAGGATGTGGATGAAGGTGCGGAACCGGGGGGCAATGTCATCGATTTGATGGCCGCTCTCAAAAAATCGGTCGAGAGCGAAGATAGCGGTAAAAAGCGCAAATCGGGATAAACAATGTCAAAAAAGCCCGACCCGCTCGCCGCCTATAATCACAAACGCGATTTTGACAAAACCCGCGAACCTGCTGGAAAATTGGCAAAAGCGGACGGAAACCGTTTCATTGTGCAAAAACATGCAGCTTCACGGCTTCACTTTGATTTGCGGCTCGAGATCGACAGGGTTCTCAAAAGCTGGGCAGTGACCAAGGGGCCTAGCCTTAATCCCGATGACAAGAGACTGGCCGTGCGGACGGAAGATCATCCGCTATCCTATGCCGAATTTGAAGGCACTATCCCGAAAGGCGAATATGGCGGCGGCACTGTGATGCTATGGGACACGGGTACATGGGCGCCGGTTAAGGGCAAGAGCTCCGACGATCTTGAAAAGGGCCATCTTCATTTCGTTCTCATGGGCGAGCGGATGAAGGGTGAATGGCTGCTTGTCCGGATGCGCGGGAGGAAGGGTGAAAAACGCGAGAATTGGCTGTTACGTAAGATCGACGATGAATATGCAGCCGGCAGTGATGATCTGGTCGCGGGTGAACTTGCCAGCGTGAGAACCGGTCGCGTGATGGCCGAAATAGCGGCTGACGAAGATGGCGAGTTTTCACTTGAGGAAGGCGATGATTTAGCCGGGGCGATGAAGGCGTCTGAGGACAATAATAAAACAAAGAGCAAGGCCGGGACACCGAAGAAGAAATCCGGATATGGCGCACTGCCTCAATTCCAGAAACCCCAGCTTGCGACACTGGTTGATACAGTGCCAGCGGGTAACGATTGGCTCCACGAGATCAAATATGATGGCTATCGTTGCCTGTTGGCCGTGGCAGGTGACAAGGTCAGGATTTACACTCGTTCAGGTAAGGACTGGACTGACAAGTTCCCGGAAATCGCGGAAGCTGCTGCCGGCCTCAGGCTGGATTCAGCGCTGATCGACGGTGAAATCGTCAAGCTGGACGGTAACGGGAACCCGGACTTTTCTGCGCTTCAGAAAGCACTCAAGGAAGATGCTGGCGGATTGTCCCTGTTCGTCTTTGATCTGCTGGAAAACCAAGGCGAAGATTTGACGAAACTCTCTACGATCGAGCGTAAGCACCGGCTCGAGGCGCTGATTGGAGATGGCAATGCTGCGATCCGTCTGGCTGATTATATCATTAGTGCGGGCGAGAAATTATACGATATGATGTGCGGGGCGGGTCAGGAAGGTATTATCTCCAAGCGCGTCGATGCGACGTATCGCGGTCGGCGCTCCAGAAACTGGCTTAAAATCAAATGCACCCGCCGGCAGGAATTTGTCATTATCGGCTGGCGCAAGTCGGACAAGAGAGGTCGCCCCTTTGCTTCGTTGTTGCTTGCCCAGAACGAAGGCGATGAACTGGTTTACAAAGGCCGCGTGGGCACCGGATTTACTGAAGATATGATGGAGGATCTGGCGGGAAAGATGGAGCGCCTGGCGCGCAAAACCGCTCCGGCGCAGGTGCCAAAAACCGAAAGCCGGGATGCCCGTTGGGTGACACCCAAATTAGTAGCCGAGATCGCCTTTGCGGAATTTACCGGGGACGGCCGTGTGCGCCATGGTAGCTTTCTGGGATTGCGCAGCGACAAGGCTGCCAGCAAAGTTAAACCGGAAAGGCCGGAAACTCATTCCTCAAGCATGGACGGATTAAGTTTTAAAATTTCCAGCCGCGATCGGATCATATTTCCCGAAGCCAAGGCTACCAAGGGCGATCTCGCTGATTACTATGCGAGTATTGGCGCTTTATTGCTGCCGTGGGTGGCCCATCGCCCGATCAGCTTGGTGCGATGTCCCCAGGGTCGCGCGAAAAAATGTTTTTTCCAGAAACATGATGCAGGCAGTTTCGGCGATCATGTCAAGGCAATAGCAATCACCGAAAAAAATGGCGGGGTTGCGGATTATCTCTATCTCGAAAATGTCGTCGGTATTCTCGCCTGCGTTCAGATGGGAACGATCGAGTTTCACGGCTGGGGCTCACGCACTGACCCGCTGGAGAGACCCGACCGGATGGTATTTGATCTGGACCCTGACGAGGGACTGGATTTTGACGATGTCAAAAAGGCCGCACAGGATATTCACCGGACTCTCGCTGATCTTGGCCTTGTGAGTTTTCCCATGCTATCCGGCGGCAAGGGCGTTCACATCAATGTTCCGTTAACGCCGCAGGCGGCATGGCCAAAGGTCAAGGATTTTGCCCGCCGCTTCTCTATAGCATTGGCCCGGTCAGAACCGGATCGGTTCACCGCAACCATGTCCAAAAAGAAGCGAAAGGGAAAAATATTCATCGATTGGCTCCGCAACCAGCGCGGGTCGACCTCTGTCGCGCCTTATTCTGTCCGCGCAAGGACAGGAGCGCCGGTAGCGGCTCCGGTGACTTGGGATGAACTGGGCGATTATGACTCGGCCGGACATTTCAAAATTGGCGATGTTGAACAATTAATTGATCGCGCGAATAGTCTCAACTTACGATCTTGGGGCCAAAGAGAGCAAATTATAGCTGATTTGTAAAATGGATGGTATAGCTTTGCCCGGTTCAAGATGCAGGCTTACGGATATACTATCAACTTTTAGAAACTCACCCCGACACTCATGTTCAGATGCGGGCTTTTGTCGCCACTATCCTTGCGGACCTTGTTGATCGGAAATGCACCTTCCAACTCAAAATTTACAGGGCCCAGCGAGCCGCGGATACCCGGTCCTGCTGAATATAGGCTGCCTTCGCTGGAGTCCTTCTTAATATCATTTACATATCCTACGTCTGTAAAGGCGTAGAGCTGTAGTTTGCGTATCCACGGCGTAGGACGTTTGATTTCATATCTGACTTCTCCAAGGCCATAAAAGCCCTCGTCACCGGACAACTCGCTGAAGTCATAGCCGCGCACTCTATAAGCGCCGCCAATACTCAGTTCTTCTGTAGATAGTAAGGGACGGTCGGCAATTTGGGCTTTGCCGGAAAAGTAAATTTCGACATTCTTGCTCAAGCCAGTTCTGAAGTCAGTCCAGAATACACCTTTGGTGAAAACACCGTCTCCATCACGTCGCGATGCCAGTGGATCTCCCAGACGGGTAGCACCAAAAACTCCTAAGCCTCGTACGATTGTCGACCGGGTACGCATACGTCCGCCCAGCAAAGGAAGTTCGCTACGCAAGCCCAGTGATACGGTTACGCTTGTATCGTCCCGTATCATTGATCCAAGTTCATCCTGATCAACAGTTAGATAAGCGCCTTCAGCTTCCAACCATAAACTGCCTGCCGTTGATCTTGCTAACGGATAACTGGTGATTGCTGACAAATAAAAGCTGTCTCCATTTCGGTCTCCGTTGCCAGAGCGACTTTCAGGAGCGGTGTTGCCGACCGACGCGGCAACGCCCATTCGTAATCCATTAGTGCCAATCGCGGTTTCATAATATCCACTCACATAAAAGATTTCTGATAGATCAACCGGGTTGGTTCGGATGCTAAGACCAATCTGGTCAGCATCAGTGACTACAGACTTAAACTCACCGGAAACTCTGGCTCTTATCGGCCCGAAACGCTCGGTTCCGTAATTGTCTACTTTAGCACGCAACCGATCGTTTTTCTCGTGGACCTTTACAAGTAGTATATTGCGGCCATCTTCCTGGGCAAACTCGGTTCCCCTGACTGCGATTTCCGGTATATCTCCGACCAGCAAGAGTTTTCGTTCGAGAATGTCAAGCTTCGCTACCAGCCCTTCAAGCGGCTTCAATATCCGTTCGACTTGTTTATTCTCGGATCCGATAATTCTCACTTCATCAATGACACCTTCTATCAGGTGTACTTGGACAACCCCCATTTGTATTGCTTGCTCAGGTATGGATGTAGACGCCATGATATAGCCCCGGTCCCGTGCAACTCTTGCCATCTCTTGTGACAAGGACGCAAGTTGTTCATCGGTCGCTTCTGCGCCAATCGCGGACTCTATTGCCGAAGAAAAAATGCTGATATCAATTTCTTGAGCGCCAACAACTCCCACTGCACCGATCCGAAAATTTGGCTCATTTTCTGGTTCATTTGTTGATTGATTTTGGGCAGGTTGAATAGGAGCCGTTTGATTGAGCGCGGTTTGAATGGCCGGTATCGTAGAAGATGGCTCTAAATCGTCATCCTGTTTCTCCGAATTTCTTAATAGCCAATCGCCTACTTGGTCGTCACTTTGCGGTGACATAGCGTTTGCCTGCGTTTGGGCAGGTAAAATCAAGATCGATAATATGACGCCGATTTTTGCAGATTTCATTAGAGAGCCAGTGCTGTTTTAATATCATTTTGCGTGGTTCTTCTTGCCTGAAACCAGTTAATTTTATGTTAGCGATAGTAATTATTAACCCTTTGTTATCTGTTTCTCCTAATAGTCTGTTATTCATTTAACTTATCTATATTTTTGTATCCGCTATTTAAAAGGGTATCCACTGACTTAATTCTAAATAAGTTGATTGGGGCAAATTATGACTAGAATAATTGTCAAATCTTGTGTGATTGTGAGCTTGATGACCAGTGGGGCTGCTTATGCGGGAACTCCAGGTTGGCAAATTTCGGAAATCAAGGGCGGTGTAACCGTTTCACGAAAAGGGGTTATTAAAACTGCTACCCGGTCTTCCAATCTTATTGCCGGGGATGTCATCAAAACCAGCCGGTCGGGTCGTGCTGTTCTCACACGCGAGGGTGAATATCTGGTAGTTGCCCCAGGAAGTCATATTGCGATCGCTGACCCCAAAGAAAGCGGATCTTTAACACAGATTATCGAGTATTTCGGTAATGTGATTTACCGTATAGGTAAGAAAAAAGCACCGCATTTTAGTGTCCAGACACCCTATCTCGCAGCCGTAGTAAAAGGCACAACATTCAGTGTAACTGTTTCGGATGAAGGGTCCGCTGTTCAGGTTACTGAGGGAGCGGTCGAAGTCAAAACCCTAGATGAAGGTGCTTCGCAACTTGTCACCGCTGGAATGATTGGTATGATCAATTCAGCGGATCCGTTTAGCTTGGTCGTTTTCGATGGCGAGCGTCGGACAATTGAATCTCCCAATAAACAGGAAGTCAGCACGACAGCACCACAGCAAACCGAAGCTGTTATAAAGAGTTCAATTGTCGCAGATGGGTTAACCAATAAGGGTTTCTCCGGTTCAATTACGGAAGCGATTATCGAAGAGCCGGTGGAATTGGCGACGCTGACGAATGGTCTGATTGGCGGTGAAATTCTATCGACCAGTGGCGTAGCAGCCACGTCAGAAGAAATTATATTCGATGAGACGACGGATCCCGAAACCACAGCTGACGAAGATTTTGACGATGACGACGCCGACGATGATGATGACGGCGATGATGACGACGACGGCGATGATGATGACTTAGATGATGACTTAGATGATGACGATGACGACGACGGCGATGATGATGATGATGATGACTTCGATGATGACGGCGACGACGATGACGACGATGACGACGATGACGACGATGATTTAGATGATGACGACGATGACGATGACGACGACGGCGATGATGACGACGATGACGACGATGACGACGATGATGATGACGACGATGACGACGATGACGACGATGATGATGATGTCTTCGATGATGACGGCGACGACGACGGCGATGATGACGACGATGACGACGATGATCTAGATGATGACGACGCCGCCGACGATGATGATGACGGCGATGACGATGATCTAGATGATGATGACGGCGACGATGATGACTTTGAAGATGACGATGCCGATGATGGCTATGATGAAGATGATGAAGATGGCGACGATGACGCTGATGATGACGACGGCGATACTATATTATTAGACCTGCGTTTAAAGCTGGACATACTGTAATTAATTGCTTTTCTAACGTGCCAGATTTGGTTGCTGTAAGATATGCACAGTGCGGGTTAACCTTTAATATAAACCTCTACCGTAAAGATTAGTGAAACGAGCGGTGGAGAAAATTATTGAAAGCACCATTTTTCTCAATTCATTTGAATGCGCTTCATCGCGTGCTAGTGGCTTGGGCCTTGGCTTTGAGTGCGGGGCTCGCTATGGGCGTGACCGGTGTCGGCTCCGAGGTCGAGCAGCAACTTAAAGATTTGCGCGCAGATATTCTGGAAAGGCAGGCAACCGGACAAATTGCGGTAGTAGAGATCGACGCCAAATCATTAAAAGAGCTCGACAGTTGGCCATGGCCTCGCAAATATTACGCACATTTGGTTGATAAGCTCAGTCAAGCTGGTGTCACGCAAATTGCCTTCGACGTTGACTTTTCTTCACATTCCACCGCCGAAGATGATAAGGCTTTTGCGGAATCTATAGCGCGTTCCGACGCAACGATTATCTTACCTACTTTTCGCCAGCGGGGAGCTAGTAATCAAAAGGCGGATTTTGAAAGTTTACCGATAAAAATATTACGTCAAAATGCTTTTCTTGCTTCCGTCAATGTTCATCCAGACAAGCGAGGGCAGCTTAACCAGTATAGTTTTGGAACCGAAACAGCCGGTATAGCGCGGCCATCACTGGCTAGTATGGTAGCTGAAGTATCGGGAAATATTAATGAAAATTTTGATATTGACCAGTCAATAAAATTGGAAACTATTCCGCGTCTCAGCTTTGTGGATATTTTGGCTGCGGACCAGCCGATACCGGAACTGAAAAATGCTAAAGTGATAATTGGCGCCACTGCGATAGAATTGGGTGATCGTTACCCGGTCAGCCGTTTCGGAGTGATTCCGGGCGTATTCATTCAAGCGATGGCAGCAGAAACTTTGTTGCAAGGCACTAACTTACAAAGTCTGAGTCAATATCTGCCGTTAGCGATCGCTGCGATTATATTGCTTTGTTTTTTTGCGAACAAAGGAACCGACGAAAAGGCGATTACCCGAATTACGTGGACTATCGGCATTATATTATCCGGCATCTTGATAGCTGCCGAATATGGCTCTTTATTTTCATATTCCATTGTGCCGACTTATTTATTCCTAGGAGCGTTTTTATTCCTCAAAAAACTGTTCGCGACAACTCTGGCACTCAACACGAGTCATTTCACCAATGCCATCAGCGGATTACCGAATGATAATGCGATGCTGCAATTCATGGCTGAAGGAGATAGATGCAATATCGCGACAGCAAAGCTTACCAGTTTTCATGAACTTTTGGTGGTAACTGACAAACAATCACGCTGCGAATTATTCAAAAACATTGCGGAACGTTTAAAATTTCTGTCTCTCGATGAACGTGTTTTCCATGTGGACACTGATATAATCGCATGGGTCATTAAAGATGATTATATCGCTGATATTGAAGTGCATTTTGAAACTGCCATTGTGATGCTTCAATCTCCCGTCATGGTAGGACAAGAGAAAATCAAGATAAACGCGACATTTGGTTTCAGTCGTGAAACTCTCGATAATTCTATTATTGCATCCGAGCAAGCCATTGAGGCAGGACAGAAGTGGCTTATCCACGATGTAAACGTCGATCGGTCGATTGGCGACAAGCTTCAACTGCTGGCCGACCTTGATCTGGCAATCGAGAACGAAAGTCTCACGGTGGTTTATCAGCCGAAATGGAATATGAGGTCCGACATATTGCAGGGTGCGGAAGCGCTTGTACGTTGGCACCACCCGGATCAAGGCTATATTAGTCCAGCGGTTTTCATACCGATGCTCGAAAAAGCAGGTCGAATTGATGTATTAACCCTGTTTGTCTTGAAGCAGACGTTAAAAGATCTTTCTCGATGGGGGCATGATCAAACGCAATTGAGTTGCTCGATCAATATTTCCGCCCAGTTACTCGGTGATAGCAAATTTGTGGAAAATACCATTAAGATCGTTGAATCATCGCCGGTCATCAGTAGCCAAGTTATTTTCGAGGTCACCGAAACTGCGGCGCTCGCTGACCTCGATCTTACCATAATCGCACTTAATCGCATGCGCGAAGCCGGTATCAAAATATCAATCGACGATTATGGAACCGGTCAATCGACGATGAGTTATCTCCAACGTCTGCCAGTCGATGAAATCAAGATTGATCAGAGTTTCGTCAAGACGATCAATACCGATAAAACCAACTATGTGATGGTCAAGTCCACCATCCAGATGGCCCATGCTCTGGGTTTCAAGGTAGTAGCTGAAGGGATCGAGGATCAGCAATGCATGGATACACTCACCAGACTAGGGTGTGATGTGGGTCAGGGCTGGCATATATCTAAACCGATTAAATCGGAAGTATTTCATGCACATTGGATAGGCCGCGCGGCAAAGACCAAGCTTAAAGCCGGATGAGGTATCTCGCTCGGCCCCTTGAACGGGCAGTCTAAAAGGTTCAGTTCCTTTCAGACTGCCTATATATGGAAAAGGCTGGTTCAACCGCGGTGCCAAGGAAGTGGCTGTAAAGAAGTGGCTATTTCTGTTCAGCCGCTGGTTTATACGGACTGCATCAATAGGGCTTTGCCAGTCCATTCGCTGTCGTCCACCGCATTTGCCAGAACTGCGGCCACGTCGCCTCGTGCAGCTTTCCCTTTTAAGTCGACATCATCACCGAAACGCATGTTGCGGTCGCCATCATCGTCGGTGAGGGCGACGGGCCGGACAATGGCGTAGCTGAGGCCGGACGCTTTCAGATGTTCATCTGCTTCGTGCTTTGCTTGCAGATAATGGGCAAGGTCACTTTCCGGATCGGGTTTGTCCGCGCCAGCGCTGCTGAGCATGACAAATCGTGATACACCCGCATCGACGGCCAGATCAATCAGCTGTATGGCACCATCCCGGTCGACCTTATCAGTCATGTCAGGGCCGGTCGAACTGCCAGAGCCAGCAGCAAAAATTACCGCATCACATCCATCACAGACTCCGGGCTGAAGATCGGTCAGGTCGCCCTGGCGTTTCGTCACGTCCGCTGGCAAGGAGCTGATGTCCGAGGATTGCCGGACCAGAGCGATTGGGGAATGGCCTTTGGATTTCAATTGATCGACTAGCCGTAACCCGGTGTTACCGGTCGCACCGGCGATGAGAATGTTCATAAGTCGCTCCTAATATTTGGGTTTAAAACTGTTCAATCAGTTTGCGCGTAGCTTCTGTCGACGACGCAGGGTTCTGGGCAGTATTCAGCTTGCCAACAAATATAACGCTGCGTCTGCGATTTGGTTGCATTGGTGATATCCAGACGATGACATGAGCGAAGCGATGAAATCGCCAGTGTATTATTCCAACCTAAGAAGTGCTCCTTTAGATAAACATCATCACAATACATGGAGGCTGAATGTCAATTTCGATGATAACCTATTGGAAAGCAAAACTGTTTGACAGCTCCTTTAAAAACCAAGACTATAGAGTAGTTACAGTGCAGGAGTTGATTTGAAAAAACGAGTAAAACAGCATGTAAGACGCCAAAAATCCGATGCCGCCCTGAAATCAGCTGCTGCCAAGATTATCTCGCGCGAGGGATATAATGCTGTGACATTTGAGCGTATTGGTGAAGTATCGGGGTACAGCAGAACATTGGCTTCGCAAAAATACGGCTCAAAGGATGGGCTTATTCTAGAGCTGTTGAAAAGCATTGTGCAAGCATCCAGCGAAAAATTTGAAGCTCGAATGACTTTGACAGCAGACCCTTTAGCAAAAATTCAAGGATATACAGATGAGATGCTGCAAACCGTTGGAGAAGATTTTTTAAGCGCTTATTTTGTAATCATGGCTGACGCCGTAGCCAATCGCCAACCTGCACAGCAATTTTTCAAGGATCGACATCTAGCTGTGCGGGATAAATTGGCTGAGTTGATCACTCGCGGACAGGAGGAAGGCGTGATCGATAATGATCTCGATCCGGACTCAGCAGCACTACTGATAGGAAGTTTTCAATTGGGTATAGCAGTACATTATTTGCTAGCTCCAGATACTGATATGAGCTCCTTTGCGATAACTGCCCGTAAGTTATTTTTGAAAGCCTTGTCTTCACCGTAAAGATCAATTTGTGCGAATGATAGCCCAGTTCTAATTTTGTGCAGTCAATGTAAGCCAATTAACAGCGGCAATTACTGCTAATTACAGAATTAGCAAAATGCCATTTGCATCATCGCGATCAGCTGGCTGAATAATTGCTGCCACTTTTTCTCCCGTTTACGGCTCTGGTGCTCCGATAACAGTCGCGTCACATATTCAGGATGGGAGACGAGTAAATTCTCGCTTTTCTGCGGATAAATATCAGGCGCATTTTTCATGTTTTTGTCTTGGGCCACGAATGAAAGCATTGGATAGAGTTTGTTTGGGGACTAGTAATCGGGCTGGGCAATAGAGATGTTGAATGATCCATTACAAACGCTCCTTGAGCTATCCAATAAGCCATTGATTAAAACCCCGACATCTTCAGGCTTTCAATTGTACAGTTATCCGACAAATGACGTTTATTTCACCAGCAATCTGAACGGAATTGGAAAGTTTTGACGGGCCCGGATCCAATGTTGACATTAGTTAAACGCACAACTAATTTGTTGCATAATTAATCAATCAATTAAAGTTCAGGGTAGGATATATGAAAATATTAAGATCGAGTCGCCGTGTTGCATTATTAGCGTTGCTCGGAGGTGTAAGTTTCGGCGCAATGCCCGCATTTGGTCAGGAAGATCAGTCTCAAGCTGAAGCAAAAGCCGGGGGGTTATCGGAAATTGTTGTGACTGCCCAACGACGTGAGGAACGGTTGCAGGATGTGCCTGTGGCGATCACGGCGGCGGATGCCGAAGCTTTGGCAATGGCGCGGATTGAAAATATTTCCAACATTACCAACATTTCTCCTAGCATTCAGTTTCGCTCGTCGAACATCTCATCGTCTAGTGCCAACGTCGTTATTCGCGGCTTGGGAACTACTGGTAACAGCCGTACTTTTGAAGGTGCGGTTGGGATATTCATCGATGGTGTATATCGAACCCGTGCAGCGTCAGCGCTTCAAAACTTCTTGGATATAGAGGCGGTTCAAGTGTTGCGCGGTCCTCAAGGAACGCTTTTTGGCAAAAACACATCTGCTGGTGCGGTTCTTGTCAATTCCACAACTCCTGATGTTATGGATTTAGGTGGAAATATAGAATTAGGTTATGGCAATTACAATGCGTTGGACATCAAGGGTGCTATCAATATACCTTTCAGCGAAGTTGCCGCGCTGCGTGTGGCGGCATTATACACAGAGGATGATGGCCATCTGAGTGATCCGAACTCGGGTAAGCATTACAACAGTATTGATGCACAAGCTTATAAGGCGCAACTCCTAATAGACCCGTCAAGCGATTTTACCATGCGGGTAATAGCGGATTATTCTAAATCGACAGGGAATTGCTGTTATGGGACCAGTGATTTTATTAATGGGCCTACACAACCTTTAGTAGACGCCCTTACAATAGCGCGCGGTTCAGTTTTGCCATCGCGACGTTTAAAGGACCGTGAGCAGGTCTTGACCAGCCCCTCGCGACAGAAAATAATAGATTATGGCGCGACCTTATTGGCGGACTTCGCATTGGGCGCTGGCACATTAAAATCTGTAACTTCGCTACGTGAATTCGAGCTTGTCCAATTGGATGTTGATTCTGATTTTACCGGAGCAGATATATTCTCGTTGGACGAGAGCTTTAAAAGCCAGTTTTTCTCCCAAGAACTCACTTATAATGGTCGTTTGGATGCATTAAATTCAGACTTCGTCGTTGGCGGCTTTTATTCAAAAGAACAGTTGGACATGACCCGCGATCTGTATTGGAATTCGCAAGGGCAGGCATATATCGATGCAATCGTATCAGTTGCAGTGCCTGGAGCGCCTCCCGGAACAGCTTTTGCAGCCCCCGGTAAATGGGCAGGAGAAGATATGGCTGGCACCAGTACTTCTTATGCAGCGTTTGCTCATATCAATGCTGAAATAAGTGATCAGTTCAACATCATTGCAGGACTTCGCTATTCAATTGAGAAAAAGAAGGGGTCTTTCAGAAACAGTTTCTATCGTTCCCAACCAAATGATGCTTTTCGCCTTCTGGGTATACAGCCGGGAGCTCCCTATGCAGCATCTACCACTGACAGGGCTCTTAGTGGCACATTAGGTGTCCAATATAAGCCTACCAGTGATGCCATGGTATATTTTACATATAACCGCGGATTCAAGGCAGGCGGTGTCAACATAGATGCAAACGGAGCTGGCGTACGAGCCAATAATCCTGCTGAAGTACCGGGCGCCGTGCCGCTTGATCCAAGATTCGACCCGGAAACCGTTGATGCTTTTGAAATTGGCGGTAAAATCGACTATATGAATAGAAGGGCACGTACAAATATTGCCTTGTTTTATAATAAGATATCGGATTTACAGGTCGCTCAATTCGTGGGGCTGCAATTTACAGTTCTCAACGCTAAATCTGCAGAGCTATATGGCGCAGAAATTGAAAACCTGTTTGAAATAACGCCAAGCCTGACATTAGGACTGGATGGTATCTGGTTGCCGCATGCTAAATATGGCACTGATCCTGCGCTTGCAGCAGCGCTATCGGGCCAGCGCTTTCGCTATGCTTCGAAACTTTCGGGCAACGCGAGCCTGAATCTCGATCAACCGATTAACGATGATATCAATCTGACTGGCCGTGTTCAGTATCAATATTCGTCCAGTCAGTTCATAAATACGGCATCATCGACCAAAAGAGGTGGCGTCGGTATAATGAACGGAAACATCGGAATTAAGTCCGTAGACAGTGGCTGGCAGTTGGAAGGTTGGATACAAAATATGTTCAACAAGACTTACACCAACCTCTCTTTCAATACTCCAATTCAAGCCGGCGATGAAAATGCCTATCTTGCACCGCCGCGCACCTATGGCATTACGCTACGTGGCAGTTTCTGATCATCATTGTCAGATCCATCGACTCAATAACCAGGCGCTGATTTAAGTGACGCTGATTTAAGTGAGCAGCGCCTAGTTATTTACTGACAGGGAAACTCAAAATGACTGGAAATACTATCCGTGCAGCAGTGGTCGACCGAGCCGGTGATCCTTTTGTTATCCGTGACCTCACTCTTGACAACCCCCGTGACGACGAGATTGTGGTTCGTATAGTAGGTGTCGGTTTGTGCCACACTGATATTGTAGCGCAATCAGGCGGCTTCGGTTATACCGGGGCTGGAGTTTTTGGGCATGAAGGCTCAGGAATTGTAGAAAAAACAGGAAGCGCTGTCACAAAATTCAGACCGGGAGACCGCGTGGCGATCAGTTTTCGATCATGTGGTGAATGCGTCCAGTGTAAAGATGGTTATCCTTCTTATTGTCATACTATGCCCCAGCTTAATTATGCTGGAACACGCATCGATGGATCGACATCGATTTTCAACGGCGATGAACCCGTTACCTCCAATTTTTTTGGTCAATCTTCGTTCGCCAATTTCGCTATAACTTATGAACGTAATTTAGTTCTTGTTCCTGAGAACTTTCCTTTAGAGATGGCCGGACCTCTCGGCTGCGGTATTCAGACCGGCGCTGGTGCAATCATGCGTTCCATGGCATGCGAAGAAGATTCCATATTATTAATTACCGGTGGCGGTTCTGTTGGATTGAGCGCAGTCATGGGCGCAGCAATTCAACATTGCGCGACGATCATTGTGGTAGAGCCATTGTCATCGCGACGTGAGCTGGCGCATAATTTTGGTGCGACTCATTCCATTGACCCTACTGCGGAAGAGGACTTGGCAGCTGCAATACGCAAAATCGCTCCATCTGGCGTAAATTATGCGCTGGATACTACTGGACGACCCGAAACCATTGAAGCAATCTTTGGCGCTCTGGCACCTAGGGGGCTAGTCGGATTGGTTGGTATCGCGGCGCCGGGCACGTTAATTCCCATAGATATAAATACGATTATGACTCCTGGCTCCCGGATTATGGGTATTATTGAAGGTGACAGCGATCCTGAAACATTCATTCCGGAGCTGATTGCACATTATCAAGCGGGCCGTTTGCCATTTGACCGCATGATCAAAACCTACCCCTTGTCACAAATTAATGAAGCGGTGAGCGATCAACATCAGGGGATCTGTGTCAAAGCAGTTCTATTGCCCTGAGCATTTACTTACGTCGATTTATATTTCTTCATCGATGATCAAATGTCGCGACGCGAGACGTTGTTGTGGGTCATTTGTGACAGATTTATTTCCTGCGAAGTTTGTCAGCCAAGCTGCGCCGCAGCCTGCAATCAGAGTGAGGCAGATCGCTAATCTTCTGTAGCTGATGAGAACGTGATTGGAACGATATCGCCGCTCATGCATTGATTGGTCACGACCGCTAAACTCATAAAAGCTCTCATTGAAGCAGCACAGCGAAGATTTCTGGAATATTCTATGACCGATAAGTCTATTAAAACCACCAACCCGCTTACAGAACGGACGCTTGAATCCTATGCGATGATGTCGGACGACGAGGCAATGAAGCTAGTTGAAACCAGTCATGAGGCATTTCTCGAATGGCGGCTAAAGAGCCATGAAGAGCGAGCTGAGGTCATCGCTGCTATCGCTGAGGAACTACGCAATTCAAAAGAAGAATATGCTCAGCTGATGACCGATGAAGTTGGCAAATTACTAAAGGATTCCCGCGCGGAAATTGATCTGTGCGCTCATATTTGTGACTATACGGCCAAGAACGGTCCCGAGATACTCGCCGACGAAGAACATGATGTTCCTGATGGCCGTGGGCTGGTCACCTATTCCCCGATGGGCGTGATTTATGGTATCCAGCCATGGAATTTTCCCTGCTACCAAGCAATCCGATATTCAATCGCTAGTCTGATGGTCGGCAACGGCATATTGCTTAAACATTCTGGGAACTGCACCGGCAGCGGGTTGATGCTGAGAGATATTTACGAACGGGCAGGACTGCCAAAGGGGCTGTTTGGCGTTCTGCTGATTAGCCATGACCAGTCTGACAAGATCATAGAACATGACCTCGTGAGAGGCGTAACCCTGACCGGTAGTGATAAGGCCGGTCGCACGGTAGCGCAAAAGGCAGCAGCTGTGACGAAAAAAACCGTGATGGAGCTCGGATCAAATGACGCTTATATGGTGTTCGATGATGCCGATCTCGATCTGGCGGTAAAGACCTGCGTTCAAGGCCGATTGTTCAATAATGGTCAGACCTGCGTCAATGCCAAACGCTTCATAGTCACCGAAAAAAATTATGATGCCTTCGTGGAGGGTTTTGTAGATGCCTTTAACGCCGTCATTATGGGTGATCCAAACGAGGATGAAAGCGGGCTTGGACCATTGGTATCGAGTAGCCAGCGTGAGCAGGTTCACAAGCAGGTCGAGGAAAGCGTCGCTAAAGGCGCGAAAATCGTGGTTGGTGGACAGATTCCTGAACGCACCGGCTGGTTCTATCCAGCCACAGCCTTAGTCGACGTTGCCCCGGGTCAGCCAGCCTATGATGACGAGATTTTCGGCCCGGTCGCCTCGATTATTAAAGCCAAGGATGACGAGGATGCCATGCAAATAGCCAATGATAGCCGTTATGGTTTGGGCGGAGGTATTTTTAGCAAAGATGTTGACCGCGCTATCAAGATGGCGTCGGTTCACTTTGATACCGGTATGGTCAATATCAATAATTACGCGATAGCTTCGCCAGACATGCCGTTTGGCGGCGTCAAAAATTCTGGCTATGGCCGCGAACATGGCGAGGTTGGCCTCAAGGAATTCGTCAACATCAAATCAATCACAATCGCCTCCTGATATAACCGATAACCTTGCCTGCGATATGGCAGTGATAGGACCGGCACAGCTGGACACGCAACCCATAGTGCTTTTTCAACCGAGATGATTGACATCAGTGTCGGGCGCGTCTCTCTCGACAGAGCTGCGGTGATGCAGCGCGAGCTGGACGATGGCCGGTTAATCGATGCGTGATAATCAATGCGTGGGCCATTGCGATCGCCACTGGATATTCTCCATGAATAGACAACGAATGTGCACATCAAGGTGCAAAGGCAGGTGCGCGAATTGGGATAGGAGTTTCTCAACCGCTTGCTGGAACGTCTTTTGGGGTAAGGAAACTACGGCTCTTGGTTGGGAAAGACGGTAAATTGGTCGGGACGATAGGATTCGAACCTACGACCCCCACACCCCCAGTGTGATGCGCTACCAGGCTGCGCTACGTCCCGACCTTCGGCGGCATTGCCGTCCGAGCCCGCGCATATATGGCGGCCTAGCGTTATTGGCAAGCTCTTTGGAAAAACGATAGGGCAAAAAATTGCATCAGCTTGATCTATCGCACAGTCCCTCCCATCTGGGAATGGCGTCTGGTGCGTGTTTTACCGGTTTGTTTTCTTATTGCTAATAGATTGCTTTCAAACAGGGTGCGTGATAGTGGCGCGCAGCGTTTATGTCCGGTGTTTTGGGCCAATATCTTGCCACGTGACATTGGATGAACAACTATGGCGGTCAACCAGTCTGGTGATCAGGCTATAATAATAGGTTTATTGGGGATATTGAGATGACTTCACTTTTAATCATGTCGCAGGCCGCGTCCGAGGGTGCAGGCGGATTTCTGATTTCTATCATGCCGCTGGTTCTGATTTTTGCTGTTTTCTATTTCCTGTTGATCCGTCCACAGCAAAAGAAAATGAAAGAGCATCAGAGCAAAATTGCGGCTGTTCAGAAAAATGACGACGTTGTGACCGGCGGCGGTCTGGTCGGCAAGGCGATGAAAGTCGATGATGAATATGTCGAGGTTGAAATT
This sequence comes from Parasphingorhabdus sp. JC815, assembly GCF_040717415.1. NCBI lineage: Bacteria > Pseudomonadati > Pseudomonadota > Alphaproteobacteria > Sphingomonadales > Sphingorhabdaceae > Parasphingorhabdus > Parasphingorhabdus sp. JC815. The sequence goes on from NZ_JBFEFM010000003.1 coordinate 81,260, forward strand.
GCCAAGGGTATTCGCGTGAAGGCGGTTAAGGCTACATTGTCGGACGTTATGCCACGCGGCAGCGGTAAACCGGCCAACGATTAAACCTGAATAGGGAACGGATTATTTTACGATGTTAGATTTCCCGCGCTGGAAAGTCATTTCCATATCGTTGCTACTGGCTTTTGGCGTGCTGATGTCGCTTCCCAGCCTTTTCTTTGGCGAAAGCCATAAATATTGGCCCAGCTTTTTGCCGGATGAAACGATAAACCTTGGTCTTGATCTGTCGGGGGGCAGTCATATTTTGCTGGAGGCTGATCCAGCCGATGTGGCAACCACGAGACTGCTAACCATGGAAGAATCCGTGCGGGCAGAAATGCGCCGGGCAAGTCCGCGGATCAACATTGGTGATATTTCCCGTAAAGACGGCGCACTGTCTTTCATGGTGCGTGATTCGACTCAGGTGGATGCTGCCAGAGAAGTTTTATTGCCATTGACCACCGGTGCTGGCCTGACCGGGCAGCGGGATTGGAATATTGAGGTGCGCGATGAAACGCGCTTTGTGCTAACACCGACTTCAGCAGGTATCGATAACGCAGTCGATAATGCAATGGACACAGCGACTGACGTGATACGGCGGCGTATTGATGAAATGGGCACACGCGAACCGACAATCATCCGGCAGGGCGACACAAGGATCGTCGTACAAGTGCCTGGTCTGGAAGATCCGGAAGCCTTGAAAGAGTTGCTTGGAAAAACTGCCAAACTCGAATTTAAACTGGTTGATTTTGAAGCCGACCCCAACGCGATTGCCGAAGGACGTCCGCCCGTTGGCAGCCAGATATTTCCTTATCCTGATAATCCGGCGGGCGTGCCGAATATTGCGGTAAAGCGTCTTGGCGGTATTTCCGGTGATAAGCTGACCGATGCAGGGCAGGGATTTGACCCCGACACCAATGCTGCGGTCGTGAACATCACTTTTGATTCCGAAGGTGGAGCAAAATTTGCGCGGCTAACGCAAAATAATGTGGGACGGCCTTTCGCAATCATATTGGACGGCGTGGTTCTTTCTGCGCCCAATATTAATGAGCCTATTTTGGGCGGTTCTGCCCAGATTTCCGGCAATTTTACGGTTGAGGGCGCCAACCAGCTTGCCATTGCATTGCGATCAGGTGCCTTGCCGGTGGAATTACAGGTGGTGGAAGAACGGACGGTCGGTCCCGACCTTGGCGCTGATTCTATCCGTAAAGGCATGATCGCCGCGATCATTGCCAGTGTCGCAGTATTGGCGTTCATGCTTGTGTCTTATGGCCGCTTTGGAATGTATGCCAACTTTGCGCTGGCACTGAATCTGTTTCTGATCCTTGGTGTCATGGCGATTTTCAACGCGACATTGACCCTGCCCGGTATTGCCGGTTTCATTTTAACCGTTGGTTCTGCGGTTGATGCGAATGTGTTGATCAATGAACGGATCAGGGAAGAAAGGCGGCGAGGCAGGCGCGTGGTTCAGGCGGTTGAAGTGGGCTATAAAGAAGCCTCCAGAGCGATTTTTGACGCCAATATCACCACGGTTATCGCCGGTTTATTATTGTTTATTTTTGGTTCCGGTCCTGTTCGCGGTTTTGCCGTTGTCCTGATCATCGGACTTGTTACATCCGTCTTTACCGCCGTTGTAGTGACGCGGATGTTTGTTGCGCTATGGCTGCGCCGTGCCCGCCCGCAAGAGCTGGCATTATAGGAGGGAATGATTATGAAACTTCTCAAACTCGTTCCGGACGATACCAATCTCCCGTTTCTGAAATGGCGGAATGTTGCCATTGGGTTCAGCATCTTGCTGACCATTGGCGCTATGGTTCTGGTCGCCCAGCGCGGCCTGAATTTCGGCGTGGATTTTGTCGGCGGCCAAATGATCCGCACAACATTTACCCAGACCGCCGATGCTCCGATTTCGGAATTGCGGGACAAGGTTGGCGCGCTTGGCTACGGCGATCCGACGATTCAGCGTTTTGGCCAGCCCAATGAAGTATCGATCCGTATGAAATTGCCCGAAGGTTCGGGGGAGGATCCGGAATTGGCTAATAAAATGGCTGACCGGATTACCGACATGTTGAAAGCTGATTATCCCGGTGTTCGTATTGACGGGGTGGATTCTGTGTCCGGCAAGGTGTCGGAGGAGCTGTTATCCAAAGGTGTCTGGTCATTGGTTGGCGCGATGATCGCCATTTCAATATATATCTGGGTCCGGTTTGAATGGCAGTTTGGGGTTGGCGCATTGCTCTCCCTTGTTCATGACATCGTGCTGACCTTCGGTTTCTTTGCTCTGACCCAGCTTGAGTTTAATCTGAATATTGTCGCGGCTTTACTGACGATCATCGGTTATTCGCTCAATGATACAATTGTGGTATATGACCGGATCAGGGAAAATCTTAAGAAATTCCGCAAGATGGATATTATCGCTCTGCTCGATCTGTCGATCAACGAGACACTCGCCCGCACGGTTATGACGAGCTTGACCACAATAACCGCACTGACCGCTCTGCTTATTTGGGGACCGGATGTGATTTTCGGTTTTGCAGCGGCGATGACCCTTGGCGTGGTGATCGGCACCTATTCATCCGTTTATATGGCGGGGCCGGTTCTGGTCTGGTTAAAAGTTGCATCCGATAGCTTTGTACCGGCGGAATCAACCGGAAAGGCGGAAAGGGTCGGCGGTCCAGAGGAAATTGGCTGATCGTTGAAATATTATGGTAGAACTGAGACGCGACGTTGAATTTGAAGGGCCGATTGTTACCGGCTTTTCAGCGACAGGTTATAAAATTGGTGAGCAACGCTATGATAATGGCTTGTTGCTCTCACCGGAACAGGCATTGTCATGGGATGCGCCGGATCGCGCGAACCTGAATCTGGATGATATTATCGCGGCGCTAAATCTATCGCCCATGCCGGAGTTTCTACTTTTTGGTAGCGGCAGCAAAATGGAACAGCCTCCCGCAGATTTTCGCCGTGCGGCAGAGACAGTAAATATAGGTATCGAAGTGATGGACAGCCGTGCTGCTGCGCGGGCATGGGGCGTTTTACGCGCGGAAGAGCGTTGGATAATCGGCGCGTTCATGCCGCTACGCTAATATACGCGCCTCCGATTCAGGCTGTAATATGCCAGTGAATATTTTTTCCAATATGTCGCCATTGTTTTTCCAGCTAAAACCACTGACAGCTTTTCGTACTTCATCCGCGGCTGGCGGATTAGCCAATATCTCTTGGATTGCTTGTGCAATTTCCGCGCTATCCTGCTGCACGATCCGTCCGGCAGTCTCGCTTTGAACCAGCTCCCGCGCGCCGCCGGCTTCGCTGATGATGATGGGTGTGCCACAGGATAGCGCTTCTACCCACGCATTTGCCAATCCTTCCGATTTTGACGGCAGTATGGAAATATCCGCCGCAGCGACCAATTTGGGTAAATCATCATGCGGAACATTGCCGAGAAAGCGGATACGATCCTCTATGCCCAATATCCTGGCTTTGGCCCGATAAGCCTGTTCTTCCTCGCCGGTTCCGGCAAGCATTAACGTCGCATCGGGAAAAGATGCCATGGCTTCAATAACCAAATGCTGGTTTTTGCGCTTGATAAGTGCGCCGACACAGATGAACAACGGGCCTGTGATGCCCAATTGCTTTTTCACCGCCGCACGGTCAACCGGCTTGAATTTCGACTGGTCCAGCCCGGTATAATGGACAGTGATCTTGTCCCCATTCATTCCGATGGCCTGCATATCCTGCTTTAATGCGCCTGATACAGCCAGCAAGCCTGCCGCTTTGTCAGCCGCGGATAATATTTGCGCTAAGCATTTGGGCCTGCTTCCCCAATGGTGAATATCCGCCCCGCGCGCCTTGATTGTGAAAGGAATGTTCAACGCAGCCGATAACCGCATGGCTGCGGGACCATCAGGAAAGAAAAATTCCGCATCAATCAGGTCAAACGGGTTTCTGTCATGGAGCTTTTTAACCAGAGGAAGGACCGCCCGCGCAATATGAAGGGGATTTCTAGCCCCAAATTTGGGGATCAGCGGGAACCGGGGGCGATAGACATTCAGACCGCGCCACTGTTCATGGCGAGGCAAAGTAATTAGTCGCCGGTAAGGTGCCAAGTTTCTGAACGGAAAGGGCGGTATTCCGACCGGATTGATCACGGTCACATTGGCGTCCGGCCTGTTAGCCAGTTCCGCTGTTTGCCGTTCAACAAATATGCCGAAATTGGGCGAAGCCGCGTGAGGAAATAGCGTCGATAATGTTAATATGTTAATTGGGCGGGCCATAGCCACCGCCATAGCGCAAACTCTTTAAAGCGCCCTTACCAGACGCACGGCCACGCCGATCCATTCCGGATCATTTACGACCTGTTGCCGTGTGCCACTTCCCAAAGGTAAAAGATGTATTTTACCGCTATCTCGTCCGATCAAGCGGCCAAACAGGAAACGCCCGCCCGGACGCGGAACCAATATATCACGGTTTAAGGCATCGCCAAATTGATCCGGCATCCAGCGTGATAACCATATATCATCACCGGCACGATAGTCGCCAATACTGTTTTTAACACGCAAGGCGGCCATATCAGCCTCAATTGTCGGCTGGGAAACAGTCTCGGTTTTTTTGAGCGCATGTGCGCCCTTATGATCAAGAATTGCAGCGACCGGCAGTTCATCCTGATCCGGTAGCGCCAGTAATTGCGTGCTGTCTACCCCAAGCGCATCAGCTATCCGGTTGAGCCAGTCCAGTGACAATGTACGCATGCCTGTTTCCAACCGGCCAATAGTTTGCGCCGTAGTTGGCGGTTCGCAGCGCTGGGCAATTTCGTCCAGCGTCATCCCCTTGGCTTTCCGGACTTCTCTTATACGGCTAATCATAGCTATCTCCAAACCTATCTGGTTTTTTCTTTCCTACATATTTGCCAAAATGGCAAGAGTGGATTTTGTCATCGGAACTGGAGTTGAACATGCCCTCAAAAATGAAAAGCATATATAGGGATCCACGAATATTGGTCGAACGCGCTCTTCCTCACGATCCCCAGCAAGACAGCCCTAAAGCTAGCAAGCGGCGCAGCAAAAAAGGGGCAAAAAAACGGCCAGTGCGAAGCGTTAGCGTAAATCTTTCAGAGTCGCCAATAAGCTGGCTTCATGCACGGGGCCATTTGACAGATCGGCAATTAGCCAGCGGAGAAAAGCTGCGCGCTGATTGGGAGCGGGCCAATCTGGCGCCCAGTGTCACTATGGACTGGAGCATGACGCCGCCGGGCCGCGGACGGCGCGGCGCACCCGCTATGTTGCATGCAACCGAAAAGCAAATTGCGGCGAAACAGCGGTTTGACAATGCTTTGGTCTATCTTGGTAGGGATTTATCAGATATTTGCTGGCGGATTATATGCGCGGGGGAGGGCGTTCCGGTCGCTGAGAAAGGGTTAGGCTGGCCAGCGCGATCGGGAAAGCTGGTTTTGAAAATTGCTCTGGACCGATTAGGTGATTATTATCGTCTGCCTTCGTGAATATACGGATAAAAGCCGATAGACGGTTGATTGCGCTCCGCGATAGGATAAGGTTGTATATACTGATCCAATTGAACGCTAGGAGGCTCCCCATGAAAACCCGCGCTGCCGTTGCTTTTGAAGCCAAGAAACCATTAGAGATTGTAGAGCTTGATCTGGAGGGGCCAAAGGCCGGCGAAGTGCTGGTCGAGATTATGGCGACGGGTATCTGCCATACCGATGCCTATACGCTGGACGGACTGGATAGTGAGGGTAAGTTTCCCAGCGTTCTGGGCCATGAAGGGGCCGGGATTGTCCGCGAAGTCGGCGCAGGCGTTACCTCTGTTGCTCCTGATGACCATGTGATCCCGCTCTACACACCCGAATGTCGCCAGTGTAAATCATGTCTCTCCGGAAAAACCAACCTGTGCACCGCCATTCGCGCAACACAGGGGCAGGGGTTAATGCCTGATGGCACCAGCCGCATGTCCTATAAGGGGGAGACACTTTATCATTATATGGGTTGCTCCACCTTCTCCAACTTCATCGTGGTGCCGGAAATTGCTGTTGCCAAAATCCGCACGGACGCGCCGTTTGATAAAAGCTGTTATATCGGCTGCGGCGTCACCACCGGCGTCGGAGCCGTGACTAATACGGCCAAGGTTGAGCCGGGTTCTAATATCGTCGTTTTCGGTCTGGGCGGTATTGGACTTAACGTTATTCAGGGGGCACGCATGGTCGGTGCCGACAAGATTATTGGCGTTGATCTGAACAATGAAAAAGCAGAATGGGGTCGAAAGTTCGGAATGACCGATTTCGTTAACCCGACACAAATTGAAGGCGATATTGTCGAGCATCTGGTTGCTCTGACTGATGGCGGAGCGGATTACACATTTGATTGCACCGGAAATACCGACGTTATGCGGCAAGCACTGGAAGCGTGTCACCGCGGTTGGGGCGAAAGCATAGTCATTGGTGTCGCTGAAGCGGGTAAGGAAATTTCCACCCGGCCATTTCAGCTTGTTACAGGCCGGGTCTGGAAAGGGTCGGCCTTTGGCGGCGCGCGCGGGCGAACAGATGTGCCGAAAATTGTTGATTGGTATGTGAATGGCAAGATCGAGATTGATCCGATGATTACGCACACGCTTTCTCTGGAAGAGATAAACAAAGGTTTTGATTTGATGCATGCCGGGGAAAGCATTCGCAGCGTTGTGATTTTCTAAACCGTGATATTTTTAAGTAGTAATTATTAAATATAAGATCAGGAGAAATAATAATGTATAGTCATATTATGTTGGGTGCAGACGATATTGAGGAATCACGGAAATTTTACGATGCAATCCTTGGTGCGCTGGGCTATGCTCCCGGTAACATGGATGACAAAGGCCGTGTTTTCTGGATGGATAAATCCGGTATTTTTGCGATCAGCAAGCCGATTGACGGAAAGCCGGCCAGTTGCGGTAATGGCAGCACTGTCGGCTTCGCTGTTTCAGGACCAGAACAAGCAGACGCATGGCACAAGGCTGGTCTGGAAAATGGTGGTACGTCCATAGAAGATCCACCGGGTGTACGTGAAGGAGCGGCTGGTTCGCTATATCTTGCTTATTTGCGCGATCCGTCCGGCAATAAACTCTGTGCACTGCACAGGATGGGTTGAGGCAGAAATGTCGTTAAAAACATTATCGACCAATAAATCTTTCGGCGGGGTACAGGGTGTCTATTCCCACAGCTCCGCCGAAACGGGAACGGATATGACCTTCGCGGTCTTTGTTCCCGACCATCAGGATGGCACAAAACTGCCAGTGCTCTGGTATTTATCCGGCCTGACCTGCACCCATGCCAATGTCATGGACAAGGGCGAGTATCGCCGTATGGCGGCGGAACTGGGCCTTATCGTCATTTGCCCTGATACCAGCCCTCGCGGGGATGACGTGCCCAATGATGACAGCTATGATATGGGTCAGGGCGCGGGTTTTTATGTCGATGCTACAGAGCAGCCTTGGGCGGCCAATTTCCGGATGCGTAGCTACATAGAGCGCGAGCTTCCCGAAATTATCGCCCGGGAATTTCCGGCTGATATGGATCGGCAGGGCATATTTGGCCATAGCATGGGCGGTCACGGGGCGCTTACCATCGCTCTGCGAAACCCTGAACGGTTCAAAAGCGTCTCTGCTTTTGCTCCGATTGCGTCGCCCTTGCATTGCCCATGGGGGCACAAGGCGCTTGGCGGATATTTGGGTAGCGACCAAGCAAGCTGGCGGAAATATGATGCTTGCGCGTTGATTGATGATGGCGCACGGGTCAATGACATATTGGTCGACCAAGGCACGGCTGACCAGTTTCTTGAAGAGCAGCTTAAACCACAATTGTTAGTGGAAGCCTGCGACCGCGCCGCTATTCCCCTGACGCTTAATATGCGCGAAGGATATGATCATAGCTATTTCACTATTTCGACATTCATGGACGACCATTTGCGCTGGCACGCAGCGCGGCTCTAGTCTGAGCGTCCAGCGGAGTAGCTATAATGTGGACTGACACTCCAGACATTGCACAAATGCGTGAGGCAGTGCGCGCCTTGTGTAGCGATTTTTCCGGTAGCTATTGGCGGGAAAAGGACCGCGAACGCGCCTATCCCGCTGAATTTGTCGATGCGTTAACCAATGCAGGGTTTCTCGCCGCGCTTATTCCGGAAGAATATGGCGGCAGCGGTCTGGGGCTATCCGCCGCCACTGCCATTTTAGAAGAAATCCACAGCAGCGGTTGCAACGCCAGCGCCTGCCACGCACAAATGTATATCATGGGCACAATATTGCGCGACGGCAGTGATGAACAGAAACAGCAATATCTGCCCAAAATCGCGACCGGAGAATTGCGCCTGCAAGCCTTTGGCGTAACAGAACCGGGCAGTGGGACCAACACGCTTGGTCTGAAAACCACTGCGGTTCGTGTTGGCGATGATTATGTCATCAATGGGCAGAAAGTCTGGACCAGCCGCGCGGAATATAGCGACTTGATGGTCCTTCTTGCGCGCACGACGCCGCTGGATCAGGTCCAGAAACGGACAGATGGCCTTTCGGTATTCATTGTTGATATGCGCGAAGCGGTTGGTAATGGCCTGACAATCAAGCCCATTCGCACGATGATCAATCATAGCACGACCGAAGTATATTTTGATGATCTGCGCGTTCCTGCGGCTAATCTGATCGGTGAAGAGGGCAGGGGTCTGCGATATATTTTGAATGGGATGAATGCCGAGCGGGTTTTGATCGCGGCTGAATGTATCGGTGATGCGCGGTGGTTTACCGAAAAATCCTCCCATTATGCCCGCGAACGCGAAGTGTTCAGCCGCCCGATCGGGCAAAATCAGGGCGTACAGTTTCCTATTGCGCGTAGCTATGCCCAAACCGAGGCTGCGGCCCTGATGGTGCGTAAAGCAGCGGCGATGTTTGATGAAGGGCAGTCGATGGCGGCAGAAGCCAATATGGCGAAAATGCTGGCTTCCGAAGCATCATGGGCGGCTGGTGAAGCCTGTATGCAAACCCATGGCGGGTTTGCCTTTGCCGAGGATTATGACATTGAACGCAAATGGCGGGAAACACGGCTATATCAGATCGCGCCGATCTCGACGAATTTGATCCTCTCTTATCTGGCAGAACATGTGCTGGACCTGCCACGATCTTATTAGAAGGTGGCTTTATTAGCGGGTGGCCTTATTGTTTTGGCCATTAGTTTCGACCATTAGTTTGGTGAAACTTGGCGCCTGTCCATCTATAATATTTTATCGCCCGAAAGGCGCATAAAACCGAGCTATATTGAAGCAAAATATTTTCCTCTTAACGCCCGGTTTGCAGCAGTCAGACAGGCCGGTTTCAAAGAATATGTTTGACTAGAGTGTTCCTGGTTGCGACAATTCAGTCAGCGCGCTTCGATTTGAAACGCAATACCAAACGGTTTGAACATACCGTTTTCCCCTCTCAGAAAGGATATATATGGAGAATGCAAAGCAAGGCGATACAGTCGTAATCGATTATTCCGTTCGCATTGGCGATGGCACGGTTGTCGGACATACCGAAGAAACAGGCCCACAGGCAATCAAGCTTGGCGATGGCGCGGTTTTCCCGCAGGTTGAAGAAAAGCTGACGGACATGAAAGTCGGCGACAAAGAGACAGTCGCAATCGAATGTGAGAAAGCATTTGGTCCTAGACGCGAAGAAATGGTTATCGATATTCCGAGGCAGAACCTGCCAGCGGATACCGAGCCGCAGCCAGGCATGGCGCTTCAGGCACAACAGGAAGACGGTTCGACTATTACGCTTTACGTGGTGTCCGTAAACGATCAATCCGTAAAGGCCGATGGCAACCACCCGCTTGCCGGGCAAGATATTTCCTTTGATGTGACGCTTCGTGAAATAAAGGATGCAGCCTAAGATTTTCAGGGCGGTTCGGATCGGCCAACGGCTGAACGAATCGCCCGCTTACCGTCCACCTTTTGTCGTTTAAGCGGGTAAGTCACAGGAATAACGACTGTAAAGCCGCCTTGGTCAGGGAGAAGCACGGCCAGATAACAGCAAGGCTTGACTATATTTTAAGTATCGCTATGTTGCGACGCAGCAAAGGCAGATATCAACGTATATATGTCTGGCGAGAGTTCCGCGTGAGAGATGATAACATCTCGAACCATCGCCTAATTGCCTCCCCATTTTCTCGGCAGCCTGATCACGCGGGTCGTCTTAACCGACGGCGGACACGCGCATGGCAATGATGCTATGCAGTATCGTTTGCTGCTATTTTTTAAGGTATTATTTCTGACTAAATTTTCTGATTTCGCATTAGCGGAACCAATTCTGACGCGCGTGACCAAAGAAGGTTATACGACACCATCCCCCATTCAGCAGCAAGCCATTCCGCCAGCACTGGAAGGCAAGGACATTTTGGGCATCGCGCAAACCGGAACGGGTAAAACCGCTGCTTTCTCTCTCCCCTCCATTCATCACTTGCTGAAAAACAAGCGCAAGGCAGGCCGTTTTGAATGCCGGATGCTGGTGCTTGCCCCGACGCGGGAACTGGCACGGCAAATCGCTGACAATATGACCGGCTATTCCAAAGGGCTTGGCATGTATGTTACCTCAGCCTTTGGCGGTGTTCCGATTAACCGGCAGAAACGAATATTGGAACGCGGTGTCGATGTGCTGGTGGCTACACCGGGCCGTTTGCTTGATCTGGTAGACCAACGCTATCTCAACCTTTCCAAGGTCGAGATACTTGTGCTCGACGAAGCAGACCAGATGCTGGACCTTGGTTTTATCGTGCCGCTGAAAAAAATTGTGCCCTTGTTGCCTAAAAAGCGTCAGAGCCTGTTCTTCTCGGCAACCATGCCCAAAACTATTTCGCAGCTGGCCGACCAATTTCTTACCAATCCGGTGCAGGTTTCAGTGGCCCCGCAATCCTCTACGGCTGAGCGGGTTGACCAGCATGTGACCTATATCAATCAAGATGATAAACAGCGCCTGTTGAAAGATTTTATCACCAAGGAAAATCCCGATCACATGCTGGTCTTTACCCAGACCAAACATGGCGCGGACAAGGTTGTCAAAAACCTGATGGCTGTTGGTATTCATAGCGCGGCGATCCATGGCAATAAAAGCCAGCCGCAACGTGAACGTGCTTTGGGTGATTTCCGCAAGGGCAAGATTAACATATTGGTTGCGACTGATATTGCGGCACGGGGGATTGATGTTGACGGCATTACCCATGTCATCAATTTCGACATGCCCAATGTATCCGAGCAATATGTGCACCGTATTGGCCGGACGGCCCGTGCCGGAGCTTCGGGTATGTCCTATTCTCTAGTAGCACCCGATGAACGACAGTTTCTGCGCGATGTTGTGAAACTTACCGGCGTAAAACCCGAAGTGATCGCTTTGCCTGAAGGCTATGATGAACCCCCGCGTGAGGAAGTCGCACCGCGTATTTATGGGCAGAAGCCAAAGAAATATGGCGCAAAACCAACACGCGGCGGTCCGCCAAAAAATAAACATAGCGCCCGCAAAGGCCGTCCCGGTGGTAGTGGCCGTGGTGGTCCGGGATCAAAAGGTAGCGGCGATGGTCCTAAACATTGGAACAACGGCGCAAAATCTTTCAAGCGTCGTCAAGCTCGAAAAGCGGACGCTTAATCACTAAGCAACACTTTGGAGTCTGACAGGTGGGAAATTTCCTCATCGGTCAGACCCAGCCAGCTTTGCAACGCGGCAACATTATTTTCGCCGCGTCTTGCCGTTTTGGTATCGCTGTCAATTCCACTTCTGGAGTTCGAAAAGCGGTAAGGCGACTGCACCGTTCTGCGTGCATTGCCTGCGTCGTCAGTTACATCGACTATAGTGCCGAGCGTTTTTATAGCCGGTTCTTCATAGATATCAGGACCAAAAGGTTTCACTTCCCCCCAAGCCAGATTGAGCCGGTCAAGCGCGGCTGTCAGCGCATCAAAGCTCTCGTAAGACAGGATATGTTTTTCCATCGCCTCGCGCCTCAACCGTGCTTTGGTTGGTATATCCGCCCCTTGCGGCGCGGGATCCGACAAGCCGTCTTTGGTAGAAAAGACTATCCATAACCATTTCAAATCGCCGGTTATCATTATCCGGCGGTGTTCCGGCGCATCCCATACAAGATTTTCAGGTGCTTTGGGCCAGCCATTGTCAAGCGCAAGATGGGCATAATCATCGGATGAATGTAGCGCATTAAGCATCGCAAGATCGATATATTGCCCTTCTCCGCTTTGATCGCGTGTGCGTAATGCGGACAGGATGGCGATAATGGCGTGGAGCGAGCTGTAACTGTCGGCCATGGCAAATTGCATGTCCGTAGGATAAGCGCCGTTCATTTCTACCTGACGAGCGAGCAAACCTGTTTCGGCGTGCACGACTGGCGCATAGGCTGCCTTTTCTCGTTCTGGACCTGTCTGGCCATAACCGGAGATAGACAACATGATGAGACGCGGGTTAACCTGCGACAAATCATCCCAGCCAATGCCGAATTTATCCATAATTCCGGGGCGGAAATTCTCTATGACGATGTCCGCTTTGCTTGCCAGTTTTTTAATGAGCTCCGTGGCTCCGTCAGCTTTCAGGTCAACGCAGATATTCTGTTTGCCGATATTCATCTGGAGATAATATCCGCTGACCCCGCTCTCGCGCTTGTATAATTTGCGGGTGACATCACCTTCCGGTGGTTCCACCTTCAAAACCTCTGCACCCAGGTCGGATAATATACGTGTGGCATAAGGCCCTGACACCACGCGCGTGAAATCCAGGACTTTTAGCCCTGCTAAAGGAAAATTTGCCATTGCACCCTGATATTAAAGTTTCATCTGCTGTTTCATGGTCTTTTCTGTACCCTCGCCATAGGGAGGCAGGAAACCAGCAATTTTGGCTATGTTCATTTTGGGTTGACGATACACCGCTTTGGCATGGCTAAACTCCTTGAAGCCGTCCGGCCCGGTATAAGCACCCATGCCAGAAGGACCGACGCCGCCAAACGGAAGATCATGCTGTGCGATATGGAAAATTACGTCATTTAACGTGACGCCGCCGGAAATTGTCCGGTCGAGCACTTTGCGTTTGTCTTTCTCCGCTTCGCCAAAATAATATAGTCCTAGTGGACGGTCATGGTCGTTCACATAATCAACAACCTCGTCAAGATTGCGATAGGTCTTGATCGGCAATATCGGGCCGAAAATCTCTTCCTGCATCACCCGCATGTCATCATTGACATTTTGCAGCATCGTCAAGGGCATTTTATTGCTGTTGGTATTGGCAAAATCCTCATTAGCGGGATTTACTTCGGTGGGTTTTGCGCCCTTGGCTATGGCATCGTCGATCAGACCCTGTAAGCGCTCGCGGTGACGGGCGTTGATCACTGAGGTATAATCGTCATTGGTAATCAAAGTCGGATATTGCTGCGCTACATTATCTGCAATGCCTTCGACAACAGCATCCTCTTTATCTTGCGGCACCATCAGATAATCGGGCGCCAGACATATTTGTCCGGCATTCATCATTTTACCCATGGTGATACGCTGGGCCGCTTTTTGCACATCCGCATCAGGACCGATAATCGTTGGCGACTTGCCGCCCAGTTCCAGCGTTACCGGTGTCAGATTTTGTGCGGCAGCCGCCATGACATGACGGGCAATTCCGCCACCTCCGGTAAAGATCAGATGGTCCCATGGTATTTCAGAGAATGATTTGCCAGTTTCCGGGCCACCGGTGATAACCAGCATTTCTTCCGGCGCAAAATATTCCGATACCAGCTTTTTCACCAGCTCTCCGGTTTCCGGACAGAATTCGGAAAATTTTATCATCACGCGGTTCCCGGCACCAAAGGCTCCGATTGCCGGATCGAAAGCCAGATTGATCGGAAAGTTCCACGGTGAGATGACACCGACGACACCCTTGGGCTGATATTCTACAGCCGCGCTGGCACCCAGCAGGCCGAGCGGGAAATCTGTCTTGCGCTTCTCCGGTCGCATCCATTTTTTCAGGTTCTTTTTATGATCTTTTGCATGGCCAACCACCGACATCAGGTCGGTCATCACCGTCTGGACAGAGCTACGATGGCCAAAATCATTGGAAACAGCTTCGCAAAGAGCGTCCTTGTGATCGATAATCATTTGCGCGGTGCGATTGATCCGATCCATCCGGGTTTCATAGCTTACGGGTAGCTCGGCATGAAAAGCATCCCGCTGCGCCTGAAACGCGCTCATTATATCGTCTTTGCTCACTTCCCCGGCGGCGGCTTCCAATGCTTCCATGACTTCTCTCCTCCAAAGCGTCTATTGCGCTTATGACATTTGGTTTCAATTAACTACTTAAGCTATGTTTTTGGAGTTTGTCGAGGTTGATCAAACTATCCGGATGCAGATTTTATGGCTTGTGCCATCGCTATCGTCTGTTCCGCCTGATGTAGGTGGAGCAACTCTGTCATCTTCCCGTTAACGGTAATAGCTCCTTTGCCTGCATTTTCAGGTTCCTTGAAAGCAGCAATAATCGCTTCGGCTTCAGCAATCTTATCTTCATCCGGAGCAAATTCACGGTTTGCAATATCAATCTGGGCCGGATGTATCAGTGTTTTTCCATCAAAACCAAAAGCCTTGGCCTGACGACATTCCTGCTCGAACCCCACCGGATCGTTAAAGTCATTATAGACGCTGTCCAATATATTCAGTCCATATGCCCGCCCGGCCATGATGGTTTGAGCGATGGCGGGGATAAACAATGCCCGATCCTGTTCCGCGTGCATTTCCTTGGCGAGGTCGTTAAAACCCATGATGAAAGTCGTTAACCGGGTCGAGGTTGCAGCTTTGGCAATTTCGGCAATATTCAAAATAGCCAAAGGCATTTCAATCATCGCCCAAAGCTGTATGTGGCCGCCGTTATTCCCACGATCAATGATGGTGCTGATTTCGGTAATATCGGCGGCGCTGCGAATTTTGGGGACCAGAACGGCATCGGCTTTGCTGGCACAAATGCTTTCCATATCGCGGGTAAACCACGGGGTATCGGTTGCATTCACCCTTACGACCAATTCCCGTTTGGGATAGCCGCCGCTATTCACCGCCTCAACGGCTTGGTCCCGGGCTTTATCCTTAACATCGGGTGCAACCGCATCTTCAAGATCGAATAATATCGTGTCGGCCGGCAACGTCTTCGCCTTCTCCAAAGCGCGTGTGTTGGAAGCAGGCATATATAGACAAGAGCGGCGCGGACGGAAGGATGAGTTGGTCATGTTTTCCTCATAACAGTGCCATAGGTTCTATCAAGACTAACCAAATATTTCGGTCCGATATTTTAAGCCAATATTTTAGGCCAATATTTTAGGCCAATATTTTAGGAACGAGAATTCCCAAGTTAGAATGAAGCGGTTTTTTTAAGAAAATTTCAATAACCTGCCGTTAACCATAAAGCTAGCTCATACGGGCTTACGGCTATTGATCTATATTCGTGGAGTATATCACGTGAAGTCCTTAACGATGAGCGAATATAAGTCAGATAATGATTTATCGGTTTCACGCGGGCTAGCTGTTTTTGGGCTCATGGCTCTAACTCCCATATTGGCGGTTTTTCTGCCTTGGGATTTTGGCCCGATAGAGAGTGACTATCGCAAACTCATAGCGGGTAATTCTTTAGCAGTAATTCTGGTTGAGCTTTTTGTGTTCATAGTATTACTCAAGAATGAAAACCTGATATCGGATTTTGTTAAAAAACTTGACCTGAATGACAAAATTGTCGGGTCAGTATTTATATTGGCTAGCACCTATTCCTTATTCTATGTTTCTTCAGTCAAGTCATTGTTTATACTTGGGTTTTTAGCGATATTGATACATGTCCTATTTACAATTAGCCTGTTCAAAAATGCTAAATATGTCGCTGAGCGAACGCAGAATTATTTTTGGATTATTCTTGGGGTTTCAGTTGTTGTTTACACAGCACTTTGGGCGATAGATTTCTTGATTTTCCCACCCACCACTGAAGATTGGATTGATCGTGTTCCGGGTGTCACGAATATCAGGTGGGCCGGATTTTTCTGGTTATCTGTTTTCGCAGCGGGATTTGCGCTCATTAAAACGCCCGGGGCAAAATCGTTTGCACTTGCATTGTTCTTTGGTGCCTTCGGATTAACAATGACTCTATGGACAGGAACCAGAGGGTCGTTGGTGGCAATTATTTTTGGCGCGATATGTTCGATAATATTCGCGCCGACATATCGAAAATCCATTGTTAAATATTGCATAGCCAGCGCTGCTGTGGCGATTTTGATTAATATCTACGCTTCGGTACCCCATGTGCAATATGGAATAGACCGTATCATTTCGCGTGGACAACCGGCTGAAATGATTGAACGCGGAGGGAGTGGGCGAACCACACTTTGGAAACATACTGCCGAAATATCCCTCAATCATCCAGTCGTAGGTCATGGCATTGACCAGTTTCAGAAGATGGGGCCAAAAGAAACACTTGGTTTTAAAGGGCCACATAGTTTTCTGCTACAACTCTTATTCTCGGTAGGTGTGGTAGGCATATTGTCGATTTTATATGGTACATCGCGATTCTTGCAATCCTATCGGCTGGAAGTACACCGTCCTCATCAACTGGCAGCGTTCGTATTCTTCTCCGGTGGTTGTCTTTATGCAGTATATGATAATTTTGGCTATTATCCCTATCCGATTGCGATTTTTACACTTTCTGTTTTCATGTTGTTTAAGCCAAGGGACGAAGCCGGGCGTTTATCTGCTTAATTAAGCGTCACATCTCTGCTCTCTCATATTGTCCGGCATATCCAAGACATGAGTGAGGGGTGTTTCTGGCACCTGAACTGCGACCTGAAAATGAGATAACAGCAATAACGACCGGTTGTTCATTGACGGTTATGAATTGCTGCGCCAATTGGTTCCTATGGAATGGATAGAAATCAAAATATGGCTGGAAAGCACGACGGGTCTCGACCGCGATGCGCTGCATATATATTGCGCGCTGGCTATTCAGCTTTTTTGCGCCCTGTTCTTTCGTCGGGGGATGGGGAGTATCTGGCCATGGTTTGCAGTTCTTGTCATAGCCACGATTAACGAATATCTTGATTATCAAAATGTTGGTGAGAGCGAAGCCTCAATTCTGTATTTTCAGGCAGAGGCTTATCGCGATATGTGGAACACGATGCTACTTCCAACGGTTCTGACGTTTATTGCGCGTTTCTGGCCTAGGTGGATTATAGGGAAGCCGGCCCCGCAACCGGAGCAGAAAAGGCGTATTGCCTTGTCATAGGCGGGAAGCGGCAGTTTATTCTTTGTGCTGTTGTTCGCTAACGATCGTTTTGACATCTTGTGATCGCCCCCGCGGCATTACCATGATTTTGTTACCGCTGGCGATAATAATCAAATCATTGACACCTAGCGCCGCGACCTCATATCCGTCGGCGTGTATAAGGTTGTCCGTAGCATCAATGGCCATGACATCGCCGGTGATGACGTTGGATTGATCATCGGGCTTGCTGATCTCGAACAAGGCGTCCCAGCTGCCGACATCTGACCAGCCGGGATCAACCGGCGTAACAGCGACCTGACCGGCTTTTTCCATCACTGCATAATCAATAGACTCTGACGGAGAGAGAGAAAAGCTGGCTGCATCAGGTGTAATCATTAGGACATCCCTCTGAGCCTGCTCCATCGCATTTTGAGCCGCTGTGAGCATATCAGGAGCATGTGTGCCCAAAGCGTGCAAATAGCTATCCGCTCTCATGAGGAAAATACCGGCATTCCAGTGATAACCGCCGTCATTCAGCATTTTTTCGGCATTCTTACGATTGGGTTTTTCGACAAATCGTTGCGCGGCAAAACTGCTACTGTTCTTAATAGCTTCACCTTGTTGAATATAGCCATATCCGGTTTCAGGGCCGCTTGGCGCTATGCCAAAGGTCACGAGCCAGCCCGCTTTGGCCAACGGCAGTGATCGTTGTACAGCATCCTGAAAAGCCGATATATTTTTGATCATATGGTCGCTGGGCATAACCAGCATCACCTTTTGCGGGTCTACGCACGCAAGGGCAGCCAATGCGATGGCCGGAGCGGTGTTTCTGGCGCAGGGTTCCAGAATATGCGCTGCCACTTGGACATCCATTTCTGCTATCTGTTCATTGGCTAGCGCTGCATGTCTTGTCCCGCCAACAATGATTGGCAGGTCGAACAGGTCCGGTGCCTGACATCTTTCCAACGTCATCTGGAACATGCTGCGGGGGCCGAGGAGGTTCAGAAACTGTTTGGGCCGCTCTTCGGTGGAGACAGGCCATAGACGTGTTCCAGATCCACCCGACAGGATCACAGGGGTTATGAGGTCAGGATGTTTCATATGGACTGACTCATTTCACGGTACATGCGATCAGGGCTTTGATATTGCCGGATAAATCAATTTCCGAAGCCTTGGTACAAAGTCCGCATTCTCCGGCGCGAATGGTTTTGCCCCTGACTGTCACTTGTCCTTCCAGCGGCAATACATGCCATTCCCCTGCGGCAGTGCCGCTTAATATATCATGATCATCAGCCATGATCTGAAATAGCCGGAAATACGGGCCGTCCACCAATTTTGCTGATTGGTCCGGCGCTATTTCAAGATGGTTTTTCATATCATAGGGCGAGGGGGTCGCTATTGCTAAGGCATCGTCCAGATGTAAATCGCGCGCTCTGCCATAATCGTAGAGGCGATAGGTTATATCAGAGTTTTGCTGCACCTCGATAAGCTGTATTCCCGAACCAATCGCGTGAATTGTACCAGCGGGAATATAAAAAACATCACCCTGTTTAACAGGTTTCCAATCGACAAGCTCTTCAATTTGGTCGCAAACAACAGCAGCATGTAACTTTGTTGTGCTCACCGGCTTGGTCAGGCCGATGCCGATGACTGCATCCGGCTCGGCATCCAATATGTACCAACACTCCTCTTTTCCATGGGAAAAGCCTTGCCGGCGTGCTTGACGCTCATTGGGGTGAACCTGAATCGAAAGTTTTTCAGTGGTGAATAAATATTTGACCAATAATGCAGGCGTAATAGCTTTGGACGCCGAAAACCAGATTTCGCCGATTTTCTCCTTTTGCACACCGCCAAAGACTTCGGGCAGGGTCGATTGCCCCCATGGTTTTGGAACTTTCCTCTGTCTTAGTTTCATGTTCCTGCCACTGATATTAGCCTCGGCCAATACTCGTATATTCCAACCCGCTTTTGGCGACATCGTCAGGATGATATATATTACGCAAGTCCACCAGCGCTTTACCGGCCATGGATGAGGATAGCTTGTCGAGATCAAGGGCCCGAAACACGTTCCATTCAGTTACAATAACCACGGCATCTGCATCTTTAGCGGCGTCATAGCTGCTATTCATCATCCTAACGTCGGGCATTATTTCTGCCGCAATTTCCATGCCTTCGGGGTCATAAGCACTGACCGATGCTCCCGCATCAATCAAAGTTTGTACTATCGCTATGGACGGAGCATCGCGCATGTCATCTGTATTGGGTTTGAATGTAAGACCCAGTATCGCTACTTTCTTATTGCGGGCATCGCCTCCCAATGCCTGTATGACCTTGCGCCCCATGGCTCTTTTGCGTTGGTCATTAACCTGCACAACCGCTTCCACAATCCGTATAGGGCTTTCATTGTCCTGGGCGGTTTTCATCAAGGCCAATGTGTCCTTGGGGAAGCAGCTACCACCGTAACCGGGGCCGGCATGCAAGAACTTCGACCCGATCCGGTTGTCCAGTCCGATGCCGCGCGAAACTTCTTGAACGTCTGCGCCCACTTTTTCGCACAGATCTGCAATTTCGTTAATGAACGTGATCTTGGTCGCCAAAAACGCATTGGCGGCATATTTAATTAGCTCTGCTGTGCGGCGGCCGGTAAATAATATGGGTGATTCATTCAAAAACAGTGGCCGGTAAATCTCGCTCATCACCTCTTTGGCCCACTCGGTTTCAGCACCGATCACAATGCGGTCGGGCCGTTTGAAATCATTTATAGCAGCGCCTTCCCGTAAGAACTCGGGGTTGGAAACCACAGCAAATTGGTCAGCGTCCAGCTTTTTCGATAATATCAGCTCGACTTCATCACCTGTGCCCACGGGAACTGTGGATTTCGTCACGACTACGGTCGGTTTGTTGATGGCATCGGCAATTTCTTCGGTGGCGGCATGAACATAACTTAGGTCGGCATGACCATCGCCGCGCCGTGAAGGTGTGCCGACCGCGATAAATACCGCATCACAATCTTTTACCGATTGTGTCAGATCGCCGGAAAACGACAGCCGACCTCCATTGACATTACGCTCAACCAAGCCAGCAAGGCCGGGTTCGAAAATGGGCATAATATTCTTGTTAAGCTGCTCTATTCTGACCGGATCTTTATCAACACAAATAACTTCGTGACCAAAATCAGCGAAGCAAGCGCCAGAAACCAAGCCGACATAGCCGGAACCGATCATAGCAATTTTCATAATTGTCCTTTTGGCTGAATATTATCAATAGGATGACGCAGCCCTGCGTCGCTGTCTCTCTGGCCTGATCCCGTTTTCCGGTCAAGCAAGCTAATGTGTTCCAACTCCCATGCAGTGCATTCCATCTTTTTTTGATAGAAGATTTAAACTTTTGTCTTCTTATAATCTGGTAGTGCACGGCTAAAGTTAAAAAGCTTTTGCCATTTCAAATAAATTATCACGTCTGGTTAGCTTTGCGTCATTATATCATTGGTTCTGTTGTAGTTGCCCGGTTACGGTCCACTGGTTAGAAAAGAGAGTAGTTCAATAAATATTAATACAGAATTTGGAAAAGCCGAAACCATGATCGCTGTTATTACTACGATTTTGGAACGCATAGCGAATCTCTCGCGCCGACAAAAGCAGGCTATCGTGCTGATGCTGGATATGGTCATTTGTATCCAGTCCATCTGGATAGCTTATTCTTTGCGTATCGGTGTCTGGATTTATTGGGACCTGGCGATCCAGAAAATCGTCCTTGCTGCTTTGTTGACGATGATACCGGTGTTTTATTTTGTCGGTGTCTACAATGCGATTTTTCGTTATGCCGGTTCTGGCATGATGAAGACCCTGGTCAGGGCGTTCATCTTCTATACTGTTCCGATGGTTGTTCTGTTCTCGATCATCGGGATTGCGGGAGTCCCAAGGACAATCGGTATTCTCCAACCAATAATTTTCTTTATTATGGTTGGTTTTTCGCGTGTGATGGCCCGCTATTTAATGATCGATCTGTTAGGGCGGAGCCGCTTTGGCGGGCCGGTCAAATCGGTCCTGATATATGGTGCTGGCAACGCCGGACAGCAATTGGCCGCATCCATGCGGTCTGAGCCCGCAATGGCATTGCGCGGCTATATTGACGATGACCGGCGGCTGGATGGTCAAAAACTGGATGGTGACAAGGTTTTCTGGAGCGGCAATTTAGAGGAAGTCATCCATAAACATGGAGTCTCCGACATTTTGCTGGCGCTTCCGAATATCTCTCGTAAAAAACGACGGGCGATTGTTGATCAAATTCAACAGTTCAAGGTTCATGTCCAAACCCTGCCGAACATGAAAGAGATCATGGATGGTAAAGTATCGTTTAACGATATCCGTGAATTGGACATAGAGGACTTGCTTGGCCGCGAACCGGTTGCGCCCAATGAATTGCTCTTGGGCCGGACAATCGTTGGCAAAACCGTTATGGTCACCGGCGCTGGCGGTTCGATCGGCAGTGAGCTGTGCCGGCAAATTGTTAAATTCGGAGCACATAAGCTGATTTTATTCGAGCGGTCGGAATTTTCGCTCTACGCCATTGAAACAGAGCTGCGGAAATATGTGGCGGATCATAATATTGATAATATCGAGATTATACCCGTTCTGGGATCGGTCGCAGACGCAGATCGCTTGGCAGAAGTGTTCGCTTTTTGGCACCCGGATACCGTTTTTCACGCCGCGGCTTATAAACATGTTCCTCTGGTTGAGGCTAATCCGGTTGAAGGGATTAGAAATAATATATTAGGCACTTATGAAATGGCCTATGCGGCCCATATTGCCAAGGTCAGTGATTTCATCCTGATCAGCACAGATAAAGCAGTGCGCCCGACCAATGTCATGGGGGCGACCAAACGCGGTGCCGAACAGATTGTTCAAGCTCTGGCTGAGGAGAGCGAGACCCGGTTTTCCATGGTGCGCTTTGGCAATGTTCTGGGGTCCAGTGGTTCGGTAGTGCCCCTGTTCCGGCAACAGATACAGGCCGGTGGACCGATTACGCTGACACATAAGGATGTCACACGTTATTTCATGACGATTCCCGAAGCGGCGCAATTGGTTATACAGGCTGGTGGCATGGCCAAAGGCGGTGAGGTTTTTGTACTGGATATGGGTAAATCGGTTCGCATCATGGATCTGGCCAAAACCATGGTTCAACTGTCGGGCCTGACTATTCGAGACAAATCTACGCCAGACGGTGATATTGAAATCGTGGAAATCGGGTTGCGTCCCGGCGAAAAACTATATGAAGAGTTGATCATCGGCAATGATCCGCAATCGACTGTTCATAACCGCATCATGATGGCGCGTGAAAGCCATCTGGGACAAGATAGTTTGGCGAAGCTGTTAAACGAATTCCAGAAATGCCGCAATTCGGAAGAAGCGGTTAGACTGCTTAAAGAGCTTGTCCCGGAATTTGAACATGAGCGGGATAATGTAAAAGTTGAAAAGGTGTCATAAAGTTAAAACCTGCGAACGATTGACCTAAGACAAAGTTGTTTGGCTTGTAAAAACGCTTTCCTACATAGCTGCGCTCATGATACGCCCAGTGCGGCTCCTTCTCAGTAAGAATATTTATTTCCGCCCGGTATGAGAACCGGCGGCAGGATGTTTCTCCGTTACCAGTGGCTCACAGAATGTTGGAAATATTCTGAAAAATCAAAAATTGGCTGTAAAACACTGTTTCTTGGTGTGAACTTAGTGAACTTAGCGATGGTAAAGCTTAAAATACCAGCATCTGCATAAGCGCAAAAGGCGTGCAAAATATTTATCCGCCCGGGACAAGTCCAGGACTATCGGTTGCCTTGTTCAAGGGGGGTAGCAAGCCCGTTTACAAGTTTCAGAACCCTGTCTGCATCCTGTGCATGGCAAATCAGCAGGTCCGGTAAATATGTATCCTTCTGGTTATAGATCAGGGCGCTGCCATCCATGCGTGAGCAATGCAGTCCGTGCGCCTGTGCAACTGCTACCGGCGCACAATTATCCCATTCATATTGGCCGCCCGAATGAAGGTAAATATCGGCTTCTCCGCGAACAACCGCCATGGCTTTGGCACCGGCTGACCCCATTGGGATTAGGTCCGCGTCTAATATTTCTGCAATGGCGAGCGCTTCGCTCGGCGGGCGGGAACGGCTGACCACCATGCGCGGTTTGCTTGCATGGGCGGGCAGGGTGATTGGTAAATCGCTTCGCAACGTCAAACCAAGCGCGGGTAAAGCAACCGCTCCAGCGGCGGCTTTCCCGTTTACTGACAATGCAACATGCACTGCCCAGTCATCACGTCCTTCGCTATATTCGCGGGTTCCGTCCACCGGATCAATGATCCAGACGCGGTCGCTGTTCAGCCGTTCCAGCGTATCTTTGCATTCTTCAGAAAGCAGCCCGTCATCAGGTCGTAAAGTACGCAGCGCCGCAACCAGCATCTCATTAGCTGCCTTATCGCCAGCATCACCGAGTTGCTTGCCAGTCAAAGGCGACTCTTGGCGCAATTCCAACAGCAATGCGCCCGCGTCCTTGGCGAGCTTTGCCGCGAGTTCTGCATCGGTCATATAGTATAAGCCCAACTGCCAACGATTTTATCGACGATCAATTCAGCGGCCTCATCCGGTTTCATTTTGGTTGTGTCTATGCGTATATCTGCATTTTCGGGAGCCTCATAGTCGCTATCGATACCGGTAAAGTTTTTAAGTTCTCCGGCCCGGGCCTTTTTATACAGTCCCTTCACGTCGCGTTCTTCTGCGACAGACAGTGGCGTATCGACAAATATCTCGAGGAATTCCCCTTCCGGCAGCATCGACCGGACAAGTTGGCGTTCTGCCCTGAAGGGCGAAATAAAGGCGGTGAGCACGATCAGCCCCGCATCAGCCATCAACCGGGCCACTTCGCCGATCCGGCGGATGTTTTCTACCCGGTCGGCATCTGTAAAACCAAGGTCTTTGTTCAGCCCATGACGAACATTGTCACCGTCCAGAAGGAAGCTGTGTTTGCCCAGCGCGTAAAGACGTTTTTCGACCATGTTAGCGATAGTCGATTTTCCTGAGCCTGACAGGCCCGTGAACCATATCACGCGTGGTTCCTGATGCTTTTGCAGGGCGTGAGCAGTGCGGTCGATGTCAATATTTTGCCAATGGACATTTTGCGAGCGCCGCAAACTGAAATGAAGCATACCGGCAGCAACTGTCGCGTTGCTGATTTTGTCGATCAAGATAAAGCCACCAAGATCACGATTATCAGCATAAGGTTCAAAAATAATCGGTCGGTCTGTCGCAATTTCGGCAACGCCAATAGTATTAAGCTGTAGCGTTTTGGCTGCAAGCTGTTCCATATTATTAACATTGACCTGATATTTGGGTGGCTGGATCGTCGCACTGACAAATTGAGCTCCGATTTTCATCCAGTAGCTACGGCCCGGTAATAATTCTTCTTCACCCATCCAGACAATGGTGGATTCAAATTGGTCTGCCACCTGCGGCGGTGCATCGGCTGCGGCAATCACATCTCCGCGCGAGCAATCAATTTCATCATTCAAGGCCAGCGTTACGGATTGACCCGCTACGGCCCTGTCGAGATCTCCGTCCATGGTAACAATGCGTTTCACTGTCGATATTTTGCCAGAAGGTAAGACGCGCACTTCATCGCCCGGCTTGACTGTTCCACTGGCAATCTGACCGCTAAAGCCCCGGAAATCGAGATTGGGACGATTGACCCACTGCACCGTCAAACGCAGTGGGCCGCTCTGATTGGCGGTATTCATTACCTCGACATTTTCCAGATGTTCGATAAGGCTTGGGCCTTTATACCACGACATATTGCTGGATTGGCTGGTAATATTATCACCGGCCAGCCCGGATATCGGAATAGGCGTAAAGGCTTCTATGCCCATTTCCTTGGCAAAAGCGGCATATTCGCTAATGATCCGGTTATAGACCGTTTCGTCATAATCAACGAGGTCCATTTTGTTCACGGCAACGACAAGATGTTTGATACCGATAAGATGCGCCAGATAGCTGTGGCGGCGTGTTTGCGTTAAAATACCCTGCCGCGCATCAATTAATATGATCGCAAGATCAGCGGTGGATGCGCCGGTTATCATATTGCGGGTATATTGTTCATGGCCCGGCGTATCCGCGACGATAAACTTGCGTTTCTCGGTCGCAAAGAAACGATAGGCGACGTCAATCGTAATGCCCTGTTCGCGCTCGGCAGCGAGACCATCGACCAGCAGCGCAAAATCAATCTCTTGGCCTTGTGTACCAACTTTTTTGCTGTCGGCTTCCAGAGAGGCAAGCTGATCCTCGAAAATCATTTTGGAATCATAGAGCAACCGCCCGATCAGCGTCGATTTGCCGTCATCCACCGAACCACAGGTAATGAACCGTAGCATGGTTTTATGCTGGTGTGTTTCAAGATAGCTATCAATATCCGAAGCAATCAGCGCGTCGGTTTTGTAAATTATATCAGGATTATCCATCAGAAATATCCCTCCTGCTTCTTTTTCTCCATTGAAGCGGCCTGATCGTGGTCAATCGCCCGCCCTTGCCGTTCCGACGTGGTGGTGAGGAGCATTTCCTGAATAATCTGGGGCAGGGTGGTTGCCTCGCTTTCAACAGCGCCAGTCAGTGGATAGCAACCCAGAGTACGGAAACGGATGGAGCGCTCGACCGGTTTTTCACCGTCCTCAAAGCGGAAACGATCATCATCCACCATCAAGAGCATTCCGTCGCGTTCTACAGTCTGGCGCGGTGCCGAGAAATAAAGCGGGACGATTTCAATATTCTCAAGATGGATATATTGCCAGATATCAAGCTCGGTCCAGTTGGACAAAGGAAAGACCCGTATGCTTTCGCCTTTGGATTTTCGCGTATTATAGAGTTTCCAGAGTTCTGGCCGCTGGTTTTTAGGATCCCAGCGGTGATTGGCGGAACGAAAAGAAAAAATCCGCTCTTTTGCCCGGCTTTTCTCTTCATCGCGCCGTGCACCGCCAAATGCGGCATCGAAACCATATTTATCCAGCGCTTGCTTTAGCCCTTGGGTCTTCCACATATCTGTATGGAGTCCGCCATGATCAAAGGGGTTGATACCGCGCTCCACGGCTTCGGGATTCTGGTAGATCAGCAATTCCATACCAGCATCATTGGCAGCTTTTTCACGCAGCTTATACATGTCCTGAAATTTCCAGGTTGTGTCAACATGTAACAATGGAAATGGCGGCGGCGAAGGGAAAAATGCCTTTTTGGCAAGATGCAACATCACCGCGCTATCTTTGCCAACAGAATAAAGCATCACGGGATTTTCTGACTCCGCCGCAACCTCCCGTATGATGTGGATCGCCTCGGATTCAAGTCGTTGGAGATGGGTTAGCGGTGTTGTGGTTGCTGAATGATGCACTAGAAAGTTCCGATAATATTTGGATAATGAAAATCACATAGCAAATCCCCGCCAATAGCGGGCACAACAAATTCTTATCAGAACGAAACATCTGTTATATTTGGTCATGCAATAATATTTAGCTTATCCGTTAGGGCGATAGTGAACTGCGCTAACCTATTTTCCAATTAATGAAATCCTTAGAATTTTTATGTTACGTTATGTTACTTTTTCCATTCGAAAAATGAGGGCGTTTGTTTGTGACACATCATGGGGGTACAGATGTATTGCTAACTGTTGATACTGAGCTTTCCGCCGGTTTACATCAACAAGGGTTTAGTCCTGTAGACAATTTCAACAGTTCGATATTGGGTCGCTGTGATGCAGGTGATTTCGGGATTGTCCATCAAATGGAATGCCTTGACGAATATGGACATAAGGGAGTGTTCTTCGTCGATCCCATGCCAGCCCTGGTTTATGGTGAGCAGATCATCGCGGATATCGTCGGTCCGATTATTGAACGCGGACATGAGGTCCAGCTTCATATACATACGGAATGGTTAGAATGGGCCAAACATTCTCCTGTCGAAAATCGCCAGGGACGCAATTTGTCGGATTTCGACATTGGCGATCAAATCCGGTTATTAACACTAGCGAACAATATTTTAACCAATGCCGGCGCGCAGCGGCCAACGGCCTTTCGGGCGGGAAATTTCGGTGCAAATGATGATAGCCTTCGCGCCTTGCACCATGCTGGCCTGATTTGGGATTCAAGCTTTACGCCTTGTTCTGCAATAACTAATTGTAAAATTGATATTTCTGAAGACCAGATTGCTCCGATTCAAAAGCATGACATAGTTGAGCTACCGGTTGCCGGAATAATGAGCAGCCCTGAGAAGATAAGACCGGCCCAAATTTGCGCTCTATCATCCGCTGAAATGGAAGCAGCTATGGATCATGCCAGTGCAGAGGGTCATCCTGTGTTTGTAATTGTAACGCACAGTTTTGAAATGCTTTCGCGGGACCGCTTCAGGGTTAATCATCTGGTGGTGAAAAGGCTCGAACAAATAGCAGCACATATAGCTGCCTGTGATAATTTGCAGACATCGGGCTTTGCACAATTATCGTCCAAAAAAATGCTGGCAGATCGAGAAGGTTTAACCCGACTAAATCCGAAAAAATTCCGCACGACCATGCGTATGGCAGAGCAATTATGGTCAAGATGGCGTTTTGAACGCAGTTTAAATCCGGTTTAACAGCCGCTGGCTATTTCATTGTTTTCAGTAACGATTATTCAGGCGAAAACTTCGGCTAATGTGCTGCTGTCTGTACCTTCTTTGGCTGTGCGTAGATCAACATAGATTGAAGCAGTACCAGCCCCTTGTAGCGCTCCGGTAATCATATTCGCGATCAACGCGAAAATGATGGAAGTTGTGGCGTTGAAAAAACCTAGCGATGCGCTGATCGCGCTAATGATCATGGCTACAATGAAAAATATTATTACCAATAGAAAAATCATGCCTTTAGATCCGGAGGTTAATGCGGCGCTGCGCTTCAAGGAAGCGATGATCCCTCGGTTTTCTGCGATCATCACCGGCGCTGCAACAATCCACATTAAAAAAAGTATGACCCCGGGCACGATAAACAGCATGAAGCCGAAACTGATACCCAAACCAAAGAACAGTCCAAGCCCCAGCAGCGGCAGGAACTTCCGGATCGCCTGATTGATACAATCTCCCAGATTGATTTCCTTATTAGCTAAATCATTCAAAGTGGCGACAATCAATGTCGCCTGTAAAACGATTGAAAGAAACAGAAATACGAAAAAGCCGATCAGTCCTGTAAGAATGGCAGCCGATGAGGAAAACGAGCCTGCTATTGCAGCTGGACTACCCTGAATATACTCCATGGCAGCATTGGGAAGGCCGACAATCAACAGCGATAGCCCAAGGAAAACCACAGGATTGCGGCTTATCACTCCGACTGTATTGTTAACGACCCGGCTGATATCAATTTTTCTTGATCCCTGCGCCATGTTTCTTTTTCCTTACAAATATTGATGGTTAGATTGTCAGACCGGGATGACATCGTAAAGCCCGACAAGCACAGGAATCTTCTTACTTGCTCCCGCCTTATGTTTCTGTAACATCCAGCCAGTGGCAAAAGACGCAATAGTTCAGGGTGATAACGGGAACGCTTCTTTTGACGCCGCGTGGAAAGACGTACGCGCGGATAGTGATATTCAATTTACCAATATTGTTCCGGAACCTAAGCAGGAACCGCCAGAATGGTGGACCGACTTTTTGCAATGGCTTAATGACGCGCTTGCCCCTGTCGCAGATGTGATGGTCACGGCATGGCCGGTGCTCAGGATTATATTTCTGGCCCTATTGGCCGCTGGCGTGCTGACTTTATTGTGGGTGATATTGTCGCCCTATTGGCAGGAATGGCGCAACCGTAAAGCAGAAACAAAAGAAGAGTGGCGACCGGATCAGGAGGCGGCCCGCCAGTTGCTAGATGAAGCGGATGCTCTTGCGGCAAAAGGGCAATTTGCCGAGGCTGCTCATCTTCTGCTATTTCGCAGCATTGCGGAGATTGAGGAGCGCCGCCCGGACCTGCTCCGCCCGTCCAATACCGCGCGCGAGATCGAGCAATTTGATGCTCTACCGGAAAATGCGCGCGCTATGTTTGCGGTGATAGCCGGACATGTCGAGCGCGGGGTTTTTGCTGCTGCTCCCATTGGTGAAGAAGGCTGGGCAGCATCGCGGCATGCTTATGGTGCGTTCGCTTTGCCCGAAACATGGCTAAAGCAGGATGATGGCCTACAATGAGTATTCAGGCCAATCCGTTCAAACGCACGACGATCATCATCATGTTCGTCATCGGTTTCATCGCTTTTGTTGCGCTGCTTTATGGATTGGGGATGGGCAACCATCTGGCTTCCGGTAAAAACGGGCAGGCGCATGGCGCGTCAAACAGCCTCGTGGGCTATCAGGCGCTGGTAGATATTATGCGCGATACAGGAAAAAATGTGCAATATTCGAGAACAGCCGGCGGATTTGATAATCCTGGCTTGCTGGTCTTGACTCCAGCCCCAGATACCAACGCCGATGATATTGCGAAGGTGATAAAGGAACGCGCCTTTATCGGACCTACGATTATAATTTTGCCTAAATGGCGAGTTGCGCCGCTTTCTGGCCCTACAGCAAGAAAAGGATGGGTTCAGCGCTTTGAAACCCTGGACCCTGCTTTAGGAGAGGAAGTTCTGAAAAACATTGCGGATATTAAAATCAAAGTTCCCAAGAATATTGCCAAAGTAGAACCGGATCAGCGTCCTTTGCTTCATTCGACGATCGGCGGATCGGTTAAACTGCCTGCTGCTCCTGTTACCATAAGTAGCGATTATATACATGCCATTGTGCCCGGTTTGAACGGTGACGATGCGTTGATTGGCTATCTGGATAGAGGCTTTAGCGAAGGTAATTTTCCATTGGTGTTAGTCGCGGATGCCGATCTGTTGAATAATAGCGGGATGGCAAACCGGCAAACCGCCAAACACGCGCTTGCCTTGATGGATGCAGTTTCAACCGGACCAGATTTCCGAATTACTTTCGACCTGACCTTTAACGGGCTTGGCAATTCGCAAAATCTGTTAACTCTGGTGTTTAAGCCTCCATTTTTATCAGCCACAATCTGTCTGATAATTGCTGCGCTGGCTGCGGCATGGGCTGCGTTTAATCGTTTTGGCCCGCCGGTCCGTGAACAGCGCAGCATCAATTTTGGTAAAACAGCATTGGTCAATAACAGCGCCGGCTTGATACACAGGATGCGGCGCGAGCATCTTGTCACTCACCCATATGTAGAGTTTATCCGGACTGACGCCATTCATGCTCTTGGTCTGACAGATATTGATCGGGAGGATCAGGATCATAAACTCGACATGTTGGGCGAGGTGGACGGCCAACGCTTCACTTCTTTGTTCAATAGCCTGACTAGCGCCCACGATTCTTACGAAATCGCGCGCCGGGCTGCGGCGCTCCATCATTGGAAAAAGGAACTTATCGGATGAATATCGGGGAACTTAAAACGCTAGCGGACAATATCCGTGGTGAGGTTGCAAAAGCGATAATCGGTCAGGAGGATGTTGTCGATCACCTGTTGATTGCGCTATTTTCCCATGGTCATGTCCTATTAGAAGGTCCACCCGGAACAGCCAAGACGTTTGTAGCGCAATGTTTCGCTGCGACGCTCAATCTGGATTTCGGGCGGATTCAGTTTACTCCCGACCTGATGCCCGGCGATATTATCGGGTCCAACCTGTTCAATTTTCAAACCAGCACATTCACCCTCACGCGTGGTCCGGTTTTTTGTGACTTGCTGCTTGCCGACGAAATAAACCGTACGCCGCCCAAAACTCAGGCTGCGATGTTGGAAGCGATGCAGGAGCGCGCTGTCACTCTGGACGGGGAGACGCATAAGCTGTCCTCGCGGTTCATGGTGGTCGCTACACAAAACCCGATAGAACAGCAGGGCGTCTATCCGCTGCCCGAGGCGCAACTGGATAGGTTTTTGTTCAAGCTGCTGATTGATTATCCCGCAATGGAGGAAGAGAAGAAAATTGTTGCCCAATATGGCGAGCGGGTCGGCGCTCCTGAACCTGAAAACTTCGGGATAAGTGCACAGGCCGATGAAAAAGCCTTGGCCGCGGCTGCGGCTGCGGTCCAATCGGTCAAACTGGTAGAAGATGTTACTGATTATATCGTGCGGCTGGTGAGAGCGACCCGTGAAACGGCTGATCTTGAAAATGGCGCAAGTCCGCGGGCAGCGATCATGCTTGCTACAGCAGCGCGGGCAAAGGCGGCGATTTCGGGGCGTGACTATGTGGTGCCGGATGATGTTAAAATGCTTGCGCCATCCGTCTTGCGGCACCGGACAATTCTGGCTCCGGCGGCAGAAATTGAAGGTCTCTCTGTTGATGCGATAATAGAGGCTTTGGTTGAGCGGACGGAAGCACCGCGTTGATCTATCCCACGGCCCGTGCTTTGCTGCTGATTGCGATTGGCGCGCCAGTCACGGCGGTGATGGCTGCGCTGTTCCCCGGGCTTTGGGCGATCGGTATTGCATGGGCAGTGATGCTGGTTTTACTATTTGTCGTGGATGGCCTGATCGCAGCCAGAATACGCAGTGTTGATATTCGCGCTCCCCTGACAACGGAAATCGGTGCGCCGCTGCATATTGGGGTAGATACCGAATTTGACGGCCTGATGATGCCGCAACAAATATATGCTAATTTAGGTGTAGATGACAGATTATCTGACGATGGCCGAATTGCTTTTACGCTTGAGCATATCCAATCCCAAGTAGCCGGCTATAGCGGCGTCGCCACGACAATAGCGGGCCGACGGGGAACAGGCGATATCGGTAAACTCTGGCTGCGGTGGGAAGGGCCGCTCGGCCTTGCATGGCGGCAAACCTCCAGAATGAATAATCGCTCGATAGCGGTCGTGCCTAACATCTCTGCGGTGCGTAGCCCGGATGTGAAGATTTTTTTGCGCGATTCCGTCTTTGGTTTGCTCGCCCGCAAATTTCGTGGAGAAGGGAGCGAGTTTGAAGCGCTGACCGAATTTCAACCGGGTATGGACCGGCGCAGCGTCGATTGGAAAGGGTCGGCGCGTCATAGCAAATTACTGGCCAAGGAATATGATACCGACCGCAATAACCAAATTGTTTTTGCGCTGGATTGTGGATCGGAGATGTGTGAACCGATTGACGGCCTGCCACGCATTGATCGCGCAGTATCGGCAGCGCTGCTAACGGCGTATGTCGCACTTAAATCCGGTGATAGAACCAGCCTGTTCAGCTTTGCCGCAAAACCAGAGATATCCACACCGTTTTTTTCCGAGAGCCGTAATTTCTATCGGCTCCAGCAGGAGGCTGCAAAGATTGATTACCGGCATCAGGAAAGCAATTATACCTTGGCTTTGTCGGCTCTGTCTGGCCGGTTACAGCGGCGCTCTCTGATAATTATATTTACCGACTTTACCGATCCGACCAGTGCTGATTTAATGTTGGAGGCTGCGGGACGGTTAATTGACAAACATCTGGTTCTTTTTGTCGTACTTGAAGATGAGGAGCTATCCGGATTTATCACAAAGCAACCAAAAACTGCCGAAGATGTGGTGCGTAGCGTTACTGCACAAAGCCTGTTGGATCAGAAAAGGCTGGTCGTTACCCGGCTGCGACATCTGGGCATTGATGTCGTCGAAGGCCCGCACAGCAAAATCGGCCCGCGGCTGATTAACAGCTATCTGAAAATAAAGCAGCGGGGGGCAGTTTGATGGTAAAAATGTCGGTTGATTCCACAGCACAGCAAACGATTCAAACGGCTGCCTTGAAAAGCGACCGTTTCCGTTTGGAACGGGAAGCGGACTGGATCCGGCTTGATGAAATTATTACCAAAATGGAAAAGGGAAAAGCGCGACGGTTAAGTGATGATGATATTCTCGCGCTTCCCGCTTTATACCGGACAACATTGTCAAGCCTCTCCATTGCTCGTGATAGCTCGCTGGATGCTGATCTTATCGCCTATCTCGAAGGATTGGCACTGCGATCCTATTTCACGGTTTATGGTACGCAGACCAGTTTTGCCAGGTGGTTGAAAGAGTTTTTCAGCGGGAGCTGGAGCCGGGCGGTCCGGGAAATAAAGTTGGATATTTGGATTGCGCTGTCCGTGATGATTGCTGGGACTCTGCTAGGTTATACGCTGGTGGCGGGCGACAGTGATTGGTTTTACGCGCTGGTCCCCGGCAATTTCGCGGATGTCCGTGTGCCCGGCGCCAGTGAAGAGGCGTTGCGCGGGACATTGTTTAGCGCAAAAGAACAAGATGGTCTGGGCGTATTCGCGGCTTATTTGTTTAGCAATAACGCGCAAGTCGCGATTCTTGCCTTTGCGCTGGGATTTGCCTTTGCGGTGCCCAGCATTTTATTGTTAATCCACAATATGGCGCTGTTGGGAGCCATGTTATGGGTTTTTGCCCAGCGCGGATTATCCACCGAATTTATCGGCTGGCTTTCCATTCATGGCACGACGGAATTGTTCGCTATTCTACTGGCCGGGGCTGCCGGTATTCATGTCGGGCGTTCAATAGCTTTTCCGGGGGCAAAATCCCATTTGGTCGCCGCTAAAGAAGCGGGCATGCGGTCTGCGGTGGTAATGGTTGGTGTGGTCATCCTGCTGATTTGCGCCGGATTGCTCGAAGGGTTCGCTCGACAGCTAATTATCGATACTGCGCTACGATATGTAATTGGCGGCAGTATGCTCGTTTTCTGGTTATTATATTTCTTCGTATTTCGACATAACCAAATGGAGAGCGGTCAGTGAGCATCGTCAAAACCGATCCGTCGATCCGCCAGTCCGCTCATCCCGAACTGGACCGGATAATGATCTCGCCTGAGGGAGTCCCGCTAAATGTTACAGTAGCTCCGTTCATGTCGAGAGTTTGGGCACTCTTGCTCGATTTGCTGATAATTTTCCTCTTGTCTATCCTCATTGGCGCTATCTGCCTGTTTTTTGCCTATCTCTTCCTAACTGGTAGTAGCGGCGCTGATATGTTTAATCTTGACGGGCAATTGGGCTTGTTTGGCATCATCTGGATTATCAGCAATTTCGTGCTGCAAAACGGCTATTTCATTTATTTCGAGATGGGTGACCGTGCAGCAACATGGGGAAAACGCGCACTGGGCATCCGTGTAGCGTCGCGTGACGGGGGCCGTTTAACAGCAGAAGCGATTATTGCCCGCAATATATTAAGAACGATAGAATTATTCATACCTTTGCAGTTGTTGCAAACCGGGGCTGAGATTTTAGCGGAAGCGAGCATTACCCAAGGGACTGCAGTAATCTGGGTTTTAATCTTTGCTCTATTTCCTTTATTTAACAAAGACCGGCTGCGCTGCGGCGATCTGATTGCCGGGACATGGGTGATACAGAATATATCACGCAATCTGGGTAGCGTGGTCGCTCCTACGGTTGGCGTTCATGCCGGGGATGTTGAGACTGCAAAAGACGCTTCCGGGCTTAATCTTCACCGGGACATCAGAAAATACGAGTTTTCCGATAAGGATCTGTCGGTTTACGGCGAATATGAATTGCAAACTCTGGAAAGTGTGCTGCGGACCGGCACGGATGAAGCGCTTGAAACTGTGACCGATTCCATTAGCAATAAAATTGGCAGAAATCCGGATATTGGGGATGAACGGATATTTCTGGAATCTTATTACACCGCTCTACGTGCCAAGTTAGAGGGCTGCATGCGTCTGGGAAAGCGTCGTAAGGACAAATTTTCAAAAGACATTTAACAGACAATATTTAACAGGCCGGTTAAAATTTTTTGCTGCCGGGGCCTGTTTTACAAAACCATATATAGTCCGCAGCCGCCTGTGCCGTAGCGTCATCGCTAAAACCATCAGATCAGCTTGTTTTCTGCGATTTTCGACGTATTATTATCACCAAAATAACCATTGGAGACTCGTTAATGAACCTGGAATTCACCGCTGAGGAAAAGGCATTTCGTGACGAAGTGCGAACATTTATCGAGGATAATTATCCCAAGCATATTGAGAGCAGAACCGTTCAGGATGAAATGAGTCCCGAAGATATGACCGCCTGGCATAAAATTTTGGGCAAGAAAGGCTGGTCAGTGCCCGCCTGGCCCAAAGAATATGGCGGAACCGGCTGGACACCAACACAGCGTTATATCTGGTCCGAAGAAAACGCCCGGGTCAACGCTGTCATGCCGCTGCCTTTCGGGGTCGCCATGGTCGGTCCGGTTATCTACACTTTTGGTAATGAAGAACAAAAAGCCAAGCATCTGCCCGGTATCCGCAGCGGGGAAGTCTGGTGGTGTCAGGGCTATTCGGAGCCGGGAGCCGGTTCGGATCTGGCCTCGCTGAAAATGAGCGCCGTGCGCGATGGTGATGACTATATCCTCAATGGCCAGAAAACCTGGACAACTTTGGCGCAACATGCCGACTGGGGGTTCTTCCTGTGCCGCACCGATCCTGATGCGCCGAAACCGCAGCAGGGTATCAGCTTTATTCTGGTAGATATGAAAACGCCGGGCATCGAAGTGCGTCCGATTAAACTGGTCGATGGCGGCCACGAAGTGAATGAAGTCTGGCTAACCGATGTTCGTGTGCCAGCGGAAAACCTGGTAGGTGAAGAAAATAAAGGCTGGACCTATGCGAAATTCCTGCTTGCACATGAACGCTCTGGCATTGCCGGAGTGGCGCGGTCCAAGCGCGGTGTAGAGCAGCTCAAGAATATTGCCACGCACGAGATGCTCGACGGCAAGCCGCTTATTCAGGATATGGGTTTTGCCAGCAAGATTAGTCAGCTTGAAATTGATCTCGCGGCGCTTGAAATTACCGAGCTCAGGACTCTTGCCGGTGAACAGGCGGGTAAAGGACCCGGACCGGAAAGTTCGCTGCTAAAAGTCAAAGGCACGGAAATTCAACAGCGCCTTACCGAATTGACGCTGGAAGCGGTCGGCTATTATGGCATGCCTGATTTCCGCAGCTTCCCGGCTGATGGATCGAATGATTTCCCGATCGGCCCGGATTATGCACATAGCGCTGCGCCGACATATTTCAACATGCGTAAGACGTCGATTTACGGCGGGTCCAACGAGATTCAGCGTAACATCATCACCAAAATGGTTCTCGGACTTTAGATCCAACCGCCCAAATCATAAGAAAGCGATATTATGGATTTCAATTTTTCTGACGAACAAAATATGGTTCGTGACGGTATTTCCCGGTTGATTCGGGAGCAATATGACTGGGACACGCGACGCGATGTTATTTCCAGCGAAGCGGGTTGGCGCCCGGAGTTTTGGTCCCAGCTAGCGGAGCTTGGTATGCTCGCCGCGCCATTTTCGGAAGAGGATGGCGGCTTTGGCGGCGGCGCAATTGAAGCGATGCTGATTATGGAAGAATTCGGCAAAGGATTAGTGGTCGAACCTTTTATTCCCAGCGTTGTCTGTGCTGGCGGTTTCCTGAAATATGCGGGGACGGCAGCGCAAAAAGAGGAATATCTCAGCGCGATTATCGCGGGAGAGAAAGTCTTTGCTTTTGCCTATGCCGAGCCGCAGGGGCGTTATGATCTGGCGAATCTGACCACAACCGCAAAAAAGGACGGCGACGGCTATTCATTGAGCGGCCATAAGGCGGTCGTGATCGGCGCGCCTTGGGCAAGCCATTTTGTAGTGACAGCGCGGACTTCTGGTGGTCAGACGGATCAGAACGGCGTGTCTGTGTTCATCGTGGCCAAGGATGCGGACGGAGTCAGTTTGCGCGACTATGCAACGGTTGATGGTCGCCGCGCTTCGGAAGTATATTTTGAAAATGTTGCGCTCTCCTCTGACTCTCTGATCGGTGAATTGGACAATGGCCTGCCGCTGGTCGACAAAGTTGTCGATGAAGCGACAGCGGCTATATGCGCAGAAGCAACCGGTGCGATAAAAGTGACACATGAAATGACGCTTGAATATACCCAGCAGCGCAAGCAGTTCGGTGTGCCGATCAGCAGCTTTCAGGTGCTTCAGCACCGAATGGCTGATATGTTCATGGAATATGAACAATCAATCTCCATGTCCTATCTTGCGACCATCAGATTGAGCGAAGAAGAAGCCGAGCGCAAGAAAGCTGTATCTGCGGCGAAAGTACGAATCGGCCAAGCTGCACGGTTTGTCGGCCAGTCAGCGGTTCAGACCCATGGCGGTATGGGCGTGACCGATGAAACTGCAGTCAGCAGCTATTTCAAACGCTTGTCGATTATCGAAAGCGAATTTGGCAGTGTGGACCACCACATGCGGCGACACATTAAATTATCAGCCAATACATAAATCACTTTTTGAAACTAACATAAT
Organism: Parasphingorhabdus sp. JC815; assembly: GCF_040717415.1. Classification (NCBI taxonomy): domain Bacteria; kingdom Pseudomonadati; phylum Pseudomonadota; class Alphaproteobacteria; order Sphingomonadales; family Sphingorhabdaceae; genus Parasphingorhabdus; species Parasphingorhabdus sp. JC815. The sequence continues at coordinate 118,866 of NZ_JBFEFM010000003.1, forward strand.
TGCTTATCACAAAAGGGGGTGCCGACCATCTGGTTGCGCCCCCTTTTTCAGGCTATCCCATATCTTCCCCTAAGGGAGAGGATAAACATGGTTCAGCAAGCCACAGCGGTGCCGAGCAACAGCTATCGCTATTATATATTATTCATGATGATGCTGACCTATATGTTCAACATCACGGATCGCATGGTTATGTCGATCCTGATAGAGGATATCAAAGCTGATTTTGTCCTGACCGATACACAAATCGGCCTTTTGGCTGGAACTGCTTTCACGATTTTTTATGTGGTTCTTGGTATTCCGGCGGGACGGTTGGCCGATCGTACCAATCGCAAGAAAATGCTTGCAATTGCCGTTAGCCTATGGAGCCTGATGGCCGCGCTTTGCGGGGTCGCTACCGGTTTTTGGACCTTATTTCTGGCCCGGTTAGGCGTCGGAATAGGGGAATCGGGAGGTAATCCACCGGCAATATCGATTATTACAAATTATTTTGATACCTACGAGTTGTCCAGAGCAATGGGAATTTTTTCACTCGGAGCGGCGTTAGGGCCTGTCGTCGGATTTGTCGCAGGCGGTTTACTTGCGGAGGCTTATGGCTGGCGCTGGACATTTATCATACTGGGGCTGCCAGGTGTTGCGTTAGGCGCACTGGTATATCTGACAGTCCGCGAACCGGATCGCGGACGATTTTCAAAAGATGAGCTGGAAAAAGCACAGGCTGTCAAACAGGAACCTTTTGTAGAAACCATGTCTTCACTTTGGAAAAACCGGGTTTTCAAGCGTGTTGCGCTGGCAAATTCGGTGGGCATTATTGCGCTATATGGGTTCTCGATCTGGCTGGCGCCGATCCTGATACGTAATTTTGAAATCCCGGTGTCGCAGGTTGGGATTTATCTTGGCACGGCTTGGATCGCGGGCGGTGTTCCGGGCATGATCCTTGGTGGATATTTTACCGACTGGCTGGCTTTGCGAAACCCGAAATGGCGCGCATGGTATAGCGCCCTTGTCATTTTAGTAGCTTTGCCTCTTTTGGTCGGTTGCCTGCTGGCTGATAATATTACACTGGCGCTTGTTTTATATATGTTGGGTTACGCCGCGCATTGTTCGACGCAGGGGCCAGCTATAGCAATGATGCAATCATCAGTATCCCCAACTGAACGTGGAACAGCATCTTCCATTGCCGGTCTATCCGCTACTTTCCTTGGTTATTTCATTGGCCCCGCCGTAGTTGGGGCAATTAGTGACAATCTGGTGGCGGATCATGGCACAATGTCTCTTAATTACGCGATGATTGCCATCACGGTATTAAGCCTGACTTCCGCAGTAGCGGCCTATTTATACGCCGCCAAAGCTGTTTCGGCACAGTTGCCGGACCCATTGCCAAGGGATATGACGCTGCAGGATGCTTGATCCTATAATAGCAGTCCACCATCCGCGATCAGCGTTTGTCCGACTATATAACGCGCCAGCGGAGACGCAAGGAACAGTGACAGGCCGGCCATATCATCGGGGTCACCAATCCGGCCCAGCGGGATGCTTGCGATCGTTGCCTCCCGGCGCTTTGGATTTTGTGTCGTAACGGCTGTCATTTTTGTGGCGATTAACCCGGGTGCTATGCCGTTGACACGGATACCATCTGGTGCCCATGCCTTACCCAAAGTGCGGGTCAGCCCCATCGCGCCGGTCTTGGAAGCATTATAGGCGGGATTCCCTACCGTGGCATGAAAGGCAGCGGTAGAGCTGATGATGATCATTGATCCTTGCGACGTTTTTAACAGATCATGAAATTGTCCGGCAAAGGTCATCAGGCTGTTCAAATTGACTTGAATGACTTTGGCAAAATTTTCCGGTTCAAATTCCTGCCGTTTATAGAGTACCATTCCTTGCGAACAGATAAGCACATCGAGCCGGTTGAAGGTTTGGCGATAGGAGGCAATCGCATTATCGTCTGCGGCATCCACCTGTGCATAATGCAGGCCGTCGAGATCAGAGCCTTCATCCTTGGAATAATCATCACCATTTGCGCGTGTGCCAGTGACGTGAACTTGTGCCCCGCAACCACGAAACGCCTGCGCCGTGGCATTCCCAATTCCGCTAGAGCCGCCGATGACAGCAACTATTTTATCCTTATAATCTAATGACGCGTCGATCATGCCCATCCTCTTTCTGTTTTATCTTTGACCACTATGCAAAGCGATACTGCCCTATTGGATAGAGATGGTCTAGGCTCTGTCTAACTTTGATTGTTACAAAATCAGGACCTAGATTATTGTTTTGCCGTGATTTCCTGGCTGTGAAATGTTCCATTTCCTTTGAAATCACTCTAGGGCCGATAGGAAATAATGCTAATTAGAGGAAAAACTATGCAAACTCCATTTTCGCTGGCGGGTCGGACCGCTCTGATCGCCGGAGCTTCATCGGGTCTCGGCGCGCATTTCGCTGAGCTATTTGCAGCGGCTGGTGCAAATGTTGTGCTGGGTGCACGACGCACGGACCGCACTGCGGAAGTAGCTGACAAGATTATCGCGGCTGGCGGTAGCGCGTTGGCGGTGGCATTGGATGTGACGGATGAGGCGTCTATCATCGCGGCTTATGATGCTGCTGAGGCAAAATTTGGTGTCGTGGATTCGATAGTTTGTAATGCCGGCATCAGCGTGCCCGGACGATCCACGGATGTGCCGCTCGAAGGTCTACAGAATGTTATCGGCACCAATTTTATCGGTGTGTATCTGGTCGCTCGTGAAGGGGCCAAGCGCCTGATTGCCAGTGATAGCCGAACAAAGGAAAATGGCCGGATTACTATAATCGGGTCGATAACATCCCGCCTGACGGGGGAGGGCGACAGCGCTTATGGCGCTAGCAAAGCCGGTGTCACACATCTTGGCCGCAATCTGGCGCGGGAATGGGTGCGTCAGGGAGTGAATGTCAATACCATCCATCCCGGCTATATCGCCACGGAGATTCAAGGCGATTGGTTCCAGACCGAAGGTGGCAAGAACCAGATTGCCGGTTTCCACCGCAGGCGGTTGCAGGAAATGTCCTCGCTCGATGCGATGATGCTGTATTTCTCATCCGATGCGGCAAAATCAGTGACGGGTTCGGACATTGTCGTAGATGACGGGCAGTCGCTTTAGGAGCAAGGCGTATATTTAGCGACCGCCTGATACATATAAGCATTGTCCGGTTACCCAGCTTGCTGCGGGGGAGGCCATATAAACAACCGCTGCTGCAATATCTTCTTCCCTGCCATAACGGTTCAGAGGAATGCCGATATGTTGCAGCAGTTTCTCCCGGTCCTCACCGGATTTAATACCCATGGATTCGTCAAAATTTTCGGTCGGAATCGGGCCGGGAGCAACCGCGTTGACCCGGATGTTGGGTGCAAGTTCAAGCGATAATGTGCTGGTCAGGCTGTTCACTGCGGCTTTGGACGCGCCGTAAGGACCGTTTTTCACCTGCCCGCCAAACGCGGCGCGGGATGATGTGTTGATTATGGCTCCACCGTCTTTCATATGGCGCGCGGCGACGACCGCGCCCATCCATACACTTTTAAGATTAAGGTCGATTTGCGCGTCCCAATCTTTTTCCGATGTTCTGGTAAGGTAGCGCGGCGTTCCGTCTGGCAGACCGCCTGCATTGCTGACCCAGATGGTGAGCGAACCGAGTTCATCCACCGTCCGCTGCGCCAGATGGTCCAGCGCGGCCATATCCGTGACATCGGTGGCAACAGTTATGGCGCGGCGGCCAATCGCGCGGATTTCTTTTGCCACAGCGTTTAGGTCACTTAACGTGCGTGCTGCCAGCGCCACATCTGCGCCCGCTTCGGCCACTCCCAAAGCGATTGCGCGACCAATGCCTTTGCCCGCGCCGGTGACGACCGCTACTTCGCCGTCCAGCTTGAACTTGTCCAAAATACTCATGAAACCCTCCTATGCAGCACAGATTATTGGCTGCACGGGGGAAGTCCACTAACAGAAGCGGCACTTTTTTCAGGCGTCTAACATTCCGGCTTCAGCGCGAGCGACAAGCGATGGCAATTGCCTGCCCAAAATGGTTTCGAACCACTTGTTGGTAGCAATTGCTTTTTTAAGGTCAACGCCGTGGTTTATCCCCGACCGGTTTAGCAGGTTGATCAAATCTTCGGTCGAGATATTGCCGGTTGCATTGGGCGCAAATGGACAGCCACCAAGCCCGCCGATGCTGGCGTCTAATGTGGTTACTCCAGACCGCACGGCGGCCCACGCATTGGCGATGCCAGTGTTGCGCGTATCGTGAAAATGCGCGCGCATGGTGATATGGGGGGGAAGTAATTCCTTTAGGCGGCCAAATAAGTCCTCGACCTGTCCGGGCACACCAATGCCAATTGTGTCCGCCAGTGCGATTTCAAGCGGGCCTTCTTCGGCCATTTCGCTGGCAATATGCAAAACGGTTTCAGGCGGGACATGCCCTTCGAACGGGCAACCAAAAGCGGCGGAGATTGTGACCTGTGCTTTCAACCCTTCGGCTTTGGCAAAGCGGATCATTTCCCGGTTTTCGCGAATGCCTTGCTCAATGGTCTGGCCCTGGTTCTTTTTCCCAAAGGTGTTGCTCGCCACGATAACGCAACCTGCTTCGTCAATACCGCGCCGGCCATTTTCCTTTGTTGCCAGTGCGCGCAGCACGCCGCGTTTGTTAAGGCACAAGCCGATATATGATACATCATCGTGATCCGGCAGGCCCTCGATAACTGGCTCTGCATCGGCCATTTGGGGGACGCGTCCGGGGTGGACAAAGCTGGCAACCTCCATCCGGCGGATACCAGCGTCAATCATCTGGTTGATAAGACCAAGTTTATCCTTGGTCGAAATAATATCCGGTTCGTTTTGTAACCCGTCCCGTGGGCCGACTTCGACGATATTCACTGTGGTTTGATTTTTCTGTGTCATGGTAAATCTATACAATGTTTGTCGGATGTAAGCGATTATAAATCATCGCAACAATGATTAAGCCTCTTCAGGACAAAAAGACATAGTTTTCCGGAGAATGACAGGCGTCAATCCACTTCGATATGCATTGAATATGCGAAATGCTCTCCGGGGTGATAGTTGGCGGAAATTTCAAACATCCGGTCTTTTTCATCATAATAGCAACGCAGGATACGCAGCACCGGATCTCCTTTTTCCAGACCCAGATCTTTCAATATTTCTTTGGTCGCCCGTATCGCCTGTATATCTTGTGTGACGCGCATGACATTGACATTTCCCAAAGTTTCAATCTGCCCGAAGAGAGTGGTGGCATTGGTATCAATTTTGGCCACTGCCTTAGCAAGTTCTGGGTGAACCCAGGCTTCTGTAAGTGCGATAGGGCGCTCGTTTTCAGGTTTCATACGCTTGCCGCGAAAAACGAACCATTCTCCTTTCGGGCTTATGCTGATCTGATCGGCTATATAATCGGGAACGGTTGCTGTGCCCTGCTTTTCAAAGGCAATCGTAGTATCACGGGCATATTGCAAAATTTCACCCACGTTACTGAGCGGTTGGTGCAGCGCACCGGCCCGTGCTGTTGCCGGTTGTACTAATGTCCCAGATCCGCGTTTACGCGTAATCAGTCCCTCCGAGGTGAGCTTGCGTAACGCTTCGCGAACGGTGAAGCGGCTGACATCATATTTGTCACATAATACAGATTCGGTCGGAAAATTGCCGGGATCGGTATAATCTCCGCGTAATACCGCTTCGCGCAATTCATCTGCCAATTCAATATAGCGCGGCTTTTTCTTTGCCGTGCTTTTGCGTTTCGTAGCTGTCTTCGCCACCAATTTCTCTCTCCCTGACATGGGGCAACCTTATGCGAGCTTCTGACAGGACGCAAGTGAGCCTGACCCAGAAGCCGGTAAATATTATAATATCGGCTTTTAATTATAAGGGCTTGTTAAAAAAGTTTTTTTTACGGATAGCTGACAGCTTAACTTGCCACATATAACCGGGAAAGATAATATCAAACCATCTTTTTGGCACCCCGTTTGGCGGCCAGATCAAACAAACCCCGATCACCCATTTCCCAAGTTACATTAAGCGTGGTTTTGTGGATCAGCCAACCGTTTTTTACCCGTCCCAGCTCATGGACATAATAGCCGCCTATCGAATGCATTTGCCGGTCGCCATCTACGACAAGATGGTGATGCGCTGACATATAACAGGTGCAAGTGGCTGAATCTCCGTTAACATCCAGAACAAAGTTGGTTAGCACATGTTGGGTCGCGTCAAACGGTTCCAGCGTCGCTCGTACGCCTGCGACCCAGTCATCAGCTGGCATTGTGCTGGCTGGAGTGCCGGACCAGCTGGAAAAATCCAATGTTGCCTCGTCGGCGTAGATGGATCGGTATAAATCCCATTGGTGCTGGTCTATTCCTGTGGCGTATTTCAATATATGATCGGTAATATTCGCCCGGTCGACTAAATCATCATGCGTCATTTTACTCTCCTGTTATCGGTTAGCAACCGGCTTGCTGCAATTGAACGCAGCGCCCAGTCTTTTGCATCAAAATGTGGTTCGCAGTCATAATGTGGCACTTCAATATCCACATCGACATGATCTCCCAGCAATGCAAAAAGCGCAGCTAGCGGGAATACACCCTGGCCGGGGATCAGCCTGTTCATGGCTTCTTTGTAATAATCGTCGGATATATGAAAATGGGGTCCATCACATATCTGGGCATAGCCAATATTGCGTGGCTTAATGGCCTTGACCTGTTCTAGCGTGCCGCCTGTCCGGAAGAGGTGCAGCGCGTCAATGGCGATTTTAAGATTTGGTTGGCCTATGCGGTGATGCAAACTTACGGCCTTTTCCAGACTGTCACATCCTTTTGCAAAGCCGGTAAATTCAAGCCCGGTCTCCATGCCGCGATTGCGGGTCATTTCGCAAAGCAAGCCAAGCTGATCTGTAATGCGTTCCGGATTGGTTTCGGAAATATGTGTCACTGCGCGTTTAGCACCTAATTCCGCTGCCAAATCCAATTCGCGGGCATAATGTGAAACATTGATGCCAGACCTGACCGGAAAATATTCAGCATTGATAATAGATATATCATTATCCGCGAGTAACGATTGAAATGCCGCTTTGTCAGCAGCCGCAACAACCGGAAAGATATTTTCTCCATCTTCGGCCCTTGGTGAAGCGGTGAACAGACAGACTTTTCGTAATCTTGCCGAGGCTGCGAACCGGACAAGAGCATCAGGGACACCATGGGATATAGTAATTTGATGAAGGGCCAATTCGCGCATGCTTTGTTAGTAAGCTGTGGCTTTGGAATTGCACCTATGACTTTAATGTAGATTTGCTGTGCATGCTAATCAATCTGCTAGGCTGTATGCACCGCTATGGTGATTAAATAGGGGTACGAGAATCGGTGCCGATCAGGACCACGAAAACAGGACAGGTTTATGCTGAAAGAAGATGTTTTAACTATAGCTGACGTTATCCGGCAAAGGGCCAAAGATCGAGGCGAGGGACTCGTTTTTACCTTTGAAGGCGACGAGATGACATATTCCCAGTTGGATGCGGGTAGTAACCGTGCAGCCAATGGCCTGATGTCGCTTGGTGTCCAGAAAGGCGACCGGATCGCTTATATGGGTAAAAACTCGCATTGGTATTTTGAAATATTATTGGGCGCCGCCAAACTTGGCGCAGTGATGACGCCTGTGAACTGGCGTTTGGCACCGCCCGAAGTCGCCTATATTGTGAATGACTGTCAGGCTAAAACCTTGTTTATCGGGCCTGAATTTGTTGATCTTGCGCGGCAGATAAAGCCCGATTTGAAACATGTAGAAACCATTTTCTGTTCCGAAGAAAATAGTGCCGAGTTTCCCGGTTATCCCGATTGGCGTGATGAATTTTCCAACGTTGATCCGATGGTAGCTTGCGCGCCCGATGATGACGCTTTGCAATTATATACATCGGGCACGACCGGCCATCCAAAGGGTGCTGTGATGACCGGCGCTTCTATTTTTGCTTCTCGTGCCAAATTATCTGATGATGATCTGGCGGATTGGCAAAAGTCTGAACCGGGTGACACAATGTTGCTTGCCATGCCCTGTTTTCACATTGGCGGAACGGGGTCGGGGCTCGGAAATATCTATAGTGATGGCCATGCGGTCATTGTGCGTGAATATGATCCGGCACAGGCTCTCGATTTCATTGAGCAATATGGGATTAACAAGATTTTCATGGTGCCCGCTGCCATTCAGATTTTGCTGAACCACCCAAGGGTTAATGAAGTCGATTTCTCGAAACTGCAATATATCACCTATGGCGCGTCACCGATCCCGCTGGAATTGATGAAGCAAAGTATCGACACGTTCGGCTGCGGATTTGTCCAGATGTACGGAATGACCGAAACGACCGGAACGATAGTTGCCTTGCCGCCTGAAGATCATGACCCGAATGGTAACGAGAAAATGCGCTCGGTCGGAAAACCGTTACCGGGTGTCGAGGTCAAGATTATTGATGAACAAGGCAACAGCTTGCCGCCGCGTGAAGTAGGTGAAATTGCCACGCGCTCATCACAGAATATGAAAGGCTATTGGAACATGCCTGAAGCCACGGCAGCGACAATTGATGCCGACGGGTGGCTACGCACTGGTGATGCAGGCTATTTTGATGAAGACGGATATCTGTATATCCATGATCGGGTGAAAGATATGATCATCTCTGGCGGTGAGAATATCTATCCCGCTGAAGTAGAGAATGCGATCTATGGACACCCCGCAGTTGCAGATGTTGCTGTCATTGGTGTGCCGGATGAAAGATGGGGTGAGGCGGTCAAAGCCTGTGTTGTTTTGAAGGACTCACAAGACGTCAGCGAAGCCGATATTATCAGTCATGCACGGAAAAATATTGCCGGTTTCAAATGCCCTAAGTCTGTGGATTTCATTCCGGCGCTGCCGCGTAATCCGTCAGGTAAAATTCTCCGCCGTGAACTGCGCTCTCCCTATTGGGATGGTAAAGACCGTGCCGTGAATTAGGGATTTGCTCTTCTTCTTGGGAGGGAAGAAACTTTGGCAGCTTCTCTGTCAGCGGAATTGAAAAAGGGGGAGTAGGCGCAGGCTTGCTCCCCCTTTTAATATCTGCCCTCATCTCAAGTATGAGGGAACGGATTTTAGAACTGCACTCTTTTTGTAAAGCCGCCATCAATGACGACATTTGCGCCGGTCGTATAGCTTGATGCCGGACTGGCGAGGAACACAACCGTGCGTGCCACGTCGTCCGCGGTGCCGAAATCGCCCAGTGCAAAACCGGCCTTTGTCGCTTCATAAAACTCCGGCATGCCTGCTTCAATTTGCGACCAGTTACCACCGGGGAATTTTATCGGGCCCGGGGAAACCATATTTACGCGGATACCCTTGGGACCAAGCGCCTGACCGAGCTGCGAGCCATAGGTAATGAGAGCTGCTTTCATTGCGTTAAATGCTTGAGGTGCAACGAAATTTTCGAAAGCTGCGGTCGATGACATGAAGATCACAGAGCCGTCATCTGATTTCTCTAAGTGTGACTCCAGTACCTCCATCGCTTTGACCGCGCCGATAATATCGGTCTGGAATGTCACTTCCCAATCACCCGTCGCCCCTGCACCGGAAGAACTGACATTATGCACGAAAATATCGCACCCCCCCAATTCCTTAGCAGCCTTTTCCAACCAACCAGGATAAGCATCAATATCAGTCATGTCGAATGCTTCGGCAAAGACTTTACCGCCATGCGCTTCAAGTTCGCTCTTAGCCGTCGCTACTTGTTCCGCATTGCGAGAGAAGAACGCAACATCCGCGCCTTCTTTAGCAAAATGTTCCAGCGCAGCACGTCCCAATCCGCGACTACCACCGGTTAGAATGACTTTCTTGCCCTTGAGTCCTAAATCCATGTTGATCTCCTTCTCTAGTATATGATTGATGAGTTAGGTGCTAAAAAAATGCGCTTAAAATCTGTGTCTAGAATTTAGAGATTGCAGTCTCGCAAGACCAACCAATCCCGCGCCTCAACAGATCATAAATTATTGGTTGTTCCCAACCTGACCGATCTATTTCCGGCCACCAATCAAGGACTGGTTCCATATCATAGTGACCGCGGCAATGACCCATTGTTAGATAAAGAACTGCGCCTTCGCCCATGCGCCGTATATAAAAGACCGGGTGGCGGCTTTTCTTGATGTCGCTATCGACAAAACCGCTAATGTCATCTGTGCCATTATATTCCGTGTCGAGTAATATATCGAGCTCTGCACGCGTCTCGACCAGATATTGTTCATCGACAGTCTCAAAACTAGGAATACCTTTGACCAACGGGTGATCCGGTTGCGCATTATCTACCGTGAAAGGGATAATCGGCGGGTGGGCCAGAAAGCGTGTACCCAGCGTATCGGCAAAAACGGGCATTTCATCCGGTGCATCAACCAGTCCGTTTTCAAGGAATCTGAGCACCGAATTAGTGCCATGCAGTGCAAAATAGCGTCCGCCTCTTGCGACAAAATCACGGATATTTTCTTGTGCTTTCACACTGGGCTGTAGATCACAGGTATAGCTGATTAAAAAATCTGCATTTTTGATGGCCTCAAGATTTTCATAATCTTCAAAGACCCGCACCCTGATACGATCGTCTTCAGCGAGTAACTTCAGGATTTCCAGTCGTGCGTAGTCAATATCATGATATTTCCCAGCGGCAACAAGCACACATTTAATAGGTTTCTGATCGGGCTTACGTTCCGGTGTTTCACTCATTTAATCTTTTCCTATCACAGGGTTTGTTTTGCCATCCCAGTCAAGATGAGCCTGACGCATGGCTGCAAAGCCATCGCGGCCTGCCTGCGGGATTTGCAGATACTCGATAATGGTTCCGGGGCCGCCGCCGTAATCAGCATAGAAAGCACCGCCTACACCGCCCGGCAGGCTGACTTCCTGTATCACTATACCGCCTTTGCTTTCGGTAATCTGGCGAGCTTCGGCCAGATCATCGACAATGATGCAGAGATGCTGAACCCCTTGAAGGCCCTTCTCACGCCAGTCTTTGAACATCGAGGGGGCGTCATTATCAGGGCGAATTAGCTCCACCTGCACATCACCCCAATAACCAATGGCCATCGAAAACTGAATGTCAGAGGGTTGGCCGCGGTATTTTACATTTTCGACATCCACGCCTTCAGTATGAAAAAACGGGCCAGCACCCATTTTCTGTGTCCAATAATCAAGCGCAGCATCATAATCATCGGGCACATAACTTATCTGCATAATGGTGCCGAGTTTGGCAAGGGTGGCGGGTGATGATTGCGGCAGGTCGGTCATTCGCTGTCGAGCCAGACTTTCGCAGAATCGCGTTCATCCATGTGCTGGACAAACCGTGCAAGATTATCTGTGCCTTTAGGCAGTGTCCATCCAACCGTGCCACCAAATTTTATAAAGCAATAGGCGATCAGATCCGCCAGCGTAAATTTGTTTTGACAGATGTATTTTTTATCGCCCAGCTGCTGGTCTAGCCAGATCCAGCGTTTGTCAGACATAGCAGATAGTTCAGCTGCTCCTTCCGGGCCAACAACATCCATGCGCGGTTCGAACATCGGGCGTCCAGCACCACCGCGAAATCCCAAAGTCATCGGTACTGCAATTTCAAGGTCAATACGTCGTGTCCACATACGAACTTCAGCGCGGTCTTCAGGGGTGGTGCCGATCAAAGCAGGCTCAGGATGGATTTCTTCCAGATATTCGCATATCGCGGTGATCTCACTCAACATTTGGCCATTATCGAGCTCCAGTACTGGGGTCGTACCCAGGATATTCTTATCGGCAAATTCAGGTTTGCGGTTCTCGGCAGTAAGTATGTCGATATGGACGCGCTCTATATCCAGTCCTTTTTCAAGGATGAACATACGGACGAGACGTGGGTTCGGGCCAAGGCTAGAATAGAGTTTCACGAAATAGCTCTCCTTTTAGACAGACTCTTGCCTGACTCGTCTCAGGTTACACAGGTAACAGGACCAAGTCGTCCTCTCAAAAGCATTAGGTTATATCTGGAATAACTTTGTCCGGCGGACAAAGTTTGGCAAGTAAGATAGGCGCTGCCAGTTTCACTAGTGGAGTTTATAGTTTCTTATCGTACTCTAATAACAAACGCATAAAAGTTGTCAGGAGAATAGACATGGTCGAGACGTTAACTGGGCATAATAGGTCAAATGGCATTTCTTATACTGAATTGTTGGAAGGCGACAAGGTGCGCGCCCCGGACGTGTTTTTTGAAGAGTCTCCTATGGAACCAGGGCTGACAACCGTTGATGTCAGTCGCTACTGGACAAAGGAAGAACATGACCGGGAAGTAGAAATGCTCTGGAAGCGGGTCTGGCAAATGGCTTGCCATAAAGATGATATCAGAGCGGTCGGTGATACTCACGTTTATGATATTGCAGGCTTGTCCTTTCTTATCGTGCGTGTGTCAGAGGACGAGATCAAGGCCTTCCCTAACAGTTGTATGCACCGCGGTCGTTCAATATGCGACCATCATAAAAAGGAGCAGAAAGTACTGCGCTGTCCGTTTCATGGTTGGTCATGGGAATTGAATGGCAAGCTGAAAGAAGTGCCTTGCGAATGGGATTTTCCAACTGTCAGTGAGGAAACACATAGTCTTAAGCCGGTTAGCGTTGGCGAATGGGGTGGCTTTGTATTTATCAACCCGGATCCTAATTGTGAGCCTCTAGAAGATTTTCTGGGCGATCTGGATCGCCATTTCCAGATTCCTTTTGAGCGTCGGTACAAGGCTGCTCACGTAATCAAGCGTTTGCCGTGCAATTGGAAAATCGCTCAGGAAGCCTTTATGGAATCTTATCATGTGGTCGGCACACACCCGGAGCTGTTACCGGCTTTTGCTGATGCAAACAGCAAATATGATGTATGGCACAATTTGTCCCGTGCCATGTCTGCTCATGGTTCGCCAAGTCCTCATACAGGTCTTGAAAACCCAGATCCCTCGGCGTTCCCCGATGGTAAAGCGTTTCAAAGCTTTATTCATCCAATCAGTAAGCATCTATTCAAGCGCCTGGAAGAAAACCGGGTCGAGGTCTCTTTACCTAATGGCAAGAGCGGTATTTTTGATATGGAAGGCCAATATATCGAAGGTGAGCTGAAATCAGCTGATCCTCATTTGTGCAACTGGATAGGTGGTAAAATTGCCCCTGCCGACGAAAAAATGCCAATGGAATTCACGGGTGTTTCGGCTCATGCCAACCGAGATGAAGCCGCGCAGGCACGGCGGGAGCAAATGCGACCGACGTGGGGTGATAGAGTTGATACGATTAGTGATGCTGATTTAACCGATGCGATCTTCTACAGTGTGTTCCCGAATATTAGCCCATGGGCTGATTTTAATCCGATTTTTTATCGGTTCCGCCCCGATGGTGACAATCCTGAGCAATCCTTGCATGAGGTGATGTACATGATTCCTCTGCCAGAAGGTGCAGAGCGACCGGAACCAGCAGAATGTAAGTTCCTTGATCTGGATGATGATTACACCGAAGCTACTGCTCTAGGTAGTTATCTGGCCAAGGTGTTTAATCAGGATTATCTAAATCACAAAGCCATGCAAAAAGGTATTAAAAGCCAGCCCAATGGTACTGCGATCTTTGCTAGCTACCAGGAATCGAAGTTGCGCCATTTCCACGATACTCTTGAATTGTGGCTGACAAGTGAAGAGCCGCCTAAGAGTCCGAAACGTAAAGCTTCGGCCTAAGGTTATGGAAATTGTCCCCGATGGATTTGCGCCCGCGAATTTCTCGACTGGATTTCTAGATGTAGCAGGACCTTATTTCACGCGAAAGGATGCCGACCATATAGCGGTCGGCATCCGTATTACGACGGATCATATCAACGGTATTAACGTTGCCCATGGCGGTGTGATGACGACCTTAGCTGATGTTGCGTTAAGCTATCAGCTTTTTGTCAGTGAGCAACCGCGTCTGCCCATTGCAACAATAAATCTCAATACCAACTTTCTTAGTGGAGCTAAGTTGGGGGATTGGGTCGTGGCTCATGCTCACATTGATCGCAAAGGCAAGCGCACGGCTTATTGCCACGGGAATATCGTAACGGGTGAGCGCTTGTTAATGACTATGACCGGAGTATTCGCGCTATTACGGAAATAGATACTTCGTTATTTTCCGCGTATCAATCGGTCGCACCCAGATAACCTAATTGACCAGCCTTGAAAATAGTCTGCCCACGGTTGACACTATTGAGCTTTTGTCCGGCACGATTGACGTGATAGCGAATAGTCGCATGGCTCAAAGACAATATCATGCTGATTTCTTTGTCCGTTTTACCAATAGCGGCCCAATGTAGACATTCGGCTTCACGTTTAGATAAAATACAATTAGCTGGCATCCGGTGTTTCTGACGCATAGCTAGAACATAACCTGTAATAAAACGTCGAGTAACGATAGATAAAAAGTCTGAGTAGAGCCGAAAGGGCTCGCTGAGGTCGGTGACGCTAATATCTAGTGGAGAAAAGCTGACCGCAGCGATTTGTCCAAAAGGCAAATGGATCGGGATCAATATATGTGTTTTGGCGCTGGTCGGTCCATAGCCGTCATAAAAACTTTTCAGGTCTATCTCATTAAGATATTCATTCTGCCAATGACCGTGAAACCCTTCTGCGTTGCACCAGACTGGTTCACTTTCATAGCGGCATGCGCGAGGTAGAGGAGAACTAAGCGCGAGCCGTGTATCTTCCCACCATCGTTCGCCTTCGGCAACCCAACCAAAAATATCCTTATTGATTAACTCTCCCTCGGCATCAACCATATGCGCTTTTGACGAAATATCCGCACTGGCAGCGATCCGAAAATTATAAGATTTCGAGATATTGTGAATTGCTTCTGCTGCAGGACGAATTCCGGCTGGACTGGTGATTGTAACACTATCCAGATTACGACGGAATGTACTTTTGGAAAACTCCGGTATTTCTTCGACAAAATTCTCTGACATTACAGCACTTATCCTCTAGGAAGCCCTGAATTAGGGCTTCGTATCTATGTCTCTTGTCGCGCTGTTTGGTTTTCTAGTCAACCCAACATCACTGTTAATAATGATAGGAGGGGGGGCTTGGTCGAGTTTAGTTGATTACTCTATTACACCAATTAGTTCACCCACCGGATATTCTTCCCCTGTTGCGCTAATTATAATCTTGAGTTTTCCAGTTGCTGGCGATTCTACTTCTTGGGTGGATTTATCATTTTCGAGGGCATAGATTTCCTGCCCTTCCGTAACATCGGAGCCGTCAGGTACCAGCCATTCAGCTAGCGTACCGACTTCCATGCTAAAGCCTAGTTTTGGTATACGAATTTCAGTAGCCATAATTTAATTTACCCTAATATCTTGCGGATTTCGCGTTCAATATCGTCTTCGCTAAACATCCATGCCTTTTCAATCGTGGGAGAAAACGGGACGGGCGCGTAGCCTGACCCGACCCGCCCGACCGGGGCCTTGAGTTCAGAGAATAACTCTTCATGGATGCGCGATGAAATCTCTGCACCTGTGCCGAAGTTCTTCACTGCCTCATGTACAACAACTGCGGCTTTGGTTTTAGCAACGCTTTTCAAGACGGTTTCTTCGTCAAACGGGGCAATCGTACGCAGATCTACTACTTCACAAGAAATACCATCTGCGGCTAGTTTTTCCGCAACGGCATGGGATGCGCCAACGCCGCGGCCATATGTGATCAAGCTGATATCGGTTCCCTCGCGCGGAACAGACGCTTTGCCTAGTGGCACTACATGATCTGGCGCCGGGGCCGGTCCTTTCGTGAAATATGTCGGTGTGTTCTCAATGAAGATCACTGGATTATCATCCATGATAGACGAATAGAGCAGGCCATAAGCATCTGCCGGATTGGATGCCGCTACCACTTTCAGGCCAGGAACATGTGCGAACCATGCTTCCAGCATGTCGCTATGTTGACCGCCAAGGCCTGTACCTGCTCCGGTAGTGGTACGAATGGTTAATGGCACGCTGGTCTGACCGCCCGACATGAAGCGTAATTTAGCAGCATGATTGACAATCTGGTCCATTGCTATGGTGACGAAATTCATCAACATGATTTCTGCGACAGGCTTGTAACCAACTAATGCCGAACCAACAGCTGCGCCGACAATCGCCTGTTCTGAAATGGGAGTGGAACGTACACGATCAGTACCATATTTGTCTGAGAGGCCAGCCGTCACTTTGAATACGCCGCCGCCTTGTTCGTCGGCAATATCTTCGCCCAGAAGGATAACTTTGGGATCATCGGCCATCGCTTTGGCCATCGCCATATTACAGGCTTGAGCGAACATGATCTGCTTAGGTGCTTCTTTATTTTCGGGGGTGCTCATGCTGCTATCTCCACGTCTAAAACATCGATACGATATTCATCTCCGGACGGATAATCACTATCGAGGGCAAATTGTGCGGCTTCTTCAATTATCGCGGCATTTTTAGCTTCAATAGCAGCGATGTCCGCTTCGCTAACTTGAATATCGAGCAGTTGCTGGCGAAGGATAGGCATCGGATCATCCTTTAACGCCTGTTCCATCTCCTCTTTCGGAATGTAATGGCCGGTGTCACCTAGTAAATGACCATGAAAACGGAAGGTCATCGCCTCGATCAGGGTAGGCCCATTGCCAGCACGAGCATATTCTACGGCCTCTTTGGCTGCGGCATACATTTCGCTGGCGTCATTGCCGTTGACACGCACAGATCGCATACCCAAGCCGTCACCACGCTGCTTTATAGTTTTTGAACTGGTAGCAAATTCCATAGGAGTATGTTCGGAGTACAGGTTATTCTGGCAGAGAAAAATGACCGGCAGTTTCCATATCTGAGCCATATTCAGGCCCTCATGAAATGCGCCAATGTTAGAAGCGCCATCACCGAAGCAACAAACCGTAACTTTATTATCCTTGTCCAGCTGGCTAGCCAGAGCCAAGCCATTGGCAATAGGAATACCCGAGCCGACAATGCCTGTTGTAACCATGACGCCCGTTTCGGGATGGGTTATATGCATCGGACCACCTTTGCCTTTGCAAGTGCCGGTGGCTTTGCCGGCAAACTCTGCCCATAAATCTTTAGATGGAATCCCTTTTGCAAGCTGGTCATGCAGACCGCGGTAAATGGTGACGAGATAATCCTCCTGATTGATCGCGGCCATCATAGCGGAAGCGACCACTTCTTGACCGCGCACAGGGTAATAAACTATTTGCAATTGACCGCCGCCGATCATCTTGCGGAATTTAATATCCGACTGCATGATCAGGTCTGCGCGGGTGAAGATGTCTATCAGGACATCTTTTTCTGCCATTTGTATATCGCTCAAGGCTTCACTCCATTCTTGGTGGTCATTGATTAACTGACCTCTGTCGGGTCAACGCTTTGCATTCCTAAATAGCGCAGGTCCAAATAGCTGCCACTATTGTTATAGGGAGTATGGCAGATAGGCGGGCGATTTAGTCCCAAATTTTCTTGTCGATTTTCGTCGCTGAATAGTGACTTCTATATAATCGCTATAATCAAAAAAAACCGCAAATTCTTTGCGTTTTTAGCATATTATTTTGCAAGCAAGCGAAACACGCCTTTCTATCATAAGCTAAGGCCGTCCCCCTATCTTAACTACTGCTGAATCAGCATAGCTATCAAAGCTGGCAGTTATATCATCGCAGAGCTTGGGGCTATCAGAACAAAATAGTACGAAATCGGAGAATAAAATGACTGAAAACAGGCAGTGGCTGATCAACGGACGTCCTAAGGGTCGCGGACTAGTGGATGATGATTTCAAAAAGGTCGTAACACCGGTCCCGGATGTTGCCGAAGGGCATGTATTGGTGAAGAACGAGATTCTTGGTTTCGACCCAGCGCAAAAAGGCTGGATGGAAAATATTGGCGGTTATGTCGCTCCAACGGAAATTGGTGAAGTGATGCGTGCCAGCGGTATCGGGACTGTCGTTGAGTCGCGAGATCCTGACTTTACCGTAGGTGACAAGGTTATGGGCGGACTTCGCTGGCAGGATTATGCGATGTTACCAGGTAGTGAGCTGAAAAAAGTTCCTGACGACGAGCTGCTAGCAGCTAATCTTGGTGCGCTCGGTACAACCGGGATGACAGCCTATTTTGGCCTATTGAAACATGGTCGGCCTCAGCCAGGTGATACATTGGTGGTCTCGGGCGCGGCTGGTGCCACTGGTTCTATGGTTGGTCAGATTGGTAAGATTGCTGGATGCAGGACCATTGGTATTGCAGGCGGTAAGGAAAAATGTGACTGGCTGACTCAGGATGTCGGCTATGACCATGCCATAGATTATAAAAGTGATGACGTCCGCGCCAAGCTCAAGGAGCTGTGCAATCAATCAATTAATGTGTTTTACGATAATGTTGGCGGTAAGATTTTAAACGATGCGCTGGCGCATATTGCAATGCACGCGCGAATTGCGATTTGCGGTGGTATATCTCGCTACGAGCAAGGTGATATGCCTGCCGGTCCGGAAAACTATTTTAATCTGATTTTCAAACGCGGAACGATGTCGGGATTTATTGTTCTCGATTATATGAGTGAATTTCCCGAAGCGCAGAAGCGTATGCGCCAATGGATCAAAGAGGGAAAGATTACCTTTAAGGAGGATATCCAGGAGGGCTTTGATAATATCCCGGATACGTTGAAGCGTTTATTCGCAGGGCAGAATTTCGGTAAACAATTGTTGCGGCTGGATTGACGTACCACTGACCGGCCGGTTGCATATTAGTCGGTCTGATTGCGCGTGTGATGGGATATGCGATTGGGCGCACGGTCAGTCTGATATGTTGTTTGCGCTAACTATTTACGCAGTGCCAGCCCGTCGCCGCCTGCAATAAGATGGCTACATGACAAGAGGGAAAATATGAGCGATCTAGAGAAATTCCGTGCTGAAACCCGCGCTTGGCTGGCAGAAAACTGCCCGGAGGAAATGCGTGATGGTGATATAACTGCTGAGAATCAATGTTGGGGTGGCCGGCAGTGGGAGTTTCAGTCTGATGCTCAAAAGCGCTGGTTTGATGCAGCTTTGGAAAAGGGTTACACTGTTCCGACATGGCCACGCGAATATGGCGGAGCCGGGCTGTCATCCGCCGAGGCCAAAATTCTTGCCGAAGAATATGCCCGGATTGGTGCGCGTAAGCCGTTAAGCAATTTCGGCATCTCCATGCTTGGTCCTGCTCTATTGGCGTTTGGCACGCATGAGCAAAAGCTTATGCATCTGCGCGGTATTGCACGTGGTGAAATTCGCTGGTGCCAAGGGTATTCTGAGCCCGGTGCTGGTTCCGATCTCGCATCACTCAATACGAAATGTGAAGATAAGGGCGATCATTGGTTGATCAATGGACAGAAAGTCTGGACATCAAATGCCGATATTTCTGACTGGATATTCTGTTTGGTGCGGACAGATTTTGACGCTCCCAAGCATAAGGGAATTACATTTATACTAATCGACATGGCTAGTGAGGGGGTCAGCGTAAAGCCGATTGTACTCATTTCTGGCCATTCGCCATTTTGCGAAACCTTTTTAGACAATGTGAAAGTTCCCAAATCTTACGGGGACGGCAATTTGTCCGTGGTTGGAGAGGTTAATCGCGGTTGGGATGTGGCGAAAAACCTGCTGGTTCACGAGCGCGGAATGCTAGGCACAATGTCTCCTTTGCGTGGTGCAAAGGGGCCAGAAAACCTAGGCAGATATGCAGCTGAAAAAATCGGTTTGGATGCCACGGGGCGATTGGATGATCCTGCATTACGTCAGAAAATCGCACAAGCTGAGGTTGATGATTGGGCTTATACGCTGACTGTTGAGCGGATGAATGATGAAGCCGATGCGGGCAATGGCCTTGGCGCTAAATCATCCATGCTGAAATATGTTGCTTCCGAACTTACCAAAAAGGGAAGCGAGTTGCGCATGGATATTGATGGCACAGAGGCTGCGATCATTGGCCCCGACGGGATTGAACAAGATAGTTTAGCTAATACTTGGCTGTACAATCGTGCCTATTCAATTCTTGGTGGCACGACCGAGATTCAACTTAACATTATTTCCAAACGTGTTTTGGAATTGCCCAGTAATTAATTCTGGTACCTAGACAGGCGAAAAAATATGGCCCTTATTCTCACCGAAGAACAGGAAATGCTGCGAGATGCAGCAGATGGATTTTTGACCGAAAACGCTCCAGTTTCGGCGCTAAGGGAGTTACGGGATTCCAAAAATCCCGATGGCTTCTCTCGCAGCTTGTGGCAGGAAATGGCTGCGATGGGTTGGGCTGGTATCATTGTAAGTGAAGCTTATGGCGGCAGCGATTTTGGTTATGTTGGCGCAGGTGTGCTAGCAGAGCAGATGGGGCGCAATCTGACTGCTTCGCCGTTTTTCTCGACATCTGTTTTGGGCGCTACAGCGGTTCAGCGCTATGGCACCGCCAAACAGAAGGACGAGCATCTGGCATCGATTTCTGATGGTTCAACATTGTTCGCGCTCGCGGTTGACGAAGGTCCGCGACACCGCCCCGAGCATATCGAATTTTCAGCGACATCCAGTGGCAACGGTTATATTCTTTCTGGGTCCAAAACATTTATCGCTGACGGGAATGTCGCAGATAAGCTTATCATCGCAGCACGTACATCAGGTGAGGTTGATGATCTGTCGGGGATTACATTGTTCCTAGTCAACGCTGATGCTGCCGAAATTGAACGAACATACACGCCGATGGTCGATAGTCGTAATGCTGCAAATATTACAGTCGATAACCTTGAGGTAACAGGCGCTGATATTCTGGGTGAGTTGGATAGCGGTTATGCTGCACTGGAAGGAATACTGTCTGCTGGTAGAGCGGTGTTAAGCGCAGAATTGTCAGGGTCTTCTCAACAGGCTTTTAGCATAACTACAAATTATCTCAAAGAGCGGGAGCAGTTTGGTCAGAAAATTGGTTCGTTTCAAGGGTTGCAGCACCGCGCTGCCCATCTCGCGACCGAGATAGAGATGACCAAATCGGCTGTGTTAAAATCTCTTCAACTGTTGGATGATGATTTTGAGAGCTCTTTTGCCACCTGTTCGATGGCGAAAGCAAAATCAGGTGCGACAGCGCAATTATCTACTCAGGAAGCCATTCAGATGCATGGTGGGGTCGGTGTAACCGACGAATATGATGTCGGGCTTTATTTCAAGAGAGTTCATATTGCCCAGCAAATGTTTGGCGATGCGGGTTTCCATATTGATCGACTGGCCAAACGGTCAGGATATTAAGATCGGTCATGTTACATGTAAGTAGGTTATTGTGCTTAATTACATGCGATTAAAACCCAATATGCCGGATTGCAGGTCTGTAGTTATAACTGATTATTGCACAGATTGTAGAAATCTACCGAGTGGGCGCTCAAACGGGATGGGCCGGTCAATTTGGTCTTTACCTCAACCGCAAGGGTTTCTTTAGACTCTGTAGCAACAAACTATTTAACTTTGTAGGTAGGGTCCGTCAGGGCGTCTCCCTAATCCGATAAAATTAGAGGGGGAGTATATGACGAAGCGCCTGAAAGGAAAAACGGCTATTATCACCGGGGGAGCCAGTGGGATCGGCGCAGCGATGGTCCAGCGGTTCGTTGCCGAGGGGGCAAGGGTGCTGTCAACGGATATTCAGCTCGAACAAGGGCAAAAAATTGCCAATGATGCGGGGGCATTGTTTATGGAACAAAATGTCTCAGAAGCATCCGGTTGGCAATCTGTGATGGATAGGGCGCAAGCGGAATTTGGTCGACTTGATATACTGGTTAACAATGCTGGAATTGTGATGGGTAAGACAATTGAGGAAATCGATCTTGATAGCTGGCATCATTTGCTGGCTATTAACCTGACCGGTGTGATGCTGGGATGTCAGAGCGCGATCGGAGTGATGAAAAAAAACTCTGGCGGATCATCGGGTGCGATCATAAATATCGCGTCAACATCTGCTTTCGCGGCTCTTCCCGGGGATGTCGCCTATACCGCTTCTAAAAGTGCGGTACGCATGTTGACGCGGTCCGTGGCGGTGCACTGCGCGCAGCAAGGGCTTAATATCCGCTGCAACAATATTGTGCCGGGCGGTACTCATTCCGGAATTATCGATAAAGCTAAACAGGTCGTACCGGATATGTATGACAGGGTTGCTGCCATGTCCCCGCTGAACCGGATGGGGCAGGGCGCGGATATGGCCGGGGCCGCAGTATATCTGGCTAGCGAGGATGCAGGTTTTGTCACTGGCAGCGACCTATTGGTGGACGGTGGGATGCTTGCCGTACATCCGGGCTATTAATTAAACTGACTAGCCGTTTTGGCAGTTATTGACAGGCCGACTTTGGCTTAGTGCTTTCGGGATCAAGAGGAGATGGCAGATGAACGCGCAACCAATTGCAGACAATCTGTTTACAGATGATAATATGACCGCCCTTGTGGGCGCGCGGAACAAACAGACGGGGCATATATCGTTTCCATTGCCGCTTACACCGAACGATAATATTGAGCCAATAGCATTGGCAACTCGCGGCACTGTCTGGACATATACCGTTCAGCGTTTTCCGCCGAAATCTCCCTATCTGGGGCCTGCCGATCCCGAGACCTTTAAGCCCTATGTGGTCGCCTATGTCTCTTTGCCCGGACAGACGATGGTGGAAGCACGGCTAACCGGCGTTGAACCGGGAGACGTCAAAATCGGTATGGAGGTGGAGTTGACCGCGATCCCGCTAAACCCTGACGACCCGGTCGAAGAGCAGCGAATGATACATGCTTTCAAACCTGTTTAAGGTTCTGAAAGATGGTTGAGGAGAAATTGAGATGAGCGATGTTTGCATTGTAGGTGCCGGTATACACCCGTTTGGCCGAACCGAAGGGCGCGACGGCATGGACCAGGGTATTTATGCGGTGCGACAGGCGTTGGCCGATACGGAGATTGATTGGGCTGATGTAGAGTTTGCTTTTGGTGGTTCCAGTGCGTCCGGCGCGGCTGATACGATGGTGTCACAGCTTGGTCTTACCGGAATTCAGTTTATTAACGTATCAAACGGCTGTGCAACTGGTGGTTCGGCACTAAACGCAGCAGCCAGCGCTATTAAGTCCGGCGAATATGAGCTTGGCATGGCGGTCGGCTTTGATAAACATCCGCGCGGCGCGTTTAACGCTGACCCGGCTGCTTATGGCTTGCCTAACTGGTATGGTGAAGCGGGCTACATGCTCACTACGCAATTTTTTGGCGCAAAAATCATGCGCTATCTTCACGAGCATAATCTTAGCACCGAAACACTTGGGCGGGTTGCGGAGAAGGCGTTTCGCAATGGGGCCAAGACCGATCACGCGTGGCGGCGCAGCGAGGTTGATCTGGAAACCATTATGAACGCGCCAATGATTAGTGACCCGTTGAATAAATATATGTTCTGTTCGCCAGCCGAGGGCGCTGTTGCGCTAATCCTTGCGAGCGAGAAAAAGGCCAGAGAATTGGGTGGGCCGATAATCCGTTTAAAGACCTCGGTTATGCGAACCCGTCCGCCCGGTTCATTTGAAGTTTTTGCCGCGTCAATTGATAATGAACGTGGCGGCTCAGCAACCGAACTTGCAGCAAAAGCGGCTTTTGAGCAGGCAGCTATGGGGCCGGAGGATATCGATCTTGCGCAGCTTCAGGATACTGAAGCGGGGGCGGAAATCATGCACATGGCGGAGAACGGATTTTGTAAGCCGGGCGATCAGGAGCAATGGCTGCTTGAAGGGCGAACTGAAATTGAAGGGACTCTGCCTGTCAATACTGATGGCGGTTGTCTTGCCTGTGGTGAACCGATTGGTGCATCCGGTTTGCGTCAGGTTTATGAAAATGTCGTCCAATTACGCGGTACCGCTGGGGAGCGTCAGGTGCCCGGGAATCCCAAGACGGCCTATACTCAGGTCTATGGTGCTCCCGGAGTATCAGCTGTGACGATATTGCAGCGTTGAGCTAGGTTTATTTCGTCACGTTGAACTTGTTTCGGTATCTCTAAAAGGCTTAGAGTGCGTTTTTGATATTCTGAAGCAGATTCAGGATGATGAAATGGTGAAAGGATTATTTTTTGAATCACGAAATTAGCACTGAAGCCCGAGATTTGGCCGAAAAGGTTGAGAAATTCGTTAGGGATAAGATATTTGATTATGAGAAGGACCCAAGGTGTGAAGAGCATGGTCCGACTGATGGTCTCGTGCAGGAAATGCGGGCTCTGGCTAAAGAGGCTGGCGTACTTACACCGCATATCCGTGAAGATGGTAGCCATCTGACGCATTTGGAAACCGCCCTGGTGCTACGTAAATCCGGACTGTCACCCCTTGGTCCGTTGGCGGTCAATACATTCGCACCGGATGAAGGGAATATGTACCTTCTCGGCAAATGTGCCTCACCAGAACAAAAGGCGCATTTTCTGCAACCATTGATTGACGGAACGGCGCGTTCGTCTTTCTTCATGACCGAGCCAGCAAGCGAAAATGGTGCCGGGTCGGATCCGATGATGATGCAGACCACGGCAAAACCTGATGGCAATCATTGGATAATTAACGGCCGAAAAACATTTATTACCGGGGCAAAGGGCGCGACTGTCGGTATTGTTATGGCGAAGTCCGATGATGGCGCCTGTATGTTCCTGGTCGATCTGCCAAATCCGGCTATCAAAATCGAACGGGTATTGGACACGATTGATAGTTCCATGCCAGGAAGTCACTCCGTCGTGAATATCGAAAATTTGCGCGTACCGGCTGATCAGATGCTGGGCGAAAGCGGTGAAGGCTTCAAATATGCACAGGTTCGTTTGGCACCTGCACGGCTGACTCATTGTATGCGCTGGCTTGGGTCGTGTGACCGGGCGCAGGAAATTGCTACGGACTACGCCTGCAAGCGGATGGCCTTTGGCAAACCACTGATCGACCATGAAGGTGTCGGGTTCATGCTGGCGGAAAACCAGATTGATTTGAAACAAGCTGAATTGATGATCGATTGGTGCGCGCGTGTGCTAGACACCGGCGCACTTGGCACAACCGAAAGTTCCATGACAAAAGTTGCAGTTTCCGAAGCATTGTTCCGCATCGCTGATAAATGTGTTCAGGTCATGGGTGGCACAGGGCTTAGCCGGGATACGGTGGTAGAGCAGGTATTCCGCGAAGTACGCGCATTCCGCGTTTATGACGGACCGACAGAGGTTCACAAATGGTCACTCGCTAAGAAAATAAAAAAGCAGCAAGGGGCCGTGTAAATATCAAATATTCCTCATGGGGGATTATTCCCTGTGAGGATTTTCAATAAGCCCGTTGTCTCCGCAATCTGGTCGTAAATCACGAAAGACTTGCCGGCAGACTTCTATCTCTAAGGGCGGTTATTTTTAGGAGAATGGACATGGCGACCAACAGAAAATTTACGCTGGTCAACCGGCCCGAAGGCGAGCCCAAAGCAAGCGACTTCAAGCTGGTTGAGGAAGATTTGCCAGAATTAGCGGATGGCGCAATCTTGGTTCGTAATCATTATATATCTCTTGATCCTGCCCAGCGGGGATGGATGAGCGACAAAGAAAGTTATATGCCACCCATTCCATTAGGTGATGCAGTACGGGCAAGTGCTGTAGGACGGGTACATACTTCCAAAAACCCTGATTTTGCTGAAGGACAATGGGTGGTCGGGTTGGCCGCAATGGAAGAGTTTTCGGTGGTTGAGGCTGGTGGATTTACCACGCCTGTAGACGCGTCTATTGTGCCTTCACCAACCAATTTCCTGTCAGTACTCGGTGCGGTTGGAATGACGGCCTATTTCGGAATGATTGACGATGGCCAGCCCAAGGAAGGTGATACCTTGCTTGTAACAGGTGCAGCTGGTGCTGTTGGGTCGCTGGTTGGACAAATTGGCAAGATCAAGGGATGCCGGGTAGTCGGGATTGCTGGTGGCGCAGATAAATGCGCGCGTCTAATTGACGATTATGGGTTTGACGCCGCCATTGATTATCGCGGCAAGAGTCAAGCTGAACTGGAAACGGAAATTGCTGCCGCTGCGCCCGATGGCGTTGATATAATCTGGGAAAATGTCGGCGGTATAATATTGGATGCCGGTCTCACCGCAATCAACGAATATGGCCGTGTCGTACTGTGCGGTTTGATCAGTGAGTATAATAGTCCTGAACCTGTTGGTATACGCAATTTGTGGTATCTTGTCTCACGTCAGGCAACAATCAAGGGCTTCCTGGTCCGTGATTATCCGCCGCGCTTTCCTGAAGGCATCGCGCAGATGGGGCAATGGCTGTCAGAAGGTAAAATCAAGCATGATGAAGATATCGAGAAAGGTATCGAGAATAGCTATGAAGCCTTTATGAAGCTATTTTCCGGAGCCAATCAAGGTAAACTAATATTAGACGTTTCGCCGGACCAATAAGGAGTTGCTACGATGTCAAATGCCAACGAAAAACTTGTACTGGACTTTGTAGAAAGCTGGAATCGATTAGATTATGATTCAATCTATTCGGCCATGGCTGATGATATTTTCTATCATAATATCCCGATGGAGCCATGCAATGGTCTGACTGAAGTCAAAGCGTTTCTTAACGGAGCCTTTAATTTCGATGGAGCACATTGGATCGTGCATGCAATTGCAACCAATGGCAATATGGTGCTTACGGAGCGTACTGATAAATTCAAAATGGCCGGGCAATGGATTGAAATTCGTGTCATGGGAACTTTTGAAATTGAAAACGGCAAGATTGCTAAATGGCGTGATTATTTTGACCTTGCTGAATTTCAAGGGCAGGTAGCTGCGGTTCTGAAAGGTAAGGGGGCCTGATCCGCCCCTAGATCTTGTGACTAACTTGGCTGGTATAATGCGCCATTGTCCACAGGATATTCACCCGCTGTCATGAACCGCGACGCGTCACTGGCCAGATAGACGCACAGTTCTGCAACGTCATTGGTATGACCCAGTTCGCCTAGCGGGATCATGCCGGTTGTGGGGGGTAAATCACCCCTTGCACCAACAGTATCCTGCCGGACCATTGGCGTGTCAATGCCAGCGGGATGCAAGCTGTTGCAGCGGATCGGGTAATTTTTTTCTTTGCAATGTAGTGCCACTGATTTGGTCATTGATCTTACGCCTCCTTTAGCCGCGGAATATGCTAGGAACGGAGAATAACCTTGCAATGCCGCCATGGAGCTTAAGTTGATGATTGAGCTTGGCTGATCATTGTTTTTCATAGCTCTTACAGCATTCTGACAGCCGAGAAACACACCTTCCAGCATAATGGCATTGGTAAGACGAAATTCATCCAGCGTGCAGTCTTCAATTGAAGCCGGAATAACCAGACCAGCGTTGTTGACTAAAATATGCGGATTTCCAATTGCTTTTCGTGTTTCTTCAAACACCTCTTGCCAGCGGACCGGATCAGTAACATCCTGTTGCAGCGGCATTGCCTGCGGACCGATGGCTGCCGCCAATTTATTTACATTGTCGGCATTGATATCCGTGGCGATGACTTTTGCACCTTCATTTGCAAACGTTTCAGCAATAGCTTTACCAATGCCAGAGCCTGCGCCTGTAACTATGGCAATCTTGCCTTCTAATCGACTCATATTAGCTCTCATGAATACTGCGCTTTTGATAGTATAGGCAGAAGTTTTACTGGGCATGACAATGGTCAAAATCGCTAGTTTTCCTGCCTCACGGCTTATTTGAAGCGCCAATATTGTGACATCATTACCACAAGAGTGATCGCTAGCTATCAAATTGGCTAGCAGAGCGCCGCAAGAGTCATGATTAAGATGAACGCTCAATCATCGATGCAGAGATATGCAAAGACGTGATGTAACTTAAGTAAGGCCTAGATAGTTAATCGGGCCTTTAGGGGAGAGAGCGATGACAAAACAAACAAAACTTAACAATAGCGTGATTTCAGCGAAACCTGTTCGCACATTGCTAATGGGTTCGGCAGCTACTCTGACCCTTTTGGGATTTGCACTGCCTGCTTATGCTCAAGGAGAAGATGAAGCTCAGGGCCGTATTGAAGCGAATGACCCTAACATTATTACTGTAACAGCACGCAAGCAACAGGAGACGTTGCAAGAAGTGCCGGTCACTGTCACCGCTATTGGTGGAGATACGTTGGGCAAATTTCAAATTGATGAAATCGCGGATGTAGTCAATCGTGTTCCTTCGTTGAATGTGGCAGTAGGCGGTTCCGGTTCAGGGGGGCAGATATCTTTACGCGGAGTTGGGTCTTCCAATCTTTCCGCGGCCTTTGATTCAGCCGTGGCTTTCGATTTCGATGGTGTGCAAGTCAGCACGATGCGGATCGTTCAGGCCGGGTTTTTTGATGTTGAGCAGATAGATGTTCTGAAAGGTCCCCAGTCTCTTTTCTTTGGTAAAAGTGCATCGGCCGGCGTGATATCTATCCGGTCGGCCAATCCCACACTGGATTGGGAAGTAGGGGGCAAAGCGTCTTATGAATTTGAAGAGAACGGAAAAGTTTTTGGTGGTTATATTTCTGGCCCCATCAGTGACACATTGGGTGTTCGGCTTGCCGCACGTTACACAGACATTGACGATTATGTGAAATTGGAGCCCGGCACACCCGCTATTAACCGGACCCGCGGTCTGAAAGAATTTGTCAGTCGTGCAACGCTGCAGTGGGATCCGACTGACAATTTTAACGCAAATCTGAAACTAAATTATATCAAGAATGAAAATGATGGTGCTACAGGGCATCAGGACATTCAATGTGGTCCAAATGGTCGTCCTGACGAAGTTGTGCTATTGGGCGGTGCTGTCGCTATCCCAACTGTAGCAAGCTGTGATATAAGCGATAATACTTATGCAACGCAGGTGGACCCGAACCCTGTCCTCACACGGAAGTTTCCTGACGGTAGTGCTGGTGCCGATGGCCGTTATCCAGGTAAACCATTTGGTGAAACCGATATCTTCTTTGGCCGTTTGAAATGGGATCTTGATCTTTCCGACTATCTAACCCTGTCATCAGTTTCCGGCTATCTTAATCTCGATTCAGTGGACTTTGATAGCTATAGTTATGGCGGTGTTGGTCCAGCCTTTAATCCAAATGGTCTTCCTCTATCAGCAATTGCACCCGCACTTGACTCAGTGAACGCTCCGGGAGCAGCATTAGGTGCCGGTCAAAGCGATCCGCGTAACAAGACCGAACAATTTACACAGGAAATTCGTCTAACGAGTAATTTTGATGGCATGTTCAATTTCATGGTTGGTGCTTTTTATGAAAGCCGTGAGATTGATCTGGAAACATCACAGCAAGCTGTAAATATTTCGCTTATTGCGCCGGATCCTGTGACAGGAAATACGTTTGATTATTTCAAAAAGCAGAATACAAAAACCGAAGCCTTCTCTGTGTTTGCGAGTACAACGCTGGATCTGACCGATCAGTTACAGATTTCGGGCGGTCTACGCTGGACAGATGAAAGCAAGGTGAGCCGCATTTCGGTCCCCTATGTTCATACATTCCTATCATCTACTCCTGCGTTTATCAGTAGTGGATTCTTCTCGGGGCCAATTAAGTTCAAGGATAATAACTTTTCTCCTGAACTTGCTATTCGTTATCAAGCGACACCTGACATCAATATTTACGGTGCGTTTAAGACCGGATTTAAATCCGGTGGTATCGATAATAGTGCGTTGCCATCTGCTAGCCTCTTAGGGTTTAACGATCCTGATCCGGCAGTCCGTCAAGCAGTGGCCGATTCATTGCGGTTTAAATCAGAAACTGGCATCGGCGGAGAAATTGGTGTGAAGAGCCAATTTGCAAACCGGTCCGTGACATTTAACGTTTCCGGCTTCTATTATGTTTTTGATGATCTTCAGGTGCAAAACTTCGATGGCACAAAAGTTCAATATGAAACATTTAATGCAAGTCAGTTAACCACCAAAGGTATTGACGTTGAGTGGGCTTGGGCAACGCCAGTCTCAGGTTTGAACTTTTCAGGTTCGCTTGCATATACTGATGCCAGGTTCTCGAAAGAGTTTATTACAGCTGATCCCGACGGTATCCCAAACAGTGGGGACGAAACCAATCTGGATGGCCGTAGAGCAGCGCGGGCACCTGAGTTTTCCGGTAATATTGCGTTCGATTGGACTGTCCCTGTTGGATCAGTCATGGAATTTGGTTTGAACGGTAACTTGCAATATTCAAGTTCGTATTTCACCAACCAAGCCACTCTGACAGACTATAAACAAGACGATTATGTCAGTGTTGATGGTGCGGTCTCTATTGGTCACCGTGATGGAAAATGGAAACTCTCCCTTATTGGTGTGAACCTGACCGATAAAATCTGGACTAATACCAGTGGCCCACGTCCGTTCCTGGCTGGTCCAGGCTTAGGGCTGCCAGTAGGCGATGATATTTCTGTTACACAAAATCGTGGTCGACAGGTCTTTGTGGAAGCAAGCTTCAAGTTTTGATTAACTCTCCCGTTGGTCAAATTGGGCCGGGTCAGCCA
The DNA here is from genome assembly GCF_040717415.1 of Parasphingorhabdus sp. JC815. Taxonomy (NCBI): domain Bacteria; kingdom Pseudomonadati; phylum Pseudomonadota; class Alphaproteobacteria; order Sphingomonadales; family Sphingorhabdaceae; genus Parasphingorhabdus; species Parasphingorhabdus sp. JC815. The sequence goes on from NZ_JBFEFM010000003.1 coordinate 149,377, forward strand.
ACGCTGCCCCGGCTTCTTTTTTGGGAAGCTGAACACGCAAAGAATAGCCATATTGAGAGTGGTTTACATACATCGATCATTTAGTTTGACGTACATGATCAGCAATTGAGGAGAATTACAATGGGACGTCTTGAAGGTAAAAAGGCAATTATCCTGGGCGCAGCGGGCGCGGATAATATGGGGCAGGTTATCGCAAAACGGTTTCGGGATGAAGGCGCGGAAGTTCTGGTTGCTGGCCGGAATGAGGATGAGCTGAAACGTTATGCGAAAGAGCTTGGCGGCCATTATGCAGTATGTGACCTGACGAAAGAGGATGACATTCACGCACTTGCACAAGCCGGAATTGATAAAATGGGTGCTGTTGATATTGCTGTCAATGCAACCGGATGGGGGCTATTGAAACCGTTTCTGGAAAATACCCAGGAAGACCTGACCAAGATGTCAAATCTTCAACTGGTTGGCCCTTTCCAGTTTTATCAAGCGATGATCAAGGCGATGACTAATCCGGACAGCACATCGGGTGACAAGGGTGGTTCGATTATCCAGATCAGTTCTGCCACAGCGACGATTATGCTCAATGACCATGCTGCTTATATGGGCACAAAGGCAGCAACCGACCATATCATCCGCTGTGTTGCACATGAGTTTGGTGAGCAAGGGGTTCGCGCCAATAGCATTTCGCCGGGCCTTACACGCACGCCCATGACGGCGGGTGTTGACCAGGTACCTGGACTGGTGGAAGCTTTTGAAGCGCGTTATCCGTTGGGCCGCATTGGTACGAGCGATGATATTGCGGCCGCGGCAGTATTTTTGGCCAGTGATGAATGTTTCATGACAGGAGAAAATCTACAGGTAAATGGCGGACTATGTCTGCGCGGTAATCCTACCGAGAAGGACAAGGAATTGATGATGGGGGCAGTGGCTGCTGCTTCTTAACCGGTCATCTATTGGTCGATATATAAGCGCCAACTGGTATTCCGGTTGGCGCTTTTTATTTGGTCCCTTGGGTTAGAGATCGAAGGGCATGCGTGACATGATCTCAACCGATTTATCTCTAAAGACCGCGTCGCCCAGCTCGCTCTTTTTGTCAGCCAGATATTGATCGCGCTGTTTGAGCATTTCGATGATCGGGTCGTGGAAAACTCTTACAGCGGCGGTCAACCAATCGTTGACTAGCGGATCCCCCGGTGCTCCCTTCATTGAAAAATGCTTTAGCCGGGACGCGATGGCATCGGCTGGCATGAAATATTCGTAGGTTACCCAATAATTGGTAGTGAACCAGCTGAGCGGCATTCCATCTACGCCAAAGCTGAGTGCCCCGAAGTGGACGACGCCTTGGGTTTTTTTGCCATTGGGCAGTTTATTTGGAGGTTTGTAGAGCGGGACAATGCCGCGAAAAATATCCAGCGGCAGGAACATGTGGAAATGCCCGTGTTCGCCTTTTTCACGCTCTTCCGGCTTATGTGCGTGATAGAACCAGCGGGATTTGCCAGGGGCAATACAATCGCCCTCTGGATAATGCTGATACTGAACGAAAGAGGCGTCCGCCGGTACCACTCTGGGAACCAGCGAGACGCCTTCTTTAGCTATTTGGCTTGTAAGCGCAAACAGCTTTTCCAATGCATTAGTCAATGCTGAATAAGCTAGGCTTACTCGGCAGCTTCGTCAGCAGCAGAAGCATCAACTTCGTCAGCAGCTTCTTCAGCGGCTTCACCAGCTTCTTCAGCGGCTTCGCCAGCAGCTTCAGCAGCTTCACCAGCAGCATCTGCAGCGCCTTCAGCAGCGGCACAGCCAGCTTCTTCAGCAGCAGCCATTGCGTCAGTTGCAGCGTCTTCTGCGGTTGCCGCAGCTTCGCTGGCATCTTCAGCAGATTCAGCACATGCGGAAAGAGCAGGAACTGCGAGTGCAAGGCCGCCAGCTACTGCCAGCATTTTGCGAAAGCTTGTTTCGTTAGACATTAAAAATCCCCTTTGGAATGAACTAGACTTCCCTCTCTATCTGCAAAGACATAGCCATGGCAAGTCTATTTCTATGATATCAAAAAAACTGCAGAAATCACTGCATTTCACGGCCATATAATAGTTAACAGATTGGAAGATAAGTGGTTAATCGAGCCTGTTACCGGGCTGATTCTTTGTCTATTGATTGGTTTAATGCTCGACGCCGCGGATTTTTCCCCACTGCCGCGCGGCGGTATAGCCAAGATAGCCCGTGCCAAATAGAGCATATAGCGGTTCGGGAATACCAGCCAGATAAGCGTTCATTCCGCCCGCAATATCCCGTGCCGCCTCTGGATGGATAGCGGCAATCAAGCCCATGGGGATGGACCAGAGCAAGAGCAGATACATGACATAAAGAAAGCTGGGCCGCGCGCGGCTGGTCCACGGATCGTTGGACCGGGCCTCGGCCAATATGGCGGACATCTGAACGCGGATCTGTTCCAGTTCCTGACTGCCTTCCATTTTCAAAAGCTCCAGCTTGGCACGATCACGCGCGTCTTTATCAGGAATAATCTTGTCAATAATTTGAGAAACCGGTCCGATAAGTGTGGATAATAGAGACATATTTTCAGTCCTTTTTATAAGATTTCAGCTAAGAGCGATTGGCCTAAGTTCACTAAGTTCACACCAAGGAGGCTTGTCGCACAGCCATTTTTTGTGTTTGTCGCGTAAAGCTAATCGACTGCGCGAAGAAAATTACGCATGGTGATGAAACCCGGTAAAAGCGCCGTAAGCATGGGCAGCAACGCATGTTCACCCAATACGATGAGCGAGCCAGCCATAGAGGAACGCTTCATTTGCCGGACGCTGCTCGGCCAGTTTGATATAGCGCTCCCCTTGCAGCGCCTCTACAGCCTTTAGTAAAACAGCCTCTCCGCTGTCACCGCGCTTGTTAAGAAACTGATCTAAGGCGCTTAAAGTCTGCGGCCCGATTTTACGGTCTACTGCAATGTCACCGAAATCCTTACCATTGCGGTTCAGCGCATTAAGTGCGCGTTGAAGAAAGCCAGTGGCTATGCCTGCTCCCATGTTGATGCCGGTATCAAATAATTCGCTGGCCAGCATTGGTGCAAGTTCCGCGATTTTATCAAAGCGGGGACGTAACCAGTATGTCCGCTTATATATGGCTGCTGCGTCCTCGTAAGGAAATAGCTGCATGTCCCCCTCATAACCATGGCGGCGCGCTACAGCCATTGTAATGCCCCAGCGGGTCGGGCCGCCACGATCAGCGGGATGGTTGGAATAGTCCCCTTCCACCGCAATCACATCATCAATCAGCTTGTCTATATCCATCTGTGCAACCTTTCATATTGGAAATGAAATTAAAAATAACCTATATGGTTATATGTAGGAAAGCAGATAATTTTCCGGATAGAATTTAATTGACTGATTAACTCCATTCGGGCCTATTCATCGCCAATATCCGTATGTGATTCGTGCGCTGATTCGCCCTTTGAATCGGCCGATAATCATGCACCGAAAATAACAGGTTTAGGAGCTGGTAGATTGAACTTTGATTTCTCTGACGATCAGAAATTCCTGCGTGATGAAGCGCGTAAATTTCTAGGCGCGCAATGTACTAGCGCGCATGTTCGCGCCGTTCTCGATGATGACTCGATGACCCATAATGGAGAGGTTTGGCAGAAAATTGTCGAAATGGGCTGGCTGGGGGCTGCAATTCCAGAAGAATATGGCGGGCTTGGTCTGGGCATGTTGGAATTATGTGTCATCGCCGAAGAGCTGGGACGGGTTCTGGCACCTGTGCCATTCGGATCATCCGCTTATTTCTTTGCAGAAGCGGTCAAGCTGGCTGGAACTGAGGAACAGAAAGCGGAATATTTGCCCAAGGTGGCTGATGGCACGATTATCGGATGTATCGCGACAACCGAAGGTCCAGGACCGCTATCTGCTGCTTCTTTGCAAGCTGTGGTCAAGGATGGAAAATTATCCGGCACAAAGGTTCCGGTGACGGACGGAGACATTGCCACGCACGCCGCTGTTATTGCCAAAGAGGGCAGCGGAACCGGTCTTTATATCGTCGAACTGAATCAGGACGAAGTATCGCGCACATCGCTCAAGACTTTGGAGCCCACGCGCAGCCATGCCAGAATCAGCTTTGACGGCGCAAAAGCCACGCGATTAGGTCAGGAAACAGGGAACGGCATGGCCCTTTTGGATCAGGTGATGAACCGGGCAGCGGTCTTGCTTGCTTTTGAACAATTGGGCGGCGCATCGCGCTGTCTGGAAATGGCGACCGAATATGCCAAAGAACGTCAGGCCTTTGGCCGGCCGATTGGCGGGAATCAGGCGATCAAGCACAAGCTTGCCGATATGTATGTGAAAAATGAAGTGGCGCGTTCCAACGCTTATTATGGCGCATGGGCATTGTCCACCGATGCAGCGGAACTGCCGGAAGCCGCTGCCGCCGCGCGGGTTGCCGCATCGGAAGCCTTCTGGTTTGCCAGCAAGGAGAATATTCAAACACACGGCGGCATGGGTTTTACATGGGAAGTGGATTGCCACCTCTATTATCGCCGCGCAAAATTACTGGCAGTGCAGGCGGGTAGCCCGGCGGTGTGGAAAGAAAAACTTGTTTCCGCGCTGGAAGCCCGAAACGCAGCATAATCAAAAGATTTACGAGGACTGAAAAATGGATTTTAAAGACTCACCGGAAGAAGCTGCGTTCAGAGCCGAAGCGCATGCTTTCTTAAGCCAGCATCTTGAACCTAAAAAAGCCGCTGCGCTGCGTTCCGGACGCCGTGAAGATTATCTTGAGCGTGCGAAGAAGTGGCAAAAAATCAAAGCGGAAAACCATTTTGCGCAGATCACCTGGCCAAAAGAAATTGGCGGGCGCGGCGGATCACCGATGCAGCAGGTAATATGGAATCAGGAAGAGGCCAAATTTGACGCGCCAACTTCTCCCTTTGCCATTGGTCTGGGCATGTGTGTTCCGACTGTCATTGCTTTCGGGTCGGACGAGCACAAGAAACGCTATGTCCAAAAGGCGCTTTATGGCGAAGAAATCTGGTGTCAGCTATTTTCCGAACCGGCAGCAGGGTCGGATGTCGCTGGACTGAAAACCAAAGCGGTCAAGGATGGCGATGAATGGGTCATCAATGGCCAGAAGGTCTGGACCTCTGGAGCGCATTATGCCGATTACGGCATTGTGCTGGTTCGCACCGATCCCGATGTGCCAAAGCACAAGGGACTGACCATGTTCATTGTCGATATGAAACAGGAAGGCGTTGATGTTCGCCCGATCCATCAAGCATCGGGTGGCAGCGAGTTTAACGAGGTATATTTCTCCGACGTCCGCATCCCCGACAGCGACCGGCTGGGTGAACCCGGCATGGGCTGGAAAGTAGCGCTTGTTACGCTAATGAATGAACGGCTGGCCGTGGGCGGTTCGCCCGGACCGGACTGGCAGGAAATTATGGATTATGCGCGTTCAGCCGGTACGATGAGTGATCCGGTCTTCCGCGCCAAGCTCGCGGACTGGTATGTTGCGGCACAGGGTTATAAGCTGACTAAATTCCGTACGCAGACCGCTTTGTCGAAGGGCGAGACACCGGGGCCGGAAAATTCAATCGGCAAGGTTATCACGGCCAATCATTTGCAGGATATTTGCAACAGCGCGATTGAAATGCAGGACCATTACGGGATTATTTCCGACAAGGAAAATGCGGCGGCTGATGCCATTTTTCAGGAAAGTTTCCTATGGGCACCGGGGCTGCGGATTGCTGGTGGAACGGACGAGATTCTGAAGAATATCATTGCCGAGCGGGTGCTCGGACTGCCGCAGGATGTTCGGGTGGACAAAGACAAGCCTTTCTCCGCTTTTTAACGGAGAGGCATGTCAGCTGGTGATTGAATCATTCAGCAAATCCCGGACTTGGGCGGTGAGCGTGTAAGATTTTTCGCGCGCATCCTGGTCGAATATTGATCCGGCGATGATAAGTTCGTCCGCTTGCGTGCGATCGAGAAATGCTTGGACACTGCTCCTCACTGTGTCTGGCGTTCCGATTGCACTGCCTTGCATCACTTGCGCGAGCATGGATTGAGCCTGTGGAGGGAGGCTTTCACGATATCCTTCAACGGGGGGCGGCAATTTTCCCGGATTGCCGGTGCGTAGCGCGACAAAGCTCTGCATCATCGAAGTCGCGAGACATTCCGCTTCCTCATCGCTATCGGCGGCAAATATGTTGAATCCGCACATCACATAAGGCTCTGATAGCTGTGCCGACGGTTTGAATTCGCGGCGGTAAATATCGAGCGCTTCGTCCAGTGCTTGCGGCGCAAAGTGCGAGGCAAAGGCATAAGGCAAGCCCAAAGCGGCAGCAAGCTGTGCCCCGAACAGACTGCTGCCCAAAATATAAAGCGGAACGTTAGAGCCTGCGCCCGGTGTTGCTTGAATACGCAATCGCTCGTCCCCGGCCAGATAGGCTTGTAGTTCCAGAACATCGCGCGGAAATTCGTTCGCATCTGTGTTCAGGTTCCGTCGTAGCGCCTGTGCCACAATTTGATCGGAGCCGGGCGCACGACCAAGACCAAGATCAACACGGCCGGGGAACAATGCTTCCAATGTCCCGAATTGCTCGGCAATCACCAGCGGCGCGTGATTGGGCAGCATGATGCCGCCCGCGCCGATGCGAATGGTTTTTGTGCCGGACCCGATATGCGCCAGAGCGACCGACGTAGCAGCGCTGGCGATGCCGACCATGCCGTGATGTTCGGCCATCCAGAAACGCTTAAAGCCCAGTGCTTCACCCTGTTGCGCCAGTGCGAGGGAGCGGTCGAGCGCGGTCCGTACATCTGAACCCTGCGGCACTTGGGACAGATCAAGTATGGAAAATTTTACAGCTTTGTTCATATCTATCTCTTTTGTCCCAATTGGTCACCTAATGTACCAGCTATGGTCATTGCATAGCCCCCCGGTAATTGCTGGAAACCCAGCGTCGGCAACAGCAACGTCCATGCCCGTTCATTCCCATTTAGGTATAATCGCGCCGTATAAAAGCCATTGCCTTCCAGTTTCAGGGTTAATTCTTCCATACCGGACCCGCTGCTGAGCGGTAGGACCAGCACGCCATCCTCGCATATAGCATTGCCGAGCAAGCCCTGTTGCAAATCCAGCCCCGGAATATTCGTGTCGAGCGACACCCGGACTCGCCCGCTTGCCGATTGGCATCTGCCGCCCGAGAAGCGGGCGCTGACATCTTCCAGCATGATATTGGTCACGGGCAGGGGAGTGAGAACCTGACCCATGCTAAGCATAGTGCTGGCATTTTCGAGCAGCACGTCATCGCCCTGCTTGCCGATGATCGCGGTGAGGCCGCTGCCACAATCTGCCACGCGTTTCAGGTCCAATGTAATTTTACCGGCTAATAATGGAAAAAACCGCGCTCTTGCATCAAGGTCACCTAGCGCAAAAGGTCCAATCCGCGCCTGTTCAATTCGTCCGCGCCAGAGAGAGCCGGTAATATCCCGGGCAGAAAACCGCGCGCCCTCAAGCCCCGCCATGCCAACCGCAATTTTCAGGGGCATGAAAGCGAAGGCCAATATTATCAGCCCAAGGGTAGCCAAAACGTAAATTAAACCACGCTGCCCCCGCTTTTCCATTTATCTATTCACCATGGATCATTTGATCCTGAGCCGCTGGCCACCGTAGGCAAACAGCTTCGGGAGAACGAAAAAGAAGGAGATGAAGATATAAAACTATTCCGCCGCTTCCATCTGCTCGGTTGCAGTTTCAATTTCTGCGGCTTTGGCTTCGACCAGTTTGACGATATGATCGACCATATCACTATCGGCAACATGATGGTCAGTGACACCGGAGAGATAAACCATATGTTTGCCCGCGCCGCCGCCGGTAATGCCAATGTCGGTTTCGCGCGCTTCGCCCGGTCCGTTAACAACGCAACCAAGGACGGAAAGCGATAGCGGTGTACGAATATGCTGGAGCCGTTCTTCAAGTGTTTGCACCGTGCGAATGACATCAAAGCCCTGTCGCGCACAGCTGGGACAGCTTACTACGCGAACGCCCCGCGTACGCAGGCCCAGCGCCTTTAGCATTTCAAAGCCGACGCGCACTTCTTCTTCCGGTTCGGCCGATAGGCTAACACGGATAGTGTCGCCAATTCCCGACCACAGCAGATTGCCCATGCCGATAGAGCTTTTTACCGTGCCGCCGATCAAACCGCCTGCCTCTGTAATACCAAGATGTAACGGACAATCCACCGCATCGGCAAGCTGCATATAGGCCGCGACAGCAAGGAAAACGTCAGACGCTTTAACTGCCACTTTATATTCATGAAAATCATGGTCTTGCAGAATCTTTATATGGTCGAGCGCGCTTTCGACTAATGCCTCCGGACAAGGCTCTCCATATTTTTCGAGCAGATCCTTTTCCAGACTACCGGCATTGACCCCGATACGGATGGCGCAGCCATTGGCTTTGGCCGCATCGACGACTTCCTTGACCCGCTCTGCGCTGCCGATATTTCCCGGATTGATGCGTAGGCAAGCCGCGCCCGCTTCGGCTGCTTCAATGCCACGCTTATAATGGAAATGGATGTCGGCGACGATCGGCACGTTACTCGCCCGGACAATCTGTTTGAGCGCAGCGGTGCTTTCAACATCGGGACAGGACACCCGGATAATATCGACGCCCGCCTCTTCACAGCGGCGGATTTGATCAATTGTCGCCTTGGCATCACTGGTCAGCGTATTGGTCATCGTCTGCACAGTAATCGGCGCATCGCCCCCGACCGGCACATCACCGACCATGATCTGGCGGCTTTTGCGGCGTTCAATATCGCGCCATGGGCGTAGGGATGGGCTGCTTGCTGTCATATTTTGCTCTTGTAAGAAGGGCTCTATTGCTCGACATATAAGCGCTTTGCCTTCAAAAAGTAAGAGCGAAGTAGGAGAGATTTAGATGGAGGCCTTTGGGACCTTGCTCTGTCAGACTTATGACCATCGTGGATGCGTTGAGCCATCGCAGCTAACGAACTAAAGACAGATTACCGCTTCCCCTTTCTTAATCACTCGGTTAAACCTGTGCTATGACATGGAAAGCTGAAATACAAGAACTGCGCGAGCGTCAACGTCTTGCGGAGAAAATGGGCGGCGAGGAAAAAGTTTCTCGCCAGCATGGGCGTGGAAAACTGGATGCTCGGGCGCGGATTGCCGGGATTGTTGATGACGGGTCTTTTCGCGAGATCGGCAAGATAGCCGGGCGAGGGACGTATAATGACAAGGGTGAGTTTGAAGATTTTGCGCCGAGCAACCTGATTTTTGGCCGCGCCAATATTGAAGGACGGCCTGTGGTCGCCAGCGCCGACGATTTTACCGTGAGAGGCGGCGCAGCCGATGCCGCGCTGCACCGCAAATTCGTCCAGTGCGAAAAAATGGCCCATACATTGGGTATTCCGATGATCCGGATGATTGACGGGACGGGTGGCGGCGGTTCGGTCAAATCGCTTGAAGACATGGGCTTTACCTATGTTCCGGCGGTTCCCGGCTGGGAAGATATAATCAAGAACCAAGAGACTGTCCCGGTGGTGGCTCTGGCTTTGGGACCAACGGCGGGAATGGGCGCAGCGCGCACTGTGGCCAGCCATTATTCGATCATGGTGCGCGGGCTTTCCCAAATATTTGCCGCCGGGCCAGCGGTCGCCGCAGCCATTGGTGATAGTCTGACCAAAGAAGAATTGGGCGGCAGCGCCATACACACGCGTAACGGCGTGGTTGATGAAGAAGTGGGCAGCGAGGCCGAAGCCTTTGCCACCGCGCGAAAATTTCTGTCATATCTGCCGAGCAATATTAACGAGCGCGCCGAACGCGTGGAGAACGGCGACCCGCCGGGCCGCCGCGACAACAGCCTGCTTTCCGCCGTGCCGCGCGGTGACAAGGAAGTCTATTCCATGCGGAAAATCATGGATGCGGTATTTGATAAAGGCACGGTCTTTGAAATGGGTAAGCGATGGGGCAGGGCGGCGATTACGGCCTTTGCCCGGCTGGATGGTTATCCGGTCGCGGTGCTCGCCAATGATCCTAGTTTTTTGGGGGGAAGCTGGGAAGCCAAATCATCTGAAAAGGTCGAGCGTTTTGCCAAGCTGGCGGACCAGTTCCGTTTGCCGGTTGTCCATCTGGTCGATAATCCCGGCTTTATGATTGGCGAAGATGCCGAACGCACTGGCACGATCCGCTATGGTGTTCAGGCGATGAACGCGGTTTATAAAGCGACGGTCCCGTGGGCCAGCATTATCGTGCGCCGTGCCTATGGAATTGCAGGGAGCGCCATGTCCAATGCGGAAAATTTTCAATATCGCTTTGCATGGCCGAGCGGGGATTGGGGTTCGCTGCCCATCGCGGGCGGACTGGAAGTGGCTTATAAAGCGGATATTGAAGCATCCGATGATCCGGCGGCGCGGCTGGAAGAAATCAAGGCCAAACTTAATCAGGTGACATCGCCATTCCGCACAGCAGAGCAATTTAGCGTGGAGGATATTATCGACCCGCGCGAAACCCGTCCCTTATTGTGCGAGTTTGCCGATCTGGCGTGGCGGAGGTTGGCGGCGGAGTAAGTTTTTAGACCCGTCCTTACCCAATCGTCATTCCCGCCAGCGCGGGAATGACGGGGGTAAATGAATATCTAAACCGCCTCCAGTTGCCGGTCCTCGGCCTGACGCTGCCACATATCGGCATAAAGACCTTTCTTCGCCAGTAGCTCGCGATGATTGCCACGTTCGGCAATGCGGCCTTCGTTAAGCACGATAATCTTATCCGCGTGGGTGATGGTCGATAAACGGTGCGCGATGATAAGCGTAGTGCGTTGCTCGGAAATCTTGGCGAGTGTGGCCTGAATCTCGTCCTCCGTGCGACTGTCGAGCGCAGAGGTTGCTTCATCTAGTATCAGGATCGGCGGATTCTTGAGCAAGGTTCGCGCTATGGCGACCCGCTGTTTCTCTCCACCCGATAGTTTCAGACCGCGTTCGCCTACCTGTGTGTCATAACCGTCGGGCAGCTTTTCAATAAAACCGTCAAGCGCAGCGCCGCGCGCCGCTTCTTCGATTTCTTCCTGTGTCGCGCCGTCGCGGCCATAGCCGATATTATAACCGATCGTATCATTGAACAAAACGCTGTCCTGCGGCACGATACCAATGGCGCTCCGCAGACTATTCTGGGTGACGCCGGATATATCCTGACCGTCAATTAATATGCGGCCCGCTTGCGGATCGTAAAAACGGAATAACAGCCGTGCAATAGTGGATTTTCCTGCACCCGATGGCCCTACAATGGCCAGTGTCCCGCCGGGTGGGACTTCAAAACCAAGACCGTGGAGGATGCTGCGATCATCACCATAGGCGAATTTTATATCTTCAAATCTTACATCACCGGAACTGACATTAAGCGTTGCGGCATCGGGCTTGTCCTGAATTTCCGGATCGGTATCGATCAACCGGAACATTGCATCCATATCGACCAGTCCCTGTCGAATGGTGCGATAGACCATGCCGAGCAGGTCTAGCGGGCGGAACAATTGCATCAACAGCGTGTTGACCAGCACCAGATCACCGACCGTTAACTGTCCTTGGCTCCAGCCATAGACGCTATAAGCCATGGCTCCGATCATTGTGAGGTTCGTGATTATCGACTGGCCGATATTCAGCATACCCAGGGAGTTTTCCGATTTGACCGCTGCCTTGGCCCAGTCCTGCATGGCTTGATTATAGCGGGTTGCTTCGCGCTTTTCGGCCGTAAAATATTTCACCGTTTCATAATTAAGCAACGCATCAACCGACCGGCCTATGGCGCGGGTATCCATATCATTCATTTCCGCGCGCAAAGCGTTGCGCCAATCTGTCACTTTGCGGGTAAAGAGGATATAGATGGCGACCATTGCCATCGTTGCCGCGACCAGAGTGAAACCGAATTTCACCTGAAAAATGATCAATACAGCCGTTAGCTCGATTACTGTCGGAGCGATATTGAACAGCAGGAAATAAAGCATGATGTCGATGCTCTTGGTCCCGCGCTCGATGACTTTGGTGATTTCACCCGTGCGGCGGCCCAGATGAAAACGCAGCGATAGCCGGTGCAAATGGATGAACACATTGGTCGCCAGACGCCGCGCGGCTTCCTGTCCGACTTTTTCGAATGCAATATTGCGTAAATTGTCAAACATCACCTGACCAAAACGCGCCAGTCCGTAAGCAGCGACCAGCGCCAGCAGGACAGTCAGAGTGGCTTCAGTGCCGGCGGTCATCCCGTCAACCACCGCCTTATAGGCAAAGGGCATCAATAATATCGCACCCTTGGCACATAGCACCAAAAGTCCGGCGATGATAATACGCAGCCGCAGCGCTGGCGCATCCTTTGGCCATAAATAGGGCAGAAAACGCTTAAGCGTCGGGATCATCGGCGGGTCGATCTGACCCTTTGTGCTGTAATCTGGTGGCATGATCAGGATGTAGGGATGTCGGAGGGGAAAGTCTATCTGACGATGATGCAGTATTGGCAAGAAGCAGCCACTATATCCGGGCAAGCCCGTACATTCTGCACTAAAGCAACCTTATGATCAGAAACTGCCGCTAATCGTCAGGCTGTAAATCAGACCAAATTTCCGCACACGGTTTTCGATAAAATCTATCGGCCCGTCCCGGCGGTTCACATAGGCGGTGCGCTTGAACCGTTCACCACGGTCAAGCAAATTGCCCAGATTGGCGTTGACCGTCAGGCCCAGTATATTTTTATGTTCAACGAAAATCCATGAATAGGGCGCCAGAACCGTAAACTGTGCTATCTGGTCCAGTCGGGTATGGCCGGTGTCGCCAGCCGCATCTATTCCCGCGCCCCAGGCCCATTGCGAGTTCGGAATGTCGTGACGCAAAGTGACTTCATATCGGTATCGGTCGTCCTGGCTGATCCGCCGTGTGCGTCCTGTTAGAGGGTCTTTTACACTGCTGGTGACCACTTCGGCATCAATATCAATTTTGGCCCCGCGCCAGCCCAGCGGGTCGAGCAGAAATGTTGAAACAAGCCCAATGCCATAGCGGTCGGCACTATCAAGATTGCCCCGCGCTTCAGCGGTCGCGCTGATTGGCACGGTATCGACAATATCGCTGATTTTTTCGCCAAAAAACTTCACTGTTGCGGAGCCGAATGCGCCAAGTTTTTTTGTTGCTTCCACTTCCGCCCGCCATTTTTGCGGAGGCACCAGATCGGGATTACCGGCATTTACGACATCACTGGACACATCGACAGAGGCGATGAAATCAAAGAAATCAAGCTGCCCGACTTCGCGGGATAATTTGAAACTGAGGTCAAGATCATCAGCAGGTTTCCACGCCAGCGTCACAGAGCCTTTTGGCCGGACAAAGGAGCGGTTCAGCGAGCCTTGACTGATTTGGCTATATTCGCCGCCGAGCGCAGCCTGCAAGGTAACGCCGGATGATAGGGGGCGACCATAAGTTGTTATGAATTCAGCTCTTTTTTCCTCAACCCTGCTGTTCGCATTTTTCAGCTTGTCGCCGCTCACTCCCGATTTGCTCTCCAGAAAATTATACGCGCCTTCCAGACTGAAGCCCCAGTCCGTGCCGCCTGCGGTTTTCCAGTTATATTCTGTGCGGAGCACGGTTTCCCCTTCATCGACTGTGCGATCAAAACTGGCTCTGAACGGAGGAGTTACTCCGTCAGTAAAGCAGCGCAGGAACACATCATTTGTGGGACTATGCTCAAAGCGTTGCAGCCCGATCAGCTTTAATCGTCCGCCGCCCAGATCAAATGTATAATCTGCATTAAACTCGGCATTCCACTCCCGCTCGCGGCCGGTAAACAGCTCGATTATGTCTGCTTCTCCCACCTCTGTCCGCAATGTATCGACCCGCTGGCTAAAATGATTAAGCCCATATTCGCCGCTGATGTTAAATATTGATCCGGCGTCGCTGGTGCGCTGGTAGGATGCATTTATCGTGGGCACATCGCCGCGCGCACGGGCAATTTCATCCCGATGGAATAGCAAGTCTCCCATGCTGTTGGTAACGCGTTCAGGTCCGCGCGCACCATTACGAAAGCTGTCATTCCTGACCGCCAGACTAACATCACCTTTGCCGACCTTGGCGCTGATGGAAGCCTCTCCATCAAACCAGTCGTTGCCGGATCTCCGCCAACGGGGGCGCCATTTGAAATTGCCGGAAATGCCCGCGCCGCCATTGGTGATCAGGTTGAGCACCTGTCCCGATAGGCCGGAAATGCTGAGCGTTGCGCCATCGACAATCTCGATGCGCACGACGTTTGATGCGGAAATACGGCCCAAAACCGTAATGGCATCGTTATTTTTACCAGCGATCCGCGCGCCGTTTATTAAGACATTTTCGTCAGCCTGACCCAATCCCCGCGCATTATTATCGCCGGTATCAATCGTAAAGCCGGGGACTTGGCGAACGATATCCAAGGCGGTGCGGGGATTAAACCGCGCGAATTGCGCGGCCTCATAAATCTCGCGGTTATTTTCTATCCTGGGCTGTAGATCATCATTAGCCGATGTGGTCGTTTGTGCTGAAACATTTGATGATAAAGCACAGGTTGCGGCAATAGTCGCGACAGTAGCTTTCCAATGTATCCGTCTGTTAACGTTCAAAATTATCCCCTCCCGTTAGAAAGCCTGTTTGCTTCCTTCCATTCGGGTTTATGACCAGATAGTTACAAAAGAAATTGTCGTTCGATAAACTACATATGTAGTCGGATTAACGACGTGCAAAGCTGCCCTTCCGGTTTTACGGAGAATATGAGCTAATGTCTGTTTGAAAATAAGGCATAAGCACCCGCACCATTGGCAAGAGTATAAATGCCATAGAAAATAACAGCCATAAGCATGCCCATATTAGCAAAGACCAAAGCTGCGGCCAGCATCAGAAATTCCAGAATATAGCTTCCATAAGGCCCAAGCAGCTTGGAAAAACTGCCCCTTGCCTCGGTAATCATCGGGTGATCACTTTCCATCATAGCCTTGTGCATGGCAAAATTGCCGATGCCGCAAATAAAGATGATGAACACATACATTATTGCATCATAGTATATATCATCGCCCTTGTCAGCGATTTCAGATGATTATGCGATTTTGAGGAAACCGTCGCCCCGCTCACGACCGGGTACGACGGTCTCACATCTCAAGCCTTCTCGAGCAGGCCTTCTTTCTTGATCTTTTCCTGCCATACTAGCGGCGCAAGGTGGTGGACGCTTTGTCCTTCGGCATCGACCGCAACGGTAACCGGCATGTCTTGCACTTCAAATTCATATATGGCTTCCATGCCAAGATCTTCAAAACCGACAACTTTTGATCCTTTAATCGCACGGCTGACCAAATAGGCGCTGCCGCCCACAGCCATCAAATAGGCGCTTTTATGCTTTTTGATAGAATCCACGGTATCCAGACCGCGTTCCGCTTTGCCGACCATGGCGAGCAGGCCTTGTTCCAGCATCATGTCGGTAAACTGGTCCATCCGCGTTGCGGTGGTAGGGCCAGCCGGACCGACCACTTCTTCACCGACAGGATCAACCGGACCGACATAATATATAACGCGGCCCTTGAACTCGACAGGAAGTTCTTCACCTTTGCCAAGCATATCCTTGATGCGTTTGTGCGCGGCATCGCGGCCGGTCAGCATTTTGCCGTTAAGCAGCAGGCGGTCACCATGTTTCCATGAAGCCACTTCGGCGGCATCAAGATTATCCAGCTGAACCCGCCGCGCTTGTGATGATGGCGTCCAGTTAACATCAGGCCATTCGTCCAGCTTTGGTGCTTCCAGATAGGCGGGGCCACTGCCATCGAGGGTGAAATGCGCGTGGCGTGTGGCCGCGCAATTGGGGATCATCGCAACCGGCTTTCCTGCCGCGTGGCAGGGCCAGTCATTGATTTTGACGTCCAATATAGTGGAAAGTCCCCCCAGTCCTTGTGCGCCGATACCCAGCGCGTTGACCTTGTCAAAGATTTCGATGCGGAGCTCTTCAATATCATTGCGCGGGCCACGCTGTTTCAACTGGCCCATATCAATCGGGTCCATCAGCGATTGTTTGGCAAGCAGAACGGCGCGTTCGGCCGTGCCGCCTATCCCGATGCCAAGCATGCCCGGCGGACACCAGCCTGCACCCATTTGCGGCACCATATCCAGCACCCAGTCAACAATATTGTCGCTCGGGTTCATCATCTTGAACTTGGATTTATTTTCGCTGCCGCCGCCCTTGGCTGCAACGTCAATCGAGACATTATTACCCGGTACCATTTCGACATGCAGGACACAGGGCGTATTATCTTTGGTATTGCGCCGCGTGAACGCGGGATCGGCAAGTATGGAGGCGCGCAATTTATTTTCCGGATGCAGGTAAGCGCGTCGGACGCCTTCGTCGATTATCTCCTGCATGGATTTTGATGTATCGTCGAGGCGGCAATCCATGCCCCATTTTACAAACACATTGACGATGCCGGTATCCTGACAGATTGGCCGATGCCCCTCTGCACACATGCGGCTGTTGGTCAATATCTGCGCGATTGCGTCCTTGGCTGCCGGGGATTTTTCTGCCTCATAGGCTTCGCCCAGCGCGCGGATATAATCCATCGGATGATAATAAGAGATAAATTGCAGCGCGTCGGCGACGCTTTCAATCAAGTCAGCTTGGGTAATCGTAACGGTCATCATGGCTCCGGAAATATTCTTGGAATGCGATCGGGAGGTCTTTTGGCGGATATGGTGAAGGTCGGCAAGGTTTTCTGTGCCGATAAGCGAGAGTCAGGCGGGAATCAGCGCGCCCTGATAGAGCGGATCTTCCAGCGCACGTCCTGCGCCATTGGCTACGCACATCAATGGATCATCAGCAATTGTGACAGCCAGTCCGGTTTCCGAAGCGATATGCTCATCAATCCGACCCAGCAGAGCACCGCCACCAGTCAGGATTATGCCTTGATCGACAATATCGGCGGCCAGCTCAGGAGCTGTATTTTCGAGCGCGTTGCGAACGCTTTCAGTAATCTGGCCTACAGCCTCGGCAATAGCGTAGGTTATTTCGGCTTCGGTAATGACGATCTTTCTCGGCATGCCTTTTACCAGATCACGGCCACGGATCTGCATTGTGCGCCCGTTATCGAGCGGACTGACTGCGCTCGCTATTTCATGTTTAATCTGCTCTGCGGTGGTTTCACCGATAGCCAGATTATGTTTGCGGCGAATATGGGAAGTAATGGCGTCGTCAATCTTGTCACCGCCCATGCCTCCCGAAGTGCTGAAAGCCAGCCCTTGCAACGATAATACCGCAACTTCCGTTGTGCCGCCGCCAATATCAACGACCATTGTGCCGATGGGTTTCGATACTTCGATGCCCGCGCCAATAGCTGCTGCCATTGGTTCCTCGATAAAGAAGATATGGGATCCGCCAGCATTGGAGGCGGCATCCCTGATGGCTCTGCGCTGAACATTGGTTGATCCGGAGGGTATGCAAATGACAATATCGAAACGGCGCAGCAATCCTGTCTTTTTTTCATGCACTTTATGGATGAAATGTTTGATCATCTGTTCTGCGACATCCAGATCAGCGATCACCCCATCTTTTAGCGGGCGGATAACCTGTATATTCTCGGGCGTCTTGCCCATCATCAATTTGGCATCGCTACCTACGGCGCGTACTTTGGTTACACCGTCGATGGTTTCCAGCGCCACGACAGATGGCTCATTAAGTACGATTCCGCGATCGCGCAGATAAATGAGCGTATTTGCCGTGCCCAGGTCAATCGCGATGTCATGCGATTGGAGTTTAAAGAAACTACGCATAGATAATCAGATACTTTTATAAAGAGAGATCACATTCCGGATGCGAAAAATTAGCGAACACAAGCCGACTCTGCCCCAATGAATCTTTTCTGTCCAGTCGAGCTGTGTTGAAAATCAATCGTCTGTCATTTCTATGGCGGATTATATTGCGATCGAATAGCCCCTGAATCGGTATTTTTGCGGAAATAACTTTATCCACTCATGTCATGCTACCACCAGATGTTGTATATCGGCGGCGATGCGTGCACCCGTATGTGAATTTTTCATCAGGCAATGCACTTTATGATGCAGCACATAGTGGAAAAAATATTTTTCTATATTTTCCACTTGCCCTCTTGATCTCTGTGAGCATCTCTTGATGGCCTAGCGGGTCCATGCGTCGCTGCGCTGCAACATGATATGGCGTTCGATGAAACGAGTCATTTCTGCGATGAGCAGATCCGTTAAAATGTAATTTACCCTCTTGCATAAAAATTTGTTTCAGCCACTATGGGTTGTGGTTAGGTAATGGGGAGGGCACCAATTTATGGTATTAGATACCGAATCGGCGCATGGCTCCTGTTAGTCTGAATCGCAAGTGATTTTTTGGGTTTTCGGGCAAATATATATGCCCGTAACAGTTTTAAAAATGTTACGTTCAGTCACTCGGTTCCAAGCAATTGTCCGAGTCGAACAATACGAGAACAAATGGTCTGGTGTTTAACCCATCAGAAGATCGGTCGGATAGCCAGCAAATATGCGCTGGGAAGCAGACCGGAAAACGTGCTCGGCTGGGGTAAAACCCGGTCGGGGGTATATTTGGGCGCTATTGGATTGGATTGAGAAGGGGGCTTTGATGGATTTTAGAGATAGCCGGGATGATGCCGGAAATGGTGATAGAGATATGAGTGAGAATGATATGGCCGCCGAAACATTGGATACGTCAGCGTTGGATACATCAGCAGACCAGTCCGAAAGTCTGAAAGATGAACCTGCAACCATTGCCAAGACAGCTCCGGTGAAAGAGCCGGAGGTTAGCAAAAAGGCTCAAGCTGAAGCAGATGCAGCGAAGAAAAATGACGAAAAAGAACTGAAAGCGGAGCGCGACAGTCATAGCGTCGAGAAGCGCCGGTTCAAAATCGTTCTGGATGAATCGCGCGATGCGCTGCTCACGGATTTTGGCAAAGAGACGCTGAAAGATCGCTATCTGCTGCCTAATGAAAGTTTTCAGGACCTGTTCTCCCGCGTGGCGGATGCCTATGCGGATGATCAAGAGCATGCCCAGCGGCTTTATGATTATATTTCAAAGCTCTGGTTCATGCCGGCCACCCCGATTTTGTCTAATGGCGGTACCGGTCGCGGCTTGCCGATCTCATGCTATCTTAACAGCGTGGATGACAGCCTGGGCGGGATCGTCAACACCTGGAACGAAAACGTCTGGCTTGCGTCAAAAGGCGGTGGCATTGGCACCTATTGGGGCAATGTCCGCGGCATTGGCGAGCCGGTTGGCCTGAATGGTAAAACCTCTGGTATCATTCCGTTTGTGCGAGTGATGGATAGCCTGACACTGGCGATTTCGCAGGGCAGCTTGCGGCGTGGTTCGGCGGCTTGTTATCTTGACATCGACCATCCGGAAATCGAAGAGTTTCTTGAAATTAGAAAGCCTTCCGGTGACTTTAACCGAAAAGCTCTGAACCTGCATCACGGCGTGTTGTTGACCGACGCGTTTATGGAAGCCGTTCGCGATGGAGAGGAAATTGAGCTTAAGTCGCCCAAGACGGGGGAAGTGCGTGGCACTGTTGATGCGCGCTCGTTATTCCAAAAGCTGGTCGAAACGCGCCTCGCCACGGGTGAGCCTTATATTATCTTTAACGACACGGTAAACCGGATGATGCCCAAGCATCACCGCGATCTGGGATTGAAAGTATCAACTTCCAACCTGTGTTCCGAAATCACACTGCCCACGGGTCGTGACCATTTGGGTGAGGACAGGACGGCAGTGTGTTGCCTGTCCTCACTTAACCTTGAAAAATGGGATGAATGGTCAGCGGACAAGGAGTTTATCGAGGATGTTATGCGCTTCCTTGATAACGTTCTACAGGATTATATTGACCGCGCGCCTGATGAAATGGCGCGGGCGAAATATAGCGCCAGCCGCGAACGCAGTGTTGGTCTTGGTGTTATGGGCTTTCACAGCTTTTTGCAGGCACGCGGCCTTGGTTTTGAAAGTGCGTTGGCAAAATCGTGGAATATGAAGATGTTCAAGCATATTTCGGCGAAAGCGTCCGAGGCCAGCATGATGCTTGCCAAGGAACGCGGTCCTTGTCCCGATGCCGCCGATCAGGGTGTGATGGAGCGCTTCTCCTGCAAAATGGCTATCGCGCCTACCGCGTCGATCAGCATCATTTGCGGCGGCGCATCTGCCTGTATCGAGCCGATCCCGGCGAATATCTATACCCACAAAACGCTGTCCGGCAGCTTTGTGGTTAAAAACCCGCATCTGGAAAAATTGCTGCAAGAAAAATCAAAAGACAGCACTAATGTCTGGAACAGCATCCTGGAGCAGGGCGGCAGCGTCCAGCATCTCGATTTCCTCTCTGCCGAGGAAAAAGACGCGTATAAAACCAGCTTCGAGATTGACCAGCGCTGGTTGCTTGAACTGGCCGCGGACCGCACCCCATATATTGATCAGGCGCAGTCTCTGAACCTGTTCATTCCGGCGGATGTCGATAAGTGGGACTTGCTGATGCTGCATTTCCGCGCATGGGAACTGGGAATCAAGTCGCTCTATTATCTGCGTAGTAAATCCATCCAGCGCGCCGGATTTGCCGGTCAGCAAGAGGCCGCGTCGGGCGGCGGCGTAGAAGCGGATAATACGCTCGACCCGAAAACGGTCGAACTGATGACGGCGGAAACAACAGATTATGACGAGTGTCTGGCTTGTCAGTAATATGGGTCAATAATTTGGACCAATAATTGGGCTTTGGCCTACTACCCCCTCCCGATTTGCTCCTTTACGGGAGGGGGCTATTTTTCCCGGACGGGATAAAGGGCGCAATATTCCTCTCTCCTAGCAGAGAGAAAACAGATGTATGAAAGCGGAGTAAGATAAAATGTCACTTCTGGAAGCACGTAAAACATATAAGCCTTTTGAATATCCCTGGGCCTATGATTTCTGGAAGCGTCAGCAACAGATCCACTGGATGCCCGAAGAAGTGCCTTTGGGTGAGGATTGCCGCGACTGGGCGCAAAAGCTGACCGATCATGAACGCAATCTGCTCACGCAAATCTTCCGTTTCTTTACCCAGGCGGATGTCGAGGTGCAGGATTGCTATCACGACAAATATGGCCGCGTGTTCAAACCGACCGAAATCAAAATGATGCTCACCGCGTTTTCGAATATGGAAACCGTCCATATCGCCGCCTATTCGCATCTGCTCGACACAATCGGCATGCCCGAATCCGAATATTCGATGTTCCTTGAATATGAAGAGATGAAGGACAAGCATGATTATATGGGCACATTCGGCGTCGATACCGACGAAGATATTGCCAAAACGCTGGCCATGTTCGGCGGCTTTACCGAAGGATTGCAACTGTTCGCCAGCTTTGCAATGCTGATGAACTTCCCGCGCTTTAACAAAATGAAAGGCATGGGACAGATTGTGTCATGGTCCGTGCGCGATGAATCGTTGCACTGTGAAGGCATTGTCAAAATGTTCCACACATTCGTAAAAGAACGCGATTGCCTAACCAAAAGCGTCAAAGAAGAGATTATCGACTGCTGCCAAAAAACCGTGCGGCTGGAAGATGCGTTTATCGACCTGGCCTTTAGCGACGGCCCTGTGACCGGCATGACCGCGAAAGAAATCAAGCGCTATATCCGCTACATTGCCGACTGGCGTCTGGCACAGCTTGGCTTTGACCCGATCTACATGGTCGAAGACCACCCGCTGCCGTGGCTGACCCCGCTGCTCAACGGTGTCGAGCACGCCAACTTCTTCGAAACCCGCGCCACCGAATATTCCAAAGGCGCAACCCGCGGCAACTGGAACGAAGTATGGGACAGCTTTGACAAACGCAAAGGCAACAAAATCATCGGCGTCGAAGCACCGAATAATGACGAAGATGGCGAAGATATGTTCGAGCAAGCGGGAGTTGCTGCGGAGTAGGGGGATAGGGTGAAAGTTTTTAAATTACCAACGAGCGTTCAGGGTCAAGATACTAATCAAGGTGAACTAGCACTTGAAGACCTGGACGGAGCAAAAGTTGATTCCTTCGGGATGGGAGTGCTAAGCGATGGCACTCCCTTCCTAACGCAGAGGGGACTTTCGGTTCTCTGCGGTGTTGAGAATGCACATATAGGCACAATTAGTACTCAATGGTATGATGAAATACCTAAGCCACGAATAAACAAAATCCGCGACATTTTGGAACGAAATGGTCATAGTTTGCCAGCCGCACACATTGAAGTCCGAGTTGGAGGGCGTAGATTTTTTGCCTACCGTGAGGAAATCTCGCTGGCCGTGATAGAATATTATGCCTTTGATGCGGGGCAATACTGTCAAACAGAAGCGCGAGATAATTTCCGTGTCCTTGCTCGAAAGGGATTTAGAGATGCGATCTATGAATCTGTTGGTTACACGCCAAGACATGAGGTTAACGATCAATGGCGGCCGTTCCATGATCGAGTTTCGCTCAGCTTTAACAATGTACCAGATGGCTATTTTAGCATTTTTAAGGAAAGCGCGGACGTAACTGTCACCTTGGGTGAAAATGGCATCTATTCGGATGATGCATTGATTCCAGATATCAGTATCGGTCGGTGTTGGTCCACTCACTGGACAGAGAGTAATCTTGAAGCTCAATTTGGAAAGCGATTGGAATATGAACACAATTATCCTGATTATTTTCCTCAAGCAGCCTCTAATCCTCAAACTCCGAGGTGCTATCCGGAAGCTGCCCTAGGAGAGTTTAAACGATGGTTAAGAGAAGATTATATTAGGGGCGGAAGGTTCAAAGCATATATTGGAAGCCAAGTTCAGAAAAAGAAAATTGCTACGGATGTCGCTCAAAAAGCACTCGGAGCATATCAACTTCCGCCCCTGATATCCTCTAAACCAATCCCGTCGACAACCCTGTCATAACAGCCTCTCGTCATCCTGAACTTGTTTCAGGATCTCTTGAGGTCTGACGCGTTGTTAGAGGTAGATCCTGAAACAAGTTCAGGATGACGAAAATATTGGTGCGGGAGCGAGAGCATCAATATGGTAACGAGAGCATCAATGCGAGGGTTAGGGCTGCGGGAATAACATTCACCGCAATGGCGCTAACCCTATGTCCTCGGCCAGATCGTGCCATTGGGGATTGGCGGCTTCGGTCAAGTTGATCTTCCATTGCCGGTGCCAGTTCTTCAATTGCTTCTCTCGCGTTATGGCTAGTTCCATTGTTCCGAGCTGTTCGAAATATACTAATCACTTCAGAAGATATTTCTGGCTGAAACCGGGCACGCTGCCTTCCCTGTGCTGGTGGATGCGTTGCACTAGATTTGATGTCACGCCGATATAGGGCGTGCCATAGGGTTTGTTGGTGATAATATAAACAGACGGTTGGAAACGCATGGGATCAGGATTGCGTTATTCGGACCTTGAAACAAGCTCCGCATGGCTAATTAGCTCCCGGCTGTCCTCTTATGTCAATTTTAGCATCACCAACAGCGTCCTACCCTCTATTCATCAGACAGCTTCGGGTCGCGGTCGGTGTCCGGGCCTAATCTGCCGAGCGGGCTTTCTGAGTCCGCGTCGTTGCGTTCGCCGCGATAGGCGGAATTGTCTATTTTGCCGCTGCGTTCCATTTGCTTCATGTGATCGACAAGGTCTTGCTTGTCCTGCGGGTTGACCGCGCCGGCATCATCGGATGGATCATGATCGCTCGCGGTGGCGCGGTCTACATTCCGGGCTTGTTCGCTTACAGTTTGTGCTTGTCTGGCTTCGTCGCGCTGTGACCGGTTTTTGCCTTCGGGAGCGTCGCTATCTTGTGCGTTTTTGCGAATGGGGGATTTTTCCTGTGACATCATAGTCTCCTTTACCCATTAACGCGCGGGCCGTTAATTTGGTTGCAAAAGACCCGTCGACCGGCGTGTCATCGTTTTGCCGGGCTCAGGCCGAAAGTTGCTGCATAGGATGCTTGTTGATGAACAATCGCTTTCCTACACAGTCGCGCCCATGATATGTTTAGTGCGGCTCTTTCTCAGTAATCATATTTCATCTGCACTGCTCAACAGCGGCGGGCAACTTCTCGAGGTAATTTGTTGGATATCGCTCGGAAAAACCGGAATCGGCCGGGGAAAGCGCTTCCTTGGTATGAACTTAGTGAACTTAGCGCTTGAAAACTAGCACCAGTTGCGCCGGTAACCCTGCCACCGCTCGGCCAATCCTTCGTCCACTAACCGCGCGCCAAGGCTTTCACCGCGCCGCGTTACGACGCGCAGGTCGCGGCCATATTTGTCCTTATCATTGAACATATCGCTTTCCAGATCAAAGCTGCCTTCGTTCAACAGCGCAAGCAGCCGCATTTTGGCCCGGTGGCCCAATTGTTTTTCATAGGCGCAGCCGGGCTTGGAAATTTCCGGCGTGTTAATATCGGCAATGCGGATTTTGCGACCGGCAAACCAGAATGTATCGCCATCCACCACGCAATTGGTGCGGACAGCGCCAACACAGATGCCAAAGCTGGCGCGGTGCGGATCAATCGCGGCGCTTTGTGAAGACGGCGGGCTACCACTGAACCAGATTGCAGCAAATAAGGCACTGCACGCCGCCAATGTAATTACCGAGAAGGCGGGCCAGCCTATGGTCGAGCGTCCCAAATTACGAGGAAGCGGACGAAACGGCCCCGATTTGGCACGATGAAACGCACCGCGCTGACGCGAATCTGGAAAGGGTGTGACATTTCGGTTCTTCATACCGGCATTATAGAATGTAAATTTATAAAAACTGGTAAAGCGTGTTTGAATGGCAAAAAACTGCTGTTTGCATGAAAATCGCGCCCCTCCACGATAGTCCGGAATGGCAAAGATTACCCAGCTATTCACTATTGTTTAAATTGACGCCTTGACGCTGCGTCATTTCTCCTCATTATGCTTAACATCGGGTTAATGAAGGGGCATTTTTAATGTTAAGTCGCGGCTTATGATGGGCAAATCTATTCATTTCGCAACTCTGGCTGTGGTTGCGTGGGGCATGGGAACCATGCCGCTCGAGGCGCAGACTACAAAGAGATCAACAAATTTGGATGATGGCGCTGAGACAGTTAAGCCGGTCGTTAAACCGAAAATACCGTCGCGTCATGATTATCCCGATGCAGGACAGGCGTTCGGAATGGCCTGGCACTATAATGGCGATAATGAAGCACCTGTGGTTGAGTTCAAAACGCTGGAGACTGATAACCGGCTTTGGACGATGGCGTGCAAGACATTGCCAGACGGCAGCGTGCGGGTCGCCAATATAATTAGCGCAACGCCAAAGGAGCTGTTCGCTAAAGACCGTTTCGGGTTTACGGTGCGGGTTGATGATGGCCGGTCTATCGGGGTGCTGGCGCGCATGTTACCCGCAGATATGGAAGGCAAAACATATCATATGCCGCAATTTTATTTACCCGCTTCCCATGATCTACTGGCGGCATTAGCAGGGGGAAGCCGGGCTTTTGTCAATTTGAACGGTAATAAGTTCAGTGTGCATTTAAATGGTTCAGGAGAGGCATTGGGTAACTTTCTGACTGCTTGCCAATAGCTTTTCCCTATATTTATCCGAGCCGTCTGGATGATGGATCATCATCTACATTATATTAACAGACGTTTGTTATAGATGCTTTCATGTTCGGACCCCGTCTTACCCGCGTGTTTGCCAGTCGCAATAATGCGCTTTTGTGGTCTGCCATGGTGTTAATCACCGCTTATTGCGTTGCAGCGGAACCTCCGGCGGAGCTACCAGCAGCACAGACGGGTCCCTAGCTCTCGCGCTTAGTGATTTAATATTGCGCTGTCCCGCCGTCCACGCTCAACATTGCGCCCGTAATACCTGCGCCGGCATCGGAGGCCAGCAACAGCGCCATGGCAGCGACTTCTTCGACAGTGTTGGGTCGTTTAAGCGCACTTTCCTGTGAGAACATGTCGATCATCTCTTCAAAAGTCATACCCAGACCTTTTGCCGTAGTAGGTCCTTGTTCATGGATCAGGTCGGTGAGAACCAGCCCCGGACAAATGGAGTTGATGGTTATGCCCATCGGACCGACTTCTTGAGCAACAGCTTTGGTCATGCCGTTAATACCGTGTTTTGCAATGGTGTAGGGAGCGAAAGTGGGCTTGCCCATTTTACCCTCGGTGGAGCTGATATTGATAATACGGCCCGATTTTTGCGCGATCATGGATTGCAACGCGCGCCGTGTGGCCCAAAATGTCGAATATATATTCCATTTCATTGTTTCATCAAAAATCTCGTCAGTCAGCTCTGCAAGTGGAGCAAGCGCACCGGCACCGCCCGCATTATTGACCAGAATGTCAATAGTTCCAAAGGCCTCTACCGTCTGATCAATAAAACCCTCAACCGATGCCTGTTCCATAACATCACCAGAAACAAAACGTGCACGATCACCAGCATTAAGCTCATCCAGAACCTTGGCACCTTTTTCCGGGTTGCGCGCCATCACTGCGACATTTGCGCCTTCGGCCAGAAAGGCCTCCGCAATGCCGCGCCCGATACCTGCGGTGCCACCGGTGATCGCAGCGGTTTTGCCTTTAAGTTGCATGATTTTCTCCAATAATTACTCAGTCATAAGTTTATCGAACCCAGAGAGTGGCTACAATCATTCAAAAGATTAGGATATGAGATTTTATTATGTGTAACTATCTGAGGTATAATATAAAAAAATATTTTGTTCATAAAGTCAGGCTCTAATATGAACCTAAGATAAAATCAGTATTCAGCTACCGGAAACGCAAGGCTCTCTAGAACGAATCTCGTTGGGCATTAAACGAGTCGGATCACGAAGATCCTTTTGGAGTAGAAGCAATGATTAACAAGGTTTTAGGTACGCTTGCTGTGACTGCCGCTGCTGTTTCAACAATGGCATTTGCGACACCAGCTGAAGCACGTGGTGGATATAATAGCGGATATCATGGCGGCTATTACCAACGGATTGATGACGATGATCGTCGGCGCTATCGTCGGGGGGATTATTATCGCGGTGACCGCTATCGTGATCGTCGTGACCGTCGCCATTATCGCAATAAGCGCCGTTATAATGATCGTCGCTATCGTGGATGTGACCGCGGCACGGGTGGCACCATCATCGGTGCAATTGCCGGCGGTTTGTTGGGACATGAAGTGGCAGGCCGTAATGACAAGACTGTAGGAACCATCGTAGGTGGTGCTGCCGGTGCGCTTGCTGGACGGGCGATTGATGGCAACTGCTAACAATCAGGACGTTTCAAAACCATTGAAATATTAAAGCTAAGCCCCTTGTATTCCGTTCTGGAATCCAGGGGCCTTTCATTCCTCCAGTTGCGTATTGAGGAATAGGGGACCGCAGCCACAGGCTTCGGTCACCGTTTATATCCTAAGTGTTTATTTTACTGGCGCGCCAGCAAAGGTGGAACAGGGCCGATCCAATCGGACAAGCTCGCCTCATCCGAAACGAAATAAGGTTTGCCTTTGCTGTTAAGATAGAAGCGCTGCATCTCGCTGCGGGTAAAGGGACGCGAGCCTAGGCGTCCAAAAACCGCTATCTGCCCACCGGTTTCATCAACCGCGCGATCACGGTCCAATCCTTTGGACAGGGCAAGGGCCGGTTTAGGGGTGCGGGCAAAGGCAATCAATTCCGGTACGGGTGGTGGTGAGAAGCCGTAATAATTGGGCTGGCTGTCCGGTGAGGTCAGCTGGATGACTTTCAATCCGTTACGACCATCGGCCACATAGGCAAACAGGCTGGCATTGGTGGAACCGACAATCACGTCTTCCGCATCATTCATCTGGCCGCCGAATGTTTCCTTGCGGTAGATAACCGGCGCCTCGGGCTTAGTAATATTGGCGATCACCAGTCCTTCTTCTTTGGCGGCGATATAAGCATAGGTTCGGGCGAGATAGACACGCCGGGCATTGTTAAGCCGGATCGTGCCGGATGGAACCGCAGCCGGATTTTCCATGTCCGTGACATCAAATAATTTAACCCCGTCAGCATCTGTCACCCACAGATAGCGGAATTGTAACGCCGAAGCGCGTGCATCATTGAGCGGCAAAGTAATAACATGACGCGGCTTTAACGGATCGTCGAGATCGATAACGACCAGACCGCTTGCCGCCGTAATATAAGCATAATGCCCACCCAGGGTGATATGTCTGGCACCGTCCAATACGCCCCCTGCATTCCAGGTCACTGCGCGTTTAAAGAAATTATTGCGAAACTCACCATCGGCTAGCGTGTTTATGTCTACGAGGATCAGGCCTTCTTCACTGTCGGTAATCACCGCATAGTTGTAGATCGGATGAAATGCCTGTTCTTCGTTAATCTCACGCATTTCCGCAGTATTGCGTTCCGGCGCCACCGGCTGGTTGGTCGCCAGTGCCATGCAAGTCGCATTTTTCGTGTTCACATGGGTATCGTGACCCAGTGACGAGAAAGGCGCTTTGATAATGCGTTCAGAAAAACCCTTGTTGCCGATTGATGCAACATCATAGGCACGGAAACCGCCTGTGCCTTCTGCGACGAACATATATTCGCCACGTAATTGTAAACAGCGGACGCTGTCCTTTGTGCCCTGTACAACGTTGGCAAATTCTTCGAGTGCTTTTGTTTCACCCGATAAGTCTTTGTCCAGTCGTTTGCCGCGCACCCAGTTAATCAATTCGCGGTCATTATCCTCTACATGCATCCGCCAATAATCGGGATAGGCGTATTTCTGTAAATAGGAACCAATAACAGCTTGCGGTTCATCCCATTCTGTGACGCGGACGGCTTCAAAGCCTTTATCCATACCGACCCAAGCATGAAGGCCAACAAAATTCACGAAGTTCGTGCCTTGTAATAACAACTGCGACATGATCGCATTATTGTCATTGGCTTCGCTCAGGTGACAGTCGGAGCATTGCTTGGTTTCGGTTTTGCGAACCGTATGAGGAAAATGCGGTGCAAAAGCCTGACTGGAAAATCCGATTGCAGAAATAGGAGGTTGCTGCACATAGATGCGTTCACGGTTAATGTTGGTTGAAGATAACACCAATGCCGAGCTGGAGCGCACCGGCGCAATTACATTGCCTTTGGTTGTTTGATGGCGACCCAGCTGGAACATCTGATCACGGGCGACCTGCGGGTTATAGGTTGCAAAATTACGTGTCGTTGCACCGTCATATTTATGGCTTTTTGTTTGCCAATTGGCCTCAATCGGCAGATGGCAGCCGCCGCAACTGGTCGTCCAGCTCAGATGACAGGTAAAGCAAACCATATTGTCATCATTATGGGCGCGATCAGCGGCAGGAACACCGCTGCCAAACGTATATTTACCAGTATCAGCGCCGCTTTTCGACATAAGCTTGGCTCGTGCAGCTTTCACGTTGAAATCAGGGTGCGAGCGATCAACGGAATCTTTAACCAGACTGACCCGCCAGCTCAGTTCCGGATCAACGATGGAGCGTTGAATTAAAACACGCTGCCCGTCCGCATCTTTCATCCATTCAAACCGGCGTTGTCCATCGGGATTGCGTAAGAGACTTAAATTATTGCCTTTAGGTCTGGCGGAGAGGTTTGATGTCATCAGGTTCGGATAATCATCCGCCGTGCCGTGACAGTCTTTACAATTAATTTCGACAGCATTGGCGACTTCGCCATAGATTAAGCCATTACCGTGACTATCCTGTCCGAAATGACAATCGGCGCATTGCATGCCAACCTCGGCATGGATGCTCATCATGTGAACGGTTTTACCGGGGTTGACGCCGGGTTTAACGAATTTCTCTTCGTCCTTTTTCCGGAATTTTTCCGGATCGTCATTTTCGACAATATTGCCATTTTTATCAAGGAGATTGCCTTCACGATCACGTTTCAAGGCAGCTCGGAAATTCCAGCCATGGCCATGATAATCGGCAAATTGCGTATCCGTGGTTTCGCTATTCAGGTCATAGACATTACGCAGGAAATCAAGATCGCCCCATAATCCTTTTGGCGAAGCGCCCTCAGGATTACGGTCCAGAACCTTGCGTAACTCTTCGGCATTCGGGTATTTCTGTTGCTTATAGGTTTTTTGATATTCTTCGTCGCTCATACCCTCGGGTCTGGGCGTTTTATTATCCGGTCCCGGCCACATCAGCGGCGCATCGGATTCATAATCCCACATGGTGTAACCAAGAAAGCTGTTCAGGAAGATATTGGGTTGATGCATATGGCAGTTCATGCACTGCGCGGTTGGAATAGCGCGGGTGAAAGCATGTTGGATCGGATGGCCTTTTTCGCGATCTTCTGGGGCTATCTCGCCGTGGATGCTGTCCGTGTGATCATCGCTGTGCTTTTTACCATGAGCAGCATCATAAGAGCCATAGCTGCCAATACGAGGCTGACCTTTTTTCAGGTTACGGATCGTCGGATCGACTGTCTGTGTTTGCCCGTCTCGCCCATATTTGGCCCACGTCAGGCTGTGACGTGGTTCACGGTCATTGGCGTAGACAACATGACAACTGGCACACCCTGATTGGCGATAATCACCGGGCTGGTCGTTAGTGCCCATATACCAGAGGAGCGGATCATTCAGCCGGGTTTTATGAATGTTGAGTATCGGAATAGAAACGCGCAGGCCAGTGCCGGGACCGCGATTGGATTGTTTGAGGTCAGGACGCCCCGGTTCTTCCAGACGCTGGATAATGCCGCCAATATTGGGCAGTCCGATTTCCGGAAATTGTGAGTTGATATTGCGCCCGCCGCGTTCAAATACGCGGAATATGTCACCCGGCGGGACCGTGTGCCAAGTAGGTAAAGGATAAAGGATGGGCAGGGCGCCGCGTTTCTTTTGCTCTTCGGTAACGGTGCCATGCGGACTTCCGGGAGACTTGACCGTCGCAGGTAATCCTTCACGCGTAAATGCCTCCCCAAAGAGGTAATTTTTAAATGGTACAATACCGTTATTATAAGCACCCCCGCCCCAGAACATAGCAGCGGTCGCCATCAGGGAACGTTCGGAAGATTCGATGATTTCCATGTGACAAGCACCGCAGGATTCCCGAACAACACGATAATCCGACGGGTTCACAAAGCGCACAAATTCCGGTGACTCCTTATTCAGCAGCGTATAGCTCTGTTTGGGATTGGCCGAAGAGGGCCAGTGCCAGCTTTCGGGATATTTCGGCAAGACATGCGCTTTTTTGAGAGCATACATATATTGCGGGCTGTTTCGACCCCATGCATTGTCACCCGCAACATTGGCATCACCACCATGACAATCGACACAACCTAAAACTACGGCGGGACTGGCGTGCATGGTTTTCTGGTCGCTATCTGTATGGCAAGAAATACAGCCTGCGCTTTTGTTATCAGCATCTTCCCAAGTCTGGTTCTGGGGAGCCGGCGGTGTAAAACTATAGTCAATTTTCTGCGGTTTTTCTTTGCTTGCCGCATAAGCATCGGGTGAACCGACTATGAGCAATATCGCGGCAGACAATAATACAGCCGCGACTTTCCACAATTGCGGTATATATTCGGCCAATTTAATATGATGGTAATATTGCATATCAGAAAGCCAATATTGCGTTGAAAAGTATGGAATAATGGAAATCACGTTTGTCAGTCTGGTCAAACAAATCCTTGAAGCCCTTTCCGGGCAGCAGGGCAGCGCCGGACAAGCGGAATACGATATTCTGCGTGGCTTTGGGACGGTAAATCGCCGCAGTGGATAAATCCCATCCTATATCGCTAGGGATAGAACCTTCTACACGCAGTGCTTCCAGACTCTCTGTTTTGTGAAACCATAAATGGTTGGCATTTGCCGATAACCGGAGTGTCGGTGTCAAATCGGCATCCATACCTGCGCCGGCCAAAATCGTACCGGGGTTGTTGAAATTGCTTTGGCCTTGCTCTTTGGAGGATCGCAGAGAATTGAGAATACCGTTGCGACCATTTATACTGATTACGCGCCCACCACCGGCAAAAGGGATAGTTTGCCTTATCCAATAGCTGGTATCGGCTCCGGCAAAGATGGGGTTTTCAAAAATCGCATCAAAGCCGGCTTCGATATTATTATAAGGGTTCCCGTCGCCGCTTGCGAACAGACCCGACGCCCGGAAACGTAAGAAATCAACATCATAGCTGGCCTCTGCGGCAGCAAAATAGGCAGAGATTTTAGCCGGTTCACTGGTGAAAATACTGTTCCGGTCTTCACCAAAAGCACCGTAGATCTGACCTGAAACATTGATCCGCCCGATCCGGCCATCCACGGCATAGCCGGGATAGATCACATCATACGAGCGTCCCCGCAAATCACCAATCAGGGCAGGGCGAACTGGAAAACCGTTATCATCAATCTGAATATCGTTTTTCTCGCGGTTCATATTATAAGTAACGCTGAACTGGCTGGTCAGACCGACAAAGGGTAGATCCTGACGATAGAGATTGGCAAAAAAGATATAGCTGTCACGCGGTGTCTGGGTAATATCATTCAGGCCGCTATTCGTGTCTTTCTCCAACTGCACAAATGCGCCAAGATTATACTGCACACGGTTATTGTCGCGCGTGCCGAACAGGCGAAAACCCAGCTGGTTATCCTGAAACAGGAAACCGCGGAAATCGGCTTGCATCGGCTGGATGCCGATCCGGAAACTGTCAAAGTCATGGCGCGCGGAGGTGTTGCGCAGATGATAATCGAAAAACGCTTCCTGCACGCCGACAAAATAATCGGTTCGCCGGGATTTTTTGGATGGCTCAACAAATAACACCCGGCGTTCCGGTACGTTCACATGATTGATTTGCGTCGCCAGAGTTAGCCGATATTCGACATCCGGCGGTTTATAGGCTGTGGAGCCTTTTATCAGCGCAAGACCGGTAATGAAAGTTTGAGCATAAACTTCAGATCCCGAACGGCCGAACACATTGATGCTGCCGGGACGCTCGGTCGTCTGTATGCCCACAGGGATAGGAAAACTGCGCGGTTCGATCACTGTGTCGGAGATCGCATTAACGACAAAAAACCAGTCATCCCCTTTCAAGAATGAGGGTTTTTTATCGGCCGGAATGGGTTTGTCGCCCTTCAGCACATTTTGACCATAAGGGTTGAGAGTGCTGCGGCAATTATGTTGTAGCGCGCCAAAGACTTTGAAGATTGATTCATCGCTGCCCTTTTGGGGACATAGCGATTGCAGGATACGCCATCTGTCGGGAACCGGAAATTCATCGGTCGGAAATGCTTCGGGCGGCGGGGCGCTGATTGCACCGGGGTTGTTCTGGGTAACGCGCTCTGGCAGTTCTTTGTGAACACCGGGACGGCGGCGGCCATCAATCAACGCCTCGTCAGCGGTTACACCGTCAAAGTCCATTTCAAGCTGTTCATCACCAACAGCATCAGCCACAACTTTATCCGGGTCTGCCTCAGGTGGTTCAGATGTTGTCGTTTCATTATTTGGAACTGCAACATCTACCTCAGTAGCACCAGCGCCGGCATTTAAGTCGGCACGCGCAGGATTTGCATTATTGGCTCGTAGCCAGTCAAATTTTTCGCTGGCCAGTAAAGCATTCAGCGAAGTTTCCATATCTTCGACCGATAGCTGCTGCGCCTCCATTTGATCGGCCTGACCGGAAATTACCGCCATAATTGGTAAAAAAGAAGAAGCGACTGCGGACATCAGCGTTATAAACCCTCGCAGACATTTTGATCATTGGTGTCAAGAAACGGTGCAAACGGACAATTTACATAACGCAGGCGCACATTCGCATTGCCAAGATCCACTACAATATTATCTGCGCGCATGGTCTTTGGCGCATTGCCGATGCCGCCAACACGCAAACCTGCATTATGCAGTCCAAGGAAACTGATCATGTCATCCTGATCAATCCCGTCACCCGATACACCAATGCCACCGATTAGTTGATTGCCGCGATAAATGGGTACGCTGCCGGGGAAAATCTGGATACCGTTTTCAAGCCGGTTCTGTCCTGCCACTACGTCAGGCGTATTTGTGCAGCGCATCGGTGTGTCAGTCAGCGAAGCGCCGGTAACAAAAGCTAGATGTTGCCCCAAATTGGGGAAAATTAACGCGGATTGCAGCCCGGTCGCAAAAACATTAAAATCTTCAATGGGTCGGGAAAGTGGCCCGTTGGGCCGGCCCAGCTCACCATCGGGAAAATAAGGCCGGGACAGGTTGCCGCCAGAGCGGTCGGCAAAAGCAGTCGCCCCTGTGAGTGCATTAGGGTCATTCAAAAATGTCCGCACCCGTCCGACAAATGCTGCAACATCTGTATCGGGATAACCAAGCAGATTGGATGCGGCCATGCTGCCTGAGAAAAATGAAGCCGTCCGCGCCTTTTGTAACGATACATCGGTCCCGAAAATCGGTGCATCTGGGGATCGGACGATGCCCAATATTTCGCCGTGTGTATCGACAACCGAAATCGAAACTTGGGCGCGGCTGTCGAGTGGTTGCCGGATCTGCGCCCGCGCACGGGACATGATTATAAAGGCTTCTTCCAAGATGGCTCGTGTTTCTGCAGCGGTAAGCGGCGCGGCCACGCTGCCCGCGTCAGTACCCGCGCGGATGGGGAAACGGTTGGCTCCTGTGCCATCAGTCAGGACAAAAGCATCGGTGTTTTTAAACTCGCTCGCTGTAGATGGCCGAATACCGGATGCTTCCGTGCCATAGGCCGTCCCGGCAATGATAGCGCCCGCCGTATAGCCGGTAACAGGGATGAGGTTGCCGGCAGTGCCATTGATAGCCGCAAAATTACTTTGAAGGGGTGAGAGATCACTTACCACCATATCGCTGAAACGAAGCTGTGTGCCATCTATTGAAATGCGATTTGCGCTAACAGCGCCGGGAGGAGAAAAACCCTGAATCCCGGCTAGAGCAATCGCTTCTTCATCATCAATATCAGTGTCGAGAATATTAGGGTCATAGCCATAATCGCCATCCCCCATGACGCCGATTGCCCCTACAACAACTCCGTTTTTATATAGCGGTAGCCCGCCCGGATCCGCTGATAGACCTAGCGGAGATCGCTTCGGTCCGATTAGCGCCGCAGCGCCGGAATTGCCAAACCGTTGATTAAAATCAGAACAAGGCAGCTGGCTGAATTGCACGCCGAAAAGTGGACCGGACTCCAGCCCCGCCGTTGATGGTGCCGGCGGGAAATGTTCCTGAATAATCTGGCTGGCGGTGCGGCTTGAAAAAGCATTGCCCGCGCTTGACAGATATGCCCCCGTTATCGCCTTGGCGATAGCGCCTGCTGCTGCGGGTATTGTGACGTCCTGAACGTCGATGGGAGGATTATTCAACGCCCCTAAAGCGGTGCGCGCGCTCGTCGTTGCCGTAGCCGCTGCTCCATTCATTTCAAATACGGCCAAGACGTTACCGACCCTGTCCGTCACAGCTATGACCGACGGAAGGTTCCGCGCCTGCGCTTCACCAACGGCCTGTGCAATTATAGTCTGTACATCCGCAATGCTCAGCGATTCTAGTGAAGGTGGTGTATATGCGCCGCCATTGCCATCAACTGGTGAAGGCGTGGGCGAGGGCGCAGGTGAAGGCGACGGCGTACCGCCAAAATCATTGCTGTCACCCCCGCCGCCGCAAGATGTCAGGAGCAAGGCAACTGCTGAAATCGCAGCGGAGAAACGGAAGTTTCGCATTATCGTAGAGCCCTCATGGTTCTTACAGCACTGCCAAGTGCACGACGGAATTTCAGGGGTTTATAATCATTAGGCTGAGCCACTGCCTTATAAGCGACGTTTATCTGTCCACGCAGGCTGGCTGCGGCTGTTTCGCTCACCTGACCGCTGTTCACCAGCCCGCTAAGCAAAGTATCAATGGCCATAACTGCCTGCACACTGCCTTCATAATCGGTGAAGCGCGGAGAGATAACTTGCCCAGCGATGGTTTCCATGATCTGAAATGATTGCTCCCGACCAAAATTGGCGCGAGAGAATCTGTCGGCCAGAGCTCTTGCAGTTTGCCGTAGACGGGCGGCGGCCTCAACCGCTGGACCGCGACCTTGCGCCATTGCTGCGTGGAATGCCTTTGACTGTGTGTTAAATTGTCCTGCCAGATCGGGCGCAGCTACGGCGATTGCCGCACTCAACATGATTATATTCTCATCATTATATGGTGGCATGCCTTCCGGGATGGGACGGCCCGGATTATCTATTGATGTAGGCCGGGCAGAGGCATCATCATAAATACGGCGGTGGCAACTATGACAGTCATAAAAGTAAAATTCCGGAAATATACCCTCGGTCGCCAACGCGGGTTTCGAGAACAGGTTTAGCGAACGTTCCAGCGCCATCGACTGGCCAACGGCCCAGAAACGGACATTGTTGGTTTTGCCTTTACGACGGATATAATCGACATCCTCGTCATGATGCTGTTGTAGCGTTGAAAACAGATCCAGTTCAAATGATATGCGCGGATGACCGGCGGCCATGATCCGGTGACTGACAAATTGGCCGCTTTTTGCACTGCCGTAATGGCAATCAAGACAAGTGCTGGCCCGAACTTTCGGATTATCGAGTGGCGTGAGGCCAAGCGAAACATTGCGCGAATGACTGGAACCAACAGCATAATGGGCAGATAGCCAGCCCGAAGAGGCACCGTGACATGATTCACAACCAACGCCGTCACTAACCTGAAAACGCGGGCCTTTTTTTACCGCCTGAGTGGTGTGACATCCCAGGCATTGCTGCGAAGTAGCCGCATCTTTGATTCCAAGCCGCTTGGCAATAGCTATGCTGCGAGGCTCGCGTAATACGCGAAAAGCCCGGCTGTGCGCTCCGCCGGGGGTCGATTCTTCCTGCCAGCGCATCAATTCATCTTGGCGAACAATTTTGCCGTCCGCTTCTTGGCGTCCATGGCATGTGGTTCCGCCGCATGTGGCAACGCCTAAATGCGTGCCTCTAACGGTATCTTGTGCCGCCTGAACAGGAGCAGCGAGAGATGATATGAAAAAAGCTACGCCAGCAAGAGCGAGACAGAATAGTGATGCAGCCAGCACTGGCCAGCTACGTCCATGTGACAGGTTTTCCCCCATTTGCATCGTTGCGCTCCCCTGATCCGAAGATCCACCACCCTGTTTCAGCCCGACGCGAACCCGACCGTTAATAAGAGGCATATTATGCGCTAATGCCCCCTTAATGCAATAATAAAAATCCAGAAATATTAAGCCTTTTATGTGACTTGCATCACCATATTGCGATAATTTTCAGTATAAATGTTGCTATTACATCGCTATAACTTCCGTCGGATAATCAGATTTCGTATTTCAGTCATATCTTCCATCGCAAAGCGGATGCCTTCTCTACCCAATCCGCTATCTTTGACGCCTCCATAGGGCATATTATCAACGCGATAGGATGACACATCGTTAATCACGACACCGCCGACATCAAGCCGGTCCCATGCATCCATCGTCTTGAACAGATCACGCGTAAAAATACCGGCCTGCAAACCAAATTTGCTATCATTCACTTCGTCGAGAGCAGCGTTGAAATCGCTAAACCGAGACAATAGAGCCAGAGGACCAAAGGCTTCTTCACGATAGGCAGCCGCATCTGTATCAACATTTTCAAGCAATGTTGCCTCCAGCATATTACCGGAACGATTACCGCCGCAGAGCAGGGTGGCTCCACCCGATACGGCCTCTTCGATCCAGCCATGCAGGCGTTTGGCTTCACCTTCTGAAATCATCGGGCCAATGAAAGTGTCCCGGTCTTTGGGATCGCCGGCAACCAGTGATTTGGTTTTGGCGACCAGCATATCCTTAAATTTGTCATAAACGGCTTCGTGAATGATGATTCGTTGCACTCCGATGCAGCTTTGACCAGATTGGTAAAAAGCACCAAAAATAATCCGTTCCAGCGCGTCATTCAGATCGGCATCATGGTCAACAATGACGGCGGCATTACCGCCAAGTTCCAGAGTGACCGGCTTTTTCCCGGCTTTGGCTTTCAAAGCCCAGCCCACATCGGGAGATCCGGTAAATGATAGCAGTTTCAGCCGTTCATCAACAGTGAACAGGTCCGCACCGTCGCGGCTTGCAGGCAATATCGAAAATGCGCCCTTTGGCAGGTCCGTTTCAGCCAGCACTTCGCCCATGATAATCGCGCCCAGCGGTGTCTTTGACGCTGGCTTCATTACAAAGGGGCAACCCACCGCAATTGCGGGCGCAATTTTATGCGCCGCGAGGTTCAGCGGAAAATTAAATGGCGAAATAAAGCTGCACGGACCAATGGGCACACGTTTCCACATGCCCTGATAGCCTTTGGCCCGCTTAGAAATGTCGAGAGGCTGGACTTCGCCATAATTGCGGGTTGCTTCCTCGGCGGCAATGCGGAACGTGTCGATTAAACGGCCAACTTCGCCTTCGGCATCGTTTATCGGCTTGCCCGCTTCAACGCAGAGCGAATAAGCAAGTTCGTCGAACCGCTCTTTGAACCGCTCCACACAATGTTGCAGTACATTTTGCCGTTCATAGCTTGCCATACGCGCCATTGGCTCGGTAGCTTCTACAGCCCCGGCAATGGCTTCCTCAATCAATTCGGGCGTTGCCCTTGCCGTCCGGAAAGCAACTTCGTTGGTATATTTGTCAGTAACTTCCAAATCTTCATTTGGCTGGACAGCGACATTGTTGAGGTAAAGTGGATAAACGTCTTTAAGTTTTGTCATATCCTTCTGGCTCACAGTTTTTTGCTCAGTTCCTTGATCTCGTTGTTGAGGATACGATCATTGTCGGAATAATCCACCGGACAATCAATCAAATGCACGCCATCACTATTCAGGCATTTGTCGATCGTTTCCTGCAAGTTCTTAGCGCTGGTGATCCGATGGCCAGTAGCGCCATAGCTTTCCGCATATTTGACGAAATCTGGATTACCATAAGTTAAACCCCAATCCTTAAAGCCCATATTGGCTTGTTTCCAACGGATCATACCATAGCTATTATCGTTAAGGATCAGCACCGTGATATTCAGTTTCAGACGAACCGCTGTTTCCATTTCCTGACTGTTCATCATGAAACCGCCGTCGCCGCAAATCGCCATGACCTTTCGGTCCGGATAGACCATCGCCGACGCCATTGCAGAGGGCAGACCAGCGCCCATGGTTGCCAGCGCGTTATCAAGCAATACGGTATTGGCTTGACGTGCCTTGTAGTTACGCGCGAACCAGATTTTATAAACACCGTTGTCGAGACAGATTATACCATCGGCAGGCATGTTTTCGCGGATGACTTTTACCAGATGTGGAGGATAAATTGGACAGCGCATGTCGTCATCCATGGTTGCCGTATGCTCTTCTTCAGCTGCGCGCGCTTTATACATCGCATCGAAATTCCAAGAGCCGGAAGGAACAATATCTTCTTTCATTTGCCAGATGGCGTTGCCAATATCGCCAATGACTTCAATCTGTGGAAAATAAACGGGGTCCACTTCGGCATTGTTCATGGAAACATGAATGACTTCCGTGCTGCCGTTTTTCATGAAGAATGGAGGTTTTTCGATTACGTCATGACCGACATTGATGATTAGATCAGCGGCCTCGATGGCGCTATGCACAAAGTCATTGGCTGACAGGGCGGCACAGCCCATAAACTCCTTGTTGGTTTCATCGACAACACCTTTGCCAAGCTGTGTTGTGACAAAAGGAATGCCGGTTTTTTCGATGAATTGGGTCAGCATCCTGCTAGTCGTCGTACGGTTGGCACCTCCACCAATGACAAGTATGGGAGACTTGGCGCTTTCAATTTTTTTCGTCGCAGCGCGCACTGCTTTTGCTTCGGCAATCGGACGCCGTGAGAGGCTGCGTGCGATAGGTACGGATTCAGTTTGTTCGTCGGCGACATCTTCGGGAAACTCGATATGGGTTGCGCCCGGTTTCTCTTCCTCAGCCAGCCGGAAGGCTTCACGAACGCGGCTTGGGATATTGTCAGCAGAAGCAAGTTGATGGGTAAACTTTGTAATCGGTCCCATCATGTCCACAACATCGAGTATCTGGAAACGACCCTGTTTGGATTTTTTGATCGGTTTCTGGCCAGTGACCATCAGGATTGGCATGCCACCAAGTTGTGCATAGGCCGCAGCGGTAACCAGGTTGGTCGCACCGGGGCCAAGCGTCGCCATACACACGCCAGTCTTGCCGGTATGACGGGCATAGGTGGCGGCCATAAAGCCGGCGCCTTGCTCATGCCGGGTCAGGATCAATTTGATTTTGTTAGAACGCGACAGGCTATCAAGCATGTCGAGATTTTCTTCGCCGGGAACCCCGAAAAGATATTCAACGCCTTCATTTTCAAGACATTGAACGAATAAATCAGATGCTTTGGTCATGTTGATCCTCCCCCTGACCTTCATGATCAGTGTATATTTCAGATAAAGGCAACGACCACGGAATGGTTCCTGATAAAAACCTTTCCTACCCCCATATCACTGGCAGATAAGTTAAATTTTACATTATGTCACGTTTGAATGTAAAATTTTTTGGCGCCTAGATTAATACCCGCGATCCAGATCGGCGACTGCAATCATATCTTCACCATTACGATAGCGTTTCAGGTTTTCAACAAAGCGGCTTGCTGCGCGCTGAAACATGCGGGTTTGCGCCACGCCCGACATATGCATGGTAATAAGGCAATTTTCTGCGGTCCATAGAGGATCACCTTTCGGTAGTGGCTCTGGTTCTGTCACATCCAGAACAGCGCCGCCGATCGTTTTGTCATTCAAAGCGGTGACAAGTGCATCCTGATCGACCAGTGATCCGCGCGCCACGTTGATTAGCCATGCTGATGATTTCATCGCCGTAATTTCATCTTTGCCCAGCAGTTTGCGTGTCTCGGAAGTAGCAGGTGCAGAAACGATAACCCAGTCAAACTCACCGATACGGCCACGCCAGTCATCAGTGCCAATCACTTCCGTTCCGAGACCAGCCGGATCGTCACTGGCGGTGCGCCGCACAGCTGTCACTTTCATCTCAAAACCGGAAAGCTTCTTGGCGACTTGTTGGCCGATACCGCCATAGCCGATGATGAGCGCCTTGCCGTCTGCCAACTCGGTTGTTCCGGGAGCCTGTTCCGGCCATTCCTGCTGTTGTTGTAGCGTCATTAACTTGTCACTTCTTTTGGCAGCAGCAAGCATGCCCATCACTACAAACTCCGCGATGGGAGAACTGTTTAGACCAGCCCCATTTGTGACAATTGTGCCTTGCTGTTTTAACTGGTCTAACGGAAAATGCTCTACGCCCGCATAGATACTGTTAAGCCATTTCAGATTGGTTGCAGTGGACAGAACCTGGGCCATTTTCTCTTTATCATACATGTCGAACCAGCCGATTTCGGTATGGGGCGCGATTTCAAGAGCTTCTTCCGTACTAGTAAACCAAGTGACATCAAGGTCCTCGCAATGCTCCTCGACCATTGGCCGGACCAGCGATGCCATGGCTGCTATCGGTTTACTCATATCTTTATGCTCCATTCCCAGCGTAGTGGATCGCCATCCATCAATTCGACACCCTGCGCCGTGAGTTCGTCACGGATCGCATCGGCGGCTACAAAATCCTTGGCAGCCTTAGCTTGTTGACGCAGATCCAGCTTATCTTCAATCTCCGTTTCGCTAATCGAAGCAGATTTGGGCGGCAGCCGCAGATCGGTTCTGGTTAGCGTTTGCAAGTTTAATCCCAGTAATTGGTCGATTTCCTGCAAAAGATTCATCCGTTGTACAGGGTCTATTTTCTTTAGTGATAATAAGTCTTCCAGCAAGGGAATGACCGGTGGACTGTTCAGGTCATTACTGATCGCGCTATCCAGCTGAGCCCGCATTTCGGTAATTTTGGGATGGGGCGGCTTGCTGTCTTGAGTTGCTTTAAGCCGCTCTTTCAATCGTTCGACGCCCATGACGATACGTTTCAGGCGTGTAAGTGCGGCGATCAGATTATCCCAGCTAAATTCCAGCTCGCTACGATAATGGGCCTGCAAACACATCAAGCGATAGGCGAGGGGATGGATGCCCTTGTCTATCAGCAGTTGTAAGCGCAAAAACTCTCCTGCGGATTTGGACATTTTTCCAGCTCTGTCGATCAGGAAATTATTGTGCATCCAGATACGCGCGCCACTATGATCACAGCCGCTATGTGCTTGATTTTGAGCGATTTCATTAGGATGATGGATTTCGCGGTGATCTATACCGCCAGTATGAATATCAAAGGGCAGGCCGAGCAAGGCCTCCGACATGACAGAACATTCCAGATGCCAGCCCGGAGCACCTTTGCCCCATGGACTGTCCCACTCCATTTGCCGACTCTCGCCTTCCGGAGTTTTGCGCCATATGGCAAAAT
This sequence comes from Parasphingorhabdus sp. JC815, assembly GCF_040717415.1. Taxonomy (NCBI): domain Bacteria; kingdom Pseudomonadati; phylum Pseudomonadota; class Alphaproteobacteria; order Sphingomonadales; family Sphingorhabdaceae; genus Parasphingorhabdus; species Parasphingorhabdus sp. JC815. The sequence goes on from NZ_JBFEFM010000003.1 coordinate 191,737, forward strand.
CCGCAGCATTGCGTTTGCCTTCTACCGCATCGATCCTGCCTTCTCCGTCTTCAGTCGTGGCGCGTGCCAAGCGGCCATAATCAGCGACAGTGGAGACATCGAAATATAGCCCGCCAGGCAGTTCATAGCAATGCTTGTCGGCTATGGCCTTGGCATAGTCGATCATCTGCGGCACATAATCGGTTGCGATAGACCAGTGCGCGGGCTGACGGATGTTCAGCGCCTTGATGTCATCCCAATAGGCTTCGGTATAATGTTTGGCGATGTCCCAGATAGATTGAGCCCGTTCCGCCGCTGCTTTTTCAAGCTTGTCTTCACCCGCATCGCCATCATCGGTTAAATGTCCGACATCGGTGATATTGATAACATGGATGAGCTTATAGCCTTTCCAGCTTAATGTCCGACCAAGCAGGTCGGCAAAAACATAAGCCCGCATATTACCGATATGGGGATAATTATAGACCGTAGGACCGCAGGTATAAACGCGTGCCTCGCCTTCATGTACCGGCGTAAAAATTTCTGGCGTGCGAGTCAGGCTGTTGAACAGCTTTAGAGGCGCTGGAGCACTATTGTCTGGCGTTTCATTCATGGACTATCGCCTAATGGCTTGCCGTATAAAAGGTCAACCGATCAATTTATTCAGCAGGCTCCAGAGCGTCTTCGTCGGATGAGTTACTTTGTTCGCATTCGGTGTCACCTATTTCACATGCACCATTATCCTCACCATCATTATCACCAATCCAAAGATCATCATTACCTGCACCGGTTACAGGCTCATCAATCAACGGATCGTTGATAAAATCCTCTGTTTCCTTGATTTCGATGAGGTTGTTATCAAGAGGATCATTAATCGCGGAATCATTATCGCCAGATGAGAGTTCTTCTTTGATTACATCTTGCACTGGGTCAATCGTGGTGACTGGCGCGCCGCAGCTCGCAGGATTAGCGATCAGGCAGCCGTTTATTGTCGAAGCGATATCATAATTAGCCTCGACAGTCGTTGCAGGAATAGTATCACTACCTGTTGCGCCGCCAACAATTCCGTTGGCGACAATATTGGTGGTGCTGCTTGAGCTAAGACCAGAGATTGTAAGACTACCGACAGAAAATCCCCGGCGCGTGTTAAAGTCCCCTTCCGGAGCGGTGTTCTGGATGAACAAATTTCTCTCTACAGAGAATTCGGCAACACCAGCGCGGATCAGGCCGCTATCAAGATCTATTCCGTCATTATCCCCTAGGCGCTGGTTAACTGCGCGAAGGTTAAGACCGGCTATATCGGTAAAAGCCTGATCGGTCATCGCATAGATATTCTGGGCGTATAGTGACATAAACCCGACAGACCCAAAGCCGTTATTGCCATCAGTAATCTGGATCAGACCGCCATTGGCATTGATTCTGATGTCATTCACCGCCGTCATATTCAAACCGGCTTCGGGCGCAGCATTGGTCAGGTTGAGCTTGCCGTCTACTCGGGTAGACTGGCCGGAATCGATAGTAAGTGTTCCGGCAAAACCAAGGGTAGCTGCTTGTGTGCTGCCAACATCGTCCCGCGTTGCTATGGTCAGATCCTGAATGACCAGATCGGGAGTGCTGGCACCGGTGGCCTGTGCAAAGAACGTCAAGTTCTGATTGGCCTGTATACGTCCAAACTCTTCCTCGCTAAGACTGAACACGCCGGTTGTTCCGGTGCCGCCCAAAACGGCTTGATTGGCCCCGTTACTTTCGATGTAAATATCATTGGTCCGGTTAAGCTCGCCAAGCTGACCTGAAGAACTAATGTTTAAATCGGCAGAGGACAGGTCGATTGTTGTTCCGGTTGTTAGGGCTTGAATGACAATTCCCTGTCCGGCGGTAATTGAAAGATTATTGGTTGCCAGCGTATCACGTTCTATGAATACATCTGTCGCAGCGCTCACGCTTATATCCCCGCCAGCCTGTGTAATTGTCTCAGTAATTACAGTAGATCCGCCTGTGCTGGAGAGCGAAATATTCGCAGTAGCTCTCGCACCGTATATGAGGAGGTCTCCATTCGAAACTATGTCAATGCTGCCGTCTGTAGCGTCTGCCGCAGCTTGCATATTTCCGGTTGATCTTAGAAATATATTCCGGCCGTCAGCAATAATGTTTCCGGTTACAGATGCATCATCGCGAACAGCAATATCGCCAAGGATCGAGTTCAGAAATGCGATACCGCTGGTCAAACTCTGTATTTCAATGCCTTGATCACCTGTGACATCTACCGAGTAAAGCGGGCCTTGCTGTGTAATCAATGACCCGACGGTCACAAATCCGGGTGTGGTGATATTTATACCATTGTTCCCGCTGACTATATCGCCGGTAATATCACCACTACTGGCTGACAGGTTAACGTCGGTATCTGCATATAGTCTATTGAAACTGATTGCGCCGCCAGCACTGAAATCGATTGTGGACCCCGAGCGTAAGCGGGAGTCAGCGATGGTATCAATATCCCCGCCGATATTAGCTATAAAATCACCAGCAGAAATAATGGAATCAAACCCTGCCGAGCGGTTGGTGTGTATAACGATTAAATTCTGCGGTGTATCAATAGTCGTGTTTCCACCGATATTTAATTGTCCGTCACCATCAAAAGTAAATATTGCATTACCAGCCACATTGACCGTGAAATCGCCGGTAACATTGGTAGTGCCACTATTGCCGGACAAAGAAAATCCGTTGGTTGATGCAGCACCGTTCAAAGCTTCAGCATATAGAGACCCAAAGGTGATGAGCCCTGCCGGATCGGTGGATGCGTCAATAATCTCTATGCTGCCGCCAGTACCGGTTGGAATAGAGATATCTCCGCCGTTAAAACCATTAGAAATCAGGGTTACATTACCAAGGGTGAGGATGCCGGGACTGCCTTCCTGAACCTCAAGAATAGCGGTTCCACCTGTCCCGCTACCAATTATTCCAGATGGACCGGCAATGCCACCGAATCCGGCACCGCCGCCTTGGCCCGTCGTAATTATAGTCACATCATTTCCGGTTATCGTACCGCCTTGTGCCAACATACGTGCGGTGCCGCCCGTGCCTTGTCCGCCATCGCCACCTTGGCCATCACTAGCTAAGCCGGAAATACCGCCATTGCCGCCTTGTCCGCCTGTGCCCGTGCTGGACAGCGTATAAGAGGGGTCGCTAATTGCCAGTTCTGCTCCGGTTCGCACAGAAATTTCCGTTGTACCTCCGGCTGCTGAACCACCGTCACCTCCATTGCCGCCATCGCCGCTAGAATTATCAGACCCAACGGCACCATCGCCGCCAAAAGCATTACTGATAATCGAAAGCGGTGAGCCGGTTGTGGTCAGCGTTGCACCAGCGCCAGCAATATTCAATCGGGCAATACCACCTTGAGCACTGCCTCCATTTCCACCATTGCCGGAAACGGCTCGCGCAACTCCGCCAGAGCCACCAATCCCTTTGGCAGTAATTTGCGGACTATCCAGTGATATAATGGCATCGGTGATATTCAAACTTGCGGTTCCGCCGATGCCATCACCGGCATTGCCTCCGTTATTACCTTCTCCACCTTTTGCACCGATACCGTCAGCATTTACCAGATAGAGTGGATTGCCACTATCATCATGTCCTAGATTAACCGTTGCAATACCGCCGGTGCCGCTACCGCCATTACCGGCAGATTGGCCAACATAACCGACTGGTTGAAGAGGCGGGAACGGACCAGGCTGGAAAGGAGGCGCATTTGGGTCATTGCCTGCATCACCGCCCGTTCCTACAGCGTTGACATCCAGAGCGGTTGTTACAAAAGTTCCGCCGCTATTGTTGAGAACGGCGCTACCGGCAATAGCGTTGCCGCCATCACCTGCGCGCTGTGGCGGTAATGGTGAATTACTCAAGCCCGCTTGGGCATCACCGCCCTGTCCGCCAAAGGCGTTGGTCGTGATAGAAACGGGTGAGGCCGAAATGGATGCAGTGCCGCTGATATTTAAGGTAGCGTTTCCGCCAATAGCATCGCCGCCGCTACCGGCATTGACACCAAATCCGTCACCCCCTCTGCCACCAGCTCCTTCGGCAACTACGGCAAAGTTACCGGTGACGGTCAAGCTTCCCGAAGTCGCGTTTAGTGTAGCGTTGCCGCCTGTGCCTGTGCCTGCGTTCCGTCCGGCTACATTTTCAACATCACTACCTTCTCCGCCGTTTCCGCCAAACCCATTAGCCAAAATGAGCAAATTATTTGCAATAACATCCGCGCCGTTGAGGTTGAAAACAACATCTCCGCCTTGTCCGTCGCCGCCATCACCTGCGATACCCGGTTCTTGAGGGAAACCGAAAGGTGAGGAATCGCCGCCAAAAGAACCAATTCCGGTCGACGATACTGACATGTCACCAACAATAAAGTTACCGCTGTTCAGATTGAATGTCGTAAGGCCGCCGAGACCGTTTCCACCTTGGCCACGGATTGGAATGGGCCCTTCCGAGAAATCCCTGATCTGGCCACTAGAGTTTGAACTGAAACCGTCGGCTGAAAAATTTCCACCATTATTCAGTGAGACAGCAATATTGCCCCCAATACCCAAGCCTCGCTCAGCGGCAAGCCCGTTGTCAATATTGCCGCGACCCTCGCCACTGGCAGTAAGAAAAACAGATGTGCGGCTAAAAGATCCATCCCCGATTGCCATTGTGCCGCCATCGATATTGAGTGATATATCGCCGGCTGTGGCTGTTCCTCCATCCGTAAACGTTCGCGCACTAGCAACAGCGTCAAAGGTCTCGCCAGTCATGCTACCGCCATTTTGAATCATGACATTGATCGAGCCGGTCGTTCCGTCAGTTAATGCATTAATTGGCGCCTTTGTATTTCGGGACGCGTCTAAATAATATGTTCGGGCACTCAGCGAAGCGTTATCAACTAACAGGCTTATATTGCTACTGTTTGCTACAGTTCCAGACGAACGGATACTTCCGTTAGCATATAGTAGTACATCACCGGAAAGGGATAGATTTGACCCGTTGATTACATTTAAGAAGATATCCCCGGCAATATTATTACCGCTTGTATATCCATCAATAAGTAGACTATTTCCGTTCAAATCTGTGTTGTCAAAGGTGATATTCATAACACCGGCAGTGGCAATCCCATCAGATAGATCACCATTGCCATCATATTGGATTGTTGCTTTAGCCGTATTATCAAATTGCAAATTATTGGTAATATTTAATGTGGCATCAGTGAAATTGGCTGTAATGTTGCCGGCATTTGCATTATTTTGCGACACACCAGTATTGATGACACCGTTAGCCTCGCCATTATCGGTTGCTCTTGCGTTGGTATTGACGAAAATATAACCGGAATTGATTGTGCCGCCGGTCATATTAAAGTTAACCGTGCCACCATAACTGGCCCCACCTGTGGATGACCCGAGTATATTTCTCCCGTGCCTTCCAGCTGCATCGAAAATCAGGCCTTCCAAGCCGTTGTGTGTTATTGTGCTACCAGTGCCATCAATATTGACATTGATTACCCCACCTGTGGCTTCCCCGGCTGTTACAGTGCCCATGATGGGCGCGGCAGAAACATCGAATAGCGAATTAGCGGGTGTATTATTGCTGTTTATATCTATTAAACCGCCAGCGACAATATCGAGGTTGATCGTACCGCCAAAAGTATCAATACCATTTTCAAGGACTGCATCATTGCCTTTGACACCCACGATACCGGCGTTAACGGTTAATGAGTCATCAATGATAATTTCGCCAGATCCGGTTATCCGGCTACCGGATCCGCTCGCGAGAATATCTATAATGCCGCCCTGTGTTTCTGAGAAGGCATTGACTTCTAGACTGCCGCCAATGTTAATTGATGAGTCCTGCCGGGCAATGACCTGCGCGCTGTTGATGGCATTAAGCGTTACATTCCCATCTAGATCAATTAGACCGGTATTACCCGCTTCCATTCGGATCATGTTGCCAGAGGTAAATGTAAGATCGAGCGTATTTATATCTTGCGCTGCAGTGATTAGTCCGCCCGCAGAGGCATCAAGAATGATATCATCATTGGCAAATGCTGTGACATCGTTACTGAAATTGGAGTTGGTAATGTTGATATTAGCGCTGCGGGACGGAATGATGGTTTCGTCGATTACGCCTGAGTTGTCGACATTTCCTCCGGCACTGAGAATTATGCTGCCATCGTCTTCGTTAAGCATAGCACCAGTTGCAGGTACATAACCAATGGAGCCGGATAAAAGCATGGTCATGGCCTGATTTTTCGGCACGGCCACCATATAGATTATCTGGTTGTCAAGTCCGGATGATCGATCTCTTGTCGGTCCGGTGGTTGTGCCTGTATGTTCAATGCCGCTGTTACTTTCCGAGCCAACGGTGACAGCGATATCAAAGAGACCATTGTTGATGGTAATATCTGCTTGTTCGGCTGCGACATATCCGACAGAGCCATTCACGGTGACGGTGCCGCCCTGTATAATACGCGGCGCAACCATGGCGACATAGCTATTGTCTTCCAGCGCATTTATCTGTGCACCATTAGCAATCGTTATGCCTGAAGTACTGCCCGCCGGACCGTTAAAGCGGATTTCCCCATTGGGCCCAAAAAGACCACCGCCAGTATTAATTGCGTTGGTAGTCAGTAGCAGCGAGCCCACATTGAAATTTGATCCGGCTCCGGCAATTATGCCGCCGGGACTATAAAACCATATGTTCCCCGCAGTGTTACCACCACTGAAACTCGAGACATTACCGTCAATACCAATTCCGCGCGTTTGATCGCTTGGTACAATACGATTGAGAACGGTATAATCACCACCATTTATCCGGTCGAATACCAGGCCATTATCGCTCGGTAGAAAATTAATTGTGCCAGAGCCTGTCTCGTCAACAAGGTTCCAGTCGATAATGACCTGATCGCTATCGATCTGGACAGTATCAACTGTCGGTCCGCTGATGAAACTGCCTGACCCCAATGTGAATTGACCACTAGCTATGTCCGGATTGGCATTTACTGCATGGCCGCTGGGTGATGGCGCTGCTTGGGCGAACGCTGCTTCAGGTGTCAAAGAAAGAAGAATTACAGCCGCAGTGAGAGACGCGCTGGTCAGTAGCTTTAACTTGCTTAACGATGCTGCTCGACCTGATATTCCGGTATCTTCTGTCATAGCTTTACCTTTGATCGCGCTGCTTTTCACTGTGTCCGTCATTATCTTGTCTCTGGTGTTCATTTGAGCGCTGCTTTCTACCGTGACCACGGCGCTAATTGCACGGTCAATGTCATCAACGCGCGGGCGCTGTCTCGGCGCGTCTGTAATGGTTCGCGTTTAAGCGGCACAACTGCCATAACATCCAGACTGGCCTGACGGCTAATGGTTGCCCGAATCCCGCCACCGGCAGAGTAAATTTCCGTTGGATCGCCGGGTGTATTTTTGTTCGACACTGCCATGACATCGAAAAAGACGTAGGGTTGCCAGGCTGAGCCGCGCGGCGATTTCGGAGCCAGTGAGCCGTAGCTCACTTCTGTCTGCAAACCATAGCCGCTGTCACCGATAATCGTTCCGGGATCATAACCGCGACCGATCGTATAATTACCGCCGGAAATCTCTTCATAAGCAAATAAAGCATCAGGCGAATATTGAAAACGCGGTTTCAATGTAAAGGCCAATAGCGGGGTGGGGCGATAATTGACCTCCGCTTCCCCACGAACGACAAATGCCGTGGGATCGCCATCGGTGCGTGTCGGAATTACCGTTTGCCCTGTGCAGCGTACAAAACCTGGACCACAGCCCTTGCTGGCTCCTAATATATCAAGCCCTTGACGCAATTCTAATGAAGCTGCCACAGCCCATTTTGGTTCAAAGCCAGTATAACCGTTGCGGCCTGATATACTGCCTGTGTCGATCGCGCTATAATCCAGTCGGGCATAAGCGATGCTGAGATTATCCTCATTGGTACGTGCACCAAAAATTTCGGTGGTCTGGTCAATATGTTCAAAGCCGACTGTTCCGAAAAGATTCTGTGTCTGCTTGCTAATAAAGGGATAGCTGGCGTAGGCACCGGCCACTAAAGTTTCTGATTGGATGTCAAAATTATTTACCAAGTCTGGTTTAGTCCACGCATAAGTGAAATTGCCGCCAAAGCGTAGCCCCTCGCCGCCGACGCGAAATTCATGACCGGCTTGCACGACTTGTTGCTCGTCAAAGTCTGAAGTAGAAAACACACTGATTGTGGTTTGGTCGCCCATACCCGTAATCCCGTTAAATCGCGCGCGGAGCAGCCCTCCAAACCGACCGACCTGCCGGGAACCGAAATTCTGAACATGGGCATCTACATAAACTGGCGTGCGTACCACGTTGAATTCACCAACTACGTCGCCGGGATTGCTACCGGGCGTTGATGTCGCGGGGCGCAATGAGAGGCGCACGTCAAGACCCGGAATATCGCGGGCAAGCAAAAGATAACGCTCGGCAACGTCAATGTTAAACACTGGTTCATTAGCCAACCGGTCAATATATTGTGTAAGCAGCTTTTCAGACGACCCGGCATCACCGCGCACTTGCACTGATGTCATGCGGGCAAGAAGCACATCAAATTTAACGTTTCCGCCTTCAATCTTTTGGGGCGGAACCTGAACCGCCGCGAGATATCCGGCGCTTCGTAATGTTGTTGCGGCCCGGTCGCGGATTTCACAAATTATTGCGACAGGCACTTCCTGACCGATATAACCGCTATATGATGACGCTAACATTGACTCGTTAACAACGCCAAGACCACTAAAATCCACTGATTGTAACGTGAATTTGACATCGGAAAATTCAGGGCTTGCAAGAGGGCAGGGGGATCGCTCTACAACGCTTTCAACAGTCAGCGCCCGCCCGCGGCCTTTTTCCGCTTCACCAAGCAATCCCCGCTGGAGTTCTTCTCTTGTCGGTGCAGCAACTGACGACTGTGCCCAAACTATATTTGGGACTGACAAGATTGTTGAAGCAGATAATATATAGACCAGATTTTTTGCGGCGCGCAATCGCGACATATTCTACCCCGTTTTTCCGAATTTCCGCAGGGATTACTACGGAAATATTATAATGTCTTCTTACGCCCCGACCCTCATATTGGGGCGTGTATCATTATATTAACCCTGCTTTTGAGCGTCCGCTGAACCATCACCGAGTGTTTCTACCAGCAGATCAAGCTGACTCTGGCAGTCGTTGGCGATCAGCGCCGCCGCCGCTTCATCAAGGTTTTGCGGTGCTTCGTTCAACATCACGAAATTAACTTCGACGGATTTTTCAACATTCGATCCGATCAGCCGATAGCTCGCTCCATCTTGTAACGGCGCTTCTGCGATTGGCCAGCTTTTCAGAGGGTTGCCTTTTTGCCAAGAGACTTTCGTTACCACGCCATCATTCGGCTCGACAATATCAGCCGTGGCTGATCCGGTATAGTCAGGACGCCACAAGACCAATGTGCTGGCATCTGCAACGCAGAATTTTCCGCCTTTGGTCACATCAAGAAACCATAAATTGGGATTCTGTGGTTCGGCATCAGCCATGCCGACGCCCGCACTCCGGACTGCCCCGGTTCTGGCCCGGCTACTCCCACGGTTATTTATGAAACTGCTCAGACGCGTCGAGCTGCTCGACCGGTTATTGGCGCTTTTATTCAAAGAATAAGTGCCTGGGCCTTTGAACACACGGGTGCCGCTCTTACCGAGGATCGTTACCCGGTCCAGTTTTTTAAGTTTCAGTTTCGCGTTGCTGGAAAGTTTTTTACCAGCCGGATAGGATTTGGCAGAGGGACCGGTCGAGCGAATGACCATATTTTGAGCGACTGCTGCACCGCTGACGCCAACGAGCAAGATTGCTCCCAAAGCCACTTTACCAAATTTGCGAGCAAATTTTCCAGATTGTGCCGTGTTACATTCAACCGAGTGCATAGCTTTCTCCATTTTTTGTCTTTTTTAATCTTGTCAGCAAATTGGAAAGACCTGAATCCTCACGATATTGTGTCATCATGGCGCCAAGTGCCTGAGCGTAATTATTATCACCATTATTATGTGCCGTTATGACAGCCGTCACTGCTGCCCGGTCTTTTTCTTCCCAATCGGGCATGGGTTCAAATACTTCAACAGGAGTGGACCGGCCTCTCAAAGTCACCTTTCCCATAGGTCGATACCAATCCAGTCCAGTGCGTTCCATCGCTTCTTTACTGACCAAAACTTTTGTTTCCAAAGTTTTATTGGCGGCTTCCAGTCTTGCCGCAGTATTCATGGCGTCACCAAGAGCAGTATATTGGATGCGGCCCTCTCCCCCAAAATTACCGACGATGGCGTCGCCATAATGCATGCCAACCCGCGTCCGGCCAATAGGCGGGACGCCTTCGGGGACGTTCTTGCGAAATTCTTCACCGGCCTGATAAAGCGCATAAGCAGCCTTTGCCGCGCGCTCGCCATCATCCGGATAGGCAAGGGGTGCGCCCCAGAAACAGACCAGTGCGTCACCGACAAATTTGTCAATCGTCCCGCCATATTCCAGCGCAACGTCGCTAAGCCGGTCGAGATAGTCGTTAAGTAATGTTGCAACCATTTCCGGTTCGATGGCGTGGCTTAGTTTCGTGAATCCTTCAAGGTCAGTAAACACCGCGAATATCTGACGCTTTTCACCGTGCAGGGCGAGCTTTTCGGGATCACGTAATATCTCGCCCGCGATTGATTTGGGAAGATATTTTCCTAAAGCATTCTGTGCAAAAGCCCGCTGTTTGGAATTGACCGTTCTTGCCGCTGATCCGACAGAAGCATAGCCAAAGAGCCAACCCAAAGCCCATCCGAATGCAGGCAGGGTCAATGTGTCAGTGCCAAGTTTTTGCAAGGTAAAGGGAAAAACCAGAAAGAAAATAAACTGGGCCAGTAAAATAGCTGCAACCTTTAATGGGTCACCCACGACAAGCGCAGACAAGCCGCCGCCTATCGCGACAAGCAGCGCAGCTGTCCATAATACCCATGAAGGGATCGGGGCCGGTATGTCATTGTTAAGCAATTGCGCTAACATATGGGCATGCACTTCCAGACCGATCATCTTGCCATCTTCGCTTTGCAAGTCGGTGATCGAACCAACCGGCGTTTCAAACCGGTCGCGGTCGATAAAGTCGCCGCCAATCAAGACATATTTGTCCTTGATGAATGATTGCAGCATATCTGCTGTTGCTGGATCGGCAAAACTTTCGATCGGAAATTTGTCAAATACCGGCATATCGGATCTGGCCGGAACCAGATAGCGGATGGCCCCGTCGTTTGCCGCAAATGCGGGATTGGGCTTGGTCAGGGCAATAGCTAAAAACGGGGGCAGCCCCTCACGTTCAGCCGCCCAGCGCCGTGCGACGCCGTCGCTGTCGGTTTCCAGACGGATGCTGGTCCTTTTGACTGTATCGCTTTCTACTTCTTCAAGAAACTGATCGAGAAACTGGTGCTGGGTAAAATCGATTTCACGATTGGTTTCAGGGTCGGCATAAGCAATGTAAGTGGGCGTTTCCATCTGGTTGAACGACGAAATCAACAGATCATCATCATCTTGCGGCATATCGAACAAAATATCGATCCCGATGGATTTCGCGCCCGCATTATCAATTGTTTCCAGCGCCTGCGCCAATATCGTCCGGTCAACCGGAGATCGCTGTCCCGTCAGTTTCAGCGTATCTTCGTTATAAACGATCATGACGATCCGGTCTTCTTTTTCCACCTCTGGCGCAAAAACAGAAGCACGCATATCATAGAGAGCGCGCTCGGCATCCTGAATCAGCGGTGTGGACCAGCTAAACCGGGCCATGAGCAGTGCGAGGACCAAAAATAGCAGCGTGGACCCAAGGCGGATCGGCCCCAATTGATTGAACATCCGCCGTAACGACTGCAATATCCCGCGGGCCTCCGCTTTTACATCGCGGTTGGCTGACACAGGGCCGTTATGACTATTGAAATTGGACATTATTTGAAGGCAGAAGATGCCGGATGTGTTGCTGCGACGCCGTTTCCGCTCGCCTCACTGGGTAAAAATGGCCTTGATCCATCACCAATAATGGCAAATCCGGACCAATAATAGGGGTGCGATGTGATTGGATCATTCATAAGTTTATTTTGGGAAATCCGTAATGCAGTGGCAATAGATTGCCCTTTGCCATCGGCGAACAAGCCTCCAATCAGGCGTTCTGTGGCGCGAAAATCATCAGGCGCTGGCCAATGGCTGGCCAAAACCAAACGGCTACCGGCACCGATGAAGGATCGCACCAGCCCATCCAACGCCGTCCCGCCACCCGAACTGACACCAGCTTCGCGGGTTGCCTGAATACTGGCCTTTCCGGCGGTATCACAGGCAGAAAGAATGACGATATCTGCATCTAGCTTAAGATCAAAAATCTCGTCAAAAGCCAGTAATCCATCTGAATTCTCACCGCCAAATGAAGTTAGCAAGGCTGGTTTTGCAGGACAGGATGGCCGCGGTGCAGTTACCAGACCATGAGTAGCAAAATGCAATATCCGATAGTCGGCAATGTCTGATTTCGCCATAACCCGATCATCGCTGAATTCCTTGCCCGTCAGAACGCTGGAACCATTTTCATCAACAATGGAACGCGCCTGAACCAGTTCAGCATCCGAAATAGGCTTGTTCCACTCATTAAGCGACCAGTTGCAATTTGCATCAAGTCCTTCGGATGAAGCCCGAACGCCGCCAATGGTTGTATCAGCCAAAACAGGCTGGTTGCTTCCAAAGCCCAGATATTGATGGGAGGCATTAGATACCGGAGCCTTGCGCGCATCGGCAAAGCTGCTCGCTGAAACCGCAGTGCTTATGTTGATATTGCTTCCGAGCCAATGGACGCCGGTAAAGTTGAACGGATCGCCATCTGGCCGGTCAATACGTGCAAGATATTTATCGACGGAGGCATCATCGGTAACCAGCAGGTTGATTGGCAAGCGCAACATGGCACCATCAGGTTCAAAAATCAGATGTGTTTTAGCTGAGAGGCGCTCCGTAATCGGTCCCAGCAGATTTTTATAAAGGCTACGCGATGTCTCAATATCAAAGGGATAGGTGACATATTGCCCATTTTCAAAAACGGAAATAGAGGCGCGCAAAAGATCGACCTGTTTATCAAGCGTATCGGCACTCAAAGATGGTTTATAGGCGCTCGCAAATTCTTTGTCCGCGTAGAACATGAATATATCATCGCCCACCACAGCCATCCGGACATAAGCTTCGGACGGGTCCATTTCAGCGCGCAAATTGTCCAGGCTGATGGAGTTCCCCGCTACCGCGCGATATTGCGGAAATTTTGACAGGCTGACGATAGTTAATTGCTGGTTGCGTTCCAGCTCTGCAATGTCTTGTGCCAGTTCTTTGCGGTGGCGCTGTGTCTCTGGTGTTTGTTCCAGTTTGCCCAGCGCGGTAAAGCGCATACGCAGCCTTTCAATGCTGCGGTCAAGATTGCTGGATTGCCGGAAAAGACGGGCGGCCTCATCTGTTCCGCCGCTCAATTCACGGGAAAGGGCCGCCTGCGTTTCTGCGACACCGGGCCGGACCAATATTTGCGAAGCCTTAAAAAATTCCGCAGCAGAATCCGGATCATTGCTCATCAGTTCAAAATAAGGAGCCAATTGATTGGAAAGCCCGGTAACGGCATTACGCTTTCCTAACGAATTGTCGACAACTTCGCGGTATAAACGACGCGCTTCGTTTTGATTGCCACGACGCAGTAAATAGCTGGCCAGTTTTGCTTTGGATGCATTAACTGCCCGTGTTTCCGGATATTGTAGCTCCACCAAATCCAAAGCATTACGCAACAGCTGTTCGGCATCGGAAAACTTGCCTTCTGACTCGGAAATCAAGGCTAGTTCCGATAATATTTGTGCGCGCAGCCGGGTGATAGATTCTACTCGTCCACTGCGGACGGCGACTGCCCGGTTATAGGCGTTAGTCAGTGATGTTCGAGCAGCTTGGGTTTTGCCCTTGATACGCTGTGCCGTGCCGATAAGCTGTAACGCCTGAGCATCAATCAGTTCGCCGCGCTCTGCATCGGTCAATTTCAGGCCGGCATTATAGCCGAGCAGGTCACTGGCTTTGCTGTTCCCGTTAATACGTGTCGCAATGGGAGTGGTTATAGTTAGATCGGATATCAAAGCATCCCGGCGGTTCTCTGATGTTTTTATTGGCAGGTTAATTCGTTCTACCGCCGCGTCGTAACGCCCCTGGTTGAGAAGATGTATACCCTCAAAGTTCCGCAATAATTTGTGGCTAACTATATTATCCGAAACTATTGATCGCGCCTGTTCAAACAGGGCGTCTGCTTCGGCAAATTCTCCCAGATTGGATTTTTGTAAAGCTCTGTTGATATAGAATTCTTCCGGATTTATGTCCGTTTCATCCAGATTTTCGGTGCGTTGTTGCAATGTTTCAAAAAACGCGGCTGCTTCAGCGTAATTGCCGCTATGATTGCGCCTATACCCTTCTGCGAGCGCTAGATCGGGCTTTAATGTCAGTGCCTGCACTCTGGCAAAGGCCAGCGGGTCGCTGATAGAAGTTGTGGCAACATCTATTTTCCCAGCGACAATTTTGTCTGACATAATCGACTTTAGCGCCAATATAGTGGCGCTATCATAAGCGGTCAGTCCTTCTGCTACATAAGTAACATTGCCGTGCCGCTTTTGGAATATCGAGTATTTGACCGGTTCGTTTGCAAGATGGCAGACATTTCGATCAATGCCTTCCAATATGTCTTGCCGGGCATCTTCATCACAGGAAACCTGATTTTGGCGATGTTCTGCAACGCTAGCTAAAACATCTGTCTGTGGTGAGCGAAAGGCATAAAGGGTGCTAACCGGACGAGCAGAATCACGGCAAACTACGGTCCAGCTCCGGTCAAAAATACTTTGCTTTGCTTTATTTTCAAGGCTCCGGTCCTGAACCTGGCAGAGTGTGCCTTCGCCGGATCCTATCGGGAAACTGTCGCGCAGTTGGACAGACTTATCCTGAGCAGAAGCAGCAGATGCTGTCGTTGCCAATGCCAACGCCGGAAGCAATGCCAATAATGGCAAACTATAATTTCTCGGACTAGTCATATATTCCCCACGAAAGCTCGTTCTCTACAACAGAGAAAGCCATTCAATTTGCGACCTGAAATGCCCAGATATGTTTATACGCGATATTCTCGAGTCTGCTATAGTAGAATATTGATAGCCCGGTGACAATTATCACTCATCTTAATTACTTATGACCAGCTATTTGCAGGATGGTTATAGGGTGGATCTAGAATCCTCGAAACTTAACAGTTTCGGCCACTGGGACGCGAGGCACGTCAAAATTGTTAACCGGCGCTTCGGGATCGCGGTAACCAATTGCCATACCGCAAAAAAAGATATGATCATCATCAATGTTCAGCAATTCGCGCATATAAGTGCCATACATAGCCCAGATTTCCTGGGGGCAGCTATCCAGCCCTTCCTCGCGGAGGAGTAGCATGACGGTTTGCAGCCACATGCCCATATCCGACCATTGCGGCGGGCCCATATATTTGGGAGTATAAGTAAAAAGCTGTACTGGCGCGCCAAAGCTGTCCCAGTTTGCCATCATCTGCTTAATCCCGGCGCTGCGGTCGCCTTTGGGAATCTTCAGGGCATTGAACATGGCTTTACCGACACTGCGACGTTGTTCTTCATAACGCCCATCCAGACCCTTGGGATAAATATCATATTCTTTATCCTCACCCCCCGGGGCATTTGGAACTTTGGCTTTTATAGCATCAGCAATGCGTGTGAGTTCCTCACCGCTTACGATAACCGCATTCCATGGTTGTGTGTTACCGCCCGAGGGGGCGCGGGAAGCGGTTTTTAAAACTTTATCTAATATTGTCTTATCGACTGGTTTGTCGAGAAACTGGCGAATGGCCCGGCGGGATTGAACGGCTTGGGTTACATTCATTTTTGTTCCTCGTCAAAAAGACCGGCCAGTTGTTCAACCATAGTACCGCCCAGTTGCTCTGCATCCATGATGGTGACTGCGCGTTTGTAATAGCGGGTCACATCATGGCCAATGCCGATTGCAACCAGTTGCACTGGTGAACGACTCTCGATCCATTCAATTACCTTACGCAAATGATTTTCCAGATAAGCACCATGGTTGACCGACAGGGTTGAATCATCAACTGGTGCACCATCAGAAATAACCATCAATATGCGGCGTTCTTCAGGACGTGCGATCAAACGGCTGTGGGCCCAGAGCAATGCCTCGCCGTCGATATTTTCTTTCAGCAAGCCTTCGCGCATCATCAGCCCAAGGTTTTTGCGCGCCCGCCGCCATGGCTCATCGGCTTGTTTGTATATGATATGACGCAAATCATTCAGACGGCCGGGATTGGCAGGACGATCAGCCGCCAGCCAGTCTTCACGGCACTGTCCACCTTTCCAAGCGCGGGTAGTAAAGCCCAATATCTCTGTTTTGACGCCGCAGCGTTCCAGCGTCCGTGCCATAATATCTGCGCTTATCGCGGCAATGCTGATTGGCCGTCCCCGCATTGATCCCGAATTGTCGATCAACAGGGTCACTACCGTGTCGCGGAAATCGGTCTCGCGTTCGATTTTATAAGAAAGGCTATGCGCCGGATTGCTCACCACACGGGCAAGGCGGGCCGCGTCAAGCATGCCTTCTTCCTGATCAAAATCCCAACTGCGGTTTTGCTGTGCCATCAAGCGGCGTTGCAAGCGATTGGCGAGCTTTGTCACTGCACCTTGAAGGCTGGTCAATTGCTGATCGAGAAACGCCCGCAACCGGGTCAGTTCATCATCATCGCATAATTCGGTTGCGTTGATAATCTCGTCATATTTTTCGCTCCACGGCGCATAATCAAAGCCGGGTGGCAGATCGGACATCGGGCGGTTGGGACGAACCGGCATCATGCCTTCATCCCCGCCTTCGCCCATTTCATCCTCAGCGCCTTCTTCCAGATCGTCGGGGCTTAGCTCGCTTTCGCTTTCCTGAGCGTCATCTTCGGACTGTTCAGAGCGCATATCCTGCTGCCCCTGATCCCCCGTCGTTTCGTCGTCCGCGCCATCATCTGTTTGTTCATCGCTATCGTCGTCGGAATCTTCGTCGCTGTCATCGGCTTCGGATGTTTCATCATCGCTTTTGATCAGATCAAGATGTTCGAGAAGCTGTGTCGAAAGTTTGGCGAAACTCTCTTGGTCATCAAGCGTCAGGTTTAGCCCGTCCAGATCAGTGCCAGCGCTTTCCTCAATCCACTCGCGCAACATATCCACGCCTTTTTGCGTCGATTCCGGTGGCTTCTCTCCGGTCAGTTTTTCACGGGCGAGCAGCGCCAGAGCGGTTGAAACAGGCACTTCATCACGGTTCTGTGCACGAGAAATCGGGTCAGAGCGCATCCGCATTTCCAGAGCGGCATCAAGATTGCCGGTCACGCCCTTCATGTTGCGGGAGCCCAAAGCATCGGTCCGGACCTGTTCCAAAGCATCGAAACAGGCGCGGGCTATCGCTTCCTGCGGGGCGTTTTTCTTGTGACTTGCTTCGTTATGGTAACGCAGTTTTAAGGCGAAACTATCGGCAAAGCCGCGCGCTTGGGCGACCTGATCCGCTGGCAAATCACGCGCTGGCATCGGCACTTTAAGGTGCTGTCCCGATTGTGAAGGCGCTTCGGCTGTATAAGCCAGCTCCAGTTCGGTTTCACGGGATAACGCGCGCGCAGCTCCGCCAAGCACGTCTTTCAGGTCATCAAGTTTGGAACGATCAGCCATAGAGGCTACTAGCCATAAGCGGAAAGTTGAGGGGAATCAAAGGTCTAAATTCACTGATTTTGTTAGGCAGGCTTCAGACAGTTTAACGATCTTCTGGTAGTGAACCGTTTTGTCTGGCCCCGCTTTCGACCGCTAGCCCGTCGCCATTTATATTCAGGTCCACCGCAACACCGCCAATTCGGGTTGATACTGAGACACCGTCAGCGCCATTGATACGGATTTCCGATTGGCGCAGATCAATGGGAATGTCCTGCAAATCCTCATTATCCGGAACATCCAAAGGTCCGACCGGACCATCCGGGTCGGGTTTTTGAGCGGGTTTCTTTTTACCGGACGGACCGGCGCCTTGTATCGCTCTTATCATGAAATTCCGCCATATCTGCGCCGGAATGCTGCCCCCGTTCACGCCTTTTAGAGGGCTGTTGTCATCATTGCCGACCCACACGCCAACCACCAGATTTCCGGCGTAGCCAACGAACAGCGCGTCACGGTTATTCTGGCTGGTGCCGGTTTTTCCGTAATTGGCAATGGCAAGCCGGGCATTGCGCCCCGTGCCGTTATTGACTGCGGCGCGTAGCATGTCCTCCATCCGCCGGTGCGTGTTGGTGCCATAACGGCCCGGCCAGTCGAACAGCCATTCTGCCCAGCTTTGCTTGTCCTTTTTGAAGGCATAAGGTTTTACCGGCCAACTATTGCCCGCTACACCGGCATAGGCAGCGGTTAATTCCATCAATGTCATGCTCGATGTACCAAGAGCGAGACTGGGATCATTTTCCGCTAGTTTTGACGTGACTCCTAGATTTCGCGCTTCACGGATAACCGCTTTGTCACCAACTTGCCCGAATATCCGGACTGCCGCGACATTGCTTGATTTTGCAAAGGCTTCCTTGAGTGTGATTTGACCGCGATATTTCTCGCCAGCATTTTTAGGCAGATAGCCGCCTTGGGTGATCGGGCTATCATCTACCAAATCATCGGGCCGCATGTCCGCACGCAATGCAGCAAGCCACACGAACAGTTTGAACGTAGATCCCGGTTGCCGTCTGGCCTGGGTCACACGGTTAAATGCGGATTCTTTGTAATTGCGTCCACCAATCATGGCGACCACTTCGCCGTCGGGCCGCATTGCGATCAGGGCCACCTGCGCTTTGCCCAGCGGGGCGCGGCTTACAACATCATTGGCAATATTCTGTAACCGCGAATCGAGGGTCGTGGTCAGAGTCACCTTGTTATAACTCATCGCAGAGCGCGCACGGGCGCGCGGCATGGCCCAGTCAGCAAAATAGGTTCCGGTCGGCAATGTGTTGCGAATACGCACATCGAGCACCGGATTGGGCAGCTTGTCGGCTTTTTCCTGCGTAAGAAAACCGGCATCGACCATTGCCGCTTTTACCAGCTTGGCCCGTTTGGAAGCCAGATCGGGATTGCGGGTTGGTGCAAGACGGGAAGGCGCCTGAACCAGTCCGGCAAGCATGATAGCCTGCTCCGGTTTCAGGTTTTCCGGCTGGCGGTAATAATAATGAAGCGATGCGGCACGAAGGCCATAAACATTGTCACCAAAATAGACGTTTGAAAGATAACGCTCCAGTATCTCGTCTTTGCTAAGCCATGCTTCCAGCCAAAACGCGATAAACATCTCTCTGGCCTTGCGACTCAGGCTGCGTTCCGGTGTCAAAAAGGTCAGCTTGGCAAGTTGCTGGGTAATCGTGCTGCCGCCCTGCATCATGCCATCGCCGCTTATATTGCTCCACAGCGCGCGGGCAAGGCTGCGTGGATCAAGGCCCCAATGGGAATAGAAACGCCTGTCCTCTATTGCCAGAAATGCATCCGCCACATGATCGGGAAGCTCTGCCACTTTTACCGGCTCATCAACCACTGCTCCGTCACGCGCAATGGGCTGCCCGTCGGATGTCAGCAAAGTGATTTGTGGTGGAGCAATGGGTTGTAAGGATTTGGACAGCGGCGCAGTAATCGCAAGCCAAGCGATCAACATAATGAACAGAAACAGAAAAGCGGCTACGCCGCGGCTGAACCACCACCATTTTCCTCGCGGCTTTTTGATCGGGGCGAGCGGTTCATCCTGATCGTGCGGGGGCAGGGGATTGCCGTAAGAGTCACAAAATACGGTTTCATAGGGCTTTTTGCGACGAAATAGCGAGAATCCCCGACGACGCGAAAGACCATCATCTGGTTCATGGGCAGGAGGCGTGCGGTTCAGCATGAACTTGCTGTATTACATATATAATACGCATAGAGGCAAGCGCAAATATTCTGCCTGCATTTTGCTATGGTCAGTGCAGACAGATATAATATGTGAGACTTGTTCATCCAGGCGATATACTATCGCCTGCTACAGCATATATTGTTTATGCAGCGACCGCACTTTCGGGAAGATCCTCGCCAAAGACGCGCTGATAATATTCCGCAACCAGCATCCGTTCGGCTTCGTCGCATTTGTTGAGGAAACTCAAGCGGAACGCAAAGCCGATATTGTTGAATATCGCGGCGTTTTGTGCCCAGCTAATGACGGTTCGCGGGCTCATAACGGTCGAGATGTCGCCGTTGATAAAGCCTTGGCGTGACAGGTCTGCAACCTTGATCATATTTTCCACCGTTTTGTCGTCCGTGTCCGGAACTTTGGACAGAATGACTTTCGCTTCGGTTGCAGCGGGTAAATAGTTGAGCGTCACTACGATGTTCCAGCGGTCCATCTGGCCCTGGTTAATCTGCTGCGTGCCATGATAGAGCCCGCTGGTATCGCCTAGTCCGACGGTGTTGGCTGTGGCAAAGAGGCGGAAATTGGGGTCGGGACGGATGACCCGGTTCTGGTCGAGCAAGGTCAGTTTTCCCTCTGCCTCAAGCACGCGCTGGATCACGAACATCACATCGGGGCGGCCTGCGTCATATTCATCGAATACCAAGGCGGTCGGGGTCTGTAGAGCCCATGGCAAAAGACCTTCACGGAACTCTGTAACTTGCTGCCCATCTTTCAGAACAATGGCGTCACGGCCAACAAGATCAATCCGGCTGATATGGGCATCGAGGTTGATACGGATACAGGGCCAGTTGAGGCGCGCGGCTACCTGTTCGATGTGGGTGGATTTACCAGTGCCGTGAAAACCCTGCACCATGACCCGGCGATTAAATGCAAAGCCGGCAAGAATCGCAGCGGTTGTGTCTTGATCAAACACATAGGAAGGGTCGAGGTCCGGAACCCGCTCATCCTTTTCGCTGAATGCGGGGATTTGCATATCCAGATCAATGCCAAACATCTCCCGCGCATCGACCGTCTGGTCGGGTGCGTCCAAAACAGTCTCGCCGCTGCCGGAAGGGTGGGTGTTTGGTATATCAGTCATGTTCGTCCTCAATATTATTTCAAGCGCCGTTAACTTGTGGCTCATTAGCTGTTAGCATCAAGCCCGCTGAACTGCGCCTATTGTTTTTCGCATAGCGCCGTTTTCTAATGGTCCCTCAACAGGCCAAGGACCAACGGAGATTATTGTTTCAGATAATCATCTAAAATCCGGTGATTCCTTTAGCTGCGTATAGGCAGATATTACATTTGCCAACTGTTTCTCATGACTTCTGTTACCGCCATTACGGTCAGGATGATATTTTCTGACCAGTTCTGAATAACGTCTGCGGATTTCTCCGCGCTCCGCTTCCTCGCCAAGCCCTAGCGTCTTGAGCGCTTTACGGTCGGCTTCGCGGATCATCCGGCCCGACCTTTGTGGCCGTGAAACGCTGGCTGCAAATCTTGCGCCGATTGCGTCTAGCGGATCGGCAAAATCAGACCATGACGGTGCACCGCCGGGGCCAGAATCATAGATTCGCCTTTTGCTATAGCTTTCATTTGCCCATCCATGAACGGCATGTTGGGCTTCAAAAATCTGCTCCTGATCCATACCGTCAAAATAATCATAGCTTTGATTAAACTCGCGAACATGATCAAGGCACAACCAGCGATATTGCCCCGGACCGTCATAGCCGTGGGATGCGCCATATACGGGCGGTGCACGAAATTCGCCGTCTTCTATGCAGCCGTCGATCGCGCATCGTTGGCCTTCGGTTTCCACGCGGCCATGAAAGCGGCCGGTTTTCTTTTTTTGAGAGTGGGAGGCAGGCAAGATATTGTCCGTATATTGGCGTGAGAAGGCAGTTCGCAAATTCTGGTGAAGGCCCTATATAGGCAAGATGGAAACAGAATCAAAAGGCCCAGTGGCCGCAGAAATTGAAAAGCGGCTTTTGACCGCTTTATCGCCCACCACATTGAATGTGATTAACGACAGCGCTAAACATCGTGGCCATGCCGGCGACGATGGCAGCGGAGAATCGCATTTCACCGTGGAAATTGAGTGTGCGGCTTTTGAAGGGCAATCACGGCTTAATCGCCAACGGATGGTCAACAAGGCGCTGGGCGATTTGATGCAGGACAAGGTTCACGCCATGGCGATCAAGGCGGCGGCTCCGGGCGAGTGATGGGCTTTTAGGCTCCTGATTATTTCACTCCAAGCCATTTGACCCCAAGCCATTTAACCCAAGCGCCATGGGCATGGGCCTCAGCCAGTTTGACGGGTTGGCCATCACCGGGCCAATAGCGAACGGTTAATTCGTGGCGATAACTTTCCCGGTTGGCTTCAAGTGACAGCCACGCCAATGGCCGCTTGGCGGTTGCTTTGCTTCCAGCCGCTTCCATCATCTGTGCGATCCGCTCGCGTTCTGTTTTGGGGATATATTGCCAGACGATTGAGTGCATCAATACCCGTGTCACGCCTTCTTTCCGGGGCTTGGCGAGTTGCTCGGCCAGCCAGTCATCCGCGCTGGCGCGATCCAGCTGCGGTGGCTTTTCGATGACCTGTGCAATGGCTGCCTTCATTCGCTCAAATCGGATTTTATGTTCTGGCCAGATATAGGCAGTGAGGCGGCGGGCCTGCACCGGATCGGCCAGATCAACCGGCGCAATGTCACAGCCGCGAATTGATTCGAATGTAAATGATCCATCGGGCGGTGGCCCCTGCCACTGCGGTTTGAAGGACAAGGGCGCATTTTCCGGTCCTACACAGGTGCCGCCTAGATTATAATGATAGCGGTCGATCATCAGGTTCACTCCGGCGCTGGAGCCGATTTCGAGTAGTTCATAACGTGGCGCTAAGCCCTGCGCGGTGAGCCAGAGCAGCCCGGCTATATATGAGGAAGAACGCCCAGCCTCATTGGTCTGCGGAGGGGAATCGAGCCACGGTAACAGCGCGGCTTCTTCACTGGCAATGGTCTGCGCGACAATCTGCCCGGCATCGCGAAAAGCGGCTTCATCACAGTTGTAAATGGCAGAAAGCCGGTTGTTCTGGCCAGCCAGATGCAGTGCATGAAAGCCGCCTGCAAGCCGCAAGGGCAGGGCATCCGCAAGCGGATCGCCACCCCATTGCAAAACCCGGCGAATGACTCCATTGCTTCCATCAAACTGATAACTATCAACCACGCCGATAATCGCTTCGACAATCCGGCCTGTAATCGGCGCATCGTTTGATCGGCAATATTCAACCTGATTGATGAAGGCATCTCTCACCTTTTGCTTGTTAGACATATTGCCCTTTCCGGTGTGAAGCCCTAATGCGCCCTACGTTATGACAGAAAGCCTATGACCAGACCCCTCATCTTTGCAATCCCCAAGGGACGGATTCTCGACGAAGCTTTGCCGATGCTCGCCAAAGCCGGTATTGAGCCTGCGCCGGAGTTTTTCGACAAGGCTAATCGCAGCCTGATGTTCGGAACCAATCATTCGCATATCTCGATCATCCGTGTGCGTGCCTTTGATGTGGCGACTTTTGTCGCCCATGGTGCTGCGCAAATCGGTATTGTCGGTTCTGATGTGGTCGAAGAATTCAGCTATAGCGAACTATATGCGCCAGTTGATCTGGGCATTGGCCGTTGCCGCCTATCGGTGGCTCAGCCCAAGGATGATGCGGAGCAGGTTGACAATATTTCACATATCCGTGTCGCCACAAAATATCCCAATTTGACCAGCCGTCATTTTGAAGCGCGCGGTATTCAGGCAGAATGCGTCAAACTGAACGGGGCAATGGAACTTGCGCCCTCGCTTGGATTGTCACGGCATATAGTTGATCTGGTCGAATCCGGAAGTACACTGAAAGCCAATAATCTTGTAGAAACCGACCGGATAATCGATATATCAGCGCGTTTGGTGGTGAACCGTGCGGCATTCAAAATGCGTAGTAAGGAACTGACAACGCTAGTGCAGAAATTCCGCGAACTAGTAGGGCAGCCATAATGGCTTTGCGGCTATCAAAATCGGATACCGGCTTTGCCGAGGACTTTGACGCTTTAGTCAATGCCCGGCGGGAGGCGGATGCCGATGTATCGCAAGATGTCCGTGCCATCATCAAGGATGTGCGCGCTAATGGCGACAAAGCATTATCGCGGCTGACGCAGAAATTTGACGGGCATGATCTGGATTTTACCGGATGGCAGGTTTCCCAAACTGAATGTGAAGCTGCTTTGGACGGTCTTGATCCCAATCTACGGATAGCGCTTGAACTGGCCGCCATACGTATCCGCGATTATCACGAAGGTCAAAAACCGGATAATCGCGATTATCGTGACGACGCGGGTGTCCGTATCGGTGCGCGCTGGAATGCAGTTGAACGGGCGGGGATATATATTCCCGGCGGACGAGCGGCCTATCCATCATCTGTGCTGATGAACGCCATACCGGCAAAGGTCGCAGGCGTAGAGCGCATAGTCATGGCCACTCCCACGCCCGGTGGAGAGATGAACCCGTTGGTTCTGGCTGCTGCCCAGATTGCCGGAGTTGATGAAATCTGGCGCATCGGCGGAGCGCAAGCCGTGGCGGCGCTGGCTTTTGGAACAGAGAAGATCACCGCGGTTGATGTGATTACCGGTCCCGGCAATGCCTGGGTCGCGGAAGCCAAGCGTCAGGTTTATGGTGTTGTCGGTATTGACATGGTTGCCGGACCATCCGAAATTGTCGTAATTGCCGATGGTCAGAATGATCCGGACTGGATTGCGGCAGATTTATTATCTCAAGCAGAGCATGACCCGACTAGCCAGTCGATTCTATTTACCGATGACGCAGATTTTGCCGAGCGGGTATCCTTGCGTATTGACTCACAGCTTGAGAAATTGGCGACAAGTACGACTGCGGCGCAAAGCTGGAACGACAATGGGGCAATCATCGTCGTGGATGCTCTTGAACAAGCCATACCGCTGGTCGACCGCCTTGCTGCCGAGCATCTGGAACTGGCCTGCGATAATCCCGAAGCCTTGTTTAACAAGATCCGTCATGCCGGTTCCGTATTTTTGGGACGCCATACACCTGAAGCGATTGGTGATTATGTTGCTGGTCCTAATCATGTGCTACCCACAGGGCGTCGCGCACGCTTTTCGTCCGGATTATCGGTTACTGACTTCATGAAACGAACCAGCTTTCTGGAATGTGACCCGGCGTCGCTGGAAAAAATCGGACCGGCGGCGGTTGCGCTCGCCGAAGCAGAAGGTTTGCCTGCTCATGCTGCAAGCGTAACGAAAAGATTGAACAGATGACTGCAAAATCAAACACTCGCTCCACGGCTCGCCTTGCCGCAGTTCAAGCGTTATTCCAACATCATATGGAAAAGACGCCTATTCCGCGCTTGCTGAAAGAATTTCATGACCATCGGCTGGGCGCAGAGATAGAGGATGCACAATATCGACCGGTGGAGGTCAATTTTTTTAACGATATTGTCATCGGCGTTTCTGAAAAACGCGACGAGATTGATCAGCTCATCGCGCAAAAACTGGCGTCTGACTGGTCTATGGGGCGGCTCGACAAAACGATGTTGCAAATATTGCGCGCAGGGGCATTTGAATTGATGGAACGGGACGAAGTCCCGACGGGGACAGTGATCAGCGAATATGTCGATGTTGCCCATGCCTTTTTTAGTAAAAAGGACAGCGGTTTCATTAACGGTTTACTGGATGCTATAGCCAAGCAGGTACGCGGAGATCTAAAAAAATAAGATACAGGCCGGTCTTGCTTGGCCAAATAACATCTTTAAAAATGGATATGGGGGCATATCATTTTATTTGGGGGTAGCCCTGACCGAATTTGATTTTATAGACCAGTTGAAAACACTGGCGACCCACCCAGCGGCACGTGGACTGGCTGATGATGCAGCGGTATTGCCTTTTGGCCGGCACAAGCTGGTCATGACGCATGATATGCTGGTCGAGGATGTCCACTTCTTGTCGAACGCAGATCCCGTAGATGTGGCGTGGAAGCTGATTGCTGTAAACCTCTCTGATCTTGCGGCTAAGGGTGCTAAACCGCTTGGCTTGATTATGGGCTATAGCAAGGCTGGTGATGACGCTTGGGACACAGCCTTTGTCCGTGGGTTAAAAGAAGCGATTGGCCATTTTCGTATACCCTTGCTCGGCGGGGACACTGTCTCGGTAGGAGAGGGCGGCAAGCGCATATTGTCCCTTACTGCCTTTGGTGAAGCAAAGGGCCATATCGTTCCTGCCCGTAATGATGCAGCGCCCGGACATGCTATATATGTGACAGGGAATATCGGGGACGCTTGGGCTGGATTACAGATCGCCAGCGGACGGACGAATAATGTTGATGGCGAGACATCTAAAGCCTTGTTGAAAGCCTATAACCGGCCTGATCCGAAATTGGATGAAGGCCGCGCTCTGTCGTCTTTAGTCAGCGCCATGATGGACATTTCTGATGGGCTTTTGCTCGATGCGGCCAGAATTGCCAAAGCGAGCGAGGTTAATCTGGAGATTGATCTTGAACGGATCCCGTTGTCATCGGCGTTTAAGACAGTCTTTGGCGATGGTGAAAACGCCAGAATGAGCGCGGCGACTGGCGGAGATGACTATCAACTGCTGCTTACCGCGCGTCCGGAAACGGTGTTGCCGATTGACCTGACATGTATTGGCCATTGTCGTGCAGGGTCGGGTGTGTCGCTGATTAGTGGCGATGAACCGGTGAAACTGCCGGAGAATTTAGGCTTTGTGCACGCCTGACCCCTTGTTTACTGTCGGGATACAAATATCCCTTATGCTCGGAAATGCTATTAAAACAGGGCTTGCGCCATGCAGTCCACGCTATATAAGTTTCTGAGATATCATCCCAATTCAGAGAGAGATATCAGTAAAAAATAATAGGGGAGGAAAACAGCAATGACTGTTGTCACCATTTCGATTATCTGCGGCTTAATTGCCGTATTATATGGATTTATCACAAGCCGTCAGGTGCTGGGTGCGCCGGCTGGCAATGAAAAAATGCAAGATATTGCTGCTGCTATTCAGGAAGGAGCACAGGCTTATCTAAACCGTCAATATCGTGCGATTGGTGTTGTCGGCGTTGTTGTGGCGGTCCTCGTTTTTCTGTTCCTCGGAGTAATATCCACCATCGGATTTCTGGTCGGGGCGATATTGTCTGGCGTTGCCGGTTATATTGGCATGAATATTTCGGTTCGCGCGAATGTCCGCACTGCCCAGGCTGCGAGCGAGAGTTTGCAAACCGGCCTGACAGTCGCGTTTCGCGCCGGTGCAGTGACCGGTCTGCTGGTTGCTGGCCTTGCCCTTCTTGCTATTTCTATTTTCTTCTGGGTGCTGACTACGCATCTGGGCCTTGAAGCCAACAGCCGTACAGTCATTGACGCGCTAGTTGCTCTTGCGTTCGGTGCTTCGCTGATTTCGATTTTTGCGCGTCTAGGCGGCGGTATTTTTACCAAGGCAGCAGACGTTGGTGCCGATCTGGTGGGTAAGGTTGAAGCCGGTATTCCGGAAGATGATCCGCGCAATCCGGCAACCATTGCCGATAATGTGGGCGATAATGTCGGTGATTGTGCTGGCATGGCCGCTGACCTGTTCGAAACCTATGTTGTAACTGTTGGCGCTACTATGGTGCTATTGGCCCTATTGTTCGGCAATCTTGTTGGTAATGCGATGCTCAACAGTCTGATGGCTTTGCCTTTGATTGTGGGCGGTGTATGTATTATTACCTCTATCATCGGTACCTATATGGTGCGTCTGGGTAGCAGCCACAACATCATGGGCGCTCTCTACAAGGGCTTTATCACCACGGCTGTTCTGTCGATTCCGGCGATCTATTATGTCACCATGCAATCGGTGGGCGATATGAACGCCGTTATCGGTGCAGATATTGACGGCTCTGGAGGTTTCACCGGTATGACCTTGTTCTGGTCGATGATGGTTGGTCTCGCGGTTACCGGATTGATCATCTGGATCACCGAATATTATACCGGAACCCAATATCGTCCAGTGCGCTCTATCGCCAAATCCTCGGAAACGGGTCATGGAACCAACGTGATCCAGGGGTTGGCTATTTCGATGGAAGCAACCGCTTTGCCAACATTGGTAATCGTTGTCGGTATAGTTGTGGCCTATCAACTTGCCGGTTTGATCGGTATCGCATTTGCCGCAACATCCATGCTGGCTTTGGCCGGTATGGTTGTGGCTCTTGATGCTTATGGGCCGGTGACCGACAATGCTGGCGGTATTGCCGAAATGGCCGGTCTGGATGAGAGCGTTCGGGATAAAACCGATGCACTTGACGCGGTTGGGAATACTACCAAAGCTGTGACCAAGGGCTATGCCATTGGTTCTGCCGGTCTGGCGGCGCTCGTGCTGTTCTCGGCATACACGGCAGATCTCAATGAGTTTTTTCCGCAGTTGCAGGTTAGCTTCAGCCTTGAAAACCCGTATGTAATTGTCGGTTTGCTGCTTGGTGCGCTTTTGCCCTATCTCTTTGGGGCTATGGGCATGACCGCTGTGGGCCGTGCTGCCGGTGACGTTGTGAAGGATGTGCGTGCACAGTTCGCAGCGGACAAGGGCATTATGGACGGCACATCGCGTCCCAACTATGCCCGCACGGTGGATCTGGTGACCAAAGCAGCGATCAAGGAAATGATCCTGCCGTCGCTATTACCGGTTCTGGCGCCTATTGTGGTTTATTTCGTAATTACCGCTGTAGCAGGTCAGGAAAACGGCTTTGCTGCTTTGGGCGCATTGTTGCTCGGTGTGATCGTCTCCGGTCTGTTCGTTGCCCTGTCGATGACAGCAGGTGGCGGTGCATGGGATAATGCGAAGAAATATATCGAAGACGGCAATCACGGCGGCAAGGGATCAGAGGCCCATAAAGCAGCCGTAACCGGCGATACTGTTGGCGATCCTTACAAGGATACAGCAGGTCCGGCAGTAAACCCGATGATTAAAATCACCAATATTGTTGCCTTGCTGTTACTCGCTTCACTGGCGGCATAAAGCTTGATATTTTAATCAATAACTGGTCTGAAAAGCCCCGCTGGAAATAATTTCCGGCGGGGCTTTCTTTTGGGCGGTGAAAAATTACGTCGTTAATCGGTTATTACCCTATTATTGATAGCGAAATCCGCGAACCAAAAGGGATGCGGAATATGGATGCAGGCGGGTTTCAGGCCCAGAGTGATGAGGCAGTTTCTTATATAGCTGCTGACCGGCTGCGCCTGACCAGTTCTTCCTGCGCCGAATTATTGCCGATTGCTGCGATAAATGACCATTTTCTACCCGCGTGGCAGAAGCTGGCGCGCAACGCATCGGAGCCGAATATATTTTACGAGCACTGGATGCTTCGCCCGGCGCTCAAGCTTTTTTATACCCATTCCGACCTCCGCTTGTTTTTACTTTGGGCCGGCGTTCCGCATAAATCCGATCTGTTGGGCTTGCTGCCTGTGGGACCGTCGTGGCAATTGGGCCGCTGGCCCGTGCCATTCGTGCAAAACTGGGCGCATCATAACAGTTTTCTAGGCACGCCGCTGGTGCGTAGCGGATTTGAAAACCAGTTCTGGGCAGCACTGCTAACAACATTGGATGACCAGAGCTGGCAGGGGTTTTTACATATCAGGGGTCTGACAATCGGCGGTCCGCTGGATCAGGCTTTGCGTTCCGTGTGTGCCGGTGAAAAACGCCGTTGCGATCTGGTGCATAGCGAGGCACGGGCGTTACTCGAAAGCCATCTGGATGCAGAATCTTATTATACAGCAAACGTCCGGTCCAAGAAACGCAAGGAGCTGCGCCGACAGGCCAAAAGACTGGGCGAGATGGGAGAGGTTCGTTTTTCCTGTCATAGGGATGATACCGGACTGAACGATTGGATTGACGACTTCCTTACGCTGGAGCGAGCAGGCTGGAAGGGGCAACAAGGGTCTGCGCTTGATTGTTCGGACGACACCCGCAGTTTTTTTGGCGAAGCCTTAACAGGGGCGGCGCATTACGGGCAGCTTGAACGCCATGATTTGCGGTTGGATGGCAAGCCCTTGGCGATGCTGGTCAATTTCCGTTCTCCGCCGGGTAGCTTTTCGTTCAAGACCGCTTTTGACGATGCCTATTCCCGTTTTTCGCCGGGAGTATTGTTGCAGCTTGAAAACCTTAAAATGCTTGATCAGCCGGATTGCGACTGGATGGATAGTTGCGCAGCAGAGGACCATCCGATGATTGACAGCCTGTGGTCAGGACGCCGCCATATCGGGCGGTTTTCAGTCCAGTTGAAAGGTCTGTCGCGATCCGCAATATTTCGCGGTGTGCGTCTTGGCGAAGAGCTGATGGCCCGGATCAAGCGGCGTGAAATAACCGATATTATGCAGGCAGAAAAATGAACTATATCCCTGAAAAAAACGCATTTAACCAGCCGGTTTTTGGCAATGAAATGCAGCGACAGTTTGCGGCCAGCTATCCTGAAGAGCCGCAGCTTTTGGATCATAATATGACCGCTAATGCGCTGTTGACGCTGGATGCTTTGGCAAGACTAGGAAGCACGCTGCCCAAAGCGAGCGTTGAGTATAATCCCGGCGACCTACCTGTCGGGATTGATCCCGAAGATGTGCCGGAAAATGGCCTGTCGATAGCCGATACGATATTAAATATCGAAAGTTCGGCAAGCTGGGCTGTGCTGAAAAATATCGAGCAAGTACCGGAATATGAGGCGCTACTGCTGTCGCTTTTAGCAGAAATTCAACCGATCCTTGAAAGCAAGACCGGCAAAATGTTGCAACCGCAGGGCTTTATTTTTGTTTCATCGCCCGGCGCAATGACGCCTTATCATTTTGATCCCGAACATAATATCCTGCTGCAATTGCGCGGCGAAAAGACGATGACCGTTTTTCCCGCTGGTGATGGCATATATGCCCCGGCGACGGCGCATGAAGCCTATCACACCGGCGGGCCGCGCAATTTGGTGTGGCGGGAAGATTTTGCCGGTCAGGGGCAGGCGTTTCACCTCACCCCCGGTAAAGCGATTTTCGTGCCAGTGATGGCACCGCATTTCGTCAAAAACGGACCGGAGCCGAGCATTTCGCTGTCGATAACATGGCGTTCGGACTGGAGCTTTGCCGAGGCTGATGCCCATGCGTTTAACCACATGCTACGCGGATGGGGGATGACCCCGACAATGCCGGGCCGCTTCCCGAAGCATAATAAGGGAAAGGCGTTGAGCTGGCGAATCTTGCGGAAGCTGTCATTGGTAAAATGAATCTTATTCCAAAGTTCACACAATTCACACTATGTTTATGCCCGTAAGTCATTGTTAATAAATGATATTCAAAAATGTGAAAGAGCCGCGTCTATTTTGATAGAACCGAAGCTTATTTCATTATTTCTATCGTCACCCTGAACTTGTTTCAGGGTCTATCGTGACCAAAATACCGTCGTTTGAAAAACATGATTGATGCTGAAACAAGTTCAGCATGACGGGGCTTCATGAAGTGAACTTCGGTTCCACCATATTATAATATCACATCTGCAATGATGTAGGACAGCTCAAACCGTCGTTTTCCTATCAGAATCGTTTGCGAAAACTTACCTCGACATAGCGGCCAACCGGATCAAGATAACCGGGTTGATAACGGAGCGGGACCGTGCCGCTACTATCGCGAACATCCTGAATATCGTTGAAGATATTATCAACGCGCAGCGATATCCGGCTCCCTTTCAGGAATGTGAATTTCTCGGTCAAATCGCCGCGATTATCAAGGTTCATAAACACCCGCAAATTAAGCGTCGTCAGGTCCGAAAAGCGCAGATCAGAACCGGTCAGACCGCCATTGACACGGGTTGCGGTTTGATGCTCGCCCTTTATCCGGAAGCCAAGGCCGTTTTTGAACCAGCCGCCGTTGAGTTCAAATTTGTGGCGCGGCTGGCCTCCGGTTGAGCCAATGGCCGAACCGTTTAACAGATCTAGCTCCTCGACCCCTGGCCGAATCAGCACGCGTTCATCAAGGTGGACCGTGTGATAGGCCGATAACCGCCAGCCGCCGCCGTGGCTCCGTCCGCCGGAACCGCGACCTCCTGAACCCCGCCCACGAGAACCCCGCCCACGAGAACCCCGCGTAGCCGAGCCACGTTCGGAACGGGACGGGGTTTCGGATGAAGATGCGCCATTGGCTGTGGCGGGTGTTTTTCCATTTGGTGTTTCTCTATCTGGTGCCTTGTCATTTGCTTGTGTCGATGCGTCTGTTGTCACTGGTGAGGGCGTTTCCGCTGGCGTTGCAGCGCGCCGGCCACCACGGCGACCACCGCCTGCGCTCTGCTGGCTAAAGCGTTTGGAAAATTGCAAGCCATAGCGGATGCTCTCGCTGCGAACATTGCTGTAACTTACTGGCCGCTGGTCAATCGCGATTAACCGACCGTTGCTATCGCGCGTCACGCGGTCGGGAAAAGCGGCTTCAATTTCCGGTGTCAGCAACGGAAAGCTGGAGGCGACATTCTGGCTGTTATTGCGAATATATTCGGCCAGAAATGTCATATCATCAAACCATTTCGGGCTGTAATTTACGGCCAGCTTTATATCCCGCCGCTTTTCAGCGGGCAGAGCAATATTTCCTCCGGTGGTGATATTAGCCAGAACAGTCTCGCCATTGGTGAAATCGAACACAGAGACATTGGGCGTCACAATGACCGGATTGCCAAGCTGTTGAATGGAAGGCGCAGCCTCTTCGCCAATCGCGGATGCGGTAAAGACCAGACCATCCACCGGCTGCCAGTTCAGGCCAAAACCATATTCAAGCAGACCGCCAAAATCCGACAATTCGCTATAGCCCAGATTGCCGTTGACCGACAGTTCGCCAATGGCGTCCACTACATCGATATTCTCGTTCGCAAGGGGTATATCGATATTGATACCGGCGTTGAAATTATCCCGCCCCAGACTGCCAAGCGTGGTCACGCCGCCACTTATATCGCGGCTGTCCAGATCCTGCCGGTTATAGCCTGCGCGCAAGGTAGTGGTAACCGCGCCGGAAGGCAGATAGAGCAGCGTTCCCGATACGGTGGCAAGGCTATTGAGGGTGTTGCTGACAGAGCGCGCATGGTCGGTAACGGGAGGGGCAAGCAATGGTCCGAAGTCTACTGCAAACGGATTGGCGGTGCCATTGTCAACCGCGGCCTGAAGCGCGCCAAGGTCGCCCGAATTATCCGTGGCTGTATCCACCTGTGCGCGGCTGTAATCGGCGGTTAGTGACCATTGCCAGCTTGACAGGCTGCCATTCAGGGCGGCTCCGCCCTGTATTGTGTTGGTTTCGACCGTCCGGCGCAAGGGATCAAACTGCGTGAAATAGCGGGACAGGCTTTCGTCATTCGGTGATATGGCAAAGGGGCTGCTCGCCGGAATATCAATCGCGCCGCTGGCCAGCCCCGATAGCGCGCGCGATTTGTCATACACATAGCCGCCGTTCAAAGATAATGACACGCCTTTGCCCAAAGAGCGGTTGTAAGTGGCGTTAAGCTCCAGATTGTCAGATGGCGCGCTCAATGTGCGGAAACGGCCCAGATCAACTTGCTCACCAGCCGCGTCCTGAATAATGCCGCGCTCTGCCTCGGTAATGGCGGTCTGGTTCTGATATTCTACATTGACGTTTAACCGGCTGTTTTTTCCGATACGGGTGATGGTGGATTCCAGTTCCGATTTGCCCTGACCACCGCTTGTGGGGGTGCCATATTCGGCCTCTATGCTGAAACCGGTATAATTTTCTTTGAGTATGAAGTTGATGACCCGCTGATCCGGGCGATAGCCATATTGCAGGGCGAGTTCTTCGGGGAAGACCTGCACATTTTTAATGGCTTCGGAAGGCAGGTCGCGGATTTCGCGGAAACCCGATGTACGCAGACCGTTGATGAGGACGATAGGCCGACCGCTGCCGCGACCACGGCTGGAACTGGTTTGTGCGCTTAGCTCCTCAAGAAGATCGGCAGCAGATGATACGCCATAGCTGGCAATATCCTCTGTATTCAGTTCGACTATCGGTGGAACTTCTGTAATGACAGACCCGCGTGACCGCGTGGCGATGACGATAATATCGTCATTATCATTATAATCGAATGCTTCGTCGTTCGATTGGGCCAGTGCCGGACTGGCCGTCATAAAGGAAAGCACCAGAAGACTGGTTCCGGCAAACCGGACTGCGGAAAACGGGGAAAGCATGTCAGTCATTTTATACGCTCTAACAGGTTGGGATATCGGGGGAACATGACCGGGATGCCGTGCGGCCTTGTTTTTATCAATTAAATGTTTGTAATAATTTGTCGCAAAGGCGGATCGGGATGATGACGGCCATGCAGCAAATCCTTCCCTTTTGCCGAAATTGGGTTTATGGCGCACCGCAACACGTGGAAAAGGCCACGAATCAATAGGGATGAAGTAAAGCCGGATGGCAAAAGAAGAATTATTGGAAATGAAGGGGATAGTTCGCGAACTGCTCCCCAATGCGATGTTCCGGGTCGAACTGGAAAATGGGCATGAAGTGCTTGGTCATACCGCCGGTAAAATGCGTAAAAACCGTATCCGTGTGCTGGTTGGCGATGAAGTGCTCGTTGAACTCACACCTTATGACCTGACCAAGGGCCGCATCACTTATCGCTTTAAGTGATACGGGCCGCTGTGACGGCTAATCAGATAGTAGTCAGAGCAGGATGACCCAAATGTCGATGAAACTTGTCCTCGCTTCGTCCAGTCCGCGCAGGTTGGAATTGCTTGGCCGGTTGGGGGTGACACCTGACCGGATCATATCCCCCGATATTGATGAAACACCATTAAAGGGCGAGTTGCCCCATGATTATGCCGTGCGGATGGCGCGGGAAAAAGCCGCTGCTGTGGATCGCGCTGATGACGAAATCCTGATCGCCGGTGATACAATCGTCGCGGTTGGCAGGCGGATTTTGGGCAAAGCGGAAGATGAAGCGCAGCAGCGCAAGTTTTTACAGCTAATAAGCGGACGGCGGCACCATACGATGTCGAGCGTTTGTATCATTGCCGCTGACGGCACGGTGCGGACGAAATTGTCCGACAGCATCATAAAGTTCAAACGGTTTCAACGCAGCGAGATTGACACCTATATCCGCTCGGGCGAAGGATTGGGCAAAGCAGGCGGCTATGCCATTCAAGGGCTTGCCGAAGCCTATGTCATTTCGATCAGCGGCAGCTTTAGCGGGATCATGGGCTTGCCGCTCTACGAGACACGCAATCTGCTCATTTCTTCCGGTTATCCGCTAGACCAAAATGGCGCCTGACTTCCAAAACGGCTGGCTTTATGAAGCCGGTATCGGTGAAAACCGGGCGTTACGGATTGAGCATGACGAGTTGGCTGCGATCAGAATCGAACGCGAACGGACTGGGGCGAGACTGGGCTCGATTGTTGACGCGCAATTTACCCAGCAATGGGTCGCTGGCCGATCGGGCATCATCACGCTGGAAAGCGGGGAGCAATGCCTGTTGCAACCATTGCCCAGCGGCTTGACCGAAGGCGCGGCGCTGCGCGTGGAAATTGTGCGGGAGGCCTTGGACGAAAAAGGCGGGCAATCAAAACGGGCAAAGGCACGAGCAGCGGCCAAGGGTAGCGCATTGACGAAAGGACCAAGCCTGTTGGACCGGATGAAACAGGACGGCCAACCGATACATGATGTTCAGGCACATGAGCCAGATATTCTTGGGGATTATGGCTGGAACGAAGCCATGGAACAGGCCGAAACGGGGCGCGTGGATTTTGACGGTGGTAGCCTGATCCTGTCGCTCACTCCCGCGATGACGGTGATTGATGTCGACGGACCGCTTGCGCCGTTTGAGCTGGCAAAGCGGGCTGCGCGGCAGGTTGCACTGGCTCTCACACGCTTTGATATTGGCGGCTCTATTGGCGTGGACTTCCCGACCCTGACCGCAAAAGCAGAGCGGACAGAGGTTTGCGCGATTTTTGACTCATATATGACCGGCAATTGCGAACGGACCGCGATTAACGGCTTTGGATTTATGCAGGTTGTAGCGCGCAAGACCGGCCCGTCGGTTCTTGAAGTGGTGCAAGCAGACAGGGTATTGAGCGCAACTCTGGCATTATTGCGTCAAGCGGAACGGACGGGCAGCGGAGCGGGTGCGATGGAGCTGCATGTCCACCCTGCTGTAGCAGCGAAACTGCATCACCGGCAGGCGTGGCTGGATGCGCTGGCAAAAAGAACCGGACGCAGTGTTTCGGTTGAAGCCAGCGGTAACATATCCATTACCGGGGGCCATGTTGGTGGGGATTAAGCTGCTACTTGCAATTTAGCTGCCTTCTCTGCACAAACCCCTCATGAGCGATATCATTCTTTTCGACTATTGGCGCAGCTCCGCGAGCTATCGTGTCCGCATTGCGCTGAACCTGAAAAATATTGCTTATCAATCCGCTCCGACCAGTTTGCTGGATGATAGCACAAAAAGCGCCGGCTATATCGCGCGCAATCCGCAAGGATTTGTGCCCATGCTGCACATTGACGGGCATGATTTGACCCAGTCATTGGCGATTATTGATTATCTTGATGCGAAATTCCCGGAACCGCCGATGGTATCAAGTGACCCGCTGGAACGCAGCCGGACATTGGCACAGGCTATGGTGGTCGCGGCCGATATTCATCCGGTCAACAATCTGCGGATATTGAAATATCTTAAATCTGAAATGGGACAGGATCAGCAAGCGATTGACGGCTGGTATCGCCACTGGGTGAGTGAAGGTTTCAAGGCGTTGGAAGCCATGGCACCGGATAGTGGTTTTTTTGGCGGCGATACTCCCAATCTGGCAGATGTCTGTCTGGTTCCACAAATCTACAATGGCCGCCGGTTTGAAGTTGAACTGGCGGCATTTCCGAAACTTGTGCGGATTGATGCCGCATGCAATAAACTGGCCGCGTTCCATGACGCAGCCCCCGAACAGGTAAAACCAGCATAATGAAAAAATCTATTTTGGCGTCTGTATGCCTTGCGCCCGTTTGTCTTTTGAGCACGCCTGTTTGGGCTGATGTATCGGATGGCGCGGCGTCTGACGAAGCCTTGGCGATGTCATCTGAAATTACTGTCACCGGCTTGCCACTTCCCGATGCCGATGATGCCTATAGCACGACTGTCATCGCGCTGGACCGGGAAACGCGCGTTGAAAATGCCTTGCGCGATGTGCCGGGGCTTCAGCAGTTTCGCCGGTCGGATGCGCGGACAGCCAATCCCACCAGTCAGGGGATCACGATACGCGGTCTGGGCGGAAATGCTTCGTCCCGCGCTGTGTTGTTGCTGGACGGTGTGCCGCAAGCGGACCCGTTTGGTGGCTGGGTCGCGTGGCCGGGCTATGACGCGCTGGCGCTTGGCTCTGCCCGTATAACGCGTGGCGGGGGCAGCGGCGCGGAAGGATCCGGAGCGATTGCCGGAACGGTCGAACTGTTCAGTCAGAATGTCGGTAATTTGATTGAACTGGGCGCAGCTTATGGCAGCCGTGACAGCGTTGAAGGCGACATTTTGTTTGGCCGCGAACTGGGGCAGGGGCAACTGACAATCTCTGCCAACTATGCGCGCGGTGATGGATTTATTCCGATTATCAAAAGCCAGCGCGGTGATGTTGACCGTCCCTCGGAATATGAACAGTCTGGCGTGGCCGTGCGCTATGTTGCACCGCTGACCGGCAATACCGAATTACAGGCGAATGTCCGTGCCTTTACCGACGACCGTGAGCGTGGCTTTGCATTTAGCGAAAACCATAATGATGGCGCAGATGCCAGCATCCGGCTGGTGAACCGCAGCGCGGACTGGCAATGGTCGGCGTTGGCCTATGTCCAGATCCGCAATTTTGATGTCAGCTTTGGCGGCGTTGCGGATGACCGCAATAGTGTGCGCCGGGTCTTTGAACAATATAGCGTCCCATCCACCGGACTTGGCGCACGGTTTGAAGTGCGGCCTCCGGTCGGGGAAAATGTCGAACTGCGTATCGGTGGCGACTGGCGGCGGACAGAAGGGGAAACGAAAGAAAATTACTTTTTCGCGGATAATGACACTCCGCGCCGTAGCCGCAATGCGGGTGGCTCGACAGCGATTTACGGCGCATTTGTCGAAGCCAGTGTGCAGGCCAGCGAGGCGCTGACCCTGACTGGCGGCGGGCGCATGGACTATTGGACCATAGATAACGGTTTTCTGCGCGAGATTGAACTTATCAACCCGTTTCCCGGTTCTGTGCGGACGGATGAGAGATTTGCCAATCGCGACGGGACCGAATTTACCGCGCGCGGCGGCTTTGCGTTTGACGCAACACATCAGCTCACGTTGCGCGGAGCTGCCTATCTGGGCTGGCGTTTGCCAACTTTGAACGAATTATTCCGGCCATTTCGCGTCGGAGCAGACGCAACAGCGGCAAATGCGCTGCTGGAGCCGGAACGGGTCAAGGGCGCAGAACTGGGACTGGATTGGAGCGGTGAGATTGTTTCGCTCGGTATCACCGCTTTTTATAACGAGCTGGACGACGCTGTTGCCAATGTCACGATTGCCAACGGACCGGGATTATTCCCGGGAGTAGGCTTTGTTTCGGGAAACGGAACATACAGCCAGCGCCAGAATCTTGATTCAATCGAGTCAAAAGGGTTTGAGGTGGATACGGCATTTGACCTTGGCAATCTGGTCACAGATCTGTCTGCCCGCGCGGCTTATGCCTATACCGATGCCAGGGTAAACGGGTCCGGTGATGCCGCGCCGGTTGATGGTCTGCGTCCGGCACAGATACCAAAACATAATGTTTCTGCCGGTTTGCGTTGGCAGCAGGACAGCGGAACAGGTGTCTCGCTATCCCTGCGATATATAAGCAGCCAGTTCGAGGATGACCAGAATAGCCAGCGACTGGACGAGGCATTTACCGTTGATGGCGGGGTGGCTTTTGCAGTGAGTGATCGGCTGTTGGTCGAAGGGCGGGTTGAAAATTTGTTCAACGCGCGCGTAGAAACCGCGATTAGCAACACGAATATTATAGAACGAGCATTTCCCAGAACATTTTGGATTGGACTTCGCTCCAGGATTGAATAGACATTCCCTATGGCCAGAAAACTTGATGACTTCTTACCCTATCAAATGTCCACTACATCGAATGCAGTGAGCGACCTGATATCCAATGACTATAAAAGCAAATTCGGTCTGAAAATACCGGAGTGGCGTGTCATGGCTGTTCTGGGCAGCCGAGGTGTTTCGACCCAGCGCGAACTGGTCGAGGCGACTTTGATGGACAAGGTGACGGTTAACCGCGCTGTCAAAAATCTGGTCGACAGGGCATTATTGGCGAGAAGCCCTAACAGCGCAGATGGCCGTTCCCACCATTTAATACTCAGCCAGACGGGTGAGAATCTTTATGATCAGATCATGCCCGCAGCAGAAGTGATGGAAAAGAAAATCATGCTGGTCCTCTCAGAAGATGAGCAGAAAACTTTGTCCGATATGCTGACCAGAATAAAGCAATCGGCGGATGATATTGCTAACGGCTAAGCGCCCGTTTTTTTTCTAATAAAAAGGGAGCGGTTGTTGAAAGCTGCTCCCTTTTTATTCTTTGGCCGGATAGCCCGCTTTACATCATCGAATCCGATATGGAACAGGCTGCCGGGCCAAGGATCACGATAAACAGCGTCGGCAGAATGAACAGGATAAGCGGGATTGTCATAATCGCGGGCAGGCGCGCGGCTTTTTCTTCGGCGCGCATCATCCGGTCATTACGGAACTCAGCCGACAGCACCCGCAAGGCAGAGGCAAGCGGTGTACCGTATTTTTCGGTCTGGATCATGGTTGTAACCACGCCTTTGACATGTTCCAGCGCAACACGATACGCCAGATTTTCAAAAGCCTGACGCCGTTCGGTCAGAAACCCTAGCTCGATCGAAGTGAGTGAAAACTCGTCAGCCAGTTCGGGGTAGGCATCACCCAATTCCCGTGCCACGCGGGCAAATGCGCTATCAACCGTCAAGCCGGCCTCTGCACAAATGACCAGCAGGTCAATCGCATCGGGCAGGCCCTTACGGATCAGATCGGTGCGCTTGGCAACCATGTTGTTCAGGTAAATATCCGCCGCTTTATATCCGATAATTGTCGCTCCGGCAAAAGCACCAAATCTTTTGATCGGTGACCAGTCAGGAAAATAATCAAAACCATATACCAGCAGCGCGGTGCCACCGCCCAATATTATCGGCAGCACGAGGCGGCTGAAAATAACGGCATAGACCCAGTCTTTTGAACGAATACCGGCTTGTGCCAGTCTCTGCTGCGATTCTTTTAACTGGTCGTCTTGCAATACTTTAAGGGAGGATAGCATGCCGCGCATACGGTCGGTTGTCTCGTTCTGCTGAACAAGTTTGGCGCGTTTTTTTGTGGTGGAGGCAGTAATACCGGCTTTTAGCTGTTCCCGCCGAGCGTTAAGCGATTTGACGCGCTTGGCCATGGGATCACGGACGGTTATGGCTGCATATATGGCAAAGACGGTGGCCAAGGTGGCAACAACAACCAATAGCGTTGCCACCCAGAGGACATCGATTCCCATTAATGTTGGACCGCTATCGGGCATTGCCTTATACCTTCCCCCTAAATCTCGAAGTTGACCATTTTGGCCATGATGAACACGCCGATGCTCATCCATGTCAAACCGCCAAGGCCAGCGATAATCAGCCGCTCTTCAGTGAAAAATCCGCTGAGATATTCAGGATTTACCGAATAAACCAATCCGAAAACAATGAACGGCAAAGAACCGACAATATAAGCGGAGGCCTTGGATTCAGAAGACATGGCCTTGATTTTGAGTTTCATCTGGCTGCGTTTACGCAGCACATCGGCAAGGTTCGCCAATGTTTCGGCAAGGTTGCCGCCGGTTTCGCGTTGAATAGCCAAAGTGATGCAGAAAAACTTGAATTCCGGAGTGTCTAGCCGCTTAGCACTTTCGCCCAGTGCATCTTCCATTGTCCGGCCAATTTTAATCCGGTCAACAACCTTGGTAAATTCCTCGCCAACCGGGCCGTCAATTTCCCTGGCAACGACGCCGATTGTTTCGGTAACGGGCAAACCGGAACGAAGCCCGCGAACCAACAGTTCGATGGCATCGGGAAAAGAGGCAGTAAATTTGTTTACCCGTTTGCCGATCAGGAAACTGACAATCATATGGGGTAAACCAAGACCGATTGCCGCGCCGCCGAACAAACAGAGCATCAGCGGTGCGCCCTTCAGCAAAAGCGCAGCCGCAACAATCGCAAATAAACCGCCGCAGACATAGAAAAATTGCGCTATTGACCATGTATAACCTGTGCGGTCCAAACGTATGGCCAGCGTATCGAGCCGGGATATATTTGCGCCGGCAGGCCGGTGGTTTTTCTTGCGTGCGCTGACGACCTTTTTAATCTGTGCTTCCATTTTGGCATTGGTGCTTTCCGAATGGCGGAAGCGCACTTTATCTAGCCGTTTCGCCTTTGCTGCCGCCCCGGAAGGGCCAGCAAATGCTAATATGACGAGGATCAGGAAAAGCAATACTCCTGTGCCCAATATGGTTGTCTGCATCATATCCATTATGTGCATCCTTGCCTATTCAAGAGGAAGTCACGCTGGTTCACGACCTGGCTGTCTCGCTCTCTTTCTTTTTCTTTGACGAGAGCAGCGATTTCATTCCGCCGAACTTGTCCATCAGGCTTGATTTGGCTTGGTCTTCGCCAATGTCTTCCCCGTTTGCACCTTCGACCGTTCCGAGTATCTGGTCCGACAAAGAAATAATCTTGCTGGTCGCCTTGCTCGCCTTACTCGCTTCGACAAAGGCTTGTCCCAGTTTGGCTGCGTGAGCCGCCGCTTTCGGGTCCGACGGGATCATGATGTCGATCTTGCGCTCGATGGAATTTTCAAAGTCCTGACGGGTAATTTCCAAGCTGCCTGATTGCACTTTATTGGCAACAACAATGACTTTGCTTTGCGCGGCATTTGATTTGAGCCATGAAAGCAAGCGAATGGCATCACGCGCAGATGCCAATGTCAATTCGGTGACAATCACAGTCGCGTTGACGTCACCCAAAAGATGCGGATAGTTGATCAACATATCGCGGGGCAGGTCGATCACTGTACATTCAAATGCAGCGCGGAACTCTTCCTGCAATTGGAAAAAAGCTGTTCCATCCGTCATCATCGGTGAGCCGATGGGGGCTTCTGCGGAAAGCAGCGACAGCTTGTCATTCGCTTTAATCATGGCGCGTTCGATGAACAGGCCGTCAATCCGGCTGGGATTGTCAATCGCGTCGGTCAGGCCGCGACCCGGTTCCAGATCAAGCGAGAGCGCGCCTGTGCCAA
The DNA here is from genome assembly GCF_040717415.1 of Parasphingorhabdus sp. JC815. Taxonomy (NCBI): domain Bacteria; kingdom Pseudomonadati; phylum Pseudomonadota; class Alphaproteobacteria; order Sphingomonadales; family Sphingorhabdaceae; genus Parasphingorhabdus; species Parasphingorhabdus sp. JC815. The sequence continues at coordinate 234,162 of NZ_JBFEFM010000003.1, forward strand.
AATGGACATCAAGGTCAAGCATAGCAGTCAGGCGCTCATTGTTCGTGCTTAACAGCCACGCCAAAGATGTCGCAATGGTTGACGTCCCGACCCCTCCGCGCGTGCCGATAACAGCGGTGGAGATATGGGGCTTTTCACTGATATGCTCGTCCAATTTCGGAGCATTGAGCGTGGCTTGCGCGTGGCTCAATACGTCCCGCAATTGTTCGGGACTAAACGGTTTCAACAGATAGTCCTGAAGTCCGCTGACAATCAAATCCCGGTAAAGACGGACATCGTTAACCTGTCCCATGGCGATAACCACTGTGCCGGGTTCGCACACTTCGGCGAGAGCATTAATATCGGAAAGCGGATCACCGGATTCCGACAGATCAACCATCAGGATATTCGGACTAGCGGTAATGGACAATGATTGCACAGCACCGCGAAGACCGCCCTTGTGGCATTTGTCCGTTGGCCAGCCCATTTCTTCGATAACCGGGCGCAGCATGTCGAGTGTATCATCATCACAGACAAAGGCGGAGAACGGATCACGTCCGTTAACTGCGCCGGCTTTCCAGGGAGCGTTCATTATAGGCCTCCAGCTTTTTTGGCTTTATCACGATAGGCGCGAATGGCTTTTGATGCCTCCGCCTGGTCTTCTCCGTCACGGGTTTGACCGCGCACCAGATCTTCGGGATCGGCAATCATCGCCGCCATTGTGCTGTTGACTCCGCATCCGTAATTCTCGCTCGTGCGGGCCTGAAAATCGGTGTGGCTGCGGTTGCTCCAGTCGGGGCAGCCCGGTACGGCTGCGGTGGAACGTGAAACGACGATACGCATTGCGCCAGAAGGAATATGGCCCTGGGTTACAGGAGCAGTTTCGCTGACCAGCAGGCCTTTTTGTGCCACCAATGTTTCGACCGCGCTACGGGCTGAGGGGCCGGCACCATGGCCGGGGTCATCAATGGCGACGCGATCACCATATCCTAGTTCCAGTGCATCAAACCATCCGGCTAGGCGGCGAAACTCGCCATCGGGAAGAGAACCTGTTCCTGTGGTATTGACATCAAGAACGAAATGGGAGCGGGTGACGACCGGTTGCCGTTCGCTGTTCACGCTGCGATTGGCCGTCGTGCTACCGCATGCGGTAAGCGAAAGTCCGAGTGCTGATACAAGTGCTATAGAAACAAAACGCATGATGTTTTCTCCTGAAACGGACTATTTGTCGAAGCTGAAACCGGGGGCAGCACCGTTTGATTTACCGGCAGACTTATTCTTGGCAGGCGCGGACATGCTGCCCAGCGCAGGGCCGGTTCCAACCGGCGGAGCAACCGAGGGTTTCGGACGATCGCCGGTGCCTGTCGAGCTGTGCCGGTTCATAATGACCCGTTCAAAGTCATTGGCCTGTTTGAAGCCATCTGTCGGCAGGACAATATCACTGTCATTCACCGGTTTGACCAGATAGGGCGTAACCACGATCATCAGCTCGGTTTCATTTTTCCGATAGCCATCCGATTTGAACAAATTGCCCAGAACCGGCACGTCACCCAGACCCGGTGTCTTGTCGATTGTTGAGTTATAGTTATTTTGCATCAAGCCGGCGATCATGAAACTCTCGCCAGAGCCAAGCTCGACCGTGGTTTCTGCTTCGCGGGTCGTGATGGCCGGTATCTCAAAGTTATTCAGCCTGACTGCGCCATTGGACGAGATTTCCGAAACGCTGGGCTTGACCCGTATCGAAATGCGGCCATTGGATAGAACAGTAGGAGTATAAGACAGGCTGACACCAAATTCCTGATAGGTCACACTGATTTCACCCAGTCCCGACGACATCGGTATAGGGAAACGTCCGCCCGCAAGGAAAGTCGCGGTTTCACCGGAAATTGTAGTCAGATTGGGAGAGGCCAATGTCGTCGCCAAGCCAACCCGCTCCGAAACGTCCAATGCTGTCGAAATATCAAGGCCGAAAAGTCGTCCGGCCGCTGTTATAGTGTCCAGACCTACGGCCTGGTTGGTGTTGAATGTGGTTCCGCCCATACCGACAAACTGTCCGGTCTTCGTATTAAATGGCAGGGAGACAGAGCCAGCAGGCAAGCCAAATATATTGGATGCATCGAGTACCGGAAACCCGCTCGTGTCAAAATCCGTGATCGAGCCGAAATTCCGTCCGCGGGCAACGCCAAATTTAAAGCCGCCAGTGGTATCGCGGGTCATAATATTGCCGTTAATATTTTTGGCTAGCGAGCGGCTGACCTCAGCGAAACGGACTTTTAGATTTACCTGCATCGGTGTCGCGGTTTTAAGGCGGCTGACAACCCGTGTGTCTTCACCGACATAGGCCTGAACCAGATTTTCGGCCTCCTCGGCATCATCCGGATCGGCAATAGTGCCGGTCAACAAGACAAAATTATTGGTCGTGCTTACCGCTATTTTTGCATCCGGCATCGCCAGTCGCAGCATCTGGTTGACGGATGATATTTCGGCATCAACAGAAATTTCTGCGGAATAGACGACTTTGCCGGATCGGCTGGTCGCATAAAAGCTGGTCTGGCCGCCGGTTTTACCAAAGATATAGACTTGCCGGGGTGATCGCACCTGCACGTCGGCAATCTCATCATTGGCAATGAAAATATCTTCAATCGGCGCAGGAACCGTAATCAATTTACCACTGCCCACAGCAAGCGAGATCCGTGACTGGGGCGCAGTGACATTGGCCGATTGGGCATTGATCGGCGCTCCAGGGGTTGCAGCAAGCGCAAGCACGGCAGCGATGGTAGATAGTGCCACTTTTTTGGCAGAAATTACTGTTTGTGTGGACATTATTTGTCTCCAAACTTGACGTCGGTGACGTCATTACCGCGTGCGACCCGGACTTTTGGCCCTTCGGGCGTTTCTTCCTTGGCCAGCGGTGGCGGGGTGCGTGTTTCAAAACGAGACACTTCACCGCCGGTTGAATAGGTGGATTTTCTGGAATTGGGACGAGCGGCAAGCGTTTTTAGCATTGCTGCTTCTTCGGCCGGGTCATCGGTTTCGGGCAGTCTGATTTCGCCTGAAGCAATGGCTTCTTCAAGTTCAGCCGCACTATCGGTCAGCGACCGCAAAGACAGGCTTAATGTTCCCAATGTCTGGGCTACAGCGATTTTTTCAGCCATTTTCGGTGTCGCCTCCAGCGTCACTAACTTAGCCGTTTTCGCAATAGTTTGCCCGTCGTCATCCTTTGTCTGTGTAACGCGGTTGTCGGTAGCCAGAACCCGAAGGTTGCGAATTACCGTTTCCGATACTTTCAACTCTGGACCGTCACCCTTGATGGACTGTGTCAGCATCAGGTCAATGCGGTCACCGGGAAATACGAAGCCGGCCACACCCGTCAGGCTGGACACCGGAATAGTAACAGCGCGCATGCCGGGGCCGAGCGCCGCCGCCAGAAATCCGCGATCACCGGGGCTGACAATGGCACCTTTGGTAAGTGGCTGGCCAGCGGTGATGGCGATGCGTACAACCGTTCCGTTCAACGCTTCAATATCTGTGCCTTCTTTTTGGAAATAGGCTTCCTCGACCAGTTCTTCGGGCCATGGCTGAAAACTGAAAGCATCGGGTGTGATGATTGTGCCAACCGGCAGAGCGCGTGAAGCGACCAGAACTTCCTGACCCTGAACCTCTATCTTCTTCGCTTCCACCTGTGGCGCAGAAGCGCCGGTGAACATGTTCCGGGCGAGCAGGGCCGTGACCGCTGCCACTACCAATGCCCCGATGAGCAATATGAGTTTTTTCTTGTCCATGACGTCTTACGCCTCCTGAATGCCCTGCTGAAATCGATTTTATTGAAACGATCCGATGGCCGTATTTTCTCTTTCAAGTAAAATGGTTAAAATATCGTTCGTATATTATCCAAAGCCCCGCGAATGATATGGCGACGCCATAGGGAACCTTGACCGGACCTTGCTCTTTGCGGACTTTATGGGCAGTTATCATGAACAGCGTGAGCACACCGCCAGCGATTGACATGACCACCAGCAACTGGATCATGGTTAGCCAGTGAAGCCACAATGCGATGGCGGCCAACAGTTTGACATCGCCGCCACCCATGACGCCCATGGCAAAAAGCCCCGCAAATATAGCGAATACGAGTGTCGCAACGCCAATTTGCCACAGCATGTCGGGCCAGAAAGCCATGTCACTGGCTATCCAGAAAAGCGGCGCACCCAGCGCAATAGCCAGGTTGAGCTTGTTGGAAATATGACGGCTTTTGATATCCGTAATCGCCGCAACGATCAGTGCAATTGCCAATCCGCCCCAGAGCAAGTAGATGAGTTGTTCCCCGTTCACGGGAACAGCTTTAATAAAAATGCCTTACCAAATAGTAACCATGATGATTCGCGTGATGTCCCCCCGGATGTTTCCATGTAAACCGGAGCCTGTTTTTGAACCGACCGAACCCGCCTATTTTTGATCGACGGTCGGTTCCCGATGAAGTGCAGGAACTGGTCTGGCATGCGCCTGACGGCTGGGCGATCCGTCAGCTAGACTGGTTGCAACCGGATAAAAATGCACGCGGTTCGATATTGTTTATGACCGGACGAGCGGATTTTTACGAAAAATATCTTGAAACATTTAACGATTTTCATGCTGCTGGATGGAATATTACTTCGCCGGATTGGCGCGGGCAGGGTGGTTCGGGCCGGTGCGGGCCGCATCGTCATGTCGGGCATATCGAAAGTTTTTCGATCTGGGTGGATGATCTGACCGCTTTTTACCGGCAGTGGCGGCGCGATTATCCCGGCCCGCATATTGTCATTGGGCACAGCATGGGTGGCCATCTGGTCGCGCGCGCGCTTGCAGAGCAACGTATCCACTCTGATGCGGCGATATTATCAGCGCCTATGCTGGCTCTTGCAGGAGGCGGGATGCCGGAATGGACAGCGCATCTGGTCGCAAAGATAATGTGTCTATTTGGCCGGGGAAACCGCCGCGCTTGGAAAGTGAGCGAGAAGCCACTGGAACCGGAGGTGCTGCGGCAGGGCTTGTTGACCCATGATGCAACGCGTTATTCGGATGAGTTTTTCTGGTTCAAAGAGCGGCCTTTTGTGCGATTGGGACCGGGAAGCTGGCGCTGGGTAGAGCAAGCCTATGCTTCTGCGCGTAAGTTGCGGAACAAAAAGAATCTGAAAGCGGTGGATACGCCTGTATTGGTGCTGGCAACATCGGCTGATGAACTGGTGGATCATGCCACCATAGAACGCGCCGTTCACCTTATGCCCAATGCAGAAATGAAGCTGTTCGGCCCCGAAAGCGCCCATGAAATCTACCGTGAAGCAAACCCTGTGCGAAATGCAGCCTTGCAGGCCAGCTTTGAATTTCTAGATAGGGTAGCACCGCAAAAACCATTGCATGAGCATTGATTTATCATGAACTATGATGTCGCTATTATTGGTGCCGGAATGGCAGGGGCGAGCTTCGCCTATGAAATTGCTTCTGCAGTTTCTGACCAATATTCTATAATCATGCTCGAGGCGGAAGATCAGCCCGGTTATCATTCCACCGGGCGGTCGGCGGCATTCTGGACCGAAAGCTATGGCGGGCCGCAGATCCAGCCGTTGACCACGGCGTCTTTTGACTTTCTGAATGATCCGCCAAAAGAGTTTTCCCCGACCGGTTTTCTGGCAAAGCGCGGGGCGGTTAATATTATGCGTGATGGAGAAGACCATTTACTGCGTGGTTTTTTGACGGAATTTGCCGAAAGCGGTGTGACCATGACGCCATGGGAGCGGGACAGGATCACCGCGATCGTACCGAATCTGAAAGCGGGATGGGACAAGGCGGTTTATGAACCGGATTGCTGCGACATTGATGTGGCGGCTTTACACATGGCCTATTTGCGCGCTGCCAAGCGGCGCGGGGTGACATTATCCTGTAAAGCGCGGGTGGAAACGATTGAACATGTGGACGGCGCTTGGACAATAACCGCTGGCGGCCATGTCATCCGGGCGAAAAAAATTATCAATGCAGCAGGGGCATGGGCGGGAGAAATTGGCAGGATGGCCAGTGTCACACCCATAGAGATTCAACCGATGCGGCGGACGATGGTGCAGCTGCGTACCAACCCGCCATCAACGCCGGAAATGCCGCTGGTGGTTGCTCTGGATGGCAGTTTCTATTTCAAACCCGAAGCAGGCGGCAGCTTCTGGCTTAGCCCGCATGATGAAACGCCGGTCACGCCGGGCGATGCCGCTCCGGAGGAATGGGATGTTGCCGTAGCGATAGAGCGTTTCCATTCCGTCGTTGATATAGAGGTTGAGGCGGTGAGCCGTAAATGGGCGGGCCTGCGTAGCTTTGCGCCGGATCGTTTGCCGGTTTATGGATTTGACCCGCAGCAAGCCGATTTCTTCTGGTTCGCGGGGCAGGGCGGCTTTGGTATTCAAACGGCTCCGGCTGCGGCGAAACTGGCTAAATCGCTTTTTCTGGATATGGAACGCGAAGCCTGTGCGCGGTCGCTGGACGCCGGCTTATATGCTCCGGCGCGTTTTGCGGGCTGAATAATTTTTTACAAATCTGCCATTGCGTTCCGCGGCCTAAAGCGCAAAGAATCACTCGTCCGATAGAGACTCTTACAGATCAGGAAATGCCTAAAAAGGCCTAAAGAGGAGTGTAAAAATATGGCGCATACATTTGAGATTTATAAAGATAAAAAAAGCGAATTTCGGGTTCGTTTCAAATATAATAGCGAGATCATGTTCTCTACCGAAGGCTATTCAAGCAAAGCGAGTGCCGAAAATGCGATTGCTTCCATCATCAAATATGGTCCAGACGCTGAAATCGTAGATAATAGCTAGGCCATTAGCCTGTTAGAAAGGGTGTTCAAATCAAACACCGACCGATATTCCCGGCTTTTACGGGAATGATGGGATACGGGTTACGCTCTAGCTGCGATATTCATTGCCGCGTCGCTGGCCAACATGTCGGCGCGTTCGTTATCGGCGTCACCGGCATGACCCTTTACCCAGTGCCATTCGATATCGTGGCGCTTAACGGCTTCCAACAGATCCTGCCATAAATCGGCATTTTTAACTGGTTTCTTGGCTGCCGTGCGCCAGCCGTTTTTCTGCCAGTTGAACACCCATTTGGTAATGCCGTCTTTGACATAAGTGCTGTCGATGGACAGTTTGACCTTGCATGGCCGTTTCAGGGTATTGAGCGCTTCAATCGCTGCGCGCAGTTCCATGCGGTTGTTGGTGGTTTCAGGCTCTCCGCCCGAAATTTCTTTCTCTTTGGTGCCAAAGCGTATCAATGCGCCCCATCCGCCCGGACCGGGATTACCCTTGCACGCTCCGTCCGTGGCTATTTCAACGTAAGAAAGGTCGGTCATAGGGTGAAAACATCCGGATTCGCCTGATAAAAATGCAGGCGGTTGAGAAATGCCATCGGATCTTTGCGCGTCACCAGCGCATCGGCTGGTGTATTGATCCAGTCATAAGCGCGGGTCAGCAAAAACCGTAACGCCGCACCGCGTGCCAGAACCGGCAATGCAGCTTGCGCTGCCGGGCTAAGGGTGAATGTCTCCAGATACCCCCGGATCAAAGCCTCTGAAATAGCGGAATCAAATGTCGTGCCGTCATCCGAGAAACACCACGCAGCATGGGTGATTGCAACATCATAGGCGCGAATGTCGGTGCAGGAGAAATAAAAGTCGATCAGGCCCGTAACCTTGTCATCCAGCATCAGAACATTGTCCGGAAACAAATCGGCATGGATGACCGATACGGGCAATTCATCCGGCCAATGCGTATCAAGATAGTCCAGCTCCGCTTCGACCAGATCATGAAGGCCCGGTGCAATAGCGTCCAGTTCATCGGGGCCGCAATCAACTGCCAGCTTGCGCCATGTATCATGGTCCATGCTATTGGGCCGCTCGCAGGGAAAATCCTGCAACGCATCGTGCATCTCTCCCAAAGCGCGGCCCGTTGCATTGGCCTGCGCTGCTGTGGGCATGGTAACGGAAATGCCGGGCAGGAATTTGATCAGACAGGCATATCTGCCGTTTAACTGATGTATTTTCGTGCCCTGCTTATCTGCGATCATTGGCGGCACAGGGCAGCCTTTGTCAGCCAGATGATCAAGCATCGCGATAAAAAACGGCAGATCACCCGGATCCACCCGCTTTTCATAAAGGGTCAGAATGAAGCGGTCCTGCGTGGTTTCAATCAGGTAATTACTATTCTCTACCCCCTCCGCAATGCCTTTGGCAGAGACCAGACTCCCTGCATCGAACCGCCCTAGAAACGCGTCAATTTCTTCGGCACTAACCTTTGTATAAACCGCCATCAGGCTGCTTCAAGTCCGCGAGGGAGTTTAAAGACCATGCGTTCTTCAACCGTTTCAACTGTCTCTTCGTCAACAGTAAATTCTTGTCCCAGATGATCGATAACTTCACGCACCAATATTTCGGGCGCGGAAGCGCCTGCTGTTAAACCCAGTGTTTTGACACCCTTCATCCAGCTAAAATCAATCTCGTTTGCGCGCTGGATTAAATGGGCTTCTGTCCCCTCGCGCTGGGCGACTTCCACCAGACGCAGGCTGTTAGAGCTGTTGGGCGCACCGATTACCAACAGAAGATCACAGGATTTGGCGATGCCTTTGACAGCATCCTGCCGGTTGGATGTGGCATAGCAAATATCCTCGCCTTTGGGTGCAGCTATGGTGGGAAACCGTTTTTTCAGCGCATCAATTATGGCTCTGGTATCATCGACCGAAAGCGTGGTTTGGGTCAGGAAAGACAGCTTGTCCGGGTCTGGCGGGTCCAGCGTCGCAACATCATCCACTGTTTCAACAAGAGTCATCATGCCATCGTCCACCTGACCAAAGGTTCCGATCACTTCGGGATGGTTTTTATGACCTACAAAGATAATATGGCGGCCCGCCTCGACCTGGCGTTCGGCTTGACGGTGCACTTTGGATACCAGAGGGCATGTAGCATCCAGATAATCAAGGCCCCGCTCCTCGGCCTTATGAGGCACAGCTTTGGGAACGCCATGGGCAGAGAAAACGACAGGCACGCCGTCGGGCACTTCGTCCAGTTCCTCGACAAACACCGCGCCTTTATTTTTCAGTTCATCGACAACATAGCGGTTATGGACGATTTCGTGACGGACATAGACTGGCGGGCCATATTTTTTGATTGCCAGTTCGACAATTTTTATTGCCCTGTCCACGCCCGCGCAAAAGCCCCGCGGAGCGGCTACAAGCAAGCGAATACGGGGTTTTTCTGATTCTTGGTGTGTCATAATCAATGCCTTAGTGAAAAACGGAGGCGGCGAAAAGCCTGTCTGTTCATCCTATGGATGGTTGCGCGCTCTTAAAGGCATAGATAAGGGTTTCCATACCCTGAACAAGGATACAGTTTATATCTGTGTCGAACAGGACAAAAGGCAAGGAAGAAGCATGATATTCAACGGGCATTTCAAAAAGCTGTTATTGACGGGTGTAACGGTTCTGGCACTGGCAGGCTGTGCCAAGGATGGCGCGCTTGATGTTAGTTCAGGCGTAGGGGTCAGTGTGACGCGATCCGGTTGTCCGGCCGTTGCTGTTCCGGACCATACCGGCGATATCACCGTCTTTGATCCGGCTGGTAGCACAAATGCCAGTGCAATTGATGTTGTGGCCAATATTACCAATGTCCGCTCCACCTGTAACAGTGAAGGCCCGCGGATTTATACCGAGGCGACATTCGACATATATGCCAGACGGTCCCGCGCCGAAGGATCACGAACCGTAACGCTCCCCTATTTCGCAACCGTGGTGCAAGGCGGTACCGCAGTTGTTTCCAAACGGGTGAAAGATGTTACGCTGACTTTTGCTGACGGGCAATATCGCGCTTCGACTTCTGCTAAAGCCGGTTCCTATGTTGATGCGGCGGCGGCGCGGCTACCCGAAGATGTGGTTGAACGGCTTACCCGCCGCAGAAAGCCCGGAGATCCCGACGCTGCATTGGACCCGCTGGCCGATCCCGCTGTGAAGGCTGCGGTGACGCGGTCAACATTCGAGCTTTTGGTCGGGTTTCAGCTAACCCCCAAACAGTTGGAATATAACGCGACCCGATAAGGGCGACATAATAAAGCATGTTTAGAAGCATGTCCGCACTTTCATCCTTTGCTTGTCGGGGGATGGATAAGGCAGCTTCTTTGCATTTTTCGACCAGGCCGTTATGAGCGGGATTTATAAACCGGAAATCCTGACAAGCCCGGTATCTTGTAAACCCAGTATCAAATGAATCGGAAAAAATGATGTTGTTCCATATTTTTCAGCAGCATATTGAAAAGGCACTGGACGAGCTGGTGGTAGACGGGGATTTGCCCGGCGAGCTGGATCGCAAAAATGTCACATTGGAGCCACCGCGCGACGCTTCCCATGGTGATTTGTCGACCAATGCCGCGATGGTTCTTTGCAAGGCAGCGGGGCAAAAGCCGCGCGATCTGGCGGAAAAAATCGTCGAAAAGCTGAAATTACTGGACGATGTAAAAGCTGCGGAAATTGCCGGCCCGGGTTTCATCAACATGTGGGTCAGTGATGAAGTTCTTATCGCGGAATTGAAAGAAATTGCAGCCCTTGGCGCGGATTATGGCCGTTCGACCAAGGGACAGGGCATCACTGTCAATATCGAATATGTTTCTGCCAATCCCACTGGCCCCATGCATATGGGCCATTGCCGGGGGGCGGTAGTCGGTGATGCGCTGGCTGATCTTCTGGAGTTTATCGGTTATAAAGTAATCCGTGAATATTATGTCAATGACGCGGGCGGACAGGTCGATATTCTCGCAGAATCCACGCATATCCGCTATCGTGAAGCATTGGGCGAAACGATTCTGGCAATTCCCGAAGGCCTATATCCCGGTGATTATCTGAAGCCGGTCGGCTGGGCTTTGGCGCAGCAATTTGGTGATCAATATCGAGATGCGCCGATTGAGACATGGCTGCCCATCTTCCGCAAGGCCGCCGTTGCAGGAATGATGGATATGATCCGCGCTGATCTGGCGCTGCTCGGCATTAAACATGATGTATTTTCATCCGAGGCGGAATTATTGGAAGCCGGTAAGGCCGATGCGGCCGAGGCAGAGCTGCGCGCGCGCGATCTGGTTTATGACGGTATTCTGGAAAAACCCAAAGGCAAGACGGTTGATGACTGGGAAGCGGTGGAACTGCCGCTGTTCCGTTCGTCCCAATTTGGCGATGACCAGGACCGGCCGATCAAGAAATCCAATGGGCTCTGGACTTATTTTGGCGGTGATCTTGCCTATCATTTCCAAAAAGCACAAAGCGCTGATGAGCTTATTGATATATGGGGCGCCGACCATTCCGGCACGGTAAAGCGGATAAAAGCTGCGGTAGCGGCGCTGACGCAAGGCAAGACCAAATTCGACGTAAAACTGGTCCAGATGGTTCGCTTGTTGCGCGACGGCGAACCGGAGAAAATGTCCAAACGCTCCGGCAATTTCGTCACCATCGCCGATATGGTCAAGGAAGTCGGCAAGGACGCTGTGCGTTTCACTATGTTGACGCGCAAGGCCGACGCGCAAATGGATTTTGACTTTGTCAAAGTGACCGAAGCCTCACGCGACAATCCGGTATTCTATGTGCAATATGCCCATGCGCGGATTCAATCGACTTTGCGTAAAAGCGCAGCCGAAGATAATATCCACCCCTCGGCCGAGCATCTGGCTTTGCTGGGGGCCGAAGAACTGAACCTTATCAAACAGGCTGCACAATTTCCCCGCATCGTCGAAGCGGCAGCGGTCAATCGTGAGCCGCATAGAATTGCTTTTTATCTCAATGATTTGTCGGCGGCTTTTCATGCTTATTGGAACATGGGTAATGACCGGCCGGAGTTGCGGATCATCATCGCCAATAATCCTGAATTGACATCTGCGAGACTTTTCTTAGCCAGATATTTAGGACAGGTGATTAAAAACGGTCTTGCGCTGATGGGCGTCAGTGCTGCCGATAAAATGTAAGCAATATAAAATATTGAACACTCAAAAAAAACACGGGGTTTGAGTATGTCTAATGTGAATAATGACGGCCTGAATCTGGAGGATGACAATCGGCTGCCATGGCTGGAATCTGCCGAAAATTATGATGATGACGATGGGGAATATTCCCCTGTCAGGGTGGCCATATTTGTCGGTGTCGGCATATTGCTGTTGGCCGCAATTGTTGGCGCTATTTATTGGATGCAAAATCGTGATGCCATCGGGCTGAGCGGTGACGGCACCCTTATTGCCGCGCCAGAGGGCGATTACAAAGTGCAGCCCAGTGATCCGCAGGCCCGACAATTTGAGGGCGAGGGCGATGCCAGCTTTGCCGCCAGTCAGGGGCAGGGCACGACGGGAAAACTGGGCACGGCTCCGCCTGAAGAAGCGCCAATGAAAAATAATGCTCCTGCGACTCCATCTGCTCCAGATAGCGCAATGATACAGCTTGGCGCATTTAGTTCCTCTGGTCAGGCAGATAAAGCATGGCCCGGCTTCGCCCGTCGTTTCGCAGATATTGACGCTTTGCCAAAGAAGATCACACAAGGCACGGTTGAAGGCAGCACGATCTATCGTTTGAACGCAGTGGCGCCAAATCTTTCCGCCGCGCAGAAAATATGCAACAGTTTGAAAGCCGCTGGCGAAAGCTGCATTGTCGTTCCGTAAGAGGAAAACAGGGGACTCGCTGTGGATAATGGCGCTTTTCCCTTTACCGGCCTGCTAATTGCCCGCATGATATAATCATGCATTTGTGCGCGTTATTGGGTAGAGTAAGAATATGAAACCGGTTGTTTTTGGTATGTCGGCCCTGCGCCTGACGGCTGATGAAAAAGCTTTTTTCAAAGACGCCGACCCTGCCGGATATATTATTTTTGGCCGCAATGTCGAAAGCAAGACACAATTGCGGGCGCTAACCGATGAACTTCGCAATCTGCATGGCCGGGATGATGTCGCTATCCTGATTGATCAGGAAGGGGGCCGGGTGGCACGGATGAAGGAGCCAGTGTGGCCGCATTTTCCTTCAGGGGAAGTTTTCGACAAACTTTACAAAATTGCACCGGCCACAGCGATTGAGGCGGCCCGGATCAATGCACAGGCCATTGGCGAAAGCCTTCGTGAAGTTGGTATAACCGTCAATTGTTTGCCTCTTCTGGATGTACGGCAAGCTGATACGGCCGATGCCATCGGTGACCGCGCATTGGGCAGCGACCCGATGCAAGTGGCGGCTTTGGGACGGGCGGTGATTGACGGCCAGGCCAGAAGCGGTGTGGTCAGTATCGTCAAACATATCCCCGGCCATGGGCGAGCGGTCGTCGATAGCCATATGGAACTCCCCACGGTCAGTGCGTCTGCCGAACAGCTTGAAACCGACATTGCGCCGTTTCGTAGTTTGTCCAATGCCCCGATGGGGATGACAGCACATATCGTTTATACCGCATGGGACACAGAGCGATGTGCCAGCCTGTCACCGACGGTTATCGAGACTATAATTCGCGGGGAAATCGGGTTTGATGGGCTGTTATTCTCGGATGATCTCGACATGAAGGCGCTTAAAGGAGAAGTGCCGGAACTTGCGCGTGATGTGGTTGCGGCGGGCTGTGATATTGCCTTGAATTGCTGGGCGCGAATGGACGAAATGATCGGCATCGCGGACATGCTGGACGAAATGAGCGAGCCATCCCGCGTGCGGCTCGATAAAGCGATGGCGACACGTGATCCGGCGGGAGAAGAGGTTGAACTAGCCGAACTTCTCTCGCAAAGAGATGCGTTACTGGCGGCGGCCTGATGCAGCGTAATGCTGATCTCGATAGCGAAGCGGAAAGTTTTTTCTTCCCGCCACCTGTCGAGGAAGACGCGTCGCTAACACTAAATATTGACGGTTGGGAAGGGCCGCTTGACCTTCTGCTTGCTTTGGCGCGTAGCCAGAAAGTTGATTTGCGGGAAATCTCAATCCTTGAACTAGTGCAACAATATCTGAAATATATCTCCGAAGCGCAGAGTTTGAAACTGGAGCTGGCTGCCGATTATCTTGTGATGGCAGCGTGGCTGACCTATCTTAAATCCGGTCTATTGCTTCCCAAAGATCCCGAAATTGATCCCTCACCCGAAGAATTGGCGTTGCGTTTGCAAATGCGTCTGGAACGGTTGAACGCCATGCGAGAGGCCGGAGCAAGATTATTGACACGTGACCGGCTTGGTCGTGATGTATTTCCTCGCGGCGCACCGGAAGGCTTGCGGGTTGTAAAAAACCGCTATTGGCAGGCAGAATATTATGATCTGATCTCTGCCTATGGCCGTGTTAAACTGCGTGGTGTTCCGCCGGTCCATATCGTTAAACAACGGATGGTGATGACTTTGGAGGATGCTCTGACGCGGGTTTCCCTAATGCTGGGCGAAGCGATTGACTGGATGGATATACGCGACTTTTTGCCGCCAAATGCTCCGCCGCAGTTGCGAAAATCTGCGCTGGCATCAAGTTTCGTCGCGGCGCTGGAACTGGCACGGCAGGGTAAGCTGAAACTCAGTCAGGATGGAAGTTTTGCCCCGTTAAAGCTGAAAGCAAGCAGCGATGGATGAGCCAGTGAATGAAGAGCCCGGCCTTGCCATGGGGCAGCATCGAGAATTGGTCGATCGCGGTATGAATGAAATAACCCGCGCTGTAGAGGCGACTTTATTCGCGGCCGAAACACCTTTGACGATTGCCGATATTAAACTTTATGTCGGTGAAGATGCCGATATTCGCGGTGCGCTAAACGATTTGCAGAATGATTATTCGGGCCGCGGCGTATCTTTAGTCAAAACCGGTGACCGCTGGCATTTTCAGACCGCCCAAGATTTGTCCCACCTGTTGCGCCGTGAGCGCGCGCAGCTACGCAAACTTAGCCGAGCGGGGATGGAGACACTGGCAATCATTGCTTATCATGAACCTGTGAGTCGCGCTGAAATTGAAGCGATCAGGGGTGTTCAGGTTGCCAAGGGCACGCTGGATGTGCTGATGGAGACAGGATGGGTCCGTCCGGCAGGACGCCGTGAAGTGCCGGGCCGACCCCTTATTTATGCTACGACCGCTGAGTTTCTTACCCACTTCGGCCTGCAAAGTCGCAAGGAACTGCCCGGTATAGATGACTTGAAAGCCGCTGGATTGCTTGATCCTGTTGATTTGGCACTAGAGCGGCTTGAGATGGAAGCGGAGGATGAGCTCCCCTTCGATCAAGGGGCTGAACAAGACTCTGCACAAGAAAATGATGATGACCACGTAGACCCACTGGAAAGTGAGGCGTAAAGCGCCTAAGTATAGGGCCTAGATCAGGAGACTTTCGATGCAACCGAGTATTTGGCAGATTTTAATTGTAGCAGCATTGGTGCTAATTCTGTTCGGTCGCGGCCGGATTTCAGAGATGATGGGAGATGTCGGTAAAGGCATTAAATCCTTCAAAAAAGGCATTTCCGAAGAAGAGGAAAATGCAAAAATATCTGCCCAGATTGACAATAAGCCAGCCGATATCAGAGCAGATAAAGCAACCACCTCTGACAAGACTGCCGGTTAATGTCGGCCCGCCGGAATTAGCGGCGCACAGATATGTTTGACTTTTCCATATCCGAGATCGCGATTATCGTGATTATTGCTGTTGTTGTAATTGGCCCGAAGGAATTGCCGAGCGCATTGGCTACAGCAGGACGCTGGATGGCCAAGGCACGCGGAGTCATGGGTAATTTCCGTACCGGCTTTGATGCCATGGTCCGTGAAGCGGAATTACAGGAAATGGAAAAGAAATGGGCAGCCGAGAACGAGCGTATAATGCTCGAACATCCCATGGAAGCCACGGACGAACCGTCTATGCAGCATCTTGATGCTTCGGCTGAGAGTGATGCTTCGGCTGAGACAATTGTAAGCGATCAAAGTGAAGCAGATTTGCCGCATGATAACAGTGCGTCAGGCAATAAACCGGAAAATGAACCCGGCAAATGAATGATCCTTCCGCACCAGATATAAATGACAGCAAGGCTCCGCTGATCGAGCATCTGATCGAGCTACGCCAGCGTCTTGTGTGGGCGGTGGTCGCTTTGCTTATTGCTTTTGCGTTCAGCTTTTATTTTGCTGACGAGATATTCGGATTACTTGTCGTCCCTTTGACTGATGCCTTTCCTCCTGGGGAAGGCAGACTGGTTTATACCAAGCTCTATGAGGCCTTTTTTGTCGAGATAAAGGTTGCGATGTTTGCTGCTTTCTTTCTCGCTTTTCCAATTATTTCGAACCAGATCTGGGCATTTGTCGCACCGGGGCTTTATTCCAACGAGAAAAAAGCCTTTCTGCCGTTTCTCATTGCTACGCCGATATTGTTCACCGCTGGCGCGGCGCTCGCTTACTTCATAGTCATGCCGACTGCCTTCCGGTTCTTTCTGGGTTTTGAAGGGCAAGTGGGCGGAATGACACAAGAGGCACTGCCGGCTATGGGCGATTACCTTGATCTGGTGATGCGCTTCATTCTTGCTTTTGGGGTTTGTTTTCAACTGCCGGTGCTGCTGTTGCTGTTGAACCGGGCCGGGTTGGTCACTCGCGAACAGTTAAAAAGTCTGCGCCGCTATATGGTTGTTGGCGCATTTATATTGGCTGCGATATTGACGCCGCCGGATATAGTATCGCAATTCCTGCTCGGTATTCCGCTGATCTTACTTTATGAATCTTCACTTGCGATCATGTGGTTTACCGAGCGTAGGAACGCAAAGAAAAAGGCTGTCGAGTAAACAGAGCCTGATTGCATGATATTAGGGCTAGTTTATTACCTCTTCGCCCTTTTCACCGACCGATTCAATATCTTCGCCTGCGCCCTGTACAGTATTGCACGCTGCAAGAACCATGGTTGATGACAGGAAAAAAGTCATAATAATCTTACGCATTTCATTCTCCTAGCTGCCGGACATTTTATGCCGGTTATAAAGAGAAATGCGTAAGTCAGGCTTTTGTTCCGGCATCGATTGCATATTCGCAAGTTTAGCGGTCAATGCCGGAAAATATACGATCAGTCGATGGCGCGCTCACCTGCACGGCCAACGGATTTAATATCATCTCCGACACCCTGCACAGTGTTGCATGCGCCCAGCAAGAGCGTCGATGATATAATGATAGAAGCAATGATCTTTCGCATTTGGGTAACTCCTGATTCTGCGTTCAAGCGGAAATCCGGAGTTACCCGATTACCGCTAGAAACTAAACTTTGCGCTGATACGAATATCACGTCCTGCCAGCGGTACATAGTCTTTCGTGAATGAAGCATGACGACGCGCATTCACATCAAAGATATTATTTGCTGAAGCGAGCAAGGTTATACCGCCGTCTTTGCCCATTGGCCGCCATGCGGCAGAGGCATTGACCATGGTGAAACTGTCGGTCGGCGTTTCAAAGGTCGCTACACGGTTCTGACTATCGGACCATTCCACTTCTGCGCGCAGATCAATAGCATCGCTTTGTGCTTCGATACCGCCCAATAGCCGCAAGGGCGGTATCCGGGGAACCGGCCCGCCGCCGTCTTTGACTTTAGCGCGGACATAATCGGCAACTCCGTCGGTGACGAAATTAAATCCGCCTGCACGTGCCACTGCAAAGGAAGCGGAGGCTTCGAAGCCATAATATGTCGCGTCCTGTTGAAAATACTGGAATACCGGCAGACCATCCTGTTCGGCTCCGGTCTCTGCTTCATAAATATAATCATCAAATAAATTGGCGAAAACGGTCGCGCTTAACTGGATATCGTCTGATTCCCAACGCGCATATAGCTCTCCGCCCCAGCTTTTCTCCGTAGTGAAACCCGGGTTGCCAATTTCATAGGCTTGTGTCGCAATATGGGGGCCGTCGGACAGTAGCTCTTCAGCCGAGGGCGCGCGTTCAGAGCGTGAGAGGTTCACGCCGATCTTCAAACCGCTATTGTCAGGAGCATAAGCAAAACCGAGCGCACCCGAAAAACTGTCAAAACTACGTTCAAAGTTGATGCTGTTTGCAGTGATGTCGCTATTGTCATAACGCGCGGCGGCTTCGATTTCAAAATTGCCGAGATCGACTTCCTGCACAGTGAATATAGCCCTGTTCTTAACCGTATTTTTAGGGACAAAGGCTTCTGCGCCAATGGCATTAAAATCGCGGGCCAATAGCTGTGTTCCCACCACTCCTCGCCAGCCATCACGCTCTGCCTGAACCAGTTCTGCGCGTGCTTCTATCCCTTCGACCTGAAAGACTGTGCCGACTTCATCACCTTCAAATTCGGTGTGTTTATAATCGGAAAAGCCGGCGCGCAGATTGAGGGTTTCAAAAAAGCCGCCAAGGTCAACGCCTGCGCGAAGGTCGGCGCGAAATTGCTCCAGACCAATTGTCACGGGTGCATCGCCATGTTCCTCATGCCCGTCATGATCTCCGTGATCGTGGTCATGATCATGATCATGCACATGCACCGTCCCGGGACGGGTAGGAACGCCATAATCCGTATCATAATAGCTGACAGAAAAGCCGATATGGCCGCCATCACCAATATAGGCGAGGCCGGTTGCTGCGTTAACCGTGCGGCTACCCGTATTCGGGACTTTGCCGCGCTGATTGGCAAGTTCAGTCAGTTCCGCTGCTTCATCAAGATGTCCTTCCTCGGCTTCTTCGCTGGCCTGTGCCAGTATTTCACCGCGTAAACCGGGTGACAGGACGTAACCGGGAATATTCACATCATCGGTATCACGAAAGCTACCGTTGATATGAAATACCAGATTATCCGTCAGTGGCACGTCAAGCGAACCGCCCACGCTCCAATCATTGGCCGCGCTGCCATAGCCGCCTACTGCGTCAAGGTGAAAAGCCTCATCCGGCACAGCGCGCGGAATACGCTTGTCGATAATATTCACGGCGCCGCCAATTGCATCGCCGCCAAACAGCAGGACTGCTGGCCCGCGTAATACTTCGACCCGCTGGGCTGTCAGGGGATCAATTGCGACAGCATGGTCAACCGAGGTATTAGAGGCATCAAGCGAACCTATGCCATCCGTCAAAACACGCACGCGCGGGCCTTGAAAACCGCGTAAGACAGGGCGGGATGCGCCGGGCGCAAAGCTGGTCGAAGAAATACCGGGAAGGCTGGTCAGACTGTCACCGATCTGGCCGCGTAAATTTTCAGTCAATTTATCACCGGATAATACGGACGTACCGGCCAGAATGTCCAGTTTTTTAACATAAGGTGCTGTGACCACAATCGCGTCATCACTGTGAAAATCGTCAACCGTTCCGCGCTGCCGCGGTGCTTCAGCAATATTTCCGGCATCGTTCGATTGTGCAAGGGCAGGGGCGACGGGACTGAACAATAGCGCTGTTGAGAGTAAATATTTGATATGGGGCATGGATACTCGCCTGAATATATGAGTGGGGGTTAATCCGCATATCCGTTAAAGGAAATGATATAACATATCAAACAGAAATTTCATCATGTGGAATATTCTGGCAGAAGTAAGTCTGGTGTTAGAGCTAAAAAAGCTGGTGTGATGGGGTTTTTATAAAGGAAAGATTTTTCCGGCTATCAAGTTATTTGGCCTCGATTACGCCAAAATCGTTTCAGCATGACGGGCCAATATATTCCCGCTATTAGAATCATCATGACATTCAGTAAAAAAATCCTGATTCTGGGTTCCGGGGAACTGGGCCGTGAATTCACTATATCTGCTAAACGCCTCGGCGCCTATGTCATTGCTTGTGACGCTTATTCAGGCGCACCGGCGATGCAGGTCGCTGATGAAAGCGAGATATTTTCCATGCTCGACGGCGATAGATTGCGCGCGGCCATTGAAAAGCATAGCCCCGACCTGATTGTCCCTGAAATCGAAGCTATTCGCACCGAAATTCTGGTAGAAATGGAGGACAAGGGGTATAATATCGTACCATCTGCCCGGGCGGCGCAATTGACGATGAACCGCGACGCCATCCGCGATGTTGCGGCGCAGGAATTGGGCCTTGCGACCTCGCGCTATCATTATGCTGAGAGTTTCTCCGAGGTGCAGGCCGCAGCCAGTGACATCGGTCTGCCGCTGGTGATCAAGCCGGTCATGTCCTCTTCCGGCAAGGGGCAGACCAAGGTTGATAATATCGACGCGCTGGAAACCGCATGGACCTATGCCGTTGACAATATGCGCGGCGACCGTGCCCGCGCGATTGTCGAGCAATTTATCGATTTTGACTATGAAATCACTCTCCTTACTGTGCGGACCCGTGATGGCATATTGTTCTGCCCGCCTATCGGTCATCGGCAAGAACGCGGCGATTATATGGAAAGCTGGCAACCGGCGGCCATGTCAAAAGATGCATTGGCCACCGCGCAGGCCATGGCGCGAAAGGTGGTGGATAACCTGGGTGGTTACAGTATATTTGGCGTGGAGTTTTTTGTTACCAAAGACGCTGAGGTCATTTTCTCTGAACTCAGCCCCCGTCCGCATGATACGGGCATGGTCACACTGATCGGTCAGAATCTGACCGAATTTGACCTGCACGCCAGGGCCATCATGGGGCTGCCTATCCCCCATATCGCATTAACCGCTCCGGCGAGTGCCAGTGCCGTAGTTCTGGCTGATCGTAATAGTGAGAGTTTTACTTTTAGCGGGATAGCAGATGCCTTGGCCTTGGGCAGCAAAGAAGGGGAAGTGGATGTGCGGATTTTTTGCAAACCTGTCACGCGGCCCTTCCGGCGGATGGCAGTGGCTCTTGCGACGGGGGATGACACCAATGCGGCGCGGCGTCTGGCAAAACGCGCTGCGGATGCCGTCGGGATTATATATGATTGAAGCGAGAAACGCAGAATAAGCTCTTTACTCTTGCTTGCTGCGGGGTTCTATTATCCCCTCATAAAAAAGGGCGCCGTCACTTCCTAATTGCGGTTTAGCCCGTCACTTTTCAAATGGAGAATCCAGCCCCATGACCGCACCTTATATCCTTTATGGCTCGCCTTTATCCCCGTTCCAGCGCAAGGTTGAAGCGATATTTGCGCTGAAAGGGCTCGATTACGAACGCGAAGCAATCAACATCATGGCTATGCCGGACTGGTATCTTGAGATTAGCCCGACAGCGCGTATTCCTGCGTTACGTGATACGTCTATTGCCACAGAAGGACCGGAGGGTACAATTTCTGACAGCTCGGCGATTTGCGGATATTTGGAGAAAAAACACCCGCAACCCGCCTGCTATCCCGAAGACCCTTATTTATACGGGCGGGCATTGTGGCTGGAAGAATATGCGGACAGCGCACTCGCCATGACCTGTGGCATGGGGGTATTCCGGCCATTGATCTTTGCTTTGATGGGCGGAAAGAAACCGGATGTGGCATCCGCACGCGCGACATGGAACGAAAAGCTGCCACCCCTATGGGATTATCTGGAAAAGCAGCTGGATGGCGGCACTTATTTTCTTGGGGACAGGCTATCTATTGCCGATATTTCGATTGCTGCACAATTGATCCAGATGGATTTGATCGCCCTTCCGTTCGATACCACAAAATGGCCCGGGTTGGCTTCATTTTTGAAGACAATGAACGCGCATGACATTTTCCGGCATAATATAACGACTTGCCAAAAAATGCTGACCAAAATGGTTCCAGAGAAATTCGATTTGTCGCTTTGATATATTGGCATCAAACGCAATGACTTGCCATGTAACAAGTTGTTCATCGACGGCTAAGCGCAGTTCGTCTAAAACATAATTTCATACGCAACCTTTTTGCCTTTTTGTGCCCTGCTATTGTAAGAAGGTATCGAGCCCGAAAGGGTCACATGGTTCCATTGCCTCTTACCGGGGGCAGTATTTCCTATTTCTTGGAGAGATATATATGCGATTTTCAGTATCCAGCCGCAAATTTTTTCTGGGCGTTTCCACCGCTGCTTTATTGGGCATCGGTAGCACCCCGGCCATGGCAGAGCAGAGCACTGCACAGCTTAACCAAATGAGCGCAAACGGGAATGTTGCCATGAAAAAATCATCTGATGATATATCTGAAAATAGCATTTTGCAGGAATGGACCGGCCCCTATGGCGGCGTACCCCCGTGGGACGAGATCAAGGTTTCCGATTTTCCGCAAGCCTTTGAACAGACGATGAAAGACGTCAAAGCCGATTTTGTTGCTGTGCGCGACAATCCGGAGCCAGCGACTTTCGAAAATACTGTCGTGCCTTTGGAGCTTCTAGGCACAAGTGCAGACGAGCTTTTCGCTATTTGGGGCGTATATTCAAGCAATCTTTCCAATGATGAGGTTCGCAAGATCCAGAGAGAGTGGCTGCCGAAAATATCGGCTTTCTTTGATGAACTGACTCTCGATCCAAAGATGTTCCAGCGTTACAAAACCGTATATGACAACCGCAAAACTGCCGGTCTGGATGCACAGCAGATGCGTCTGGTCGAGCGTGAATATGAAGCTCTTGTCCGTAACGGCGCGTTGCTTGAGGGCGCGGAAAAACAGCAGTTGATTGCTTATAATACCGAATTGTCAAAAGCGTTTAACGAATTTTCCAACAAGGTATTGGCCGATGAAGAAACTTTCATCTTCCTGACCGATGAAGCCGATCTTGCCGGACTGCCCGACAGTTTTATTGCTTCGATTGCCGAAGCAGCAAAGAAAGAGGGCAAAGAAGGCTGGGCACTTAAAAACACTCGTTCTGTCATGCAGCCTTTCCTGCAAAACTCGACGCGCCGTGATCTGCGTGAGAAAGTATATAATGCTTATATCAACCGCGGTGACAATGGTGATGAAAATGACACCAATGCAACTATTGCCAAAATCCTGAAGCTGCGCGCGGACCGTGCCAAGCTGCTCGGTTTCAAAACGCACGCGCATTACCGCATGGCCGATACGATGGCGAAAGATCCTGAAACCGCGATGGAGCTGATGATGAAAGTCTGGCCTGCTGCTGTTGCGCGGGTCGATGAAGAAGTAGCCGATATGCAGGCAATTGCCGATGCAGAGGGCGCAAATATCACGATCAAGCCGTGGGATTACCGCTTTTACGCTGAAAAGGTCCGCAAGGCGAAATATGACCTCGATGAAGCGGAGATTAAACCCTATTTCAAACTGGACAATATGGTTGCCGCAATGTTTGACGCGGCGAATAAACTATATGGCATGACCTTTACCGAAAACACCGGCAGCGTTCCGGTTTTCGATCCCGAGGTCCGCACTTTTGAAGTGAAGCGCGGGGACAAGCTGGTCGGGCTTTTCTATCTCGACAATTTTGCCCGTGCCGGAAAACGGTCGGGTGCATGGATGACAACCTATCGCAGCCAACATGATCTGGGCGGCAATAATGATTATGTTCTAGCGTCCAACAACAATAATTTTGTCAAAGGTGGCGAGGGTTCACCCACGCTCATCAGTCTGGACGATGCCTCGACTTTGTTCCATGAATTTGGTCATGCGCTGCATTATCTCAACTATGATATTACTTATCCGGGCCTTGGCCGGACGCCGCGAGATTTTGTCGAATATCCCAGTCAGGTGAACGAGAATTGGCTACTCACCCGCTATGTGTTGGATAATTATGCCAAGCATTCCGAAACCGGCGAGCCCATGCCGCAGGCGCTGGTTGACAAGATCAACAAGTCGAAAACCTTTAATGAAGGCTTTTCAACAGTGGAATATCTGTCTTCCGCGATTGTGGACATGAAATTGCACAACCGCGCAGAACCTGTCACCGACCCGGATGCGTTCGAGCGGGAAACACTGGCGGAAATTGGTATGCCGGATACGATTGTGATGCGTCACCGCCTTCCACAGTTTAATCACCTGTTCTCATCGGATGCATATTCGGCTGGATATTACAGCTATCTGTGGTCCGAAACCATGGACGCGGATACCTGGGCAGCCTTTGAAGAAGCCGGTGATGTCTGGGACAAGGATACAGCAAAACGTTTCCGCTCGATCATCCTGTCCACGGCGAACGAGACAGACCGTAAAGAAGCCTATCGTAAGTTCCGTGGTCGTGATCCGGAAGTGAAGTATATTCTCAAAAAACGGGGGTTCCCGGTACCGGGTGAAACATCCGGCGGCGAGTGACGGGCCGATAGACGAAAGAAAATAAAAGGGCGCGCTAGCCATTGGATAGCGCGCCCTTTCTTTGTCAATTAACGCTATTTAGAAGCGCACACCAACACCGGCCAGCACCTGATGCCGGTCAAGGTCAATGCCGATTGAGCTATTATCGTTGAATAGCTCATCATCGTATTTCATGCTGCTATAGTTGGAATAGCGATATTCCAGTTTTACGTAGCCAGGGCCAACCAGCTGTTCAATACCAGCACCGACCCGGTAACCATCGACGGATTGCCCATCGTCAAAATCCAGCTCATAGCCATCATCTTCGACGCGGTCCTGAAAACGGGATTCAACCCGCGTGTTGGTGTAACCGCCTTTTGCATAAAGCAAAGTGGTTGGCGTTACCTGCGCACCGATCCGTGCACCAATGTAAAGGTCGCGGTTTACGTTGATCCGATAACCGAATGGTGCCGCAATGTCCTCGCTGGATGATTGTTTTCCAGTTGAGTCCATATATTCGGCTTCCAGACCGACAATCGCTGATCCCAGATCGAAATCATAACCGGCGGCTACACCATAAGCGAAGCCGTCTACGGATTGATCCAGGCCATTATCTTCAAAAATACCGTCTTCATCTGTATCAATATCGACATCACTGCCAGAACGAAGCTGGTCATAACCGCCGATAATTTCGATGCGGGGTCCGGAAAAGGGGGAGGATTCCTGGGCTTGAGCAGCCGCTGAAACCATCATGCTACCGGCGAGGAGAGAGATTACTAGGGGGGTTTTCATACTTTACTCCACTATTATTATTAAAAATCTACAGGATAACAATCCTGCAGGGACTCATTTGTTCACTATGTGAACCCACTCATAATGCATAAAATTGTCTGAACACCCGGTGAGGCATTTCGAGATTTGGGGAAAAAATGAAAATAGTTAGAACCTGTTGTATTTTCGACACGTGGTTAACAGGTGCTATTGGATCGTGTTGACGCCCGGAAGTGCCAGTAAAATCTGTTCTAAAGCCGCTTTGTAAACGGGCATGCGACTAACAAAGTCTAAGGCCTTTCAGAAAAGTCCAACTTCTGAAGAAGTGATCAATGAAGATTGTCGGTCCTTCGTGTGCCTTCCGGTTGGTCGTGCAAGACCAATGGCTATACATTCAATTATAGCTGGAAATTATAGCTGGATCAGGCCGCCATAGCGGTTTTGCTAAATTTCTCGGTAAAACGGGGCTCCATCGGCTGGCTTGATACCACGGCCAGCGGCAAAGCTGTTTCGCAATATGCACATTCTGCACTGAACCGACCAACATACCAGTGGGATTTACCGCATCCGGGGCAGCGATTAACTATGTCCGAATGATACATAGGACGATAGCCGCGTTGTTGGACAGCCGCTTTTTGAGAATGAGTAGCGTCGCCTGATACATTTGAGTTGCGGTCAACGAATGATTTAAGAGGTAAATACATCGTTCTTCCTTCTTCTTATTGCTGGTCAAATACCAACGCACGAACCAAGATAACGAGACAAGCACTACGACGAGCCGTTGCCTATCAGCGATAAGATGCTACTCTGGCACAGATTAAATGATAGGAATTTTTAGACATTACCCAAAAAGTTTCGCACTTCCCGGGACAAGCCGTTGAAACAAGCAGGAAATTACACATAAGGAAATGTAGCAGAAATCCGCGAAATATTAGCTGCTAATATTAACTTGTGAAGAAACAAGGTTAATTTCAGAGCCAATAAGGCAAGTGGCGACTCGGCTGAAAAATAGCTTGCCGTTATATCTGTTTGATGACCGTCAATCGCTATCCACGAGATTGACCACATTCGCGACGTTATATTTCAGGGCTTCTTCCTTGGTCAGGCACCGGCGGGTCGATTGATCCTCACCGTCCGTTTTTACCGCTTTCTGCTTATACATTATATCGGTCAGCAGCTTGCGGGACACGCCCATACGTATCAAAAAATCATTATCTTCCGTGGCGAGCAGGGCGCTTTCCTGTTCCACTTCCCCGATTAACTCGACCGTGGAATCCGTACCCATTTCGACACTGTAATTTATGGCCGTGCGATCATTTGTCATGGTGAACATATGCACCATGAAACCGCCATCAGCTTCTATAATGCGGGCCCGTCCGCCCATGAACACGAAATTGCAAGCACTGAAACAGGTCCAACCTGCAGGAATACGGGTGATAAGCGCGCCGCCTTCTTCACGAATGATCCGCCCGGCTACATTGCCGGCGCGGGCATCTCCCCCCGGCGAACGCAGCCAGATTTCGGTAATCTCGGGGTTGTTTTCCAGTGCTATCTTCAGCCTGTCCGGTAAGCCGATATCAATAGCCCCTTCGGCAAACAGCACCATTGTGCCGTTCTTTTCCTTGGGGGTGAGTGTCATTTTCTTGTTATTTGTCCAATTGGGCTCGGCGGGGCAGGTCGGATTTTCCGGGTCCATGACCGGGGCACTGGATTTTGCTCTATCATCCCGGGTATCAGGCGCCATATTCCCTTGAATAGCCAGCATAGCCGTCAGCAAAAGCAGTGATCTGACAAATGTTTTCATGAGCGTTCCTTCCATCCGGTGAAGGCATAATATGAGCCGATTATACAACATGGTGAGAATTGTCACAAGAAATAGGATATTTACTGTTATCTTGATATAAATGGTTTTTTCATGTTCCCTTCACGAGGCTAGTGGATGGAACAAATCAGGGTCGTTGGTCGCCATTCGGAGCCAGTGAATTCGAAATAAAGGGGCTAAAATGACAAAACGGACGCACAGCATGTCTTATGCACTGATTGCAACATTGGGTATGATGTTGGCAACCCCCGCCTTATCCAATGGTCAGGATGTCACGCAGGAGCAAGACTTGGCTGACCGGGCTTATGTTCCGCCCGCATCACCCGAACCGGCCCTGCCGTCGCTACCTCCGACGCCTGTATTAACCACAGAAAGCTATCCTGATTGCCGGGAAGATTTTCAAAAATTCGCTGCGCCTTTTGACAAAGCGAAGGATATCAATCGCTGCACCGCTCTATTGGACCGTTATTATGCCGAAGTTCTGACGCCGTTTCGCGAACGGATGATTGAACATCAGAATGAAATTTCAGCCATTTTCACCTCTCAAGTGGCTGGAAAAATGGTTTATACGGCAAAGTCCCGAAACGCTTTTTACCAGACAGTTATGAAAGAGCATGCTGCCTCTGATCCCCAAGGAGCCAATCTTTCCGAATATCGGGATTTAGAGTCGCGCTATCAGCAAGATCGCGCTTATTTACAGGACCGCTTTTGTTTCAATACCGGCTGCGGCGGCTATGAAATACCCGAATATGTAGCGGCCGACAAAAAAGCGTCAAAGAGTAAGAAAGACAAGCAGACTAAAACTGCCAAAAACGCCGATGGCCCACAAAAATGCAAAAAAGCCAGAGGGCGCGGTGGGCTGATTGGTGGAATATTGGGCGGAGTTGCCGGTAATGCGACCGGACTTGGAAATGTCGGGACTTTGATTTCCAGCGGCGTCGGGGCGCTATTGGTCGGGGAAATTGCCTGTCAGCTGACCGAAAAAGAACAAAAAGAAGCGGCAAAAGCCACAGTCGCAGTTACCAAAGAAGAAAAACTTGGTGCCACCGCTAGTTGGAAAAGCCCGACGCGATCAGGCGTTTCAGGATCTTCAACAGTCACCGCACTCAATACCCGGCCCAATGGACAAAAATGCCTTAGCATTACAGATGTTGCGATCATCGAGGGTAAAGAAACCCGGGTTTCAAAACAGATGTGCCGCGGGCAGGGTGATGAAGGCTATGTGATTGTCGTCTAACGGGAAAATATACTCAGACAGTATCCGTGAATTGGGTAAATAGCTTTCCTACACGCATGCTCTTCTGCTATTTTCCAGAGTGGCTCTTTCTTAATTTTGAATAGAAACTCTGCGCGGTCGAGGGGTGTGACTTGTGTGAACTTTGGAATAAAGTTGCGCGAGGTTAACAGGTTGTAAACTTCATTTTATACATCTCACTTCCACGATGGACCGTCATCCCGGAGAAAGCCGGGATAACGGTTCAAACGCGTGTGAATTGTGTGAACTTTGGGACATGCTCCTATCCTTACCCCAGATCCGCCCTGATGAAATCTGCGGCCCGCTCGCCAATCATGATGCTCGGTGCATTGGTGTTGCCACTGACAATTTCAGGCATGATCGACGCGTCGGCAATATATAGGCCATCCAGCCCTTTGAATTTAAGCCGATTGTCTACCACAGCATTATCATCTTGGCCCATGCGGCATGTGCCGACAGGATGATACACAGTATCGGCACGATTTCTGATGAGCGTGTCCAATGCGTTATCATCGCTCATATCAATGGGGTGACGGTTTGTGGGTTTGAAGTCGGTGAGCGGCGGTGCTTCCATAATCCGCTGCATATGGCGGACACCTTTTCGCAAAGTCGCAATATCGCGATCATCATCAAGGAAATTGGGGTCGATGGCGGGCGGCGCTGCGGGATCGGTTGAACCCAGCCGGACCGTGCCCTTGCTATAGGGACGCAACACACATGCGTGACAGCTAAAGCCATGGCCTTTGACCTTTTCACGGCCATGGTCCTCAAGCACAGCGGGCACAAAATGATACTGGACATCAGGGGCCGGTACATCAGGGCCGGATGACCAGAAGCCTCCCGCTTCGGCATAAGGTGTGGTCATGATGCCAGTGCGTTTCATCCGGTGTTCAAAAATCGCCTTGCCCATGCGGATCGTGCCTTCTAGGGAATCTCCGATCAGCTCTTTGGACTCGGTTGTATAGCCAGAGACAAAATCAATATGGTCTTTCAGGTTTGCTCCGACTTCCGGTTTGTCGACGATGATATCCACGCCTTTATTTTTCAGATGCTCCGCCGGACCAATGCCGGAGAGTTGCAGGATATGCGGCGATCCGAATGCACCAGCAGAAAGAACGACAGCGCCTTTGGCCAATATAGTTTCCCGTTTGCGGCCCTGTAAAAGCTGAACGCCCATAACGCGGCCATTTTCAATGACCAGCCTTTCAACCAGCGAATTGGTCCTTATATCAAGGTTCTTGCGCCCGCGCGCCGGATCGACATAGGCCCGCGCTGCGCTCCAACGTTCCCCGTTTTTCTGGGTTACCTGATAAATGCCGATCCCTTCCTGCTTCGCACCGTTAAAATCGTCGAGGACAGGAATCTGTAGATTACGGGCTGCTTCCACAAAGGCAAGGCTACCGGGGTTAGGCCATTTTTGATCCGACACTGACAGGGGGCCGTCGCCGCCATGAAATTCATCGCCGCCGCGTTCATTGCCTTCGGATTTTTTGAAATAGGGCAGAACATCTTCATAGCTCCAGCCCTCACAACCCATTGCGGCCCAATTGTCATAATCCCATTTATTACCGCGGATATAGATCATTGCGTTGATGGCACTGGAGCCGCCAAGGCCGCGTCCGCGCGGTTGATACCCAATGCGTCCGTTAAGCCCCTTTTGCGGGACGGTATCAAATTTCCAGTTCGCATTTTTTAACAGAAACGGCATCATTCCCGGTGTTTTGACCAGGAAATTATTATTATTTCCTCCCGCTTCGACCAGACAGACCGAGCGTGTACCATCTTCGCTTAACCGTCCGGCAACCGCGCTCCCTGCTGATCCGCCACCGATGACGATGATGTCATATTCTGCCATTTTACTCTCTCCTGTTGTGCCCAGCGTGCCTTTATAGTTTCACTGCTTTCTCTGGAGCCATCATGGCTCCAACCCGGCGGTTTTATTAGATAGTTTAATTTGTAGCGCCAGGGCGCTGACCACAGATCCTGGGCCATGCCGATCCATTCGTGAAAAGCGGCCCAAAAAATATTATAACTGGTCAGGTTCTTGACGATCCCATAATTAATTGTCTCGTCAATGGTTTCTGGTTCAAACGTTCCGAACATCTTGTCCCAGATGATGAAAACTCCGGCATAATTGCGGTCCAGATAGCGGGGATTGGTCGCATGGTGAACGCGGTGGTGCGAGGGAGTGTTCATCACCGCTTCAAACCAGCGGGGCATCCGGTCAATCGCTTCGGTATGGATCCAATATTGATAGACGAGATTCAGCCCCGCCAAAAAGAATATCAACGCAGGCGGGAAGCCAAGAAAAAAGAGAGGCATGCGAAAAATAAAGCTGAGCGCAAAAAAACCGGTCCACGTCTGGCGTAGTGCGGTTGTCAGGTTGTAATGTCGGCTGCTGTGATGAATGACATGCGCGGCCCAGAACCAGCGGACCCGGTGTGCAGTGCGGTGGAACCAGTAATAGGCTAAATCATCGAGAATGAATGCGACAGGGACAAGCCATAGAGCATTGGGCCAGTTCATCGGTAAATCGAACAGGCGATATTCATATGCCCAGAGAGCGAGCATTAATACGACCCCGCCCGTAAGCAAACCCGCAACCACACTGCCAATGCCAAGAGAAAGTGACGTTATCGCATCCCTGGTTTCATAACGGATATGATTATTTTTCCGGCTCCACAGCCATTCGCCCGCAACCGTGGCTACGAAAAAAGGAATCGCCCAAAGCGTAGGGGACGGAAAGCTCTCCATCCCTGATTGTTTACATGAATGTTAGTTGCTGTCCAGCGTCTATGCACTCCCGCCAGATAAAGCATCGACCATCGCACGAACCGGTGTAATATCATATCCGGCATTACCGGCAAGGCGAGCAATTTCATCCGGCGAAAGGCCTATTTTTGCCTGTGCCAATGACCATAGCAAAGTCGATCGTGTGCCTGATTTGCAATAAGCCAGCGTTTTGCCATCAGCGCCATCAAGAGCCGAGATCATGGCGTCAACTTGTGGCGCGGAAAAACCGCTATGGGTGATGGGGATGCTAATAAAATTGATCCCGGCTGTTTTCGCAGCAGCTTCAATTTCGGCGCTTTGCGGAGCATTAGGGTCTTCGCCATCCGGACGGTTGTTAATGATCAGTGTTACGCCATCGGCCTTGGCCGCGTCGACATCTTCCAATGTGATTTGCGGCGATACGATGACTTTTTCATTAATCGGGCGGAACATGGATCGGATTTCCTTTTCTATCGTCTTTGTTGAATATTCTGAACAGCTTTCATATCATCACTGACAAGGAAAGCATGTAGTTCATTCACACGCTTTCTTCTTGTATCTTTGTAACCTCTTGAATCACAGCAAGAAATGATGCGCCATATTTTTCAAGCTTAGCAGTGCCAATACCGGGTAATTCTGCTAATGAGGACAAATTGCGCGGTTTAAAGCCGGTCATATCGCGAAGCACGCTGTCATGAAAAATCACATAAGGCGGGACGCCGTGCTCTTGGGCAAGCTCCATCCGCTTGGCCCGCAGCGCATCGAATAATGGATCACCAACCGGATTGGGAGAAGAGCCTCCGCGCCGTTTTTTGCGCCCGCGCACGGGTGGTTCGATAATCGCCACCTCTTCCTCACCTTTCAAAATAGCTCGCGCTTCCGGTCCGAACATTAATCCGCCATGCTCTGTATTCCGCAGCGCATCTCGTAGCAAAAGGGACCGCGAGACAGGCTTTATCAACGACGCTTCTTCGGCATCAACAATGTCAAAAACAGAAAGTCGATCGTGTCCACGCGATAGCACCTTGTCTTCTTGCTTGCCGGTCAGCACCGCTTCCAAATGGCCAACGCCAAAGCTTTGTCCGGTACGATAGACAGCCGACAGAAATTTGCGCGCAAGCTCTGTGACGTTGCGTGTGACAGGGGCGTTGAGACAATTATCGCAATTTCCGCAGCTTTGTGGCGGTTCCTCGCCGAAATGCCTGAGCAGGATTGCCCGGCGACAACCCGCCGCCTCGACTAGCCCACCCAAAGCGGCAAGCCTTGTTCGTTCGCTGGCAAGGCGCGTTTCATCGACTTCGGACAATCTTTGACGGGCGCGCGCGAAATCTTCGGCGCCCCAGAACATATGCGCCTCCGCCGGATCGCCATCACGGCCTGCGCGGCCGGTTTCCTGATAATAAGCCTCAATTGATTTTGGCAATCCGGCGTGAGCAACAAAGCGAACGTCCGGCTTGTCGATACCCATGCCAAAGGCAATGGTTGCGACCATGACCATATCTTCTGATGCAACAAAATCCGCCTGATTACGCTGACGGACTTCCGCGGGTAACCCCGCGTGATAAGCCCGCGCACTACGGCCTGTACGGGCGATCTGAGCCGCCATTTTTTCGGTAGCGTTGCGGGTGGGGGCATAGATAATTCCGGGACCGGCTATGCGTTCGACTAGATCAGCGGTCTGCCGAGCAAGCCCGGTACGCGGGGAAATATGATAACGGATATTGGGACGGTCAAATCCGGCAATGATCAGTCCTTCCTGTTCTATACCCAGCTGCACCAGAATGTCGTCTCGGGTATGCCGGTCTGCTGTAGCTGTCAGGGCAAGACGAGGGACATCGGAAAAATGGTCGAGCAAGGGACGGAGCGAACGGTAATCGGGCCGGAAATCATGCCCCCATTCTGACACGCAGTGAGCCTCGTCAATCGCAAAAAGCGAAATCCGGGCCTGCTCTAGCAAATCACGGAAATGATCGCCAGAAGCACGTTCCGGCGCAGCGTAGAGCAGGTCCAGTTCTCCCGCTCTCAACCGCTCGATCGTCTCTGCGCGATTGCTATCTGCGGATGTAAGCGTGGCGGCGCGGATACCAACTGCTTCGGCGCCGCGCAATTGATCGTGCATGAGTGCGATCAGTGGAGAAATAACCACAACCGTCCCTTCATTAGCCATCGCGGGCAATTGATAGCATAAGGATTTTCCTGCACCGGTCGGCATAATCGCTAACGTATTTTTCCGGTTCATAACTCGCGTCAGAACTTTATCTTGCACACCGCGAAAAGCAGTAAAACCAAAGGTTGATTTTAACAGGGGAAGAAGATTCTCGATCATCTGGTTGTCCTACCCAGAGGAGCAGCGGAACGGAACAGCTAAAGTGGTATCAGCCTATTTAGCGTGAATTGCCGGATATATGATCCCGTAACGATGAACGAAGTTACGAGAGGGGCGCGCAAATGCTCCATATATTACTGGGGAGTGATACTGTCGGAAACGATTAACGTCGAAAGCTGCGCTCCTCTTTCATATCCTAATAGAATGCGACTTACTATGTATTCGGGAAGGTAATAAAGTTACGTTGCTTGCGTTTGTGCAAATTATGCAATTCAGTTGCAAAAATGAAACTCGCACATGCAACATTTCACATTGCTACTTATTTTTGTCTCATCATATTATCTGATTAGCTTTACTGGTTTTATCGGAGTCTTATTATGAATAAATTTGCTACTATCATTCTTGGCGCTGCTGCGCTCTCGTTAACTGCTCCTGCAGCCTTTGCTGCTGATGCTCAGCGAAATGACCGTCTCTATGATGCGTCTGGTTCAAGTGTCGCTCGGGTAAACCGGGTTAATGATGATGGTGATGTGTTGATTATCTACAAAGGTAAAGTGCGTCTTGTTCAAGCTGAAACACTTTCCAAAACCGACGGCAAGTTGATGACAACATTGACCAGAAAAGAAATTCGCCGCTTGAAATAATTAGACTGTTACCAGCTGATTTTCTACGGTTGGTTGCAATTATAAAAGCCAGTGCACATTTGCTGTGCGCTGGCTTTTATTTATGAATAATCATTGCGTTTAGCAATCGCCAGATCTTCAGGTGTGTTAATATTTATAAATGCTGCTTCGTCGGGCCAATCGAAAGCTATGGCGTTACATTGTTGTGCCAGCCATTGTAATGACAAGGATTGCTTATTCGCTCCCTGACTTTCGCGCACACCATTGACAATATCGCTTTGCCAATGACCAAAAACCGGATGCAGTCGCTGATCCGTTTTTGCAACAGAACAGCCGGAAACGGCGTGTAATCGAGAGACAATATCATCCGGTGCAAATGGTGCGTCGACCGGAATTGTCGTAAAGCTGGTGGCTTCGGAGCATAATGAACGCAATTGCGCCGCAATCGTAAAAATGGCGCCAACCGGCCCATCGGGCATGTCCGGATCGTCTGGGATATAATCTAATCCAGTATCAAAATCATGCGTTGCAGACAGAAATATTCGGTCAACGGATGATTGATAGCGTGCAATGGCGCGGTCGATCAAGCGTTGTCCATCAAACTGAAGCGTGGCTTTGTCCCGGCCCATCCGTCGCGATTGGCCGCCAGCCAATATGACTAGACAGCTAAAAGAATTGTCGTTCATTCACTACGCTCCAGCGCGATTTGATCTAACGCTATCGTTACCGCCGGGACCATTTCTGTCCAGCGTTTCCCTTATTACCTTAGTGGATAGGGAATGATAAAGTCTGAAGCACTAATAAAACCGGGACTGCCGCCTTTAACAGCGCGCCGCCGTATGTTGCCAGTATATTTGAGCCGACATATTTGAGAGGCAGTTGAACAGAGCTGTGCATAATGCCTACCTATGCATAAGGTGCAAATTTACTGCTAAGATTATTGGTTAACGCATCGTAACTTTGCCGCCGGAAACTTTGAAGTGAAGTCTAGTATCGGGAGTGTCGTCAAACAGCTCTGGTTCAGTGCCGGTTAGCCACACTTGCCCACCTTTCTCCGAGAGTTTACCGAAAAGCGCTGCCCGGCGTTTGGGGTCTAGATGGGCGGCCACTTCATCGAGCAATAATATTGGTCGGCTCCCCCGTTGCCGGGCAATCAGGTCTGCGTGGGCCAGAATGATTGAGAAAAGCAAAGCCTTTTGTTCGCCGGTTGAGCATTTCTCTGCGGCTTGATCTTTTGTCGAATGAAAAACTGTGAGGTCAGCGCGATGTGGCCCTTGCAGAGTTCGTCCGGCTGCTCTGTCTGCTTGGCGGTTTGCTTTTAGAGCATGTAACAAAGCCTCTTGTTCGTGAAATCCGCTATCGTCCAAATGCAGTTTTGCCGCGGCGAACAGTCCGTCATCAGTTTCCTCCAGCAACATATTCAAGGCTTGTGTAATCCGACGCCGGGCCTGTGCAACTGCGGTGCCGAACTTTATAAGCTGTCTGTCCAGCGCCTCTAGCCATTCGGTGTCCGGCATATAATCATCCGCCAGTAGCCTGTTACGCTCACGTCTTGCTGCATCATAGCGGGTGCAGTTGCGGGCATGGTCGGGTTCCAATGCTGTTACAAGGCGGTCAAGAAAATTGCGCCGCCCCGACGGGCCCTCCATGAACAGACGATCCATTGCCGGGGTCAGCCATAGGATAGATAGCCATTGTGCCAGATCATTTGTCGGCACGGCTGCGCCGTTGACCCGCGTTTTCCGGCGTTCCGGATATTCCGCGCTGGTGCCGGTTCCCAATTGCACGTCCCCCAGCTCGGCGGCGACAGCGAAATCACCGCTCCCCTTCTCATAAGCTATGTCTTTTAGAGCAGCCCGCCGCAAACCGCGCCCCGGGGAGAGAAGCGATACCGCTTCGAGAATATTGGTTTTTCCTGCGCCATTATCTCCGCTCAACACAATGAAGCCTGGCGCCGTTTCAAGACGCAACTGCGGGTAGTTTCTGAAATTTTGCAGAGTGAGCCGGGAAATGGTCATGACAGGCCAGTGACTCTAGCTTCGCCCAAAGAGGATGAGAAGGGAAATCGCAATATTGCCAGCATCATTGTTCATCCTCCGTTCAGTAAATGCTAAAACTTAGGATAAAATACCAAATATAGGTTTCGGATAATATCTCATATTTAATGAATACCATTCAAGATATTGAAAAACAACGATTTTATAAATTGGCACGGCCTGTGCAAAGTAAGAACCATCTTCGCTGACATGGTCACGAAGCCTGTATTTAACCACTGAGAATTTAATCACTGAAAGGAAGTCACAATGTTTACCAATGTTTCAAATCATATCACCGCAGCTTTTGCCGCCGTTGTTTCAGCTACCATTTTCATCAGCGCCAGCGTTGGCCCGGCAATTGGAAATGCCGGTTCGCTGGTTATCTGAACATATTATTATTGAAAGGAAATATCATGTCTTACGCACTTAAAAATAAAATTATTGCTGGTGTCGCTGCCCTCTTCTCCGCCGCGATTTTCGTTAGCGCCAGCATCGCTCCCGCCGTCAATAATACTGCTTTGGTAATCTGAGGAAGTCTAAAAACATCAGACTGATGCTGCGCCATATTGTTTGAACCCACTTCATTATAAGAAAGAATAGCATCATGAATGAAATATTGCGTCTTGATAAACCTAATGGAAAACTGATGGGCGTATGCTCGGGACTGTCAAATTGGAGCGGGATAGATGCAAATGTTTTACGCATTATCTTTGTGCTCGCAGCGATTTTCGGTTTTGGTTCTGCGATCCTTGTCTATCTGGTGATTGGTCTGATCGTTGATTGATTGCTGACTATGGTATATGTTATAACATACAGAAAACATTTATAAAATTACTGAGCGCTCTGGTAAAATACTATAATTAATGGCATGTTGGCCCTCATTGATATTGGCCAATTTACCGGAGCATGCATGTCGGCAGAGTCCCATCGCAACCATCATCTTGGGCATAGTCACCATGACCGCCATGGGCCCAATGGTCATCAGCCAACGGATTTTGGCCGGGCTTTTGCGCTCGGTATTACACTGAACATAATCTACATTGTCATTGAAGTCGCTTACGGATTGCTATCCGGATCCATGGCCTTGCTGGCCGATGCTGGCCATAATCTTTCGGATGTTCTGGGACTGGCTGTCGCATGGGCAGGCGCGGAGCTTGCGAAAAAGCCGCCTAATAATCAGTTTACATATGGGCTGGGCGGATCTTCGATATTGGCGGCATTACTAAATGGCCTGTTTTTGTTGGTGGCTTGCGGCGCGATTGCATGGGAAGCAATAGGCCGGTTCAATACGCCCAGCGAAGTGGCATCAACTACGGTCATCATTGTGGCTGCCATCGGTATCGTAATTAATTTTGGTACCGCGATGCTCTTTGTCAGTGGACAGAAAGAAGACATTAACATTCGCGGCGCGTTTTTGCACATGATGGCTGATGCAGGCGTATCTGCGGGCGTTGTCATTGGCGGGATCTTGATTTTCTATACCGGAATGAACTGGATTGACCCGCTGATTAGCCTGTTGATCGTCGCCCTGATCTTCTGGAGCACATGGGGGTTGTTAACCGAAGCCGTAAGAATGTCGCTCGCTGGCGTGCCGCGGGGTATAGATGCAGAGGAGGTGCTTGAGTTTCTGTCCAACATGCCGGGCGTAGCGACGGTGCATGACCTTCATATCTGGCCTATGAGCACGAGTGAAACCGCGATGACGGCCCATCTTGTGATGCCGGACGGCCATCCGGGGAAAGGGTTTCTGGCCAAGGTGCAGGATGAGATGAAAGCGCGTTTTGCCATTCATCATATCACCATCCAGATTGAGCTGGAGGACGAGGAAGCAGATATCTGTGAAACGGATTCTGCCTGCTGACTGTGGTAAAACCAGCAACTTTCACATAGCCGATCGGGGCCACAGATGCGAAGTGTATTTCTTCAAAGTTCACACAATTCACACATGGTTCTTTCAGAGTTATTTCAGAAATTTCTTTCGTGCCGGCATCCGGAAGAGCAAGATTTTATGCACATCTGGCTGTAAAGCCCAGATGTTTCGCTGGATGCGAAACTTTATGGCAAAGTTCACACAAATCACACTCGTCGATAGCGAGTAAAACATCTATACAGTTGAGAAAGAGCCACGTTGGGAATTAGCACGGAGGCTTAGCTGTAGGAAAGCATTTTTGCTATTCGACAGGAGCGAATAGCCTTATCTACTTGCGAGTAGCCATGCCGGTGTAGTCATTGTTAACCTTTGTATAAACATAAGCCGTTATTGTCCAATGGTGTCAGGCACTGCTGGCCATAAAGGCCTGTGAAGATGCCGGCTGTTAGGTCAGGATGTTATTGGCGATGCGCGAGAAAACACATCATTTTCTGGACAAGCAGTTCATGCCGGGGGACCATCGGTTGGCAACTCGTTCCAGTGTGGAAATTCCGGCAGGGGTCCGTGAACCGGGACTGGGCCGGATGAGTGTCATGATTATCGATCTGTCTTTGACCGGATTCCGTATGCGCTGCCTGACCCGCTTGACCGGTGAAAAATATATTTACATGACATTGCCATCTTTTGCTGCGTTAGAGAGCAAGATTTGCTGGTCCGACAACGATATTTATGGCTGCCAGTTTACACAAGCTCTTTATCCTGCGGTTTTTGACCATATTGTGTCCAGATATCCATCGCTAAAAACGGGCGATACCTGATAGTTATCTGATTTTTGATATATTCTTTGGCGCGGCGACAGGATCAAGCCGCTGCTGCCAGAACCTTATTCTCGATAATCCGGGCAAAAACATCGCTATCTTGTGCGCCGGGGACCATGAATTTGCCATTGAAGATAAAGGCCGGAACACCGGAGATGAAACGGTCTTGCCATTCGGCCTCGATGGCACGCACTTCTGATGAAAATTCGTCACTGGCCAATATCGATTTGGCGCGTTCACTGTCCAGACCGACTTCACCGGCAATAGCGGCGAGGGTTTCGTGGTCACTGACATTTTTACCATCGGTAAAATGGGCTTTGAACAGCGCCAGTTTTAATACTGTTTGCTTGTTCTGTGGTTCATCTGTCTTCGGGAATGTGCCGGCCCAGTGGAGAAGGCGATGAGCGTCAAATGTGTTCACCATCCTCATATTGTCATGATAGCTGAATTCGAAATCAAGATCGCGGCCAGCGCTACGCAGCCGTTCACGATTTCCTTTGCTTTGTTCGGGCGTGGCGCCATATTTTTGCGCCATATGCTCGTTAATGTCT
This sequence comes from Parasphingorhabdus sp. JC815, assembly GCF_040717415.1. Lineage (NCBI taxonomy): Bacteria > Pseudomonadati > Pseudomonadota > Alphaproteobacteria > Sphingomonadales > Sphingorhabdaceae > Parasphingorhabdus > Parasphingorhabdus sp. JC815. The sequence goes on from NZ_JBFEFM010000003.1 coordinate 273,043, forward strand.
TGCCCCTCTGGCGGCATGCCGGGGTTTAATTCAAATGCGTGCCAGGTGAGCGCGAATTCAGCCTTGCCGTCAAAGCGCTGCATGGCTTTTTCCAGCTTTTTATACCCGATGATGCACCACGGACAGACGACGTCGGAGACTATATCTACGGTAATTACCGGTGTCTCTGCCATGGTCATAATCCTTATGTTGTTAGGCTTTTTCTAAGGTGCATTGCAGGGGGTGTTGGTTCTTGCGGGCAAAGTCCATCACCTGTGTCACTTTTGTTTCAGCAACTTCATAGCTGAAAGTTCCGCAGATACCGACGCCTTTTTGATGAACGTGGAGCATCACGCGGGTTGCTTCGTCAATATCCATCTGGAAGAAACGCTTCAGCACCAGAACAACAAATTCCATCGGTGTATAATCATCGTTTAGCAGCAACACCTTATAAGGATTTGGCTTCTTTGTTTTGGCTCGTGTTTTGGTGGCGATGCCAAGATCAGTGTCATCACCCGTGCCGGAATTTGCATTGTCATCATTATCGCCGTCATCTCCAGCCATATATTCAGCCAGAAGTTCAGCTAATAACGCGGGGTTGCCAGCCTGCATTAGAGGCGGTTTGGGATCGGACGGGATCAGGGAAAGAATCTCTGCTTTAATCATGATATATAGAATATGGTATTTTAGCCCCCTAGGGCAAGTAGCCGTTTGATAAATGGTGATGATGTTGCCACAAATCATTCGATAGGCGCCCATGCAAAAGGGCCGCTCCCCCACGGGAACAGCCCTTTTACATGACGATAGTCAAAGCGGATTAAGCGGCTTTTTGAATTTCCTTGCGGACGGTGGTGACACGATCAGCGATAGGTTGATAAGCCTGACCCGCCAATTTGGTCACAGCATCAATATTGCTGGACGTCTGATCCATCATACGGTCCATGCTGGTTCGCAGGGTATCAGCCTGTTTTTCAAAAAAGTCTTTTGGGGTTGCAACGCTGAAAACACCTTGCAAAGCGCGGCTGGCTTCAACAAAATTTTCACGGGTGTATTCCAGGTTCGTTTTACCAATTTCCTGAGCGCCTCGAGCTGTAATTTTGCCGCTTTCAATCATGGTTTCAATATTCTCGCGATTAAATTCAACGGCGTTTTTAGAAAGTTCAACCGCGCGGTCAGCGGCTTGTTTCGCGCGCTCTTGCGCTGAAGCGGTCAATTTTTCAAAACGCTTGCCGAGTGTTTCAGCTGCATTTTTTGCGCTATTGGCTGCCTTGCTATTAGCGGCCTTGGTGTTTTTCGCTACGCGCTTTGTGGCGGTATTCTTGGTGGTCATTTTTGTGATTCCTTTTTTAAAGGTCTTGCGGGCCGTTGCATTTGTCTGCTTTGGAGCAGCCTTGCGCTTCGTAACGGGACGTTTTGTTGCGGGTTTTACTGTCTGTTCAGAGGATATTGATTCCGTCGTTGAAGCAGCATCAGCAGAGAGGCCAGCAGGCTTTTCTGTAGCCGGAACAGCGGTATGATCGTTTGTATCGGCCATCTCTGCCTCCATTCTTTGTTGCAGTGCACAAATACCTATGATTGACGTTATAGTCAAGAATAAATGTTGCAGTGCACAATGAAAAAGGGGTCTAGGTATATAAGTCAATTATATCAAAGGGGTAGAGAAAATCAGTCGCTATTGACGCGACATTCCTTGCGGAGTGTTTGGTGCTGAAAAAATAATCCTAGCTTTGTTGTTGCGCAACATTCTTCCGCATAACCTATTTATATCGCAAAAGCTGATCTTTTTTTAAATTGGATCACATAATCATGTTGGACTTGAACCAGCATTTTGTGCGGTTAAAACTGACAGAGTGACCATACACAGAAAGTAATAATAAGAAATTTTAGGGGGCTAATTATGAATTCGAAATTGAAGGGGCGATCAATCGAATTGTATTTCGTGGATGGTCATCCCCAAGGCATGAAAACTGCAACTATACCGTTTCAGTGGACCGGACATGTGTTGGTGATAAATCGCACCCAATTGCCTAAGGCTATGCAGCGATCTGAAGTGGAGAGGCCCGGCGTATATTTGTTAGTAGGCGAAAATGAAGGCCGGCCGCTTTTATATATTGGCGAAACTGATGACATAAAAACACGTTTGAGAAACCATGCTAGCAAAAAAGATTGGTGGTCAGAAGCTATTTGCATAACTTCAAACGGCGAGCCTTTAAACAAAGCTCATGCTCGATATCTGGAAAGCAAGTTGATAAGCGATGCTCTTAGATTACGGAAAATAGCGCTAGAAAATGAGCAGTCGCCTCCGGAGCGTACTCTGAGTGAGGCAGCTCGGGCTCATATGGATGATTTTCTAGAAAATACCTATTTGGTTTTGCCTGCATTGCGATATGATTTTTTCACTGAGAACAGGAAGGTTTTATTCCCTAAGGGATCTGAAACAACTGCGAGCGATGCTGTCAGGTTTATAACAAGAGTTCCGGGGCTCGGAGTTGAGGCCTCTGCTGTACTAATAGATGAGCAATTTGTAGTTCAGATGGGATCAGGCGCGCGATTAAGTTGGGTAGGCGCTCAGAAAGGCCATCCCGGGTACCAGACGCTATTCAACGAGCTAATTGATCAAGGTATATTAGTTGAAAATGGCGACCATAGGATTTTTTCTGATAATTACGGATTTAGTAGTACGAGTGCAGCAGGGGCAATTATTAAGGGGCGGGCAACAGCGGGGCCCACAACTTGGACAGTTGAGGGGACCAATCAAAAATACAGTGACTGGGAGGCAGATCAACTAGACGTTGTTTCTAAAGAGGGATAAACCGTCATTGTGAACAGCAATCACGCCTGATCCCCTGTTGACGTTTTAGCGAATCCCCGCTAAGGGGCGCGCTTCTGTTAGTGGGAATAGCAATTCTGCCTGTCGGGGTAGCATATTTCGCTTCCGGGAAAGCACATAGGCAAAACACTTTCAGCGGTTTGCGCTGTTAGAGTAACCCTAGTTTATCTAGATCCAATAAGGTGAAGACTTTATGCCAACGATTAACCAGCTCGTCCGTAAGGGGCGGGTGGCTCAAAAGAATAAGTCCAGTGGACCGGCGCTTGAGGCAAGCCCGCAAAAACGCGGTGTGTGTACACGTGTCTATACGACGACTCCGAAGAAACCAAACTCCGCTTTGCGTAAAGTTGCGAAGGTTCGCCTGACCAACCAGCGTGAAGTTATCAGCTATATTGGCGGTGAGGGTCACAACCTTCAGGAACATAGTGTTGTTCTGATCCGTGGCGGTAGTGTGCGCGACCTTCCCGGTGTGCGTTATCACGTTGTTCGCGGTGTTCTTGATACCCAGGGTGTTAAGGACAGAAAGCAGTCCCGTTCCAAATATGGCGCCAAGCGTCCTAAGTAATCGGCCAAATAATCAGGCTACATAATTTTGGCCGAATATACGGCTAATTGGAGTTATATAATATGGCACGTCGTCGTCGTCCCGAAAAACGGGTAATTCTTCCTGATCCAAAGTTTAAGGATCAGATTCTTTCAAAATTCATGAACAACCTGATGATGGATGGTAAGAAATCCACAGCAGAACGTATTGTCTATGGTGCGCTGGATAGCGTAGAAGCCAAAGCGAAAAAAGATCCGTTGCAGATGTTTCATGATGCACTCAACAATGTGAAGCCGGGCATTGAAGTCCGCTCTCGCCGTGTTGGTGGTGCAACCTATCAGGTTCCGGTCGAAGTTCGGCCAGAACGTGCTCAGGCTCTTGCTATTCGCTGGGTCATTGCCGCGGCTCGTGCGCGCAGTGAAACCACAATGGCAGCGCGCCTGTCCGGCGAAATCCTTGATGCTTCCAACAATCGCGGCAACGCGGTCAAGAAGCGGGAAGATGCACATAAAATGGCTGATGCCAACCGTGCGTTTGCCCACTATCGCTGGTAAGCGTAAGATAGTAACCGTTAGCGACTGGCCAGCTATTTGGCATTTTGCGAAAAATGTGTTTGGCAAAGCTTGTCGCTGACGGATTTAGATATTAAATTTCCTGTTAATCAGGTCTGGTCAATGCTGGCCTGTTTCACTATAGGGCGGCGCTAATTAGGGCCCCTTAAGATTCTGGAGTAAAGATTATGGCACGCAGCCATCCGCTCGAACGATATCGTAATATCGGCATTATGGCCCATATTGACGCTGGAAAGACAACTACCACAGAACGTATCCTGTTCTATACGGGCAAGTCTTATAAAATCGGCGAAACCCACGAGGGTACGGCGACGATGGACTGGATGGAACAGGAGCAGGAGCGCGGTATTACCATTACCTCAGCTGCGACGACCTGTTTCTGGAATGCCGAAGATCGTAAAGGTCCAGAGCACCGGATTAACATCATTGATACGCCGGGCCACGTTGATTTCACCATTGAAGTGGAGCGGTCTTTGCGTGTGCTTGACGGCGCGGTAGCCTGTTTTGACGGCGTTGCCGGCGTTGAGCCGCAGTCCGAAACCGTATGGCGTCAGGCGGATAAATATAAAGTGCCGCGGATGTGCTTCATCAACAAGCTTGACCGGACCGGTGCGAATTTTGAATTTTGCGTTCAGTCGATCGTTGAGCGTCTGGGCGCGACACCGGCTGTTCTTTATCTTCCGATCGGTATCGAATCCAGCTTGGTCGGTCTGGTCGACTTGATCAACCAGCGTTCGATCACGTGGAAAAACGAAGATCTGGGCGCTGAATATGTCTATGGCGAAATTCCTGAAGACATGGCTGATAAAGCTGCGGAATATCGCGAAAAACTGATTGAACTGGCTGTTGAGCTGGATGATGATGTGATGGAGCAGTATCTGGAAGGGAACGAGCCTGATGCAGCGACATTGAAGGCGCTTGTCCGTAAGGGTACGTTGAACCAGAATTTTGTTCCGGTGCTTTGTGGTTCGGCCTTTAAGAACAAAGGTGTTCAGCCGCTTCTCGACGCTATTGTCGACTTCATGCCCAGCCCGCTGGATGTTGCAGCGATCAAAGGTGTAAAGCTTGATGGCGAAACAGAGGACTCCCGTCCGTCCAGCGATGACGAGCCGTTTGCTGCTCTTGCCTTTAAAGTCATGAACGACCCGTTTGTTGGCAGTCTGACCTTTGCCCGCATCTATTCCGGTAAACTGGAAAAAGGTGCTGTGCTGAACTCGGTCAAGGACAAGAAAGAAAAAGTTGGTCGTATTCTTGAGATGCACTCGAATGACCGGAAGGACATTGAGGAAGCATTTGCTGGAGATATCATTGCTCTGGCAGGTATGAAAACGACAACGACCGGCGATACCCTTTGTGCGCCCGAGCATCCGATCATCCTGGAGCGGATGGAGTTTCCGGACCCTGTGATCGAGCTTTCGGTTGAACCAAAGACTAAGGCTGACCAAGAAAAAATGGGTGTGGCGCTGAACCGTCTTGCTGCGGAAGATCCATCATTCCAGGTGACGACTGACCATGAATCTGGTCAGACAATCATTAAGGGCATGGGTGAGCTTCACCTCGATATTCTTGTTGACCGGATGAAGCGCGAGTTCAAAGTGGAAGCCAATGTTGGTGCGCCACAGGTGGCTTATCGTGAATCGCTCGGCAAAGCTGTTGAAGTTGATTATACGCATAAAAAGCAGTCCGGTGGTTCTGGCCAGTTTGCGCGTATCAAATTTGAAGTTACACCGGGTGAGCGCGGTTCAGGAATTACCTTTGAAGATGAAATCAAGGGCGGTAATATTCCAAAAGAATATATTCCGTCAGTTGAAAAAGGTATGCGTGAAACCGCTGAAACTGGCAGTTTGCTCGGCTTCCCGATTATCGACTTTAATATTCGTGTTTATGATGGTGCCTTCCATGATGTTGACTCTTCGGCGCTGGCTTTTGAAATTGCGGCGCGTGCGGCAATGCGTGAAGCGGCCCAGAAGTCTGGTATCAAGCTGCTTGAGCCAATTATGAAAGTCGAAGTGATTACACCGGAGGATTATCTTGGTGATGTCATCGGCGATCTTAATTCCCGTCGTGGTCAGATCCAGGGCACCGATTCGCGTGGTGTTGCACAAGCTGTCGATGCATTGGTACCGCTGGCGAATATGTTCGGCTATGTGAACGAGTTGCGCTCTTTCACACAGGGACGTGCACAATATTCCATGCAATTCTCTCATTACGAAGAAGTACCACGGAATGTTGCAGATGAATTGAAGGAGAAGATGGCTTAACCGCCGCTGCTCTTTTTACGAATAACCGCGCTTACTTTTTGTTTCCGGCTCAAGAATAAAGCCCAGAAGCCGAAAGGGTGTTGACAGATTTGGATAGTCTCGCCAAAGCGCGGCACAGACTATCAAGATGATAGAAATTAGAGGTAATATAAAATGGCAAAAGCAAAGTTTGAACGCAATAAGCCGCATTGCAATATCGGCACCATCGGTCACGTTGACCACGGTAAAACCACGTTGACCGCAGCGATTACGAAAGTACTCTCTGAATCAGGCGGCGGTGATGCCGTTGACTTCGCAAATATCGACAAGGCTCCTGAAGAGCGTGAGCGCGGTATCACCATTTCAACATCGCACGTTGAATATGAAACCGAATCCCGCCACTATGCGCACGTCGATTGCCCGGGTCACGCTGACTATGTTAAAAACATGATCACCGGCGCTGCCCAGATGGATGGTGCTATTCTTGTTGTGAACGCAGCTGATGGCCCTATGCCTCAGACACGTGAGCACATCCTGCTTGCCCGTCAGGTCGGTGTTCCTGCTCTTGTTGTATTCATGAACAAAGTTGACCAGGTTGATGACGAAGAGCTGCTTGAGCTCGTCGAAATGGAAATCCGTGAACTGCTTTCTTCTTACGACTTCCCGGGTGACGATATTCCTATCGTTGCCGGTTCTGCTCTTGCAGCTCTGGAAGGCCGTGATGACAATATCGGTAAAGAAAAAATTCTTGAACTGATGAAAGCTGTTGACGATTTCATTCCTCAGCCAGAACGTCCGGTTGACCAGAACTTCTTGATGCCAATCGAAGACGTGTTCTCAATTTCAGGTCGTGGTACGGTTGTTACCGGCCGTGTTGAAACCGGCATTGTGAATGTGGGTGACGAAGTTGAAATCGTTGGTATCAAAGATACGACGAAAACAACGGTTACCGGTGTGGAAATGTTCCGTAAGCTGCTCGACTCCGGTCAGGCTGGTGACAACATCGGTGCCTTGATCCGTGGTGTTTCTCGTGAAGATGTTGAGCGTGGTCAGGTTCTTTGTAAGCCTGGTTCAATCACACCGCACACCGAATTCAACGCAGAAGTTTATGTGTTGTCCAAGGATGAAGGTGGCCGTCATACGCCATTCTTTGCTAACTATCGCCCACAGTTCTACTTCCGTACAACGGACGTAACGGGTGAAGTTATTCTCCCCGAGGGCACTGAAATGGTTATGCCTGGTGACAACGTAACCATCGGCGTGAAATTGATTGCTCCGATCGCTATGGACTCCGGTCTTCGCTTTGCTATTCGCGAAGGTGGACGTACCGTCGGTTCCGGGGTTGTCAGCGCGGTAACAAAGTAATATAGGACTGCATCGCCGCCCGGATTTAGTGATTCGGGCGGCTGCTTCCACGGCCAAAGTAATGGCCATGGCGCTAGGACCGCTCGCTAAATCGGGCGGTTTTTATTTTGAAGGTTTTTTTAACATAGTATTCCTTCGTTAGGACTTGGTAGCTTATCTACTGAAGATTTTGACGAAGGTTGGCTCTTTGACATTGGTATAGGTTTTTATGGAAACGCAGAATATTCGCATACGCTTGAAGGCATTCGATCACCGGGTTCTTGATCAGGCGACCAGCGATATCGCTGACACTGCTCGCCGCACTGGCGCGCTGATCCGGGGACCAATACCATTGCCAACGCATATAGAGAAATTTACTGTAAACCGTGGCCCGCACGTCGATAAAAAATCACGTGAACAATTTGAGGTCCGGACTTACAAGAGGTTGCTCGATATAGTGCAGCCAACACCGCAAACCGTTGATGCTTTGATGAAGCTCGACCTTGCTGCTGGTGTGAATGTAGAGATTAAGCTCGCGTAATGTGAGTGATGACACTATCCGGTTCAGGGTAGTGGTGACATGGGAAACCGCCGGACAATAGTCCGGGTCATGTGTCCCCCGTCTTAGTTTGGATGCTCTTTGAGTCATTCAGGCGCTTTGGCCCGGACGGGGCGATATTCAAAAAAACTGGGCTGAGTATTTTGTAACACGCCCGCTAGCAATGACGCGACCGGGCCTCTGTAAGGAGAAATGATCGTGCGTACTGGCGTGATCGCGAAAAAAATGGGGATGACCCGCTTGTTTCAGGACGATGGTCGGCATGTGCCGGTAACCGTTCTTTCCCTGGAAGAATGTCAGGTTGTTGGAGCCCGCAATCAGGAACGTGACGGCTATTTTGCTGTTCAGCTTGGTGCAGGTGCCCGTAAAGCGAAAAATGTAAACAAACCACAGCGTGAAGCTTTTGCCAAGGCGGAAGTCGAGCCAAAGGCACGTGTTGCCGAGTTCCGTGTTGATAGCGAAGAAGGCTTACTGCCTGTTGGCGCTACTATTACTGCGGACCATTTTATTGCTGGCCAGATGGTCGATATTCAAGGTGTGACACAGGGTAAAGGCTTTGCCGGCGCTATGAAGCGTTGGGGCTTTGGTGGTATGCATGCCAGTCACGGTGTGTCTATTAGCCACCGTGCGCATGGTTCGACCGGACAAAACCAGGATCCTGGTAAGGTCTTCAAAAACAAGAAGATGGCGGGCCACATGGGCGCCAAGAACCGCACACAGCAAAATCTGGAAATTGTTCGCACGGACGCCGATCGCGGTTTGATCTTTGTTCGTGGCAGTGTTCCTGGTTCAAAGGGTGGTTGGCTTCTGGTTAAAGATGCGGTTAAAACTGCGCTTCCAGAAGGTGTTCCATTCCCGGGTGCTTTGCGTCGCAATGCTGATGAGACTGCAACCGAAGATGCGCCGGCAGGTATGATCGAGCCGGATGCGGAAATTGAGGCAGCAGTCGGTCCAACTGATGAAGAAATCGCAGCAGCAGCGGAGGCTCCCGCAGAGACACCAGCAGAAGAGAAATCTGATGCTGCAGATGACGCAGGGAAGGAGGGCTAAGCCATGAAAATCAAAGTGAAATCCCTCGAAGGTAAGGCTCCGACTGGCGCGCAAGCTGACATCGAATTGAATGATGACATATTTGGTGTTGAGGCGCGTGCGGACATTCTGCACCGTGTAGTCAACTGGCAGCGCGAAAATGCACGCGGCACCGCCCGTGCTGTTCGTGAGCGCGGCGACGTTGCGCGCACTGGTAAAAAGTTCGGCAACCAGAAGGGTGGTGGTACCGCTCGTCATGGTTCACGCCGTGCTCCGATTTTCGTTGGTGGTGGTAAGGCCCACGGACCACGCAAGCGTGATTTTAACCCGTCACTGAACAAAAAAGTTCGTGCTTTGGGTTTGAAAATGGCGCTTAGCGACAAGGCGAAAAACGATAATCTGATCGTGCTGGAAAATATCGAGTTGAAAGACGCGAAAACCAAAGCATTGTTAGAGCTTATCACGAAACTTGGTTTCGGAAATTCGGCTCTCGTCATGGACGGTGATGCAGTGAATGATGCTTTTTCCAAAGCGTCATCCAACATCCCGCGCCTGAACGTCATGCCGGCTGCTGGTGCCAATGTTTATGACATTTTGAACCACGACACTCTGGTGCTTACCCGTGCCGCAGTCGAAAAGCTGGAGGCGCGCTTCAATGGCTAAAAAAGAAGCAGTAGACATTCGTCACTATGACGTGATTGTCGGCCCGCATATCACTGAAAAATCAACTTTGCTTAGCGAGAATAACGCTGTGGTATTCAAAGTCGCTAACACCGCGACAAAGCCACAGATCAAAGCCGCTATCGAGGCTTTGTTCGATGTTAAGGTGAAGGCCGTGAATACGCTGGTGCAAAAAGGCAAAAACAAGCGTTGGAAGGGTCGTCCCTACACACGCAACGACGTTAAGAAGGCTGTTGTTACTTTGGCTGAAGGCCAGACTATCGACATCACAACCGGAATCTAGGGCGGGAATAGAAGATGGCATTAAAATCCTATAAACCGACAAGCCCCGCGCGCCGTGGTCTTATCCTGGTGGATAAGAGCGGCCTTTGGAAAGGCAAGCCCGTTAAAAAGCTTGTTGAAGGCAAGCGCAAAACTGGCGGTCGTAACAATAAAGGTCATGTAACCTCTCGCGGTATCGCCGGTGGTCACAAGCAAAAATATCGTCTGGTGGACTTCAAACGCCGCAAGTTCGATGTTTCGGCTACCGTTGAGCGGATTGAATATGATCCCAACCGCACGGCTTTCATTGCACTGATTAAATATGATGACGGCGAGTTGAGTTATATTTTGGCTCCACAGCGTCTGGCTATCGGTGATAAGGTCATTGCCGGTGAAAAAGTGGACGTGAAGCCAGGTAACGCGATGAAATTGTCGCAAATGCCAATCGGCACAATCGTACATAATGTAGAGATGAGACCAGGCAAGGGTGGTCAGATTGCTCGCTCAGCCGGTACTTATGTCCAGATTGTCGGTCGTGATCGCGGCATGGTTATCGTTCGCCTGAACTCCGGCGAGCAACGTTATATCCGTAGTGATTGCATGGCTACTGTTGGCGCGGTTTCTAACCCTGACAACTCTAACCAGAATTTCGGTAAAGCTGGCCGCACTCGCTGGAAGGGGCGTCGTCCTCTTACTCGTGGCGTTGCCAAAAACCCGATCGATCACCCGCACGGTGGTGGTGAAGGGCGGACATCCGGTGGTCGTCATCCTGTGACACCATGGGGCAAGCCGACAAAGGGTGCTCGTACTCGTAAGAATAAAACGACGGACAAGATGATCATCCGGTCGCGTCACGCTAAGAAGAAGAGGTAAGCATGGCACGTTCCATCAAAAAAGGTCCGTTCGTTGACCTTCACCTGCTGAAAAAAGCTCAGGAAGCTCAGGAAGCCAGCAAACGCGCGCCGATCAAAACCTGGTCGCGTCGTTCCACGGTTCTGCCTGATTTCGTCGGGCTTACTTTCAACGTTTATAATGGCCAGAAATTCATTCCGGTTTCCGTGAATGAAGACATGGTTGGCCACAAGCTGGGCGAGTTCGCACCGACGCGGAACTATTACGGCCACGGCGCTGACAAAAAAGGCAAGAAATAATGGGTAAAGCATCATCACCCCGCCGCGTTGGCGACAATGAAGCTTTGGCTGTTGGCAATTCCATTCGTGGTTCTGCCCAAAAGCTAAATCTTGTTGCCCAGCTGATCCGAGGTAAAAAAGCGGAAGAGGCATTGAACATCCTGTCATTCTCTAAAAAGGGAATGGCGAAAGATGTGAGCAAGGTTCTTGCTTCCGCCATCGCTAATGCTGAAAACAACCATAATCTGGATGTTGATGCATTGATCGTTCAGGAAGCGAGTGTCGGAAAAAGTCTGACCATGAAGCGGTGGAAAGCCCGCGCACGTGGTCGTTCAGCCAAAATCATCAAGCCATTTAGCCGCGTTCGTATCGTTGTTCGCGAGACGCAAGAAGAAGAGGCGTAAACCATGGGTCAAAAGAGTAATCCTATCGGGCTCCGCCTGCAGATTAACCGGACTTGGGACAGCCGCTGGTATGCGGATGGTTCTAATTATGGCGACCTCTTGATGGAAGACATCAAGATGCGCAAATATATTTTGGAAACCGTGCCACAGGCCGCAATTTCCAAAGTAGTAATTGAGCGTCCTGCCAAAACCTGCCGTGTTTCGATCTATGCTGCCCGTCCTGGTGTTATCATCGGTAAAAAAGGTGCGGATATTGAAAAGCTGCGTCGTAAACTGTCGGAAATGTCTTCAGGCGATGTATCTTTGAATATTGTTGAAATTCGCAAGCCTGAAGTTGATGCACAGCTGGTGGCACAGGGTATCGGCGATCAGCTTATTCGCCGCGTTGCTTTCCGCCGCGCTATGAAGCGCGCGGTACAGTCCGCTTTGCGTCTGGGCGCTGAAGGAATTAAAATTGTTTGCGGTGGCCGTCTTGGTGGTGCAGAAATTGCCCGCGTTGAATGGTATCGTGAGGGCCGCGTGCCGCTTCATACGCTGCGTGCGAATATTGACTATGCCGAATATGAAGCTCTGACAGCTTATGGCATTATCGGTATCAAGGTCTGGATTTTCAAAGGCGAGATATTGGGTCACGATCCGATGGCTCAGGACCGGTTGATGGTGGAAGCGCAAACTTCCGGCGTCCGGCCATCGCGTTAAATTCAAGCGTTTATTGATACGTTGTTAGATTAGGGAATAGGTAAAGCATCATGCTGCAACCAAAGAAAACAAAATTCCGGAAGGCTCATAAGGGCCGGATTAAAGGAAACGCTCGGGGCGGCACGACGCTGAACTTTGGCTCTTATGGCTTGAAAGCTATGGAACCAGAGCGGATTACTGCTCGTCAGATTGAGGCGGCTCGTCGTGCAATTACACGTCACATTAAACGGCAGGGCCGTTTGTGGATACGTATTTTCCCGGACGTTCCGGTTTCGAAGAAGCCTGCTGAAGTTCGTCAGGGTAAAGGTAAAGGATCGGTCGAATATTGGGCGGTTCGTGTTAAACCAGGCCGGATCATGTTCGAGCTTGACGGTGTTCCTGGTGCTCTGGCAGCGGTTGCATTTGAACGCGCAGCAATGAAGCTTCCTATTAAGACTAAAGTTGTGGCTCGCCTTGGCGATACCTCACATTTGGAAGGTTAAGGACATGAGCAAGATAGAAGATTTGCGAACCAAAACCGATGATCAGCTTGAAGGCGATCTGGGCGATTTGAAGCGCGAGGCATTTAACCTGCGCTTTCAATCCGCAACCAACCAGCTTGAAAAGCCAAGTCGGATGCGTGAAGTGCGCCGCACAATTGCGAAGATTAAAACCCTGCAAAACGAGCGTGCGAAAGCCGCTGTCGCAGATAAGGCGTAAGGAACCGATATGCCAAAAAGTATTCTCACCGGGACGGTAGTGTCAGACAAGGGCGACAAGACCGTTGTCGTGAAAGTGGAGCGCAAAGTTAAGCATCCGCTTTACGGAAAAATCATGCGGCGCTCGAAAAAATATCATGCGCATGATGAAAATAACGAAATGCGTACTGGTGAAACAGTGCGAATTGAAGAAACAAAACCGATTTCCAAGCTGAAAACTTGGAAGGTGCTTGAACGGGTTGGCGCCGCTGCTGCCCCTGCAACACCAAAGGTTGCTGAAATTACTGCCGAAGACGAAGGCGAAGTCAAAGCCGAAAGCTAAGGCAAGGTTTAACTGTGCTCCGGCTTTTCGGAGCGGAATGAAGAAGGAATTGGATCCATGATCCAGATGCAATCGAACTTGGAGGTCGCTGATAATAGCGGAGCCAAACGCGTGCAGTGTATCAAGGTGCTGGGCGGTTCCAAGCGCCGGTTCGCTGGCGTTGGCGACATTATTGTTGTGTCGATCAAGGAAGCTGCACCGCGCGGTAAGGTCAAAAAAGGTGATGTTCACCGGGCCGTTATCGTTCGCACACGCAAGGATATCCGCCGTAAAGACGGTTCGGTTATTCGCTTCGATAGCAATGCGGCCGTTCTGGTCAATAATGCGAAAGAGCCTATTGGCACTCGCATCTTTGGCCCTGTGGTTCGTGAATTGCGTGCCAAGAAGCACATGAAAATCATCAGCCTTGCGCCGGAGGTGCTATAATCATGGCCAATGCAAAGATTAAAAAGGGTGACACGGTGGTTATTCTGTCCGGTAAGGACAAGGGTAAATCCGGTGAAGTGACCAAGGTTATGCCAAAAGACGGCAAGGTGATCGTCGCTGGTGCTAATGTTGCTGTCCGTCACCGCAAGCCTACTCAGGCCAATCCGCAAGGTGGTCTGGAACGTCGTGAAGCACCGATGCATATCAGCAAGGTTGCTCTGGCCGATCCAAAAGATGGCAAGCCGACACGTGTTCGCTTTGAAGAGAAAGACGGTAAAATGGTCCGTGTGGCCGTGAAATCCGGGGAGAAAGTCGATGGCTGATAATTATTTGCCACGTATGCGTAAAAAATATGACGAAGAGATCGTCAAAGCGATGCGGGAAAAGTTCAACTACTCGAACCACATGGAAGTGCCGCGCATCGAAAAGATCGTGATCAACATGGGTGTTGGTGAAGGCAGTCAGGACAAGAAAAAAGTCGCGACAGCAGCGAAGGAAATGGAACTGATTGCCGGTCAGAAGCCTGTCATCACCAAAGCGAAAACGTCAATCTCTACGTTTAAGCTGCGTGAAGGCATGCCAATAGGCTGTAAAGTTACTTTGCGCCGTCAGCGGATGTACGAGTTTCTTGACCGTTTGGTCACCGTGGCTATGCCTCGTATTCGTGACTTTCGTGGCTTGAACCCTAAAAGCTTTGATGGCCGCGGCAATTTTGCCATGGGCATTAAAGAGCAGATCGTTTTTCCCGAAATTGCCTATGACGACATCGATGTGGTGCGCGGCATGGACATTATCGTGACGACGAGCGCGAATACAGATGACGAGGCACGCGAGCTTTTGAAATTATTTGGTTTCCCGTTCCCGGTCGAAGAAGAAGAAAAAGCAGCAGCATAAGAGCCGCTGGTCAATTTATAAGTTCCCCGCTTTTCCGGGGACACGCAAGAAAGGAAGAGAACTTAAGTCATGGCGAAACTGAGTTCCATTAATAAAAACGAACGTCGCAAAAAACTGGTGAAAAAATATGCCGGTCGTTATGCGAAGTTAAAGGCAATGGCCAACGATCAGTCTCTCGACGAGACAGAGCGGTTGATGGCGCGTCTGAAAATGGCGGAGATTCCGCGCAACGGTAATCCAACCCGCGTGCGTAACCGCTGCGAAACCACAGGGCGTCCGCGCGGCTATTACCGCAAGTTTCGTCTCTGCCGCATTGAGCTGCGTGATATGGCCAATAAAGGTCTTATCCCCGGCGTAACGAAATCCAGCTGGTAAAGGGAAGACAATATGGCTTTTACCGATCCCTTGGGTGATATGCTCACCCGTATCCGTAATGGACAGCAAGCGCGTAAGGACAGTGTGGTTTCACCTGCTTCCAAATTGCGCGGTGCTGTTTTAGAAGTTCTCCAGCGCGAAGGCTATATTCGCGGCTACAGCGAAGAAGAGGTGAACAAGCACCCCGGTCTTCGTATTGAACTGAAATATTTTGAAGGCGAGCCGGCTATCCGCCACGTGGCCCGTGTTTCAAAACCTGGCCGCCGTATATATAGTGGCTCGCAAGAGCTGCCGACTGTGCGTAATGGTCTGGGCATTACAATTGTTTCGACGCCAAAAGGTGTTTTGTCTGACGCAGAAGCGCGTAGCCAGAATGTCGGCGGCGAAGTACTCGCAGAGGTGTTCTGATCATGTCACGTATCGGAAAAAAAATAGTGAATATTCCGGATGGCGTAACTGCCACCATGGAAAATGGTCTTGTCAAAGTCAAAGGACCAAAGGGCGAGCTTTCGACTCCTATGGTTGATGACCTCAGCTATGAACTGAGCGACGGTGGTTTGCTGGTAACACCTGCAAACAAAACCACTCGCGCGCGGGCCTATTGGGGGATGCAGCGGACGCTTGTTCAAAACCTCATTGATGGTGTAACCGAAGGTTTTACCACGGTTCTTGAGATTAGCGGTGTTGGTTATCGTGCTGCAGTAAAAGGTAAAGTCCTTAACCTGCAGCTTGGTTTTAGCCATGATGTCAATTTCGATATTCCGGAAGGCATTACCGTCAAGACACCGGACCAGACAACTGTCGAGATTTCAGGTATTGACAAGCAGCAGGTTGGTCAGATTGCCGCCGAAATTCGGCGCTGGCGTAAACCGGAGCCTTATAAAGGCAAGGGTATTAAATATCGCGGGGAATATGTTTTCCGCAAAGAAGGGAAGAAGAAATAAGCCATGGCTAATCTTTCTTTATTCAAACGGCGTCAGCAGCGCGTTCGCACCAAATTGCGTAAGCGCGGACTTTCCAAGCCTCGCTTGACTGTGCATCGCACAGGTCGTCATATCTATGCACAGGTCATTAATGATGCAGAAGGCACAACTGTTGCCTCTGCCTCGACTATCGACAAAACGTCCCCGACCAAAACGGGGAAGATGAAATCCGGTGCCGATAGTGCAGCGGCAGCAGATGTTGGTAAGCGCGTTGCAGAAGCAGCGCAGAAAGCCGGCATCAAGGAAGTAATTTTTGATCGCGGCGGTTTCCTGTATCACGGACGTGTGAAGGCCCTGGCCGACGCGGCCCGCGAAGGCGGATTGGAGTTTTAATATGGCTGATGAAAACAAAACACCAGAAGGTGCAGCACAGCCCGGTACAACCGGCGAAGGCAATCAGCCTGAAGCTGCTGTAGCACCTGAAAATAAAACCGGTGGCAATGAGCGTCAATCACGCGGCGGAAATCGCGGCGGACGTGACAATCGTGGCGGTGGTCGTGATGGCGGACGTGGTCGTGGCCGTGGTCGCCGTGATCAGGATCAGGGCGAAGAACTGATTGAAAAACTGGTCCACATCAACCGTGTTTCTAAAACTGTAAAGGGTGGTAAGCGCTTCGGTTTTGCTGCTCTGGTCGTTGTCGGCGATGGTAAAGGTCGTGCAGGGTTCGGTAAAGGTAAAGCACGTGAAGTGCCGGAAGCTATTACCAAGGCAACTGCTGCGGCGAAGAAGAAAATGGTTCGTATTCCATTGCGCGAAGGTCGTACGCTTCACCATGATGGTAAAGGTCAGTTCGGTGCAGGTAACGTGACATTGCGTTCGGCACCTCCAGGAACCGGAATTATTGCCGGTGGTCCAATGCGTGCTATTTTTGAAAGTCTTGGCGTCTCTGATGTTGTCACCAAGTCTAACGGAACGTCCAACCCTTATAACATGATCCGGGCGACTTTTGTTGCCCTTGGTGAACAGACCAGCCCCAAGGCTGTATCGCAGCGGCGCGGCAAGAAAGTTGCCGATCTGCTCGGTCGCGGCGGCGCTTCTGAAGCAGAGGCTCAGGCCGATGCTGCCGCAGTTACGGAGTAAGGCATAATGGCTAAAGTGAAAATTAAGCAGATTGGTTCACCAATCCGTCGCCCCGAAGAACAGCGCAAGACGCTGATCGGCTTGGGGCTTAATAAAATGCACCGTGTTACCGAATTGGAAGACACGCCGGAAGTGCGTGGCATGATCCGTAAGGTGCAGCATCTTGTAGAGGTTGTTGAAGGGTAAATCCCCATACAGCCGTGCGAATAAAAGCGAAAGCGAGTACATATAATGAAATTAAACGAAATTAGAGATAATGACGGCGCACGCAAATTGCGTACCCGTATTGGCCGCGGCATTGGCTCCGGCAAAGGCAAGACTGGCGGACGTGGTCAAAAAGGTCAGAAGTCCCGCTCCGGTGTTTCCATCAAAGGCTTCGAAGGCGGTCAGATGCCTCTTCACATGCGGCTTCCGAAACGTGGATTTAACAATCCGTTCGGTACCGACTATGCTGAAGTCAATCTGGGTATGATCCAGAAGTTTATCGACAATAAACGGCTTGCCAACAAAGGCACGCTCGATCAGGCCGCTTTGAACGAAGCCGGTTTGACCCGTGGTGGCAAAGACGGTGTTCGCTTGCTCGCTAAAGGCGAAATTAAAGCGAAAATCAACATTGCGGTTGCAGGAGCTTCCAAAGCAGCTATCGAGGCAGTCGAAAAAGCTGGTGGTAAAGTTGAAATAGTCTCCGGCGCAGCTGCTCATCGTCCTAAAAACGAGAAAAAAGCTGTTGCTTCCAAGTCTGCTAAAGAGAAAAAAGCAGCTAATAGAGCCAAGAAGAAAAACTAATTTCTAAAAAGAGGCTCTGTGATAGAGCCTCTTTTTTTTCTGCCTCTTGTCTTTGGCTTTCCAACAACCGATATGAAGGCAGTTATATTTCCGCCCCGGCGGGAATCGTTTTCGTAGCAAGGATAAACGGCTTGCTGGAAGACAATCCTCCGTCTTTACGGGGATTCGGAATTTAATGACCGTTATGACGGTATAGTGAGGCAGGGAAGTCGAGCATGGCATCAAAAGCCGATCAGGTTGCAGCAAATTTGAGCCTGTCAAAATTCGGGCAAGCAACCGAACTTCGTAAACGGATATGGTTCACACTGGGCGCTCTGGTGATTTTTCGCCTGTTGAGCTTCGTTCCGCTACCGGGTGTTGACCCTGTAGTGCTTGCGGATCTTTATGATCAGACGCGAGGCGGTGTTCTTGATATTTTTAATACTTTCTCTGGTGGTTCGCTAGAGAGGATGAGCCTTATCGCTCTGGGCGTCATGCCCTATATTACTGCATCAATTGTTGTTCAATTGGCCGCGGCCCTGTCCCCGACATTGGCGGCGATCAAGAAAGACGGCGAGGCGGGACGCAAAAAGCTAAATCAATATACGCGCTACGGAACGGTCGGTCTGACCGCGGTTCAGGGGTATTTTATTGCGGTCGGGCTTGAAAGTTTTGCATCACAATCCGGTCTGCAAGCTGTGGTTAATCCTGGCATGGGCTTTCGTATCGGTGCGGTTATCAGTCTTGTTGGTGGTACACTATTTCTGATGTGGCTGGGCGAACAGATCACCAGCCGGGGTATCGGTAACGGTATTTCTCTTATCATCATGGCCGGTATTGTCGCGCAGATGCCGACTTTTGTCGGTAACCTGATGGAAGGCAGCCGTACTGGTTCCATTGGTTCGCTGACTATCATTGGTCTGCTTGCCATGGTTATTGGTCTGGTCCTGTTCATCAGCTTTATGGAAAGGGCGCAACGACGTGTGCTGATCCAATATCCCAAACGCGCCACACAAAATGGCGTGATGCAAGCGGATCGGAGTCATTTGCCGCTCAAGGTCAATACAGCAGGTGTTATCCCGCCAATCTTTGCGTCGTCATTGCTATTAATGCCGCTAACGGTGAGCCAATTTGCTGGCAATACGACAGCGGGGGAAAGCGTAACGGGTGATTTCATCATCGCGCTCAACCAGTATCTTGCCCACGGTCAGCCGCTATATATGGCGCTTTATGCAGCGGGAATTATCTTCTTCTGTTTCTTCTACACGGCGGTTGTATTCAATCCCGAAGAAACAGCGGATAACTTGAAGAAGAACGGCGGGTTCGTACCGGGCATTCGACCAGGTAAAAATACCGCTGATTATCTGGATTATGTGCTGACCCGGATCACGGTAGTTGGTGCAGCCTATTTGGCTTTGGTTTGTGTTTTGCCGGAATATGTGATGGCGCAAACCAACTTACCACTGTTTTTCCTCGGCGGGACCAGTTTGCTGATTATCGTGAATGTAACCGTGGATACAGTGACCCAGATTCAAAGCCATTTGCTGGCCTTGCAATATGGTGATCTGCTCAAGAAAGCGAAACTTAAAGGTGGACGGCGCAGGCGCTAAGCCACAAGGGTGTTTTCGCAAGATTTTCATAGGTTATAGAGGACAATAAGATATGGACATCATCCTGTTGGGACCGCCGGGGGCGGGTAAAGGTACACAAGCCGGGTTGCTTGAAAACAAATTTGGCATGGTGCAACTTTCCACCGGGGATATGTTGCGCGCCGCAGTTAAAGCCGGCACTGAGGTTGGTCTCAAGGCCAAAGCGTTGATGGATGCAGGCGAGCTGGTTCCCGATGAAGTGGTGTCGGGTATCATTGGTGACAAGTTGGATGAGCTCGGCTCTGATCAGGGTGTTATTTTTGATGGCTATCCCCGCACAGCGACGCAGGCTGTATCACTTGACGAAATATTGGCTGAGAGAGGCCGCAAGCTGGACCATGTAATCGAATTGGTCGTTGATGAGGATGCGCTCGTTGTCCGTATCACGGGGCGCTTTACTTGCGGAAATTGTGGAGAAGGCTATCACGATACGTTCAAACAGCCAGCCAAAGCAGATGTTTGTGATGTTTGCGGTTCCAGCGATTTCAAACGTCGTCCCGATGATAATGAAGAAACTGTACGTACGCGTATGACCGAATATCGCGCCAAGACACAGCCCATTCTACCGATCTACGAAGAGCGTGGTATCGTGACAAAAATTGATGGTATGGGCAGCATGGACGATGTCAGCCAAGCGATAGAGGCTGTATTGGCACAAAATTAAACTGCTTATCAAATAAGCTTGAATTTCAACGTTTAACTATCTGATGAATTGCTTCTAATATAAGCTTATCCGGTTGCGAATCCAGCGCGTCATAAGCGACAATGGGCGCGCAAACAATCATCGTAGGGGGAATATAACAATGGCCGTTTCCGATCATGTGGATTTTAATACCTTCATTGAAGGTGTAAAACATCGCAATCCCGGGCAAACCGAGTTTGTACAGGCAGTGCAGGAAGTCGCCGAAGATATTTACGATTTCATCGAAGACAAGGAAGAATATCATACGGCCCAGATTTTACGGCGTATGGCAGAGCCTGATCGTGTGGTTTCATTCCGTGTATGTTGGGAAGATGATACACACCGTATCCGGGTGCAACGTGGTTGGCGCGTACAAAGTAACAATGCAATTGGTCCGTATAAAGGCGGGATCCGGTTTCACCCAAGCGTGAACGAGAGTGTTCTGAAATTTCTGGCGTTCGAGCAGACTTTTAAAAACTCGCTGACCGGTTTGCCGATGGGCGGAGCCAAAGGTGGTGCGGATTTCGATCCGAAGGGCAAATCTGATGCTGAAGTCATGCGGTTCTGCCAATCTTTCATGACAGAGCTTTATCGTCATATTGGCCCCGATACGGATGTGCCAGCGGGCGACATTGGCGTCGGTAGCCGTGAAATTGGTTATATGTTTGGGCAATATAAACGTATCACCAATCGCTGGGAGGGCGTTTTGACAGGTAAAGGCCGCGAATATGGCGGTAGCGAACTTCGTCCCGAAGCCACAGGCTATGGCGCGGTTTATTTTCTCCAAAATATGCTGGCGCACAAAAAAGACAGCATTGAGGGTAAAACAGTAGTTATTTCCGGATCCGGAAATGTCGCCACTCACGCAGCGGAGCAGATTCTCAAGCAAGGCGGCAAAGTGCTGACTTTATCTGATAGCGGTGGTTTTGTTCACGATCCTGAAGGATTTACTCAGGAAAAAATCGATTGGGTCAAAGAGCATAAGACACTGCGCCGTGGCCGTATGTCTGAATATGTTGATGAGTTTAAAGGCGCATCTTACCATGAAGGTTTACGTCCTTGGGGGGTTGCCTGTGACCTTGCTATGCCATGTGCTACGCAAAACGAATTGAACGAAGTTGAAGCCAAGATGCTGGTTTCCAACGGTGTGATTGCCGTGTCCGAAGGGGCAAATATGCCTACTACCTTGGAAGGTGTGCATGTTTTTCATGATGCAAAGATTATGTACGGCCCCGGGAAGGCTGCCAATGCCGGAGGCGTTGCTGTATCCGGTCTTGAAATGAGCCAGAATGCCGAGCGGGTTAGCTGGAACCACGAGCGGCTTGGGACGATGTTGACCGAACTAATGGCCGGAATCCACAGCCAATGCGTCGAATATGGCGATCAGGGCGGTGGCTATGTTGATTATGCAAGAGGCGCCAACATAGCCGGCTTCAAAAAAGTTGCAGATGCGATGCTTGCCTATGGGGTCGTTTAACGCCTGTTTTTGTAGCGCTTAGAACAATCTACCCGGAAATCGCTATGCGCGATTATAGCCTTGCCTATCATGATGCCATCGCCCACATATTGGTCGATGGTCACTATGAATCCTGCAAAGCCGCTGCGCTTGCGCCGAAAGTTAAAAGAACCCTGTGAAATAGGCTGGTGTGAACTTGTCAGCTTGCCTGAATTGGGCATCAAGAATATTCGCGCGAAAATTGATAGCGGAGCAGCCACATCTTCGCTGCATGCTGTCAAGGTCAAGCCGTTTGACCGCGACGGGGAGTCATGGGTCGCATTCACTATTCCAAAATCACCTGCATTTCCGGCTATCCGCTGTGAAGCGAAGCTTTTGGAAAAACGTTTAATAAAAAGCTCGAACGGGAAATCACAGGAAAGATATGTTATAGAAACGATTATGGAACTCGGCCCGCTCAGGTGGGTTGGTCATATGACACTGGCGAACCGCCACTCCATGGCATTTCCGGTATTGATAGGACGGCGGGCATTAAAACGGGGGTTCCTGGTGAACAGTGCCAAACGATGGGCGCTGGGGCAGCCTGCTACTCATTCTGTAACAAAGGGGTAATTCATGAAAATTGCCATGCTTGCGCGTAATCCAAATCTATATTCGCACCAGCGATTGTTGGAGGCAGCAGAAGAGCGTGGACATGAGTTGCAGATCCTGAACACGCTTCGCTGCACCATGAACATCACATCTCACCGGCCATCAATTCTTTATAATGGCGAAACATTGAAAGGCTTTGATGCCGTGATACCCCGCATCGGGGCGTCCATAACCCATTATGGCTTAGCGGTATTGCGACAGTTTGAAATGATGGGTGTATGGCCGCTTAATGAAAGTGTTGCGGTAGGCCGGTCACGGGACAAATTGCGCTCGATGCAGATATTCGCGAAACATGGCCTTGGCTTGCCAGTTACCGCATTTGCTCATGACCCGAAACAGACCGAAGAGGTTTTGAAGATTGTTGGCGGTGCGCCAGCGGTTATCAAGCTGCTGGAAGGAACGCAGGGTATCGGTGTTGTGCTTGGGGAAACCGCTAATAGTGCTAAGTCGGTTATCGAGGCGTTCCGTGGACTGAACGTCAATATTCTTGTGCAGGAATTTATCAAAGAGGCAGGCGCTAGCGATATTCGTATCTTTGTAATTGGCGGCAAAGTGGTTGCAGCGATGAAGCGCACAGGGGCGGAGGGTGATTTCCGGTCGAATCTCCATCGCGGAGGGTCGGCAAAGATGGTCAAGATCACACCGGAGGAACGGTCGACTGCCGTACGAGCAGCCAAGGTAATGGGGCTGAACGTCGCAGGCGTGGATATTCTACGCGCCAATCATGGCCCGGTCATTATGGAAGTGAACAGTTCACCGGGATTGGAAGGTATTGAAAATGCAACAGGCAAGGATGTTGCCGGTCAGATCATTCAATTTATTGAAGCCAAAGCTAGTCCCGGGAAGACAAAGACCAGGGGCAAAGGGTGATTTCTCAGAACCGGCAGTATTACGACGCTTGACAGGGAAAGCCTATCCACCTATTCCAATTTTATTCGAAACCAAACACAACCGGCAACGCTTTCGTGGCGTCCGCTGGTTTTGTGCGTTTTGAATGTGTTTTTAACCACTTAGCGATGAGATAGAGGCCGGCGAATCGGTTTCTGTGGAGCAGGAGAAATATATTGGCACGTATTGCCGGGGTAAATATCCCAACTAATAAGCGCGTAATTATCTCGCTTACCTATATTCATGGTATCGGGCGCACCAAAGCGGCCGAGATTGTTGAAAAACTGAAAATCGATCCGGCCCGTCGGGTTCAAGATCTTTCCGATCAGGAAATTTTGCAGATTCGGGAAACCATTGATGCAGAATTGACTGTTGAAGGTGATTTGCGGCGTGAAACCGCAATGAATATCAAGCGCCTTATGGACCTGGCCTGCTATCGCGGTCTTCGTCATCGTAAAGGACTTCCTGTTCGTGGACAGCGTACGCATACCAATGCGCGCACCCGTAAAGGCAAGCCCAAGGCTATTGCTGGTAAGAAGAAATAGGACAGGGAATTGGTCCTTGCGACCGATTTTTCTATTTCGCCACCGGCAGGTTGCTCCAGGGATTATAAGATTGATCGGGCAGCTTAACACAGGATAATAGGTAGGAATTGATTACATGGCACGCGAACCGCAGCGCATAAAAAGAAGCGCGCGCAAAAATATTTCGGCAGGCGTAGCACACGTCAACGCCACATTTAATAACACGATGGTCACCATCACCGATGCACAGGGGAACGCAATAAGCTGGTCCTCTGCCGGGATGATGGGTTTCAAAGGCTCTCGTAAATCTACGCCCTATGCGGCGCAGGTTGCAGCAGAAGATGCAGGCAAGAAAGCGGCGGATCATGGTGTCCGTACATTGGAAGTCGAAGTTAAGGGACCTGGCTCTGGCCGTGAGTCCGCGCTTCGTGCACTGCAAGCTGTTGGCTTTACCATTACTTCGATTCGTGATGTGACACCGATCCCGCATAATGGTGTTCGTCCGTCCAAGCGTCGCAGAGTCTAAGCCGCTTATGTTTATGGGAGCTATCCGGCCGGTAGTTCCCAATTTTTGGTAATTCAGAGTGGTAACGGTCCAACCCACTCTTTGAACTCACTAGGGGAAGTCCATGACTGTCAATATGAAGAACTGGCAAGAACTGAAAAAGCCCAACGTTCTCGATATAAAATCTGGTGGTGATCCCAAGCGCAAAGCTACTTTCGTAGCTGAACCTCTTGAGCGCGGCTTTGGCTTGACTATTGGTAACGCGTTGCGTCGTGTTTTGCTATCATCGCTTCAGGGCGCTGCTGTAACGTCAATCAAAATCGAAAATGCACTGCATGAATTCTCGTCGCTTCCTGGCGTGCGTGAAGATGTCACCGATATCGTTCTGAACGTCAAGCAAATTGCGTTGAAAATGGAAGGCGAGGATGCCAAGCGTTTGCAGCTTTCCGCAACGGGCCCTGCTACAGTAACAGCAGGTGATATCGCGGTTTCCGGTGACATTGAAGTCATGAATCCCGATCTGATCATTTGCCATCTTGATGATGGTGCATCGTTTAACATGGAACTGACTGTCAATGTCGGCAAAGGCTATGTTCCTGCGGTGGCTAACCGTCCCGTTGATGCGCCCATTGGCTTGATCCCGGTTGACTCGCTTTATTCGCCTATCCGTCAGGTTTCTTATAAAATCGATAATGCCCGTGTTGGTCAGGAGCTTGACTTTGACAAGCTGAACCTCACCATCGAAACGGATGGCACCGTAACACCCGAAGATGCGATTGCTTATGCTGCACGTATTCTTCAGGACCAGTTGCAACTGTTCGTCCATTTCGAAGAAGCTTTGGAAAGCGTATCATCGCCCATCGGCATGGCCGCCGCGCAAAGCCAGCAGGAAAGCGACGCCAACCAGCTCAATCGTTATCTACTCAAGAAGGTCGACGAATTGGAGCTTTCGGTCCGTTCGGCAAACTGCCTGAAGAACGACAATATCATTTATATTGGCGATCTGGTGCAGAAAACCGAAGCCGAAATGCTGCGTACGCCTAACTTTGGTCGCAAATCTTTGAACGAAATCAAGGAAGTGCTGTCTAGCATGGGGCTGCGTCTGGGCATGGATATTCCTGGCTGGCCACCTGAAAATATTGAAGAAATGGCCAAGAAGCTGGAACAAGAGCTTTTGGGTTAAAGGTTTCTCTCCATAATGGAGAGAGCTTCTTAGAAAGGGAAATGGGCCGACCCTTAAAACGGCCTGCATCGGGGTACCTCATACGGCCCCAATACGAACGGAGAATAAGAATATGCGTCATAGAATGAAGGGCCGCCGTATGCAGCGGACCGGTGCCCACCGTCAGGCTTTGCTCAAAAATCTGGCTGCGGCATTGATTAAGCACGAACAGATTATGACCACCTTGCCCAAAGCCAAAGAATTGCGGCCTTATGTTGAGAAACTGATTACGCTGGGCAAAAAAGGCGGTCTTTCCAATCGTCGTCTCACGCAATCGCGTTTGATGGACGAGGTTCAGACAAAGAAAATTTTCGATGTATTGGCAGAGCGCTACAGCGATCGTAACGGCGGCTATACACGGATTATCCGTGCCGGTTTCCGTGCTTCTGATGCTGCGCCAATGGCGGTTATCGAATTGGTAGACCGCGATACGGATGCAAAAGGTCAGGACAGCGGTCCAGACCAGAATGCAGAAGAAGAATTTGACGAGGCATAAGTCCTTCTCGAAAGACAGTTTCATTTGAAATCGGGGGCTGCAAGCGATAAGTTTGCGGCCTCTTTTTAATTGTATCTTCTGCTTTTCGGGAAATTATACATGCGTATCACTCATCTTCTTGCGCTGGCACTGGCCAGCAGCACTGCAATCCTCCCCATTTCTGCATTGGCTCAAACCGGTGCAACACCGAAAGATGATGCTTTGGCTTATCCCGAAACCAAAATTGTTGATGTGGTAGAAAATCAATTCGGCGAAAAAATTGCCGACCCTTATCGCTGGTTAGAAAATGACGTTCGGGAAGATCAGGACGTTGCAGCATGGGTGCGTGACCAGAATGCGGTTACGGATGCTTATCTGGAAAAACTGGATGGGCGTGGGGCATTGGCTGCATCAATGACGAACCTGTTTGATTATGATGCGCTTGGCGTGCCGGTCGAGGCTGGCGGGTCATATTTTTATGAGCGTAAGAGCGGCGGCCAGAATCAAGCAATACTATATGTTCGTGATGGCAATGAAGGCGAAGAGCGCATCCTTATCGACCCGTCAAAATGGTCCGAAGACGGCGCAACAGCTTTAGCAGAATGGAAGCCATCAGAAGATGGTAGCTTGCTTGTCTATGCAATTCAGGACGGTGGGTCTGACTGGCGCACAGTGAAAGTGATTGACGTAGCTACCGGTAAAATATTGGAAGACACGGTTGAATGGGTCAAATTTAGCAATCTTGCGTGGATGCCGGATAATACGGGTTTTCTCTATTCCCGTTTCCCAAAGCCAGAAGAAGGAGAGGCTTTTCAATCGCTCAACAAAAACCAGACGATATATCTACACATTATTGGCCATAAACAGGATCAGGACATAAAGGTTTACGCGACCCCGGATCGGCCTGATCTTAATCACATGGCAGAAGTGACTTCTGATAAGGAATGGGTGGTTATCACATCATCGTCCGGGACGGATGACCGCTATGAAATTACCCTGATAAAGGTTGATGCGCCCAAGCTTGAAACACGTAAACTTATCGAGGGGCTTGAAAATAACTGGACCCTTGTCGATGGCGTAGGTGATACGCTGTATTTTGCGACCAACAAAGACGCGCCTCGCTTACGGATCATGAAAACGGATGTCAGCGCAGAAACTCCCGAATGGACAGAGATCGTGCCAGAGCATCTTGCCACGATCGATCACGCAATCCTGGTCGGTGAAACATTAGCGGTTGATTATATTGATGATGCAAAAAGCCGTCTGGAGCTATTTACGTTAGATGGCAGCCCCAAGGGCGTTGTGGATTTACCCGGATTAGGACAAGTCGGCGGCCTCAATGGTTCAGCCAAGGATAGCGAAGCATTTTTTGCCTTTACCAGTTTCAACCGGCCTTCCACCATCTATCGCTTTGATGATGTCGGTGCTCCGAAAGTCTGGGCACAGCCTGATATTCCTTTTGATCCTGACAATATAATGGTTTCGCAGCACTTTTACAAAAGTAAGGATGGCACCAAGATTCCGATGTTCGTTGTTCACCGGAAAGACATTGACCTAAGCGAAGGCGCACCGACCCTGCTTTATGGTTATGGTGGTTTCAATATCTCTCTTTTGCCTGAATATAGCGCTCCAAAAATGGCGTGGATTGAAGCGGGCGGTGTCTATGCTTCTGCCAACCTGCGTGGCGGCGGCGAATATGGTAAGGATTGGCATGATGCCGGACGCTTGCAAAACAAGCAAAATGTCTTTGATGACTTTATCGCGGCGGGAGAATATCTGATCGGGGAAGGCATTACGCCGAAAGACGGTCTTGCTATTGAAGGGCGTTCCAATGGAGGCCTTCTTGTCGGTGCGGTCATGAACCAGAGACCGGATCTGTTCTCCGCCGGTCATGCTGCTGTGGGCGTGATGGATATGCTGCGTTTTGACCGGTTTACTGCCGGACGCTATTGGGTAGATGATTACGGCTATCCCGACAAAGAAGCAGATTTCCGCAATCTGCTCAGCTATTCGCCCTATCACAATATTAAAGATGGCACGGATTATCCGGCGATTATTGTATCAACTGCTGATACAGACGACCGTGTGGTTCCCGGGCACAGCTTTAAATATACCGCACGGTTACAGGCATTGGATACCGGAGACAAACCACATCTGATCCGCATCGAAACACGGGCAGGTCATGGCAGTGGCAAGCCGACAGATAAGCTGATTGAAGAATATTCCGATATTTACGGGTTTATGGCTGATGCCGTTGATCTAAAAATTGCCGACTAACCATTAGCCGGCAATTTTAAGATATTGCTGTTTTAAATATCCAGATTGGCGACATTCAGCGCGTTATCCACAATAAATTCGCGACGGGGCTCGACAACATCACCCATGAGCTTGGTGAATATTTCGTCGGTCACATCGGCTTGTTCGACTGTCACTTGCAATAACGAGCGGACTTCGGGGTCCAGCGTAGTTTCCCAAAGCTGTTCGGCGTTCATCTCTCCCAGCCCCTTATAGCGCTGGAACGACAGGCCTTTACGCCCTGCAGCCAATATAGCGTCAAGCAACTCGGATGGCCGCGTTATCAAGATACCCTGTGATCCGGTGATATCTTCCTCTGCATCGGCATCCTCAGTCACGCCTTTTACAAGACGGCTACCGCTGGCAAAAGTGCTGCTTTGTTCAGAAGCAAGACTATGAAGCTTGCGTGCTTCGGCAGATTCAAGGAACTTGGCTTCGATAATGTGATGATCGGTAACACCGCGCCACAGACGTTCGAACAGATAGCCCCCTTCCTCGGAAACTTTGCCGGACCAGCTTCCTTCTTCATCGACAGCATCCATCCACGCGGCGGCTGTATCTACCGCTGCTTGCCGTTCGGCATGACCATGTTCAGGATTGAGTGCACCTGTAAGTGCCATGCCTTCAACAATTGTGCTGTCATAACGGCGCGGAACATAGGCCATTAACGAGCGCATGCGCCGGCCATGTTCGACCAGACTGCGTAAATCTTCACCAGATCGCGCACCTTCACTGGTTTGCAATACCATATTTTGAAGACCGGCATCGACAAGATATTGATCAAGCGCGTTATCATCTTTGAGGTAAACTTCGCTCTTGCCCTTGCCAACTTTATAGAGCGGTGGCTGAGCAATATACAGATGTCCGTTTTCAACGATTTCCGGCATTTGCCGATAGAAAAATGTCAGCAATAATGTGCGGATATGTGCACCATCCACATCAGCGTCGGTCATGATGACGATCTTGTGATAGCGCAGCTTTTCTATGTTAAAATCTTCACGGCCAATACCCGTGCCCATCGCCTGTATCAGGGTGCCAACTTCTTTCGATGATAGCATCCGGTCAAAGCGCGCACGCTCAACGTTAAGAATCTTACCTTTGAGAGGCAAGATCGCCTGATAGTGCCGGTCGCGTCCTTGTTTGGCGGACCCGCCAGCAGAATCGCCTTCCACCAGAAAAAGTTCTGATTTTGTCGGATCGCGTTCCTGGCAATCGGCTAGTTTGCCGGGAAGGGAAGCAATATCCATCGCCCCTTTGCGCCGGGTTAATTCACGCGCTTTTTTCGCTGCTTCACGCGCCGCAGCTGCGTCGATAATCTTCTGAACAACCATGGAAGCATTCTGCGGGTTTTCTTCGAGCCATTCAGCCAGCTTGTCAGCCATCAGGCTTTCAAGTGGTTGGCGTACTTCAGAAGATACCAGCTTGTCTTTGGTCTGCGAACTGAATTTCGGATCCGGAAGTTTAACCGACACAATAGCAGTCAGGCCTTCACGCATATCATCGCCGGTCAGCTTGACCTTCTCTTTCTTGAGCGCGCCGGAGCTTTCGGCATAATTGTTTAGCGTTCGCGTCAGCGCCGACCGGAAAGCGGCCAGATGCGTTCCACCATCCCGCTGAGGGATGTTGTTGGTGAAACACAGCACATTTTCATAATAGCTGTCGTTCCATTCCAGCGCGACGTCGATAATGACATCATCACGATCACCGTGAATGGCAATCGGTTCGGGGACAATAGGCGTTTTATTACGGTCAAGATAACGCACAAAAGCAGCAATTCCGCCTTCGTAAAACAGGTCGATTTCCTTGGTTTCCTCTCCGCGGGCATCACGAAGCAGAATATGAACGCCGGAATTCAAAAATGCGAGTTCGCGGTAGCGGTGCTCGAGCTTGTCAAAATCAAATTCGGTAATTTTGAATGTGTCTGGCGACGGGTAAAATGTGACACGTGTTCCCTTTTTCCCATTCGCATCGCCGGTTACTTCTAGCGAGCGCACGGCATTGCCAAATTCAAAGCGCATATTATGCGCTTTACCTTCCCGCCAAATATCTAGCTCTAGCCATTCGGACAGGGCATTAACGACTGATACGCCAACGCCGTGAAGGCCGCCGGATACTTTATAGGCATTGTCGTCTGAAGTATTTTCAAACTTACCGCCTGCATGGAGCTGGGTCATTATGACTTCGGCTGCGCTGACACCTTCTTCCTTGTGCATGCCCACAGGAATACCGCGGCCGTTATCTTCAACAGAAACACTGCCATCAGGGTTCAAAGTGATCTGGATAAGGTCACAATGGCCGGCCAATGCTTCGTCAATCGCATTGTCGGAAACCTCGAACACCATGTGATGCAGACCCGATCCGTCGTCGGTATCGCCAATATACATGCCGGGGCGTTTGCGAACCGCATCAAGGCCTTTCAGGACCTTGATAGAATCCGCGCCATAGTCATTTTGATTGGAACCATTGGAGGCACTATCCGTGCTTTCCATAATCTCGTTTTCTGTGTTTTCGCTCATATAATACTCATAGCCTGATGCGCCTCGAAACCCAAGGAGTTTGTTTGAAAAACCGATATTTTAATACTTGTTTTTCAGTTGGTTACAGGGATTTGAACGGTTTTCATTTGCAGCAGTGCTGTTCGCCGCTGAAATGCTCCTCTAGACTATTATTTCGGGAGGAGAATAGCATATGACGAACCCTGCGGATATCGTGCCATTTGCCAAGACTATGGGTATAAAAATTACCGAAATGACCAAAGAAAAAATCTGCGGGGAGATGCTGGTGCGGCCAGAAATCTGCACCGCTGGCAATGGCCGCAATACACCTTCTATCCATGGTGGTGCGGTGATGACTTTTGCCGATGTTCTGGGCGCATTTGGCGGCTTTGCAAATTTACCCGAAGGATCGGCCGGAACCACAACATCCGAAAGTAAAACCAATTTCCTGAACGCCGCGCCTCAAGGCCAGATCGTTTACGGCGAATCCACTCCCTTGAAAGTGGGGAAAAGACAGTCGGTCTGGCAAACGCGAATATCGCTGGATGATGGAACGCTGGTCGCTGTTGTGACCCAGACCCAGATTGTTCTTTGAGCCGGTTTAACATTCTCATCTTTCCATCGGCGTGGTTATTAGGCTAGGCTGCAAGAATGATGAGAACCCTTTTTGCTCTTGCCCTGATCGGTTATACCGCCAGCGCCTGTTCTGAAACCACAGAGGTTAGCGATGACCTGCAAAACAGCCAGACGGATATTGAAAACCCGACCGGCCAGACCGAAAGAGTGGGAACCAGCCCGGGTGAACGGCCTGTGCGTATTGGCGAAGGCGGGCCACGCTTTGATGCTTGCCAAGGGATGGGCAGGGTGGCTGACCTGCGGGAAGCGGAGCTGGAAGTTCTGATCGCACCATTTGATCGTGCAAAACGCAAAGATGCCCTGTCGATCGGACAATTTGTCCATATCTGTAGCCGCAGCCATGACCAACAATGGCTGGGCATTGTCTATGCTCCGGCAGAGGATACAGACACCATAGATTGTGGCGTTTCTACGCCCGTCCGATCCAAGCGTGATTATGACGGCCCATGTAAAAGCGGCTGGGTCGAAAGCACTTTTATCAAATTGGTAGCGGGTTAAGTAATTTCTTTATGCCATCCATCCATTGCAAACGGAAAATTGTCACATGAGCCTGAACCCCGTCACTTATCTTGAACAACCCTTCGGACATTTTGCCGACCTTATCAACGCCCATGCCGTCAATCAGCCTGACCGGGTTGCGCTGGATGATGGTGAAGAAAAATTGACATGGGCACAGACAGCCCAATTGGTAAACCGCGTCGCGGCGCAGCTTCAGGCCGACGGGCTTGAAAAAGGGCAGGCGGTATCGATTCTTGGCACAACGACAATTCATTATGCGGTTGCCTATCTTGGCGCCATTGCAGCAGGCGGTTGTGCGGCGCCGTTAACGACCTCGGCCACCCCCAAACAGCTTGCTAATATGATGGCTGACAGCGGAGCCATGCATTTATTTGTCGACAGCGCGAAGCGAGCGGAGTTGATTGACAGCGGGATCAGCCTGCCGCCGCTCAAACATGTCATGCTGGACGTGGCAGAGAAAGACGCGCCGGTGATGCAAGACTGGATGGCCGGGGAAGGCGCTATGCCAAAAGATATGGGCGCTGGTCCGAAAGACCCGTTCAATATCATCTATTCCAGTGGCACGACCGGCACGCCGAAAGGGATTGTGCACAGCCGCCAGATGCGCTGGTATCAAATAGCCGTGGGCGAGAATACGGGATATGGCAAGCCGGGTCAGGTGTCGCTGTTATCCACTCCACTCTATTCCAACACGACACTTGCGGTTTTTCTGCCCACTATGGCTTATGGCGGGACGGCTGTTCTCATGCGAAAATTTGATTGCCGGAAATGGCTGGAACTGGCGCAGGAAAACCGCGCGAGCCACACAATGCTGGTTCCCGTGCAATATCAACGGCTGATGGATTTTGAAGATTTTGACGATTATGATTTGAGCAGCTTTACCCATAAATATTGCACTAGCGCACCATTTTCCGCCGAATTAAAGGCTGAAGTGTTAAAACGTATGCCCGGCGGTTTGATTGAAGTCTATTCGATGACCGAAGGCGGCGTGGTGTGCCTTTTGCTAGCGCACGCGCATCCGGACAAATTGCACACTGTCGGCATCCCATGGGGTGGCAGCGAAGTGATTACGGTAGACGAAGACCTGAATCGCTTGCCGCCCGGTGAAATGGGCGAATTGGTCGGGCGCTCGCAAACGATGATGAGCGGCTATCAAAATCAGCCGGAAAAAACCGCCCAGGCAAGCTGGTATGACGAAAATGGTGACCGTTGGCAACGGATGGGCGATATTGGCAAAGTCGATGAAGACGGCTTTGTCACCCTGATGGGCCGATCAAAGGACATGATTATTTCAGGCGGTTTCAATATTTATCCACGCGATCTGGAAGAGGCATTGATGGCGCAGCCAGATGTTGCTGATGCGGCGGTAGTTGGTATCGCGTCCCGGCAATGGGGAGAGACACCGGCTGGATTTGTAGTGGCAGAAGAAGGCGCCTCGCTGGATCTGGAAGCCTTGAAAACAGCGACCAATGAACAGCTTGGCAAGACGCAGCGCCTTTCCGAGCTTCATCTGATTGACGAATTGCCGCGCAGCCATATCGGTAAAATATTAAAAACCGAATTGCGGGAGATGATCGAACCGCAAGCGGCAAAATAACGCTGCTGATCACGTCCGGGGAGTTTTGAGAGCAAGGATTCTGCCATTCTAGGCTATAGAGTCTATAGACTCTTTCCGCGCGTCAGATTAAGCGCTTATCCATGTCCATAGCTCATGAAGAAACCATCCTGATCGTTGATTTTGGCTCTCAGGTCACGCAACTTATTGCCCGCCGGGTCCGTGAGGCGGGAGTCTATTCAGAGATCGCCCCGTTTAACAATGCCCAAGAGGCGTTTGAACGGATGAAGCCCAAGGGGATCATCCTCTCCGGTGGCCCCGCAAGCGTCACAGAAGACGGCAGCCCGCGTATTCCGCAGGCGTTTCTGGATGCCGGTATTCCTGTGCTTGGTATCTGTTACGGTCAACAGGTAATGACCACGCAATTGGGCGGTCAGGTGCAGGGCGGCGAAAGCGGCGAGTTTGGCCGTGCCTTTATCGAGATTTCGGAAAGCTGCGTATTGTTCGACGGCTTGTGGAAAGTCGGTGAAAAGCATCAGGTGTGGATGAGCCACGGCGACAAGGTAACAGAATTTGCCCCCGGTTTCCGTATCGTCGCAACTACCGAAGGCGCACCCTTTGCGATTATCGCGGATGACGAGAAACGCTTTTATGGCATGCAATTCCATCCCGAGGTTGTGCACACGCCCGATGGTGGCCGTTTGATCGCCAATTTTGTCCGTCATGTTTGCGGCTGTTCCGGCGACTGGACAATGGCCGAGTTCAAAGAAGCCAAGATCAAGGAAATTCGCGAACAGGTTGGCGACAGCAAAGTCATCTGCGCGCTTTCCGGCGGCGTTGACAGCGCAGTTGCGGCAGTGCTGATTCACGAAGCAATTGGCGATCAACTTACCTGCGTTTTTGTGGATCACGGCCTGATGCGGATGGGTGAAGCGGATCAGGTAGTCAGTCTGTTCAAAGGCCATTATAATATACCGCTGGTCAATCTGAACGTAGAAACCTTGTTCATGAACGGCCTGAAAGGTGAGACAGACCCCGAAAAGAAACGCAAATTCATTGGCAAGACCTTCATTGATGTGTTTGAGATTGAAGCAAAAAATGTCGGGGGTGCTGATTTTCTTGCACAAGGGACACTTTATCCCGATGTGATCGAAAGCGTCAGCTTTACCGGCGGGCCGAGTGTCACGATAAAATCGCACCATAATGTCGGTGGTCTTCCCGAACGCATGAATATGAAGCTGGTCGAGCCATTGCGCGAATTGTTCAAGGATGAGGTCCGTGAGTTGGGCCGCGAGCTTGGTTTGCCAGAGATTTTCGTTGGTCGCCACCCGTTTCCCGGCCCCGGCCTTGCCATCCGTATACCCGGAGAAGTGACCAAGGAACGTTGCGATATCTTGCGTAAAGCGGATGCTATCTATCTGGAAGAAATCAGAAACGCTGGCTTATATGATGCAATCTGGCAGGCTTTTGCAGTGCTGCTTCCGGTTAAAACAGTCGGCGTGATGGGCGACCACCGCACTTATGACAATGTCTGTGGCCTGCGCGCCGTGACCAGCACAGATGGCATGACCGCCGATGTTTACCCGTTTGACGCCAGCTTCCTGACCCGTGTTTCGACCCGGATTGTCAACGAAGTGAAGGGCATTAACCGGGTGGTCTATGATTATACCAGCAAGCCGCCGGGCACGATTGAGTGGGAATAAAGCTGGTTGGTCTGCTGATAACTCTCTGGTAACTCGTAACGTTGAACTTGTTTCATCACCTCTTTTAGGCAAATATGTCATATTGACATACATAAGTTCGGGTTCACCGAACGGAAAGCCTTTAGGAGAAACCCATGAAAGCCATTCAACTTCACGCACCTGCGTCGCTCGATAATCTCAAGCTCGTTGATATCTCTGATCCTGCGGCTCCCGGTACGGGGGAAATCTCGGTTCGGCTGCGGGCTTCGTCGCTCAACTATCATGATTATGCAGTGGTGAAGGGGATGATACCGACAGCCGAAAACCGGATTCCGATGTCCGATGGGGCAGGCGAAGTGACGGCGGTTGGCGAAGGGGTGAGCGAATTCAAGGTTGGCGATGCGGTTGTATCAACCTTTTTCCCTGACTGGATTGATGGCGCGCCGCCAGAGGGCGGTTTCAAACGGGTGCCCGGTGACGGGATTGACGGCTATGCCTGTGAACAAGCCGTTGGGCCGACGACTTCGTGGACACATGCGCCCAAGGGTTATAGCGCAGCGGAAGCGGCGACGCTGACCTGTGCAGGTCTTACTGCGTGGCGCGCACTGTTTGTTGATGGCTGCGTAAAGCCCGGTGACACAGTGTTGGTGCAAGGGACGGGCGGCGTGTCGATTTTTGCCCTGCAATTTGCCAAGGCGGCGGGCGCAAAAGTTATTGCTACATCCTCTTCGGATGAAAAACTGTCGCGGCTCAAGGAGTTGGGCGCGGACCATCTGATCAATTATAAAGAAGTTGAAGCATGGGGACCAAAAGTGCTTGAGCTTACTGGTGGGACGGGTGTCGATTGCGTGGTTGAAATTGGCGGACCGGGCACTCTTGACCAATCCATGATGGCAACGCGCATTGGCGGCCATATCGCCCTGATCGGCGTGTTGACCGGCTTTGCCGGGCCAGTGCAGACGGGGCTGTTAATGGGTAAAAACTTGCGGGTGCAGGGGCTGACCGTTGGTAGCCGGGCGCATCAACGTGATATGATTGCCGCCATTGAAAGTAATGGTATCAAACCTGTAATTGACAAGCATTTCCCGCTTGCCAAGCTGGCTGATGCTTTCCGGCATCAGGAATCAGGAGCGCATTTCGGTAAGATTGTCGTAGATATCTGATCGCTAATATTATCTCTGCTTGGTTAGCGGAGAAAGTGGCGTGACGATTTTAGTGCAATGCCCTGATAGGCTTTGCATGACGGGCGATTCTGGCGTATTCGGATTGGAACGAATATCAGCACAGTCCGGAGTTCCCCGTGTGACCGATGTCTCTCAAGTGACGTTTGTCTCTGGCCTGCTGCGTAGACTGAATAGGGTGAAGAAAATGAGTAACGAAACAAAAATGTATGGCATCTCCAATTGCGACACGATCAAAAAGGCGCGTAACTGGATGGAGAAAAACGGGATAAATTACGTTTTTCATGACTATAAAGTATCCGGGATTACCAAGGACAAGCTGGAAGAATGGGTGATGCAGGTCGGTTGGGAGCCATTGCTCAACAAGCGCGGTACGACCTTCAAAAAGCTGCCTGATATGGTGAAGGAAAATGTCAACGAAGACAGCGCGATCATGTTGATGCAGGAAAACCCCAGTATGATTAAACGGCCAGTGCTGGAACATGGTGATGAGCTGGTTGTCGGTTTCAAGGCGTCTGATTACGAGACAGCGGGACTGACTGCGCGTAACGGATAGGAGTATGGGCCGGTTTGATGGCGCGACGTTATTTCCTTTCCCTGCTCATGTTAATGGGAACGGCTGCTTGCAATATGCAAACGCGAAATGACGATAATCCTCAGCCGGCCATGCCGACATTAACCGGTGAGCGGCCCATCGTGTCGCCCATCGCGGGCTAGTGGTAATGTCATAGAATATACATTGGAGTCTTGTCAGCGGGGAATAGAGTTTGGCGCTGATTGAACCTTATCTGGTACTGACCAGTGACGCTGTTCTGGTTGCCCGGCATGAAAATGAAATTAGCGGAACAACCATGGCTGTGGATCAATTTTGGGCGGAATGAAACAGCAGAACCGAATTTGACGATTAATGTTTGACTTTACGCCCATATAACGGTGATTTCATGTTAGTGCGCTTTTAACGTTTCCTGGGAGCTAACAGAATATCCATGTCTACAACTTACACACTCGACACGTCTACAAGCCGTGCCAATCCGACACCACAGCCAATGAAACGGCTATCGGTTCCCAAAATACAGCGCCGCAAGGTTGATGGCGTTACATCGGAGCCTGTGGTCATGCTAACCGCCTATACTGCGCGTATGGCACAGTTACTGGACGCCCAATGTGACATGTTGCTGGTTGGTGATTCTCTGGCGCAGGTCATTTACGGTTTACCTTCCACAATCCCTGTGACCATGGAGATGATGTGCAATCACGGCGCTGCGGTTGTGCGGGGCAGCTATCACAGCGTTGTTGTCGTGGATATGCCGTTCGGCTCCTATGAAGCATCACCCCAGCATGCCTATGAAAATGCGGCGCGGATTCTGAAAGAAACCGGCGCAGCAGCCGTTAAGCTGGAAGGCGGTGAAGTCATGGCAGAAACTGTCCGGTTTCTGGTAGATCGCGGTATTCCCGTGGTCGGTCATGTGGGATTGACACCGCAGGCGATTAATGTGCTTGGCGGCTATGGCGCACGCGGACGCAGTGATGCAGAGGCCAAGAAAATTATCGGTGATGCTATCGCTCTTGATCAGGCAGGTGCCTTTGCGATTGTGCTAGAAGGCGTGTTGGAACCGATTGCAATCGAAGTAACGAATACGGTTGGTGCTATAACCATTGGTATCGGTGCTTCTGCAAAATGTGATGGGCAGGTGCTGGTTACGGAAGATATGCTGGGTATGTTTGAACGTACGGCACGTTTTGTGAAGCGTTATCACAATATTTCCGAAAATATTGAAAAGGCCGCCAGAGATTATGCTCATGAAGTGCGAAACCGCAGTTTTCCAGGGGCCGATCAACTTTATCAACCAAAGAAATAGCTGCCAAACATCAAAATAATAGGCTGTCGTTCAGCATTTGGAAATGGACGATATACTTGGACTTTTGACTGACCATCGGTAAAGGACACGCGACGGATTTTCGGAAAGCGTAATTATCTTTCCCAACAAGTTTAAATATTAAAGGAAGCTATTTTGGCCAAAGACGACAAAAATACGCCAGAAGAGAAGCCTGATCGTCAGGAACAGGTGTTCATGCGGGAAGTTGATGACGCCGTTCGTGAAGATGATCTCAAAAATTTCGGTCGCCGTTACGGGATATGGCTTGGTTTGGCTCTGGTTGCCGGTTTGGCTGCGCTAGCTGGCTGGATATTCTATAATAACAGTCTGAATGAAGAATCCGGACTACGCAGTGAGGAATATGTTGCCGCGATAGACAGCGTGAATCGGAATAATCTGGATGGCGCAGCAACCGCTTTGAAATCGCTCGAAGATGCGGATCAAAAGGGCTATCGCGCCGCAGCCAAAATGATGCAGGCCAATATTGCATTGGAAAAAGAAGATATAAAAGCTGCTGTTGCCGGTTATAAAGCGATTGTAGCTGATACAAATCTACCGCAACCTTTCCGCGATCTGGCGCTTATCCGGCAAACCGTAGCTGAATTTGACACGTTGAAACCAGAGCAGGTCGTTGACCGGCTAAAGCCGTTGGCGGTTCCCGGCAATCCATGGTTTGGTAGCGCTGGAGAAATGGTTGCACTATCTTATCTGAATATGGAAAAAAAGGATCTTGCAGGCCCGCTATTTGCTCAGCTTGCAAAGGATGATAGCGTTCCGCCAACGATCCGGTCGCGTGCATTGCAAATGGCCGGAATCCAAGGCATCGACGCTGTTGAACTTGACGATGATGAAATTAGTCCCGCTGCGAAGGCTGTAAGTTCAGCAGCTCCCGTAGCGAGTGAGGGAGAAACAGAGTAATGATTTCGGTTAAAAACAAGCAGGTCGCAAAGATTTGTGCTGGATTACTAACTGTTTCCTTTTTGTCAGCTTGTTCAATTCTGGGCGGTGGTGACAAGAAAAAAGATACGCCGACATTAGGTGAGCGCGTGAATATCCTGAGCGGGGAAAGCGGTGCAGAAGTTGATCCTGCTCTCGCTGGTATTTCTGTTGTCGTGCCAGCGCCTCGTGCCAATGCCGACTGGGCTCAGCCAGGCGGGAATGCTAGCAAGTCGATGGGACATTTGGCGCTTGGTTCTGCGTCTACGCGGGTATGGACAGCAGATATTAGCGGCACGACCAAGCGGGAACGGCTGGCGGCTGCTCCGGTCGTTGCAGACGGACGGCTTTATGTGATTGATACGCAAGCTATGGTTCATGCTTTTGACGCAAAGACCGGCGCTAAAATCTGGTCTACGCAGGTTGAAACGAAGAGCGATAGCAAGCCTTCGCGCTTTGGCGGCGGAGTGAGCGTTGCAGGTACAAAGGTTTTCGCCACCAATGGTGTTGGCGATGTTATGGCGTTGAATACAGCAGATGGCAGCCAAATATGGACTGTACGCCCAGCAGGCCCATTGCGCGGGGCGCCAACCCTTTCCAATGGCAATGTTTATGTAATGACCCAGGATAACCAGATATATGCACTGAGCCAGAATGACGGTTCTGTGCAATGGAATGAGGCTGGAACAGTCGGTCTGGCCGGTATCTTTGGTGTGGCAGCTCCCGCAGCGGCGCAGGGCACAGTTATCGCAGGCTATTCGTCCGGTGAGCTAACTGCTTATCGTTATGAAAATGGCCGAAATCTTTGGAGTGATGCGCTGGCGCGGACCAGTATTTCAACATCTGTGGCAACATTGTCAGACATTGATGCGGACCCGGTTATTGATCGTGGTCGTGTTTTTGCGCTAGGGCAGGGAGGCCGGATGGCGGCTTATGAACTGGTTACTGGGCAACG
This sequence comes from Parasphingorhabdus sp. JC815, assembly GCF_040717415.1. NCBI lineage: Bacteria > Pseudomonadati > Pseudomonadota > Alphaproteobacteria > Sphingomonadales > Sphingorhabdaceae > Parasphingorhabdus > Parasphingorhabdus sp. JC815. The sequence goes on from NZ_JBFEFM010000003.1 coordinate 313,042, forward strand.
CATCTGGGAGCTGAACATTGCTGGCATTTCGACTCCTGTTGTTGCTGGAGAATGGGTGTTCGTCCTGACAGATGATGCCAAGCTATTAGCTATTGCTCGGCCTACTGGTAAGATTCGCTGGATCAGCCAGCTGGCGGCCTATCGCAACGTAGAGAAGAAGAAAAAACCAATCAGCTGGACTGGCCCGGTATTGGCTGGCAATCGTTTGATTGTGGCAAATACCGAGGGCAATGTTGTGTCGCTTTCTCTGGAAGAGGGCGTCAGCACCAATCTGACTGAATTGAAGGAGGGCGTGTCGTTGCCACCGGTTGTAGCAGACGGGATGCTCTATATACTGGACAATAGCGGGCGCATTTCCGCGTTCCGGTAAAGGTTCAACAATTAAGGAACGGAAACAGCAACATGCTGCCCAATATCGCAATTATCGGGCGCCCGAATGTTGGCAAGTCCACTCTTTTCAACCGGCTGGTTGGCAAAAAACTTGCCTTAGTTGACGACCGTCCCGGCGTTACACGCGACCGGAGGGAAGGTGCTGCTAATTTACTGGGGCTTGAATTTAATATAATTGATACCGCCGGCTATGAGGATGAAGACGCGAAAAGTCTTCCCGGCCGGATGCGGCGTCAAACAGAAATGGCGGTTGCCGAGTCCGAACTAGCTTTGTTCATCATTGACGGGCGGGCCGGCCTGACTCCACTGGATGAGGAAATCGCGCGCTGGCTACGTGGAGCAAAAAAACCGGTTGTTTTACTGGTCAACAAAGCAGAAGGAAAATCGGCGGAATCCGGCATTTTGGAAAGCTATGCGCTTGGCTTTGGCGATCCCATTCCTATCAGCGCAGAACATGGGGACGGGATTGCGGATCTGTTTCAGGTGCTTCGTCCTTATATTGAATCTTTTGAAGCCGCGGCAAAGGATGAACCGCTTGACGAAAGCGCGCCGTTGAAGCTGGCTATCGTCGGACGACCAAATGCAGGGAAATCCACACTGATTAACAAAATGCTGGATGAAGACCGTTTGATTACGGGTCCGGAAGCGGGGATCACCCGCGACAGCATATCGGTTGAGTGGGTTTGGCACGATGATGCTTTAAGCGAAGAGGATAAGCTGGACGGGGTTCATCCCGACCGCAAAGTCCGTTTGATCGATACAGCCGGTATGCGAAAGCGCGCCAAAGTAGACGACAAGCTAGAGAAACTGTCTGTTGCCGATGCCAAGCGGGCGATTGATTTTGCTGAAGTTGTGGTGCTTTTGCTGGATGCAACCAAGGGGCTTGAAGCCCAAGATCTGAGGATTGCTGACAAGGTCATACAAGAAGGGCGCTGTCTGGTCATTGCGATCAACAAATGGGATGTGGCAGAAGGGCCAAGCAAGCTGTTCAACGGTATTCGTAGCGCGCTGGATGATGGTTTGGCACAGGTGCGTGATGTTCCTTTGATCGCGGTTTCAGCGTTCACCGGCAAGGGCATAGATCAACTGATGAAAGCGGCGTTCAACACGCGGCGGGTCTGGTCACAGCGGGTCGCTACCGGAAAATTGAACCGCTGGTTTGAGGATGCTATCGAAGATAATCCGCCACCGGCGCCGGGCGGCAAGCGGATTAAGCTGCGCTATATTACGCAGGCGAAGACCAGACCACCATCTTTCGTGATTTTCGGAACGCGTGTCGATGACCTGCCCGAAAGCTATCGGCGCTATCTGATCAATGGTATCCGTCGCCAGCTTGGCTTTGGTGGGGTTCCGGTGCGGCTTATCATCCGCTCGCCCAAAAACCCTTTTCATGAAAAGGATTAATTTTCGCCCATGGCACGGTTACTCTTGTTACAATTGAGGATATTTTGATCCGGTAACAAAGCCTTTACGGTTTACGCGGTATTCTGGGGATTATGACCATTCCCTCAAATGCTCTTTTTACGAATAGATCATCTTGTGCAGCCTGATATCGCGCTGATTGATCGAGCAATTTATGGCGCAACACGGTCCACGCTTGGGCCCGATTTTGTTCGTATATTGGGATATTTCCGTGAGGATGGAGCGCAGTCGGTAGAAAATATTGAAACGGCTATGCGCGCCAGTGATGCTGCTGCAATGATAATGCCTGCTCATAGATTAAAGGGTGAATCCTTGCAATTCGGGGCCATGCGTTTAGCCGCTGTGACGGAGCGGATCGAGATGACAGCGCGTAAATGCGTGGAACAACAACAGGCACCCGACGAAATATTAGAGCAGGTGGGTGGTTTGCGTTCGCTATTCGAGGAGACTTTACCGATACTCGAATATGATTCCAGTCCGGTTGTGCGCCGTGAGTCCATGGAGCAATCCATGCCCGTCAAACGCCGCACAACCTTATTGGGTGGTATATTAGGCGGTTAGAGTGGCAACAGATAAAGTCATCGCCCAAGTCGCTTTATTCCGCCGATTCTGACTGTAACTGGATATAATTTTCGATACCCATACGTTCGATCATATCAAATTGTTTTTCCAGCGTATCAATATGATCTTCTTCACTTTCGAGGATCTCGGCAAGCAGTTCCCGTGTTACATAGTCACGGATTTTTTCACAATATTCGATACCATCCCTAAGCGGTGGCAGCGCTTCTTGTTCAAGTTCCAGATCGGCTTTGAGAATCTCTTCCACGGATTCACCGATCTTGATCCGGCCAAGCAACTGGAAATTTGGCAAACCGTCGAGGAACAAAATCCGCTCGGCCAGCTTGTCTGCATGCTTCATCTCGTCAATTGATTCTTCATACTCGAACTTAGCGAGTTTGCTGACGCCCCAGTTGTCGAGCATCTTGCTGTGCAGAAAATATTGGTTGATCGCAGTAAGTTCGTTTTTTAACGCTGCGTTCAAATATTCAATGACTTTGGCATCACCCTTCATGGCGTAATCCTTTTAATTAGGGGAACTATATGCAGAGAGATATACACCACAGAAGCCCGTTAGGGAAGGTCTGGCCCAGAAAAAGTCAAATATTTCAGTGAGTTTCTAACGATAATACTAAGCGCTTGCAACTTCACTTTCGATAATGCCTCGCGCATAAGAAAGACACTGACCGCATTTGGGTTTGCGTCCCAGCTTCGCATAAACCGCACTGGGCTTATCAGAACCGCTGCGTACTGCGGCACGCAGGTCTTTTTCTTTTATCGCATTGCAAACACAAACTACCATAGGTGCTCCTTATGCGATTCTTATATGGCTAATGAGAATAGATCGCAATAGCAAAAATACATCCTTTTGTATTTATTTGTATATTATCATTTTTTGCCTTTCGCCCCGCGCCAGTGAGCGCCAGAGCCATTCCAGCGGTCCGTAACGAAAACGAATCAGCCACGGCTTTGACCATAGCAGCATGATCGCCCATGTAATCAGCACCAATATAATCATCCAAATCCGCCCGATTGTGCCAAAAAGCCCAAGTCCCCAGCCATAAAACAGAAAGGTCATGATGATACTACTACCGAGATAATTTGAGAAAGCTGCCCGTCCCGCAGCGGCAACACGCTGTATTAGCGGGTGGGCGGAGAAACGCTGGATGAGATGTAAGAGCAGCGCCGTATAGCCCAAAGCCAACAGCAGACGCGGCAGGGTGGACCATGCCTGCGTGATGTTCATCATCAATATAATATCGAAACCCTTTACTACTGCTAGCCATGCCATAGCTACATAACTCAGCACGCCGATAGCCGTTGTCCATATTCCAATACGGATATAAGACTCGCCATGCCCGGTCAGAAATCCGGTTTTATATAATCCCATGCCGATCATCATAAGCGGAATGGTTTCAAACGGGGCGAGTAGCAGGTTCTCAAAAGGTATCAGCCGCTGGCTGGTCAGCTTTTCCATCAGTATCCCGATAAATGACCCCCTGTATAAGGCCGTTTCGTCGGCAAGTTCTTGGCGGGAAATAGCAAGATCATCAATCATAGCGGTGAAGCGATCAAGCACGTCTCGGCTTGCTCCCGGATGCATAGCTTCGTTTTGCAGCGATAGCATATCGGCCATACCGATAATCAGCAGTGCAGAGGCAATGACATAAGCGAGTATGCCACGCTTGATCAATATCTCCCCTGACCAGTCACGAAAGAGGAATATGACCCCGCCGGATACGGCATAGAGAAACAATATATCTCCCCACCACAAAAAGTAAAAATGGCAAAGGCCGAATATCGCCAACCAGAACATGCGCCAATTATGGACCCGCGCTGGCGATAATCCGGTAATTTCAGCGCGTTCAATGATCAACATCATGCTAGCCCCGAACAGCAGCGAGAAAATAGCCCGCATTTTGCCGTCGAAAAAGATGAACGAAATGATCCATGCTGCGACATCAGATGCGCTGCCGGATGTACCGATTGCCGGACTGAGAAAAGCCATTTCCGGAAATCCAAAGGCGACCACATTGACCCATAATATGCCCATGACCGCAAAGCCGCGCAGAGCATCAAGCGTGATATGGCGGGTGTGGCTGGTGGTCGCGTTCATCCGGTAACCCTGAATATGTTAGCTTTGAAAAAGTCGTGAAAATTGCACGAGGATTAAAACTGGTTCGCAAAAGTGTCATGCTATGAGGCTGTTATGACTGTGAAATAATATTCCAAAGTTCACACAAGTCACACCCTCTTTTTCTATCGCTTGCCCTCTTTGAGCGCTGCACTCTCACCCCTTATGCATAGGAGTTTGACCGCAGGTAGGAAAGCAAATAGCTACTATTGACACCAATGTTAATAGTAGCTATTATGGTTCCACTTATAATTATTAAAGTGATTCTGTGATGACGAATACGACCCAGTTTGCGTCCCCGGCGGACATGCCACTGCATAACCGCGATTTTGCCGCGCCCAAATTCCGTCCGATTAAGGCCTTTCGTCATTTCCGTAACCTGATCGCGGACAAGGAAGATACCGCCGAGGTATTCCACATTATCGAAGCACTGGCCGGTAAAGCCTTTGTTCGTAATGCCAAAGATTTTTTGAAAAGCCCCCATGCACAGGAATTGATGGAGCGTAATGTCGATCTTCCGGCTATGCTGGATAATCATGACAAATTGCGTGAGCTACCGGCAGATAGTCTGGGGCAGGCTTATGTCCGCTTTATGGAAAGAGAAGGTCTGACCGCTGCTGGGTTGGTGGCCGAGTCCGAAAGTCTTGGCACGGATAATCGAAAACGCAATGATATTACCGAATGGTTTGGCAACCGGATGCGCGACACGCATGATCTGCTTCATGTGCTGACCGGCTATGGCCGCGACGCGCTGGGCGAACAATGCGTATTGGGCTTTACCTATAGCCAGAACCCCAATCTGGGTATTTTGTTCATCGCCTATGCCGGTGCACTGGAAATGAAGAAGCAATCGCCATCCAATGCGCCAGTTCTACGCGCCGTCCGTGAAGGACAGCGTCTGGGCAAAGCCGCGAAACGCTTGGCTTATTATGATATCGAGAAAATACTCGCGATGCCCATTGGCGAAGCACGTGCGTTCCTGAATATTGGTAAGCCCACATATTATCAGCAAGCGCATCGGGCTTATGAAGCACAGGGCATTGATCCCTATAATCTGCTCGGCCAGCCTGCTTAATTAAAGCCCGGCCTGCCTAGTTAGCGTGTCTAATTAGCCTGCCGAATTGAGACATGGCCCCAATACCGTCATCTCCGCATAAGCGGAAACGACGGTTTTCAGTTACGAGACTTCAGGATTCCATCCAGTCGCGGAAGAAACTGTCACTGGCTTCGCGGATATCAGATAAAGCAACGGGACGCCCTTGAATATCCAACGCGTCGCCGCCTGTCGTACCTAGCCGCAACGCAGGAATACCTGCTGCTTGTATTCTGTCAGGATCGGCAGTGGTTATAACATAGCGGGCCTGATCTTCGCCAAATGCAGTCCTGTGATCGCTTAATTCTTCAAGCGTCGCGCCGATATTTCCGGCCAATGCCATTTCGGCAATAGCAACCAGCAAGCCGCCATCCGAAACATCATGAACCGCAGTGACATTGCCGTCATGAATCAGCCCGCGAACGAAATCGCCGTGGGTTTTTTCTAGCTGAAGGTCGACCGCAGGGGCTTCTCCGTCTTCAAGGCCATGTATTTCGCGTAGCCATGTTGACTGGCCCAGATGACCATCATTTTTGCCAATGACAAATATCGCTTCGCCTTCATTTTTGAAGCCGATTGTCATCATTTTATCAAGATCGTCCAGTAATCCTACGGCGCCAATGGCAGGCGTCGGTAAAATTGCGTGGCTTATGCCATCCGCGCCGGTGGTTTCGTTATACAGGCTGACGTTACCGGATACTATCGGCATGTCGAGCGCGATGCAGGCTTCTGCCATGCCTTCGATACAACCGACGAATTGCGCCATGATATGCGGTTTTTCTGGATTGCCGAAGTTCATGCAATCGGTCGTGGCTAGCGGCTTTGCGCCAACAGCGGTCAGATTGCGATAGCTTTCTGCAATGGCTTGCTTCCCGCCTTCGACCGGATCGGCCTTGCAATAGCGCGGTGTGCAATCGGTGGTAATCGCCAGACCTTTATTGGTTTCATGAACCCGAACGACAGCGGCATCTCCGCCAGAACGCTGAGCGGTGTTTGCGCCAACCTGACTGTCATATTGTTCCCAGATCCAGCGACGTGAAGCCAGAGCAGGGCTTGCCATCATTTTCAGCAAATCCGCGCCAAGGTCGCTGCTAGTCGGAACGTCATCCAGCGGCTTGATCGCAACATGCGCTTTATATTCTTCCTGGGTCATGTGCGGGCGGTCATAGAGCGGCGCATCATCGGCCAGTGGGCCAAGGGGAATATCGCACACGGTTTCGCCTTTATGCGTCAACACCATGCGGCGGGTGTCCGTCACTTCGCCAATGACAGCAAAATCCAGTTCCCATTTGGTGAAAATTGCCTCGGCCATTTTTTCGCGGCCCGGTTTCAGGACCATCAACATGCGTTCCTGACTTTCAGAAAGCATCATTTCATAGGCGGTCATCCCGGTCTCGCGGCAGGGCACTTTATCCATGTCGAGGATGATGCCAACCTCGCCATTGGTCGCCATTTCCACGCTGGAGCTGGTCAGTCCCGCTGCGCCCATATCCTGGATCGCGACAATCGCGTCGCTGGCCATGAGTTCCAGACACGCCTCGATCAACAGTTTCTCGGTGAACGGATCGCCAACCTGCACAGTGGGGCGCTTTTCATCGCTGTCATCGTCAAACTCTGCGCTGGCCATGGTTGCACCATGAATGCCGTCACGGCCTGTTTTGGAACCGACATAGACAATCGGGTTGCCAACACCGCTGGCGGCGGAATAGAAAATCTTATCCGCATCAGCGACGCCGACCGTCATAGCGTTGACAATGATATTGCCGTCATAAGCGGGGTGGAAATTGGTTTCGCCGCCGACAGTGGGTACGCCCACGCAGTTGCCATAGCCACCGATACCCGCAACCACACCTTTGACCAGATGCTTCATCTTTGGATGTTCGGGACGGCCAAAACGCAAAGCATTGAGATTTGCCACTGGCCGCGCGCCCATCGTGAATACGTCGCGCAAAATGCCTCCGACGCCGGTTGCTGCGCCCTGATAAGGTTCGATGTAAGACGGGTGGTTGTGGCTCTCCATCTTGAAGATCGCGGCCTGTCCGTCACCGATGTCGATGACGCCGGCATTCTCGCCGGGACCGCAAATGACTTGCGGGCCGGTTGTCGGCAGTTTTTTAAGATGCAGGCGGCTGGACTTATAAGAACAATGTTCCGACCACATGACCGAAAATATGCCAAGCTCGGTAATATTTGGTTCCCGGCCAAGGGCGTTGAGGATACGCTGATATTCTTCTTTGTTGAGGCCGTGCTCGGCAACAATCTCTGGAGTGATTTTTTCAGCGGTGCGTGAAGATGTTTTTGTCATGGCAACCCTTTAACGAGCCGACCCGATTCCGCCTAGTGCGAATTATCAGTTTAGCCCGTAATATTACAATTTTGCATGACATAATATCTATAGGGAACCCCGAAGGCGGAGGGCGATCGACGTTATAGTGAAAATAAGCAGTGCAAAGCCATCGAGAGAAGATGTAGCTTTTTGGTCACGCTGTAGAATATAGCTGACCAGATTTTACTAAACCAACAAGGATATCTCTTATGGGCAAGACTATTGAGCTTGTTTTCGATTTTGTCAGCCCCAATGCCTATTTGATCTGGCACCCGTTAAGGGAGCTGGCAAAAACATATGGTGCTAAAATCGAGGTGATACCGGTATTTCTTGGCGGGATGCATAAGCTCACAGGAAATGCTCCACCGTTTATCCGCGACGCAGAGATCAAAGGCAAAAACGCCTATGCGATGCTTGAGACACAGCGATTCATCGTCAAACATGGTTTGATCAAATGGCAGATGAACCCGCATTTCCCGTTTAACAGCATAGTTTTGCAACGCATGCTGGTCGCTATTGAGCCGCATAAACGCGCCGAGTTGGTTGAGACATTATTGCCTCCGATATGGGAAGATCAGCTGGATGTTACGGATACCAAAGCACTGGGCAAGATCCTTGATGATGGCGGTTTTGATGCGAAGGCTTTATTTGCCAAAAGTCAGGATCCGGCGGTGAAACAGGCGTTGATAGACAATGTGGAGACGGTAATTGAGCGTGGTGCATTTGGCATACCGACCGTCTATGTTGATGGCGAGATGTTCTTTGGTAAAGAGCGTTTGGGACAAATTGAGGAACAGCTTTCTTCATAAATCTGTTTATTTTCAATTTGTTAGATATATCCATCAATCCCTGATATGAATGACACCGATATGGAATCCCCCTGTAATAATATTTGCAAGATAGATCGCATAAGTGGATTTTGTATCGGCTGTGGGCGCAGTCTGGATGAAATCACGGAGTGGAGTTCTGCTCCTCCGGCCCGTCAGCAAAAGATATTGGTTCAGTTGCCTGAAAGAATACGCGTAATTGCAGCAAGAGCGAAACGGTAATTGCCCGCCTGATTGTTCAGGCAAATATTGGCGCCTGATTGTTCAGGCAAATATTGGCGCCTGATTGTTCAGGCAAATATTGGCGCCTGATTGTTCGATTATGTTTTAACGTGCGTGTTGCGCCGATGCTTTGGGATGAGTCGCGGCGATCAGGGCTGGCGCAAAATGTCCGATAAATATGGTTGTCTTTCCCCCTATTGATCTTTTTTACGTTCTTGTATCGGGTCAGAACCTACGCCTGATGTTTGAGAAAGACTTATCCGGCTCTTGACCGGAACCCAAAGCACCGTCATTGGAATGGGGATGAATGATAGCACCCAAAATAAATCAGGCGACACCGCCAATCAGGATTTTGCCAATCTGAACTTTGAAGATGCGTTGAAGCGTCTGGAAGAAATTGTCAGAAAGCTGGAAAGCGGAGATGTGCCGCTCGATCAATCAATCGCGCTCTATGAGCAGGGCGAAAAGCTTCGCGGATTATGCCAGAAACGCCTGGAAGATGCACAAGCCAAAATTGAAAGAATTACCCTCGACCGCAATGGTAAAGCCCAAGGCACAGCTGCCTTTGATGCGGATTGATAATGTCTGTCAGTATTAATTTTGAGCTGCAACAGGAAATGGCCCGTGTTTCTAGCGCCATTGACAAGCAGTTTGATCTTATACTGGCCGTTCCCGATGATGCGCGTGCACAGCTTTTTCAAACCATGCGCCATGCGGCCATTGGCGGTGGCAAAAGGTTGCGGCCATTATTAGTCATGGCGACATCGCGCCTGTTCAATGTTGATGACAGCTGCGCCCTGCGCGCGGCAACAGCGGTTGAGGCGCTCCATGTTTATTCGCTGATCCATGATGATTTACCATGTATGGATGATGACGATATGCGGCGCGGTAAACCCACAGCGCACAAGGCTTTTGGAGAAGCACAGGCGGTTCTTGCCGGGGATGCGCTTCATGCGCTGGCATTTGAATTATTGTCGGATGAGGACGCTCATAGAGATCCGTTTGTCAGGGCGGAGATGGTTGTATGTCTCGCTAAAGCAGCAGGATATTCGGGCATGGCGGGCGGTCAGATGATGGATCTGGTTGCAGAAACCGCGACATTTGATTTGGCGACTGTCACCAGATTACAGCAACTGAAAACCGGCGCGTTGATTAGCGCTTGTGTAGAAATTGGCGCCATATTGGGACGGGTTCCGGTTGAGGGGCGCAAGGGGCTGCGCGGTTACGCGCATGATCTTGGGCTTGCCTTTCAAATTGCCGACGACATTCTGGATGTCGAGGGGGATGAGGAGCTGGCCGGAAAGGCGCTGCACAAAGATGAAGCTGCCGGAAAGCAGACATTTTTAACCCTGATGGGTCTGGAACGTGCCAGGGAGCAGGCGCAAATGCTGGTCGATCAGGCCGTATCACATTTGAAAAGCTATGGCAGTGAAGCTGATTTGCTTCGCGCTATTGCTAAATTTGCGGTTCAGCGGAACCGATAATCTGAAATTAGGGCCGATATTATGGCTTGGGGAGGAATATTATGAAAGTTGGCGTCTATCCTGGGACTTTTGACCCCATTACGCTGGGGCATATGGACATCATTCAACGCGGAACGCGGCTAGTGGATAAGCTGGTCATTGGTGTTACGACCAATCCATCCAAATCACCGATGTTCTCGCTGGAAGAACGGTTGGCAATGGTGCGCCGTGAAACCGCCGATCTGGGCGATGCAGTTGAGGTGGTTGCCTTTAATGCGCTGCTGATGAAATTTGCCCAGAAACAAGGCGCCAGTGTCATCGTTCGCGGATTGCGCGCTGTTGCCGATTTTGAATATGAGTATCAAATGGCCGGAATGAACCAGCAACTGAATGACCAGATTGAAACAGTATTTTTGATGGCCGATGTTTCATTGCAGCCTATTGCATCCCGTTTGGTCAAGGAAATCGCGGTCTATGGCGGCGATATTCATAAATTTGTCTCGCCCCAAGTCCGTGACGAAGTGGTTAGCCGGGTTGCTGAAACAGGGTTGAAAGGCGAGCAATAGCAGCCATAATAAAATGCGAATAAGCACGTCATGTTCGTGATTGGACAAGCAGTTCATTGCAGCGAAAGCAAAACTCGTTCAATAAGCCGCGATATTGTAACCGGGCGCATTATGTAATCCGGAGGGCCATAGCTGCCGTCAGGATGACCAAAGAACAGGTGAGTAGTTGAACCATGCTAAGCAAATTGTTTATTTCTTTTTTCGCGGTCGCCATGATCAGTACCGGCGCAGTGGCGCAAGAACAAACCACGCCGGAAACACCGGCTCCTGCGGAAGTCCCTAAAGAAGAGAATATATTATATCTTGATCTTTCAACCGGCGGCCGCGTAGCAATTCAGCTGTATCCAGCCTTGGCTCCCAACCATGTTGAACGTATCAAAACGCTGACCCGGCAAGGGTTTTATGACGGGGTGATTTTTCACCGGGTCATTGAAGGCTTCATGGCCCAGACCGGCGATCCTACCGGCACGGGAATGGGTGGTTCGGAATTGCCGGACCTAAAAGCTGAATTTCATGCCTATCCCCACTTGAGAGGCGTAGTCTCGATGGCGCGCGCGCAAGGTGAGGACAGTGCAAATAGCCAGTTTTTCATCGTGTTTTATCCGCGATTTGCGCTGGATAAAAAATATACCGTTTTTGGCCGGGTTACCGATGGCATGCAATATGTCGATGCGATCAACCGCGGCGAACCGCCCGCAAATCCAAGCCGGATTCTTCAGGCATCAATTGCGGCTGACGGAAAAGCCCCGCCAGCACCGCGCAGCGTCGGCGTCTTATCTGAAGCAGGGGTTTCGGATGACAAGATAACAGTCGACGATCTGAACGCGCCAATAGAACAATAGGTCAATGCGTGTCGATCTTTTTGACTTTGCGCTACCGTCTGAAAATATTGCGCTAAGGCCCGCCGTTCCACGGGATAGTGCGCGGTTGCTTGGTGTTACGGGAGCAGGGCAGTTTTCCGATCATAAAGTGGGCGATCTGCCGCAGCTTTTATCCAGCAAGGATATATTGGTGTTTAATGATACCAAGGTGATTCCTGCCCAGTTGGAAGGCCGTCGTGGTGAAGCGAAAATTGGCGCAACATTGCATAAACGCGTGGACCTTAGGCGTTGGCAGGCTTTTATTCGCAATGCCAAGAGATTGAAAATTGATGATGTCGTCGATTTTGGCGAAAATGTTTTGGCACGGGCCGAAGAAAAATACGCCGATGGCAGCTTCCTTCTCCATTTCCTTGGGGATGAGCCGGTAGAAGTTTTGCTTGGCCGGGCAGGGACCATGCCGCTTCCCCCTTATATCGCTAGCAAACGGGACATTGATGCGCGTGATGCGGACGATTATCAGACAATGTTTGCGCGGGAAAAAGGCGCTGTGGCCGCGCCCACAGCTGCGCTGCATTTCACCGACAGGTTAATGGCGGCGCTTTCCGATGCCGGAATTGGTCAGGAGATTTTGACGCTACATGTCGGCGCGGGGACCTTCCTGCCAGTGAAAGTGGATGAAACCGATGACCATAAAATGCACAGCGAATGGGGGCGGATTGAACCGGCGGTTGCCGATCGCCTGAACCACGCGCGGCAAAATGGTGGCCGGGTCATTGCGGTCGGAACGACAAGCCTGCGCCTGCTGGAAAGCGCGACCGGCGATGACGGGATCATTCGACCGTTTGAGGGCGATACGGATATTTTTATCACGCCGGGTTATAAGTTCCGCGCTGTTGATGGATTGATGACCAATTTCCATCTGCCCAAATCCACTTTGTTCATGCTCGTCAGTGCGTTAATGGGCCTGCCGGTGATGCAGGAAGCCTATGCCCATGCGATTGCCAAGGGTTATCGGTTCTATAGCTATGGGGATTCCAGCTTGCTATTGCCCTGAAAAACCTTTTTTGGTGTTTGTTTCGCTATTTGGGATAAATTTTCATGGCTGACCGCTTTTCATTTTCGATCGCCGCCACCGATGGCAAGGCGCGCACGGGCAAAATAACCATGCAGCGCGGGGAAATCCGCACGCCTGCTTTCATGCCCGTTGGCACTGCCGCAACCGTAAAGGCGATGAAGCCGGAAACGGTGCGCGCGACGGGCGCGGATATAATTTTGGGCAATACCTATCATTTGATGCTTCGGCCCGGTGCGGAGCGAGTGGCTAAACTTGGCGGGCTGCGCAAGTTTATGAACTGGGACCGGCCTATATTGACCGACAGCGGCGGTTATCAGGTGATGAGCCTGTCCGCCCTCACGAAAATGAGCGAGAATGGCGTAGAGTTTCAAAGTCATCTGGATGGATCGCGCCATATGCTGACGCCCGAACGCTCGATGGAAATACAGCGGCTGCTTGGCAGTGATATTGTCATGGCCTTTGATGAGTGCACGAAAAATGGCGCAACGCGTGAGGAAGCTGCTGCATCAATGGAACGCTCTATGCGTTGGGCCAAACGGTCCCGTGATGGCTTTGACAGTGGCAAAGAGCATGCGGCAAAGGCTGCGCTGTTCGGTATCCAGCAAGGGTCATTGGATAAAGACATGCGCGCCGCTTCGGCTCAGGCACTGATCGAGATCGGCTTTGACGGCTATGCGATTGGCGGCCTGGCGGTGGGTGAGGGGCAAGAGGCGATGTTCGAAGTGCTCGACTATGCCCCCGGCCAATTACCCGCTGATAAGCCACGCTATCTTATGGGGGTTGGCAAACCGGATGATCTGGTCGGCGCGGTGGAGCGCGGGGTTGATATGTTCGATTGTGTGCTGCCCAGCCGGTCGGGCCGCAATGGTCAGGCATTTACAACCTACGGCCCGGTGAATATCCGCAACGCGCAATTTGCCGAGGATATGGAGCCACTGGACGCGACTTGCGCCTGTTCGGTTTGCCAGACCTATAGCCGGGCCTATCTCCATCATCTGGTCCGGTCCAAGGAGATATTGGGCGCAATGCTGATGACAGAGCATAATATTTCTTATTATCAATCACTTATGTCAGGAATGAGAGAGGCTATCGCAGAGGGGGGCTTTGCGGATTTTGCCAGCAATTTCCGCAGCAATTATCTTCAGAAAACTTCGGAGCAATGATAGGCGGCTTGCCTCAACCGATCAGCCTGAGCGACGCGTTACATCGCGCGGAGGAGCATGCGCCTTATTTGTGTCTTGCGCTGGATATATTGCCGGAATTAAAAGAATTGCTGGCGGCGGAGGACTTGAAATCCGCTTTTGCCTTTGTGCAGGAAGCTGGCACCGGCGCGCAAACCGTCCGGCAAAAATTGCGGCGGGAAAAGCGCGCACTGGCCGTCACTTTGGCGGTCGGTGATCTGGCTGGACAGCTCAGTTTGAGTGAGGTTGTCGAGCATTTGTCGGATTTTGCCGACCGCGCGTTGGAAGAAGCCTTGGCGGATATATATGCCGAGCGTTATCCCGATGCCGAGCGTCAAGGCTTTGCGGTCATCGGGCTAGGCAAACATGGCAGCCGCGAATTAAACTATTCTTCGGATATCGACCCGATATTCATCTATGACCCCGACAAAATACCTACGCGGGGGAGGGAAGAACCCAGCGACGCAGGGCGGCGGATTGGTCAGCAACTGGTCGATGCCTTGAACGCGCGCGACGACGACGGTTATGTATTTCGCGTCGATATGCGCCTGCGTCCCTCGCCGGAAGTCAGTCCGGTTGCACTGCCGGTTGAAGCGGCAATCGGCTATTATGAATCCAACGCTCTGGCGTGGGAGCAGGCGGCGTATATCCGATCCCGCTTTGCCGCCGGTGATAGCGACCTTGGCCATTATTTTCTCGATACAATCAGCCCGTTTATCTGGCGGCGCACACTGGATTACGGGGCGATTGCCAATATTGGCGCGGTTTCGGTCCGCATTCGTGACCATTATGCAGCGGGTCAGCAATTCGGCCCCGGATATGATCTGAAACGCGGACGGGGCGGGATCAGGGAAGCTGAATTTTACGCCCAAATGCACCAGTTGATCTATGGTGGACGTGACCCTGCGTTGCGCGTTCCTGCTACGAGAGACGCTTTGCGCGCGCTGGCCGATGCAGGGCGGATTGATACGGAAAAAGCCAAGATACTGGCCGAATCCTATGAGCTTTACAGGGTGATCGAACACCGTCTGCAAATGGTCAATGACCAACAAACCCATAGTCTTCCCGAAGATGAGGCAGCCCTCGACAGGGTAGCGCGGCTTCATGGGCTGAACCAGGGTGATGACCTGATTGAACTTCTGTCCGGGCCGGTTGAGAAGGTCGGCAAGATTTATGATGACTTGATCATGTCCGATGACAATAGCGCCTTGCCGCAATCAGATCACGCGCTGGCTACGGCTCTTGAAGAGCGGGGCGTTACCGAACCGGCGGCCTTTATCAAAAAAATCAAGCGCTGGCGTAGCGGTAAAGTCATGGCGCTCAGAAGCACTGCGGCGGTCGAATCCTTTGAAGCGGTATTGCCGGAGATGGTCGAATCCATTGCCGGATCACCGGACCCTCATCACGCGTTGCTGCGGTTAGAGAGTCTGATTGACAAGCTGCCGACAGCGATCAATTTTTTCCGGCTGTTAGAGGCACGGCCCGGCCTGCGCGACATGCTAGGACGGATATTGAGCCATGCGCCGGTTCTGGCTGATGAGCTGTCACGTAACGTTGGGTTGCTCGAAGGTTTAATAGATGCGACCGCCCTTGACCTGCCGCCGTCTGTAGCTCTGTTGGAAGAAGAGTTTGCGCGGCGTGAAAATGGTGATGATTATCAGATGCTGCTCGACCGCGTGCGTGAACGGGTTGGTGAAAAACGGTTTGCTCTTGGCACCCAATTGATTGAATCGCGCCACGACCCGTTGGCCATTGCTGGCGGCTATGCGGACGTTGCAGAAGCAGCCATCCGTGTTCTGACTGACGCTACGATACAGGAATTTGAAAATGTCCATGGCAAGGTCGCGGGCAGCGAGATGTTGATTCTCGCGCTTGGCAGATTGGGCGGGAAAATGTTGACCCATGCCTCGGACCTTGATCTGATATTTCTGTTCACCGGCGATCATGGCGGGGAATCGGACGGGGACCGTCCTTTGGGTGCCGCGCGCTATTTCAATCGCCTGGCCCAGCGTATTGTCGCGGCTTTATCTGTTCCGACGGCGGCTGGACCGCTTTATGATGTGGACACCCGTTTGCGGCCTTCTGGCGCGCAAGGGCCGATGGCCGTGACGACGGATAGTTTTTTCAAATATCAGAATGAAAACGCGTGGACGTGGGAACATATGGCTTTGACCAGGGCGCGGCCTGTTTACGGTAGCGCAGATGCTTGCGAGCAATTGCAGGAGCAGATAAACATGATCCTGAAAAAGAAACGCGAGCCAGAGGCATTACGTAAAGCTGTTCGCAAAATGCGGCTGGACATTGTAGAACATAAACCGCCCAAAGGGCCGCTGGATACAAAACTGATGGAGGGCGGTCTGGTGGATTGGGAGTTCATCATCCATTTCTTACAGCTTAAAACCGGGAAAGCCCTACATTCCCAATTGGGAGATGCGGCACGCGGATTGGTAGCCAGTCAGGATTTGGACGAGGATATGGTTACCGCCTATGAATTAATGTCCCGCTTGCTGGTTGCTCTGCGATTAATGTCGCCCGACTGTGATTATCCACCGGAAACAAGCCGCGACCTGATTGCAAAAGCGGCACGGCAGCAAAGCTGGGAAGCACTTTTGCATGGCTATGATATAGCCCGGCAACGCGTTATTGATGAGTGGAACCGCCATTTGCGGCCGGACCCCAATGAAATCCTAGGAGATATTATATGATCGAAGCTGGCGATAAAATGCCCGACGCCGAATTGACTGCGCCAGATGGTAGCACGGTGAGATTATCCGACTATCATGGTAAAAAACTGGTGCTGTTTTTCTATCCCAAGGCGAGCACGCCGGGCTGCACGACCGAATCAAAAGACTTTTCAGCATTGTTGCCGGAATTTGAAAAAGCTGGAGCGGCGGTGCTGGGCATGTCCGCTGACACCCCGAAGCGGCAACAGAATTTCATCAATAAACAGGAATTGACCGTGGATATTGCGTCGGATGAATCGACCGAATTCCTAAGTAAAATTGGTGTTTGGGCCGAGAAAAAAATGTATGGCAAAACATTCATGGGCATTATCCGGTCAACCTTTCTGATCGGGCCGGATGGAACCGTTTTACAGGCATGGCCAAAGGTCAAGGTCAAGGGGCATGCCGAAGAGGTGCTGGCCGCGGTTCAGGCAGGGTAGGCTACAAACTTGAATAGATTACCCGAAAAGCTCTCCGCCGGAGAGGCCGTAAAACGCGTCCTGATGACGCCGGAGCCAGCCGCCAAAGTTATGGCCGCCCGTGCTGCTGCCCGGCAGTGGCGTAAAGGCAGGCTGACCGCTGATTTTGATAGTGTAATGCCCGATGTCCCTGCGCGGCCGGATAGGCCCGAATTGCTGCGTCCTGGACAAATGCCGCGACGCGGCAAAGGAACCTCGCTGACCAAACGGGTCGCTTTGATTCATGCCTTGGCCCATATAGAGTTTGTCGCAATTGATCTTGCATTTGATATGATCGGGCGGTTTGCAGCGCAGTTCCCACGCGAATTTGCTGATAACTGGTTTCGTGTCGGCGCAGAAGAAGCGATGCATTTCGTCTTACTGGACCGCCGATTGCGCGAGATGGGAAGTTTTTACGGTGCGTTACCCGCCCATGATGGACTTTGGGACACAGCACGTGAAACTGCTTATGATGCTTCGGCCCGTTTGGCGATCGTTCCCATGGTGTTGGAGGCGCGCGGCCTTGATATTACGCTGGACACTGTAGAGCGGTTCAAGGCGCAGGGTGATCCACTCACCGCGAAAGTGTTAAACCGTATTTTCCACGATGAAATAAATCATGTTTTTTTTGGAACCAAATGGTTTGAGTGGTGTTGTCATAAGCAAAAGAGCGATCCACATCGCCATTGGAAAGGTCTGGTTAAAACTCACTTTAGGGGTGGGTTGAAGCCTCCTTTCAACGACTCAGCGCGCCTTGCAGCCGGTCTAACTCAAGATTATTATCTTGGTATTGAATAATTAACCAAATTAAACTTAGTCCTGTTCTCACGACACGGGGGCAGAATTTCTGTCAAAAAATATCCGGAATTATTTTCCGAATGACAAGAGCGGGACTCGATGAGTTTATGACCGATAGCGTAGTAGGTTTGTATACAAAGGCTGTGAAAAAAATCACAGCAGTCGCAGTATTAGGATCTGCGATAAGTTTTTCCTCCACAGCAATGGCTGCTGAAGAAGCGGAAACCGTTAATGCAATCGACGCATTGCGAAGCATTTCCAAGAATGGCGAGAATATCCTAGGTCAGGCTGATCCGGCCTTTCGCCTTCTTTTTGACAAATGGTCCGGACAGGGAAAAGAGGCTCCTGTTAAACTGACCATTCCTTCTCGCAAACCTGTAGAAAATTTCAAATTGACCAGTTCCTACGGATTCCGGTCCGATCCTTTCCGCGGACGCCGCGCCCGTCACAAGGGGCTGGATATGGCTGGCCCGGTAGGCACGCCCATTTACGCCACAGCAGACGGCATCGTGGGACGCGCCCAATGGCTTGGCGGATATGGCAATTATATCGAAATCAATCACGGCAACGAAATACAAACCCGCTACGGGCATATGTCCCGTTTGAATGTGAAGCCCAATACACGCGTCAAAAGTGGCGATTTAATCGGTTTCATGGGATCAACTGGCCGGTCGACTGGCAGCCATCTTCATTATGAAGTTCGTATTGCCGGAGAAGCTGTTAATCCAGTTCCTTTCATGCAGTCCAATGATTTTCTTTTGGCCCAGAAAAACGATCCTTCTTCAGGATTGGGCGGTCCCGCTGATTAACGCGGTCTGAAAACGAATACACCTTTGGGAGAGGGTGATAGGGGGTTGGTGATGCTGAAACGCTCGCCGACCCTTTTTTTTTGTTCTCACCACCAGCGAATAATTCTATCGCCTCCTTTTGACACTATGCGGCACAGTCCCTATCTTGGGGTTATGACACAGATAACCGAAATTACTGCTCAGGATTCTGGGCAAGATATTATTCTGACCGCTAATGCAGCCAAACGCGTAGCTGCTATCGCTGAAAAACAGAAAAAGCCTGCGATACTGCGTTTGTCAGTAGAAGGCGGTGGATGTTCCGGTTTTCAATATCGCTTTGGTCTGGCCGAAGATATTGAATCGGATGATATTATGGTGGAGGAATCCGGTGTGACTTTAGTGGTGGATGAAATCAGCCTCGATCTCGTTCGCGGGAGCGCTGTGGATTTTGTGGAATCCCTTGGCGGTAGTGCATTTCAGGTAACCAACCCCAACGCCGCCTCCGGCTGTGGTTGCGGTTCCAGTTTTTCTGTCTGACCGCCGGTGAGAATAGCCAGCTTTAACATTAACGGCATCAAAGCGCGTTTGCCGCGTTTATTGGAATGGCTTGAAGAGACAAAGCCCGATGTTGCCTGTCTACAGGAAATCAAAACACAAGATGAAGGCTTTCCCGCCGCCGAATTTGAGAAAATCGGATATGGCGCGATCTGGCATGGTCAGAAAAGCTTCAACGGTGTTGCGATATTGACCCGTGACCAGCAACCCGATGAGGTCAAGCGCGGTCTGGATGGTGAGCCAGAGGATGAGCATAGTCGCTATCTTGAAGCCAATGTTCAAAGTGCGGGCGGAAAAACAGTGCGGGTGGCAAGCATATATTTGCCCAACGGCAATCCGCAACCGGGACCGAAATTTGATTTCAAACTGCGCTGGATGAAGCGTTTACGAACTCGCGCGGCTGAAATCTGGCAAGAGGAAATCCCGGCGGTACTGGCCGGTGATTATAATGTGATTCCGCGTGACAATGATGTGTTTTCGGTCAAAACTATGGAAAATGACGCCTTGATGCAGCCGGAAAGCCGGGAAGGCTACCGGCGCATCCTCAACGACGGGTGGACCGATGCCCTTGGCATTACATATCCGGGCGGTAATATCTGGACCTATTGGGATTATCGCAGTGGCGGTTGGCAGCGCGATCAGGGTTTCCGGATCGACCATTTGTTGCTTAACCCGCTGGCGGCGGATCAATTGCGCTCTTGCGGAGTGGATAAGGAACACCGGGGACGGGAAAAAGCCAGCGACCATGCTCCAACCTGGATTGATCTAGATATTTAATGCGGTCGATACTGATAAGCCTGATCTTTGTTGCAGGGCTTTATCTGTTATTTGTGGCATTGGCTTATGTGTTCCAGCGCAATTTAATATATTTCCCCGATCAAAATCTCCTCTCCTCGCAAAAGTTAGATGAGCGCGGGTTTGAGGCCGTAGAAATTGCGAGCAGCAGCGGTGCGTTAATATCTCTATGGCGCGCACCAAGTGACCAGACGAAGCCGATCATCATCCATTTTCATGGCAATGCGGGATCGCTTGCCGCGCGTTTACCCTTATATCAGGCTTTGGCTCAAGATGGGGCAGGTGTGTTGGCGGTGGGCTATCCGGGTTATGGCGGGAATATAGGAGCAGCTGCGGAAGATGCCTTTTACGAGGCGGCGCAGGCCAATTATGACTGGTTGGTTAAACAAGGCTTTGGTGCGGACCGATTTGTCATCGCCGGACAATCGCTTGGCTCAGGTGTAGCGACATGGCTTGCATCAGAAAATGAAGCGTCGGGACTGATTTTAGAGGCGGCTTTTACGGGCATGGATGATATGGCACAGCGGCAGTTTCCAATGCTGCCGGCTAAATTGTTAATCAAAGACCGCTATCGCTCGATTGACCGGATTGCCGGGATTGATATGCCGTTGAGCTGGATTCACGGCACGGGCGATGAATTGATACCCTTTGCCATGGGTCAACGGTTGTTTGATGCCGCGGCTGAACCGAAAAACGCCTATCCAATCAAAAATGGCGGCCATAATGATTTATGGTCGCGCGGCATTGATGTGCTAATACGAAAAGACGCCCAGTATTTTGTATCAAGGCGCTAAACCGCTGCACAATAAGCGGTCAGATTGTTTTTTCGTATAATGTATAAACCCGGTTTACCTTGGCATTAATGGCCTCGGCAATGGCGACCATGCCTTTGTTATCATCCAATATCCAGCCCAGCTCACCGCGGGTTGCACCATAATTTGCCACTGCTTCGCGACGAATATATTCAACCATCATAAATGCCATCTGGCTGGCGACGCGGCTGTTTTGTAATTCCTTGACTACGCCCATCAATGGCACGCGCATTGTCGGAGACTTGGGGAATTTCAACCACCAAAGCAGCTTGGCCCAGTTGAACGGCAGCAAACTGCCCTTCATCCCCTTGGTCCGGTCATTCAAATCGGGCAATGTTATCATGAATGCTACCGGCTTGCCTTCCAGCTCGGCAATCATGATGAGGTCTTCATAAACAATCGGCTTTAATTTTACGCCTACATGGTCAATCTCATTAGGCGTCAGCGGTACAAACCCCCAATTTTGCGACCAGGCATCGTTCAGAATATCCATTATGATCTTCGCTTCGCGGTCAAATTGCGATTTATCGACCTTCCTCAGCTTTAACTTGCTATTACGCTCGCCCGATTTCACAATCCGGTCAATTAAGGGCGGAAAACCATCCACAATCGGTAGATCGTAAGTAGAAAGCTCTTTGACGCTTTTATAAGCTTCTTCTTCGATCCACCCCTGATATTCCCGGTTGTGATGGCCCATCATCACAGTCGGGCTATGATCGTGTCCAAACGTCAACAGGCCCGGCTCGTCCCATACGGACAGGCTGATCGGCGCGATCACGCGGTGCATGCCTTGTTGTTTCAACCATTGTTCAGCAGCATTAATCAATGCTGTAGCGGTTGCATCATTGGCCGCTTCCATCAGCCCCCAATGCCCCGTTCCCGGCCCAAAACCCTGTTCCACCGGCTGAGCCAAGGCCAGCTCGTCAATATGGGCGCTGATCCGGCCCACAATTATGCCGTTTTGTTCGGCTATGTAGAGCTGGACTTTGGCATGTTCAAAAAACGGATTTTTCTTTGGATTGAGTAACGCATAAACTTCCGATTTTAATGGCGGTATCCAATGGGGATCATCTGCATTCAACCGATAGGCGACTTCAACAAAACTCTTTAGCTGGGCCTTGGTAGTGACAGGATGTATAACTATATGCGAGGACACGGCGGTTTTTCACCTTTACAAAGGTTGGTGTTCAATCGGTTTTGCCGTGCTGTGCCGCTAATAAGGCTGATATGTCAAGCGCGTGCACATGTTAGCAATATCACAGAGGCCCGAGAATATACCCGGCTCAAGGGATCGCGAGAAAACATAGCAATGCCATTTTCTCGCCATGATATCCTGCTGTAGGCAGCAGATTAGGAAGAAGTAACTTATGAAACATTCTACCCCTTTGGCCGCTTCGCAGGATTTGGACACCTCAAAATCACCTGATTTTGTCGAAGAAAAATCTGTTGATAATGCGCCATTTGATGACAATGAGCTGATCCGTACGGCGGCAAAGGTCACGCGCGATCTTAATGCCGTTCGTCCAATGGTTTACTGGTCTGACTTTCTTGCGTCCGTGTTCATCGGATATGGCGCGATGATCGCTGCGATACTATTGGAGTCTGTTGGCTTGGCGGTATTGGCGGGCATTATATCTGTTCTCGCTCTCTATCGCGCCGGCAGCTTTATTCACGAATTGACCCATATCCGGCGCGGATCATTACCGGGATTCCGCTTCGCATGGAATGCGCTTCTGGGTGTTCCGCTATTACTGCCTTCGTTCATGTATGAAGGGATCCACAACCTTCATCATGCCCGCACCCGCTATGGCACCGCGCAAGACCCCGAATATCTTCCACTGGCTTTGATGAAGCCTTTCACCGTTCCCTTGTTCGTGCTGGTATCAGCATTGGCACCTATTGGCCTGTTCATTCGCTATGCCTTGCTTGCTCCGTTATCGGTTTTCATACCTCCGCTACGCAAACTGGTGGTCGAGCGCTATTCCGGTTTGATAATAAACCCTGAATTCCGCCGTCGTCCGCCGGAAGGTTCGTTCAAAAAAATATGGTATGCACAGGAAATTGCCGCAAGCATCTGGGCGATCGCATTGCTGACAGCGGTGGCAACCGGGTTCCTGCCGCTTCGTGCTTTTCTGATTGCGATTGCGATTGCCGCTGGTGCAATTGTGCTTAACCAGATTCGTACGCTGGTGGCGCATATGTGGGAGAATGACGGGGAGGTTATGAGCGTGACAGAACAATATCTGGATAGCGTGAATGTTCCGCCTCCCGGTTTCTTGCCTGCATTATGGGCGCCGGTCGGATTGCGCTATCATGCTTTGCATCATCTTTTGCCCGGTGTGCCCTATCATGCGCTGGGTGAAGCGCATCGCCGTATTTCCGATGCGCTGCCACAGGGATCAACCTATTACCGCGCCAATCACCCCGGCCTATGGTCATTGGTGGTTGAATTGGTGCGTGGCAGCGCGAGTGATACGCCATCCCGTCCGAAAACGGTTGGCTAAACCTATTCTTCCGTGCGGATAAGCACTGTTTCACCGATCAGGAAAAACAGAATAAATGGTGCCCATGCTGCTAATATTGGTGGATAAGCGCCAATAGTGCCCATAGCGAGCGAGAAGTTATCCGCGACGAAATAGGCAAAGCCAAGCGCCATGCCGATAACCGCGCGGATAAAAAGCTGTCCGGATCTAGCCAGACCAAATGCAGCCACTGCGCCAAGTAATGGCATTAATACCGCTGATAACGGGCTTGAAATCTTGTGCCACAGGTTCGATTGCAGTGCCATTGTCGGACGCCCGGCTTTTTTCAGCTCTGTAATCGCGGACATTAACTGGGGAAAGGATAGGCTCGCTGCATCCACATTCGCCAGCGTGAATTGATCGGGTCGCAAACTGTCCCCGATCGTTATGCTTTCTTTCAGTTCTTCCGTGCCGGTCAATACGTCGAACTTGGTGACGCCGGTTACATTCCATGTAGTCCCGGTAAATCGGGCTTCATCACCATGCATCAGGCTACGTAAGCTGTTACCGGACCGGTCATAAATAGTTATATCTTGCAAAAGGACATCTGTTCCGCGCCCGGTGACTGTTTTGGCATTGACCAGATTATTGCCATCACGAACCCAGACATTGGTTCGCACGTTGCTGGCTGCTGGAATCGGCCCATAGTCCACTCTTTCCCATGCCGAAAGCCGCGCCGTAGCAGGCGCCACGACCGTTTCGTTGAACAGAAATGATATTATGGCGACGATCAGGCTGGTGATGACCAGAGGCGCGAGAATCTGATGTGCAGAAAGGCCTCCCGCTTTCATTGAGATAACTTCACTATTCTGGTTCAGGGTAGCCGCCGTAATGATAGTGCCGAGCAAAACTGCAAAAGGCAGGAAGCGCTGAACCAGTTGCGGTGCGCGCAAGGTGATATAGGTCCACAATTCGGACTGGCCGTTGCCCTGCTGCGCCATAATGCGGCCACTTTCGCCCAGAAGGTCCAATGCCTGTAAAACCAGCACCAGCATAGCCAGCACCGCCAAAGTCCGTAGCGTTAGCATTTTGGCCATGTAAAGAGCCAGTGTCCGCGAAGGGAAAAAATTCATGCCTGTGCGTCTCCGTTCACGACAATATAGCCGATATACTGCTGTGCTTGTTATCTGACATCAGACCGTTTCCGATTGAAATTCAATAGCCCTTTGAAAACCCCGCCGAATTTTGAGAATGCCTTTTCCAAGGCACCGATCGGTTGTCCGCCGGGGACATGGGCGACCATATGATACATCCAGATAATCAACGAGCCGAACAATATGAACGGCACCCATAAGGCGATGATCGGATCAACAATGCCAAGCGCGCCGATATCCTCACCATATTGATTGACCTTGTGATAGGTCACAATCATCACAATGGAGATAAAAACCCCCAGCGCGGAATTGGATCGCTTTGGCGGAATGGCCAGTGCCAACGCCAAAAGAGGCATCAACAGCATCATGACGACTTCAACCATACGGTAATGGAAATTAGCCCGGCTCTGGTTTCGTTCTGTCTCGGGCCGATCCTGATCCAGTCCGATCCGTACCAATTCCGGGATAGTATATTCCAGATCTTTTTCACCCCTTGATCGAAATGCTGCAATATCGGGTAGATCAATCGGCAGATCATGGCTGCTAAAGCTCAATATCCGGGGTTTTTCATAATTCGGTGCGTCATGTATGAGCACGCCCTTGGACAGGCGCAATATGATTGTGTCAGGGTCGTCAGTGGCAAGAAACTGGCCATTTTCGGCAGTAACGGAAATGGTTTGCCCGGATTTATTTTCTGCGCGGACAAACATCCCGCTTAATTTTGTGCCATTGTCGCGGCTTTCCTCGATCCGCATGGTCATTTTTGAACCAAGATTGGTAAATTCGCCGACCTTGATCGAGGCTCCCAGCGCACCGGACCGCAATTCAAAGCGCAATTCCTCGTAATAATAGCGCGATAACGGCTGTATAAACCCGACCAGCGCCAGATTGACCAACATCAGAGCGACCGCAAACATATAGGGCACTTTTAACAGGCGGGTGTAGCCTTGTCCGACAGCCCTGAAAACATCCAGTTCAGAGCTAAGCGCGAGCTTCCGAAAAGCCAGTAATATTCCCAGTAACAAGCCGATCGGGATGCCCAGCGAGAGATATTCGGGGATAAGATTAGCCAGCATCCGCCACACTACACTGACGGGGCCGCCCTCTGCGGCAACAAAGTCGAACAGGCGCAGCATTTTTTCCAGCACGAGCAGCATTGCAGCAATAACCAGCGTGCTAAACAGCGGAACGGCAATCAGCCGGGCGATATAACGATCGGTGGAACTTAAGAATTTCAACTTATCGTCGCCCTCTCACCATGATTCTGCCGTAAATCATTTGCATAACGGCATGCTTAAAGGGGGGCCGATTCTTTGACCACCGCAGAGTATTCGCGGTTATAACGACTAGGAGTATTTTCGTCATGTTGAAAATTGCAGCTTCGTTTGTACTTTCAACCATTCTTTTGGCTTTACCAGTGTCTGCGGCAAATGCAGGCCAGAAAATTCCCAATGATATGAGTAAATGCAGGGCGGGTAATGGTCCGGCTGTGCTGGTGAGTTTGAATGGCATTAAACAATCATCGGGAAAAATTCGTGTGCAAAGCTATCGAGGAACACGGGCGGATTGGCTGACTAAAGGGGCGTGGATCAATCGTATCGAAGTTCCGGCAAAGAGAGGGAGCATGATGTTTTGCGTGCCTGTTCCGAAAAGCGGAACCTATGGCATCGCTGTGCGCCATGATGTGAATGGCAATGGAAAAACCGATATTTCGACCGACGGTGGCGGCATGTCAAATGATCCGAGCATCAATATATTTAACCTGGGTAAACCCAGTTACAAAAAAACCGCTTTTTCAGTGGGTAATGAAGTGAAGTCTATCAGCATCCAGATGAAATATATGTGACAGACGGAACAGGGAAACGGATAATTAAATAATGACGAACGTAGCATTGCTTTCTAATCCAAATTCCACGGGTAATCGTGCGATATTACCGCAGGTGCGTTCTTATTGTGTCAATAATAGCGATGTTTTTCATTATGAAGTCGATGATGTAGATGAAATTACCAAGGCATTGCATACCATTGCCAAGGTGAATCCCAAGGTGCTGGTGATCAACGGCGGTGATGGCACGGTTCAGGCCGCGCTCACCGAATTGCATCAGGGTGGACATTTCGGTGACAATCCGCCGCCGGTTGCGGTGCTACCCAATGGCAAGACCAATCTGATTGCGTTGGACCTTGGAGCAGAGGGCAATCCGCTGAAAGCTTTGGAACGCATTGTGGAAATGGCCAAGCATGATTTGCATGATCATCTGGTCAACCGGGAGCTTATCGCATTGTCTGACGGTCGCAAGGACAGTAAAGTCGTTTTGGGCATGTTCCTTGGCGGAGCGGGATTGTCGGAGTTTATCTTATATTGCCGGCATAAAATATATCCGCTGGGTTTGCCCAATGCGGCATCCCATATTCTGACTGTCCTGGCTGCTTTAGCCTCGCTACTATTTGGTATAAGCGCTAAATTCTTGCCGAACAGGCCTTCTCCGATCAGCATTTCACTGATTAAAAACGGCCAGTATCAAGGCAATTTCGCCATATTGATTGTTACTACTCTGGAAAAATTGCTGCTAATGCGCCGATTGACCCAGCCGCGCAGAAAAAACGGGCATTTGCAATTCATGGCCATAGATCAGAAGCCGGCGGCACTGGTCCGTTTTATCTTCTCTGCGCTCTTTGGTCGTCTGGGCAAATCCGTGCAAAAGGGTATTTATCTTGAGCATGGCGATATGATCCGGATTGAAGGCAAAAACAGCAATGTTGTTATGGACGGCGAATTATTCTTTGCACAGGAAGGCAGGCCGATTGTTTTGAAATCGACCAAGCCGGTGTCCTTCCTTCGCCTCGCAGCTTAGGCTAATATCCTGCGGGTGAGCGACCTTAAGCATCTCGTTGAAAGTGAACTGGCAGAGCCAGTCGAACGGCGCGTCGCTGATTTTGCATCGGCGATTGCCGCGCAATATGGTGAAGCCTCTCGGGCTGTGCTTTTTTACGGTTCATGCCTTAGAACGACCGAGCTTGAAGGTCAGATGCTCGACTTTTATTTGATCGTTTCAAATTATGAAGCGGTCTATGGAAAAAGCTGGTTAGTGCGCGCGAACAAAATATTGCCGCCAAATGTTTTCCCGGCGGAGCATGACGGGCTTGTTGCCAAAATCGCTGTGCTGAGTGAAGCTGATTTCCATAGATTAAATCGCCCGGAAGCGAGCACGGTGAGTGTCTGGGCCCGCTTTGCCCAACCGTCACGGCTGGCATGGTGCGCGGACCAACAGGCCAGAGAGACTGTGGTCGCGGCCATTGAAGCTGCGCCGGTTACACTGCTCAATGGTGCTTTGGCCCATCTGGATGAAATACAACAGCCCGCTACACTTTCGCAGCTTTGGGAAAAAGGCTTTGCGCTGACTTATGGTGCGGAATTGCGGGCAGAACGAAAAGAACGATCACAGTCGGTCGTCGATTTTGCTCCAGAGCGCTATGAGCGGTTCGGTTCACTAGCAATCCCGCAATGCTCCATAGCCGCCAGAGTGAAAAACGGCACAGTTCAAATTGCCCACGGCCAGCAACAGCAGATCGCAGCGGAAAAAAGGCGCTGGCCACGCTTGCGCCGGAATGGCAAAATGCTGACCCTTGCACGGCTGGCCAAAGCATCTGCAACTTATGCCGGCGGGATCGATTATCTTGCATGGAAAATAAACCGCCATGCCGGGACAAATTATGTCATCAAGCCATGGCAACGCAAATGGCCGATATTAGGTGCGCTGGTCATGTTGCCAAAACTGGTAGCGGGAGGCGCAATAAAATAAGCGGGGCTACAGATCAGGAGAAGCAGAAATGCCAGAAAAACTATCCTATAATCCCGTTCATCTAGGGCATGGGGGGAGCGCGGTAACCCAACCGGAGTTTAACGGTGATCCCGATTGGTATGAAGCCTATAGCAAGCGTCATGAAGCAGATGGTGAAGAAGGGCGGCTGGTATCGCTGCACAGTTTTTCCGAATCTTGGACCATGTGGGAGATGCACCCTGTTGGTGCTGAAATGGTGCTGTGTATCAAAGGTGAAATTATTTTGATCCAGCAATTGTCAGACGATACGCAAAAGCGGACTGTCCTGCGCGAAGGAGAATATGCGATAAATCCGCCGGGTGTCTGGCATACCGCTGATATTGAAAGCGAGGCGTCGGCGGTGTTTATTACAGCAGGGCAGGGGACAGAGCACCGGGATCGTTAGAGGTCTGAGTTTACCAAATCCGAGCGTCTTTTTGATAAGGATTAGGGATTTAGTTTGCCTTCAAAATCTGGAACGGGGCGCGCTAAGGCTTTTGCATCCGTCGTAGCTTTGCCATTTTGGTCAATATCCTTGATCAACCATTGCATTTCCTTGATTTCTTTGCGTTGGGCCTCGATAATTCTATCGGCCAGATCACGCACTCTCTTGTCCTCGATATTGGCGCGCTCACTTGTCAGAATGGCGATACTATGATGAGGGATCATCGCTTTTTGCCATGCCTGATCAGAAACCGTATTTTGTGACCTTACAAGAAATAACGATCCGGCGAAGATGATAATGGCGCTCACAAAGATCATGATATTCTTGCGTTTGTCCTGATACATTCCAAGCATGAATAACAGCATGATAATCGCCATGGCTGCGCCCATATATACCGCCATCCATGTGCGGGTTTCGCTAAAATAGACATGATCCATAGCGTAGGTGTTGAGATACATCAGTCCGTACATCACCAGAGTAGCTGTCAAAATCATAACAATGTAGCGAGTATAGCTGCCCATTCTTGCTTCTCCTGGCTCTTATAATGTCTAACAACAATACGCAGGCACAGCATATAAGTTCCGATACGGGACTTATATTAAAAGCAAAACGGAATATGTCATGCCCACCGATTGCGCGGACATATTCCTAATATATAAGAAGAAAACCGAGCGTAAGAACCGAGAGCGTGGAGCTAATCTGTCTTAGCGGTCTTTATACTCCGGTTTCCGCTTGGCGAAGAATGCTTTGGCTGCTTCTCTACTATCTTCAGTCATGCTCAACATGACCTGCTGTCGGTCTTCTATGGCCAATGCAGCCTCAAAACTCTGGGCATCGATATTGCGGTTCAGCGCGTCCTTTGTCAGCCGCAGACCCATGGGTGCGGTATCAAGCATTTCCTCTGCCAGTGATAGACCAGTGGAAAGCAGCTGATCTTCATCGACCATAGCGCTGATCAGTCCTTGCCTTTCCGCGCGTTCTGCATGGATAAACCTTCCTGTCAGGATCAATTCCGATGCCAGCGATGCTCCGACAAGCCGGGGCAGGAAATAGCTCGATCCCATATCACATCCGCCAAGGCCGATTTTGATATATGCCGCATTCATTTTCAGGCTCGGTGCGCCATAACGAACGTCGCTGGCCAGCAGCAGCGAAAAGCCACCACCGCAAGCTGCGCCCTGCGCCAGTGAAATAATGGGCTGAGGACATTGCCGCATCAATTGCATGACCGACGCGATGCTGCGCTGAGTCCGCCACATATGCTGGATATGCCCCCGGGTGCCGTCATTTTTCCATGCGCCGATATCTAGTCCCGCACAAAATGCCCGGCCTTCTGCCCGAAACAAAACGACGCGAACATCTTGGCGGTCCTGAAGCCCGCGAAAATAATCCTGCAAGGCGAAGATCATATCTTCGTTCATCGTATTGAGCTTGTCTGGCCGGTTAAGCGAGAGAATCTCGATAGCGCCGCGCTGTTCGATGGCAATGCTATTGGTGTGTAAATTCATTAAAATGCTTTCTTCCGGCGTAAAACCAGTTGCCTAAATCGCGCCGACCGCTTTTCCGGCAGCTTCAAACATGCCCAAAATCTGGTCCACCTGTTCCGACGTATGTTCCGAGCACAGCGAACATCGCAGCAGCGTCATATTGCCGGGCGTAGCGGGAGGGCGCGCGAGATTGACGTAAAGGCCTTCTGCCAGCAATGCTTGCCACATCATCGCGCCGCGTTCCAGATCGGGCATAATCACGGCGATAATCGCGCTTTGCGCTTCGGCGGTTCCCAGCTCAAAACCCAAATCGCGCAGACCTTTGTGGAGTTTCTTGCTATTTTCCCACAAATGCGCCCGTTTGTTACCGCTGTGAATCAGTTTGCGTATAGAGGTGCTGGCGGTTGCCATCACACTTGGCGGTAGCGATGCAGTGAATACATAAGGACGGCAAACCAGCCGCAAAATCTCGAACTTCGGGTGGTTGGAAACACAAAAACCGCCAACAGTGCCAACCGACTTGCTGAATGTGCCGATGATGAAATCGACATCGTCAATCACGCCCTGATCTTCTGCTACGCCGCGGCCATTTTCGCCAATGAAGCCCATGCTATGGGCCTCATCGACCAGAACCATTGCGCCGTTTTCTTTGCTGACCCGGATCATTTCCTTGAGTGGCGCGACATCGCCAAGCATCGAATAAACACCCTCAAGCACGACCAGTTTCCCGGCCTCAGCAGGCAAGCGTTTCAGACGTTTTTCCAGTGCTTCGACATCATTATGACGGAATGCGACAATTTCGGCATTACCCATGGCGCAGCCATCATAGATTGATGCGTGGCTATCAATGTCAAGAATGATGTAATCACCCTTGCCCGCGAGCGTTGAAATAATGCCCAGATTGGCCTGATATCCGGTGGAAAAGACCATCGCATGGTCCATCGCGTAAAATTCTTTTAGCGCATCTTCGCAATCTTTATGCAGGCTATATGTGCCATTAAACACACGGCTACCAGTGGTGCCAGAGCCATAGTCCTTCAATGCTTTAAGTCCGGCAGCCTGCACATCCTCGTCAAAGGTCATGCCCATGTAATTATAGGTGCCCAGCAAAATGGTTTCCTTACCATTAACTATGGCGACTGTCGGGGACTTTACCTCCTCCATCACCAGAGAGAACGGATCTTTCACACCTGTTGCGAGCAGAGCTTCGCGCTCTTGAATCAACGGATCGAATTTACTCAAAAGATCGGTCATCTGTCTCGCTCAGCTTTCCATCAACTTGGCAACAGCATCCGCGAGTTGACCAACGGTTTCAATTTCTGCCTGCATATTCATGGTGATAATGATGTCAAACTCATCCTCGACCGCGGCAACAAAATCCATCACAGTCAAGCTGTCCCACTCCAGATCACCGGCAAAGGTGGTCGTCTCTTTCAATGGGACGCCCTTGTTGTTGAACGGTTCGACCAATGCCTCAACCTTCGTCATGATTTCTTCACGGCTAGCCATAATCCAGTTTCCCAATAATTTGTCTGTTAATCTTTGCGGCAATAGTTCTGTTGGTCGCCAACATGCAACCTTTGCCAAGGTGTAGCCCCCATTGGCAAGCGAATAAGGCTGAAACAGGGCACAAGAATGGGGATAAAGACGCTGGCTTGCCCAATTGCACCGACTATGCCACTCATGCGCTGCATTGGCGTAGTACATGAATTTATGAGGGTAGGGGATAGGATGAGCGAGAGAAATTGGCCAGACGATGTTATTCATGCATTGCGAACGACGCAGCAGCATCATGTGCAGTTAAGCCTGATGGCTGATCACAAGGCGAATATGCTGATCGGTGCGACATTTGTAGTTTTCACGCTGGCCATTGGTCAAAGCCAGTCCGGCGATTTATCAATACCATTGCTGATCCTGGCGGTTTCGGCTTTTGCTTCGGCTGGTCTGGCGGCAATCGCCGTAATGCCAGCAACTGTACCGCGTGGTGACACCCCGTCAAACTTACTTTTCTTTGGCGGATTTCGGGGAATGACAGAGGATGAGTATGTGAGCCGCTTGCTCGACCAGGAATTAGAAAGCCAGGAAGCAACCTATCGCGCAATGTCACGGGACATTTACCAGATGGGAACCATATTGGGGCGCAAGAAATATCGTTTTCTTGGCTGGGCTTATCGCGTATTCCTATTTGGACTGACGCTGACATTTGCAAGCTATATGATCGAGCTTTTTGCCGGGCCGCTTGTTTAGACTTTTGTGTCGTTAATCACAGCCAGTCATTTTGCCGATACCAGTCGGCGGTATCTTTCAGGCCCTGGCGCGTTTCAATTTGCGGTGTCCATAGCTGCGGAGGCAAACGCTTGGCAGGATTGACCGTCCAGTCATCATGACAGAAATAACTTACCCTATCGGCCGATAATTTTGCTCTGTCGCGGCGTATCAGACGATCCGTTCTGGCACCGAGATCCAAAATCCATTTCGGTGTCGCTATGGGTTTGATCTGTTTGCCGACTGCCCAGCCAATGGCTTTGGCGAAACTTGCTTGAGTCCAGCCGCCGGTTTTACCGTCATCCACTTCAAAAGTTGCTGTAGTCAGAACATCATGTTCGGGAATGATAGACATTAGTGCATGTGATAAGTCGTCAACATGGATGGCGGAAAGGCGACCATCGGCATTGGGGGGCAGGGGGACAAAGCCCAGCTTCGCTACCTTGAAAATGTCCAGCATTTCCTTGTCACCGGGGCCATAAACGGCGGGTGGACGGATGACTGTCCAGTCGAGACCACTGGACGCAACAATTTTTTCCGCTTTGGCTTTGCTGTCACCATAAGCGGAGAGTTTTGGCATCGTTGCTGCAAGCGATGAGACATGGATGAAGCGCTGGCATCCAGCCGCTTTGCTAGCCTCTATAACCGCAAGCGTTCCTGCGACATTACCCGCTTCAAATCCTTCGCGTGTCGGTGCGTTCACTACGCCGGCGATGTGGATGACGACATCTGCGCCGGTGCACAATACATTCAGACTTGCCGGGTTGTCCAAAGCGCCGCGAACCCACGTGACATTAGGCCGGTCATCCTGCATGCTGCGTGTGAGGGCGCGAACCGGAAAACCGGCACGCACGGCAAGGTTAAGTAAATGCCCGCCTACAAAACCGGTCGCGCCGGTTATTGCGAGAGTTTGCTTGGATCGCATAGAATTATCTGTTCATATTCAATGTCAAACCAGCACCATCTGGTTGCGATGAACCACGGCGCTGCGCGGTGCATAGCCCAAAACGGCTTCTAGTTCGGAGCTGCGCCGGCCAATGATCTTGGCGCAATCAAGCGCATTATATTCGGCCAGTCCGCGAGCGATTACTTTGCCGTCTGAATCTGTTATTTTGACAATATCGCTGCGTTCAAACTGGCCTTCGATGGTAATAATACCCGCCGAAAGCAGGCTGCCGCCTTTTTGCAAAGCTTCTGCGGCCCCGTCATCGACTGCGATAGTTCCTGCGGAAGTGAGGCCGCCGCCCAGCCAGCTTTTACGAGCATTGGCATTGCCATTGGCCTTGAACAATGTTCCGACATTGGTCAGCGCATAACGTTCCAAAGGATATTCTTCCCGGCCAGAGATGATCGACAGTTCAATCCCCGCAAAACTGGCAATTTTTGCAGCTTCCAATTTAGATGTCATCCCGCCGGACCCTATGCCGGAGGAGGTGGACCCATCCGCCATTGCCATGATCCGGTCATCAACCTGTTCGACCAGTCCGATAAATTGTCCTTCGGTCGCGCCAGCGGAACGGTCATAAAGTCCGTCAATATCGGACAATAGAATGACACGGTCTGCTGATGCTGCCTGCGCCACCCGCGCGGCCAAGCGGTCATTGTCACCGAAACGGATTTCATCGGTAGCCACGCTGTCATTCTCGTTAATCACAGGAACAGCACGGCTCTCAAGGAGCTTTTCCAGCGTAGCTGCGGCATTGAGATAGCGTTTACGATCTTCCATATCATCAAGTGTAAGCAACATCTGGGCCGCGGTAATATCATGTTCGGCGAGCAGTTCCGACCACAGGCTACTCAGAGCAATTTGCCCGACGGATGCTGCTGCCTGGGCATCGGACAGGCTGTCGCGGCCACCCTTTTTCAAGCCAAGTTTGCGAGCGCCCAATGCTATGGATCCGGATGACACAATGATCACCGAGATATTTTCCTGATGGCGCTTGGCAATGTCGGAAACCAGTGTCGCAAGCCATTCCCGGCGCAAACTTCCGTCCTCGTTCACCAGCAGTGAAGAACCGACTTTTACGACTAAGGTTTCTTTCGGTGATGACGTCATAGCGGCGACCAGTCCGCCTTTTCCTCCTCGTCGAGGATGTTGCCTTCGTCAGAAAGGCGGTCTTTTTGCTCAATCGAACTGTGACTGCCCACCGCTTCAAGAAGCTTGTTCAAAACAACGTCCATGCCCTTGCCAGTGGCTCCCGAAAGGGGCAGGATTTCAGTTGCGCCTGCTGCGCGCAGATCATCTGCAATGGAATCCATAAGCTCATCGTCAAGCAAATCAGCTTTGTTCAGCGCCAATATCTGCCGCTTTTCAGAAAGGCCACCGCCATATTGTTCCAGCTCTTTAGTCACAGTTTTCCAAGCCTGTACCGGATCATCGCCAGTAGCATCGACAAGGTGCAGCAGGACTTTACAGCGTTCAATATGACCCAAGAACCGGTCTCCGATACCGGCGCCTTCAGCGGCGCCATCAATCAAGCCGGGAATGTCGGCCAAAACAAATTCGCGTCCTTGATGATGTACCACGCCCAATTGGGGATGGATGGTGGTAAACGGATACGCTCCTACTTTGGCTTTTGAATTACTGACAAAATTAATGAAGGTCGATTTACCGGCATTTGGCAAGCCGACAAGGCCCGCATCCGCAATCAGTTTCAAACGCAGCCAGACCGCTGCTTCTTCGCCGGGTTCGCCGGGTTGGTGCTGGCGCGGGGCGCGGTTGGTCGAGCTTTTATAGCTGGCATTACCGCGGCCACCGATCCCGCCTTTAAGAAATATCTCTTCCTGCCCTTCGCGGGTAAAGTCGAGCAACACATGTTCTTTGTCTTCGGACAGAACCTGCGTTCCAACGGGTACTTTTATGACCAGATCTTCTCCGCCCGCGCCGGTGCGGTTACGGCCAGCACCGCCTCTGCCACGTTGAGCGCGCAGATGCTGGGTATAACGAAAGTCGATAAGCGTATTGAGACCGCCAACCGCCTTGAAAATAATATCGCCGCCTTTGCCGCCGTTACCGCCGTCAGGGCCGCCATATTGGATATATTTTTCACGCCGAAAACTGACAGAACCCGGCCCGCCCTGGCCAGAGCTAACGTATATTTTGGCTTGATCTAAGAAATGCATGATAGTGCATTTAGTGATGTCCTGCGCGAAAGGCTAGGCTTTGATGCAATATATGCGCCAATCTGTTGGTTCTATGGTGCTAGGTGACGGTCTTCTGCCTTGTAGGATACATCATATGCACTATGCCCAGACAGGTCAGCGTTATTCTGCGGCTTCCAATTGTTACATCTGCGCGACGCGCGGGTCGTTGGGATAGACCCATTCATCACCAATAACCTGTTGCACGGCCAAATCTTCCGGCACTTTTTCCAACCCGATCATTTTATCGCACGTCTGGTGAAAGCTATAAATTCGTGCTTCCTGATAGCTGAGCGGAACGCTTTTGAACCCTTCAGATTCCATGGACTTTTGTATCATCTCGCCAAATTGTGTGTCCTCCAGGATGATCTGGCTCATATTCCGGCCATTGGGCTTTGTGTCATCCGGCACAGTCCATAGGTCAGGCGCCGGCCCATCACCCCAGTCCAGCGCCATTGTGACGAGTTCCAGACGGGTTGTGTTCAATCCAGTGGGCCAGAAAATCAAAGGCGGCACAAAATAATTGGATAGTGGCGATACCCAGTTGGGAAACATCGTATAGCTTTGCGTGCAAGTCCGGCCAAATTCACCCACCGTATCAATTTCCTGCCATTCTGGCGGGGAGTCAATGGCGCGGGTATGGGCGCGGTCTGTGTCTGCCGGGGCAGGGGCCAGCATTCTTGCATGACCATTGGGGAACATGGTGTTCACATTACGCCTGTGATCAACCAGCGGCGCCACGGTTTCTGGGTGGATAAAAGGCACATGATAGACCTCCATATTGGCTTCCATTGCAACCTTCCAATTGCAATTAAGGTCAAAGGAATAGCGAGAGGCAAGTTTGATCTTGTCAAACTGAAACTCTTTCCAATCGTCCCAGACGGGACCAAGCCATTCCTTTAACGGCATTGCATCATCGTCAAAGTTCACAAAAATCAGATTGCCAAGCCGCTCGCATTTGACCGGGATCAAGCTGCGACAAGACATGTCCAGTCCGGTGAAATCCTGTTTGTCCGGCACACCGACCAGCTCACCATCGGTTTTATAAGTCCAGTTGTGATAGCCGCACATCAGGCGCGGAGAGCGGCCCTTTTCCTCTGTGACGACCGGCGCGCCGCGATGGCGGCAGGTATTGTAAAATGCCCGCACTTCGCCGTCCATGCCATGAACAATGATGACGGGCGTTCCGGTGTTTTCCCATTTCATGAAGCAGCCCGGATCGGGCACTTCGTCAATATGCGCGGCAAACAACCAGCTTTTTTTCCAGATGTGCTGCTGTTCCAGATCATAATATTCCCGGGATGTATACCGTCCGGCGGGCAGGTCGGGTAGATGGGGAAATCCTTCTGGCGGCGCGGTTCGCGCGGCTTCCCACTCCATCAGACGTTTCATCTGAGCAATATAGGCAGGGTCCATAGCCATCGCTTCACTCTCCAATTTCTATTCTCTAATTTATGAGCCATAAGATCACATAGAGAGAGCAGCCAGGTCGATTGGCAATAGTGATAGATAAAGCGCGAGGCTAGAAAAGCCAGATTTTAGCGATGTTGACGATATACACATTAGCTAAGACGTTGTAATAACTTTTGAAATAATAGATCAGCCTTGTGTCGGTTTAATCTGTCACTCCAGCATATACGCAGGTCACGATATTGAGGAGTGCGCTGAAATAGTGATCTCGTCGCTTATCATATTTCTCTTTGCCGGTTTCTTTTTACGGCGAAACCAAAAACTCCATACAGCCAGAGTGCCAAGTAACGTGAGGGCCAAACCAGTAAGAGTCTGTAATATTATATATATTATTCCACCCACTTTGGCGGCGTGGAGGGGATAGCTAAAATTATATATCTGCAACCCCTGTGGCAGCTTCAATGCGTCTGAATCTCCGACAAGTGATCCGTTCGCGCCATCGAACCAAAGCATTGTCCGGCCATTATTATGCCATTCCGCCGGCTGTTTCATCCGGATGGTAATCGGATCGCCTTCTGCCCGCGGGAAGCTGATCAAGCGGATTATCGCATCGGGATAACGTGCCTGTGCTTTGGCCATGATGGTTTGCCAATCGGCATTCTCAGCCGAGCCTGCGTTAAATTCGGGCTTTTCTCGTGCCGCTTCCATTTCGGCTGGCGAAGAAATTGGCGACAAAAGGAAATTGGCGACCGGACGCAGGGTCATTGCGACACCGGTCAGCATGCCGAGAAACAATAGCGGTGCCAATATGACACCCAAATCGCGATGTTGACGGATGATCGAGGGTCGCGTCATGCGCGCGGGCCAGAGGCGGAGTTTGAAAGTTTTGCGCGTGGGCCACCATAATATCACGCCTGTAATGACAAAGCCCAAACCAATAAGCGCAGCCAGCCCGGATATTGTGGTGCCCGTTTCTCCCAAAAGCAAATAATGATGTATTTCAAACAGAGCTGTTTCCACCCGGCCCCAGACATTGTCCCACGCGGCCAAGACGGTTCCGCTGGAATCGGTGTAAAAGCCGCTTTTCGGGCCGTTGCTGACGATGTGAACGTTAACATCATTATCTGCAAAACGGATATAGCGGATCGGGTCATCGGAGCCGTCAACAATTTTTTGCGTCACATCTGCCAGCTCGGCTGGTGCTGCGGTAACAGCATTGCCCGCCCCCGGAACGCTCAGCGCAATCCATGCGCCTTTCCATAATAATAGCGTCCCGGTTAGCCCGAGTATGGCCAGTATCAAGCCTATGATACCACCCGCCCAGCGGTGTATCCAGGCAATGGCTTTCATCAGAAGCGCCAGTCCCAACCAAGGGTTACAGTCCGTCCGCGCCCTGCGTAAAAGCGGGAGCTGTCCGTCGTCCGAACTGTATCGCTATCATAAGAGATATAATATTCGTCGAACAGATTTTGCGCGCTAAGGCTGAACGCGCCCAATTCTGTTTCATAGCGCACTTGGGCATTGAACAAGGTATAGCCTTCGAAATCGGCGCTGGAGGGTTGTCCCTTAAAGCTGCGGGACAGATAAAATTGTGCCTGCGCGACTGCCGAGAACGGGCCGTTTTCATAATTTGCGGACAGGTTGAAACGGTCAGGCGAAATATTGCTGCCATCGAGATCGTCATCGACCTTGCCGTCACCGTCGGTATCGACCCGGCCTGCAAGGTCACTATAGCCTACGCCGATTTTCAGGCCGGGCAGGGGTGTTTCCACGCCAAGGTTGATTTCAATACCTTCAATCTCGACTGCCTCGCGCCGCAGGTCGAAAATACCATCGGTATTGAGCACGAGCCGCTGTCCAAAATCACTCGAAGACCAGAAATAGGTGACGCTGGCATCAAGCGGTCCGCGTTTCACTTCCAGCCCCAATTCGCGGTTGTCGGAAATAATCGGGTTCACATCAAGGAAGTTGTCGATGTCCACGCCCGGTGTGTTGATGCCGCGCAAAATGCGGCCAACATCGGGAATGGTATAGCCCTTGGTATAGCTACCATAGGCGCGGATACCCGTTATCGGTTCGATGATAAGCCCGACATTCGGCAGAAATTCGTCAAATTTCGGATTGCCGCCTGCAACCATAGTGTTTCCGGCGCTGGCAATGGTTGTAAAGTCATCGACTTTCAATTCGACATTTTCCCAGCGCACACCACCAGCGATGGTGATAAGCCGGTCAAACAGGCCCAGATTGGCCTGGGTAAACGGGGCTAGGCTCTGGAATTCGGTTTCCGGCACCCATGTCCGGTCCGTCTGGACCAGAACCTGTTTGGTGCGGTCAAACAGCGCGTCAAATCCGCCTGTGATCGTCAGATTCTCTATCAACTCGCGTTCGTAACTTAACTTTCCGCCCAGCTTGCGGGAGCGGTTGGCAGATTGTTCAAATAATGTGCCAGACGGGTCGATGGACGGATCCTGAAATGTGCCAAAAACGCCGCCACCAAATATATCGCGGGAACGGTTGAAAAAGCCCTGTAGCGTGAATGTTCCGCCGCCCAGATCGTCATCGGTCAAGGATAAGGATATAAGCTCGTTACGGTTGGAAGCAGGCTCGCCCGGCGTTGTTCCACGAACCGAAGTTGAAGGAATGCCGGTCGCCCGGTCTCCGGCAACAGGCACATAATTGGTATTGCTTTCAAGGCTGAAACGATTGGCGACCAGTTCAATCCGCGCGCTATCGGAAAGCTGGTAGCCAAAGCGACCGAAGATGGAATAGCTGTCACTATCCTGAATCTCGCCTTGCGTTGTATCGACGCCAATGCGGTTGCCATGACCATCGTAAAAAGCGCCGCGCCGTTCAAAGGTGGCGCCTATGCTGGCGTCAAATGCGCCAGAGCGGTAATTGATCAGGGCAGCGACTTTCCCGCCAAAACCGTCATCATCAAAACCGCTGTCGGCAGAGGCCTGCACAAGTGTGCGGCCGCTTATACCCTCGACCTCCGGTGCGCTGACAAGCACCTGATTGATAACGCCGCCCGTTGCGCCAATCCCTTGCAAAGCATTGGAGCCATATATCAATTCAATCCGGTCGACAAAAAACGGGTCAAGCGAATGACCATCGCGCGAGCTGTTCCGGATTGGTGTGGTTTGCGGGACGCCGTTGATGGCGAATAATGGCGAACGGCCTCGCAGGCTTTCACCCGATCCGGTCAGTTTTTGGCGGGTGGGTGAAAATGACGGCACGAGGGCTGAGATAGCATCTACGGTTGACCCGCTCATTGCCACCTGACTCGTCAATTTCTGGGTATCGACAATATCAACCGTGATCGGAAGCGCGCTGATCGGTAATTTTGTACGGGTTGCGGTAACAATGATTTCATCAGTGGTTCTACGCTGATCTTGCTTGATCTGGCTGCCCGTATCTTTGCCTTGTTGAGCCATTGCTGGCGCGCTGTGCATGGCAAAAACCAGCAGGCCAAGACTGGCAGTGCGGCCAATATGCGTAAAACGATTCATGATAATCCAATTTCCCCGAAGACGACTCAATGCAAATGCGAACTATTCTCATGAGCATGTAAGGTCAATAATTTTCTAAGCAAAAGTGGAATTGTTCTGAATGATAATAGCGGGGGTCCGCAATTCTTGATGACCGGAAGAAAGAGGCCGGTTCACAATGCTATATTACGCGCATTATTGGGAGTTTGGCGGGGTTATAAAATCAGGGAATCCGATATGTAATGACGGGTTCTCAGCCGGTGTCGTTACCAAATATAATATTACCGGGAAGAACATCGGGCGAAGTTTCTGCCAAGCGCAGCAACCGGCGCCACTGTTTTCTGTCACGGTGAGAAAGCGACAAGGTCCCCGGCTCTTTTGCGTAGTTCCTCCATCGCGTCATTGCCATATTTATTGGCAGTTTGATAAAACTCTCTATATTTTTCTGATTATATTTGCGAAAACAGAAAAGCGTTCAGGCTTTGCTTACCCGAACCGGAATGGCGCTTTGCATAGCTTGTCCGGTAATCGGGTCGAGCCAGTCATCATCTACGATCAACCTGTTAGTAGAGCTGCCTTTGGTCATCACATCATCTTTACCAGCATCGGAGTCGCCAAAGGCGTGACTCATTGAAATCACACCCCGACGAATTTTCTTATCGGCTTTGGCCATCCCGAAAATTGAGGCGGTAGGAGAGGTGATTTCGATGATCGCGCCGTCGCTGATCCCCGCTTGCTTCAAATCTTCGGGATTGATGAAAGCAGGATTGGTTGGCATTTTTTCGACCAGCTTGGGAAAAGGGTGGCCGTTGCTGTTATAGCGATGTTTGGACCGACGAGAGATCAGGCGGAAATCAAAGCCGTCTTTTACCGGATCATTGATAGTATATTCGGTTAATTCGTTCGGCATTGCGCCAGCGGCTAGATTAAAGCGGTTTTCGCAATCCGGATCGGCGGGGCCAACGACGGGATGGAGGTCATGATATGTGATGGCTGCGCCTTTGCGGTCAAGCGCAGCAGCATCTGCTTTGGCTTTGCTGGGTTTGAGCAGGGAGCCAACGGAGATCAGGTCAAGAACCGTGGCTTTATCAGGGCATGTTTCCATTGATACCGCGCCGCCGGGATAGTTCATTTCTATCCCCATATGTTTGGCCAGCCACCAGAGCATTTCATATTCGTCCATGGTATCGCCGGGGGCAGGAACCATGGCCTCGGTATAATGGGCATAGGGTTCCTCACAAAACGCATCAGAGACATTGTTAATATCCTCACGTTCCAGACACATGCTTGGAGCCAGAATAATATCGGCGCGTTTTGCGCTGGCGGACATCCATGGGTCGATCTGGATGAACAGTTCACATTCTTCCAAAGCGCGGCGCACTTTTTGTTGATCCGGAAAAGCAATTTCCGGATTGCCGCCAATAGAAATAAACGCCTTGATCTGGCCCTCGCCGGGCGTCAATATTTCATCGGCTAGCACATTGCATGGCATTTCCTTGCCCAGATGACCCAAACCGCGGATGCGTGATTGGGGAAAACCTTCACCGAACATCGGCATGGGCGGAGCAACCTGTGCTTTTTTGGGGCCGCCGCTGAGCGGATTGAAAACCATCGGGACCGCGGTTTTCTCACCCTCCTGATTAAAGCGCGCGCAAAGGATATTAAGCGATGCCACCAGATATTCGGTTAGCGTGCCATTACCGGCCATTTCCGGACCAGTGCCGGTGACAATACGGCCTTTATTGGCCCCGGCAAACATACGGGCGGCCTTGATCAGATCATCCCTATCAACCCCGGCGCGCTTTGCAGCAATATCCGGGGTCATCGGCTTGACCGCAGCTTCTAATTCTTCCACCCCGTCCACATGGGCCGCCACGAAATTCTGGTCATATAGTTTCTCTGCGAGAATAACATTGAGCATGCCCGCGAGCAGAGCGGGATCTTCGCCCGGTTTGACCGGCAAATAAATATCCGCCAGTTTGCCCATCTCGCTGACCCGCGGATCGGCAACGATGAGTTTAAGGCCACGTTCTTTCGCATCGCGCAAACGACGGGAAGGGGAGAAAGGCGGAAGGCCGCTGGAATAATGGGATGTAATCGGATTATTACCGACGAACATGGCTATATCGGATTCTTCAAAAGCATTGCCGCCGCCCATCCACATGCCATAGCGCGCGGTGGTAAATACCTTGGCCGGTTGATCGACGGTGACACTGGTATAATAGTTGCGCGATCCGATGCCCTGCGTAAAAGCATAAGCGGTGCCGAGCACAGCGCTATTTTGGAAAGCATTGGTGCCGCAATAAACTGCAATGCTGTGGGGGCCGTGTTCCTCGACCATTTTCTTCATCCGGGCACCTGCCAATGCCAAAGCATCAGCGGTAGAAATATCTTTGAATGAGCCATCTTTTTGCCGAAGCTTGCTGGTAAGCATTCGGTCGGGCAGATTGTGCATATCGGGCAGCTGGCGTCCCTTTATACAGGTATAGCCGCCGAAGAGTTGATCGTCCTTATCCCCGCGAACGGCTTTGATCTTATTGTCTTCAACATCGACCAGCATCGCGCAACTGGCATGGCAAAAACGACAAAAACTGCGTTTTGTTTCAACGGTCATCTATCTTCTCCCAAAGAAAAGGATATGTTGAATTATGCAAGAGAGCGACTGACAAAAGTGCTGGCTGGGTTGAAGCACATAATCTGGCTTACTGCTTATCGGGATAGAGGATGAATAGCATGACTATAAAAGTTGAATTTTACTTTGATCTTTCCAGTCCGTGGACCTGTCTGGCGTTCCACAATATCCAGCCAATAATAAAAGAGACCGGCGCAGAGATAGTCTGGAAACCGTTTCTGGTAGGAGGGGTATTTAATGCGGTTAATCAGGGCGTTTATGCTGCCCGCGAAAACCCGGACAACCGCAAATTCGTGCATAGTTTTCGGGTGATGGAAGAATGGGCTGCGCTGGCCGGTGTAACAATGAACTTTCCCAGCGAACATCATCCGGTCAAATCCGTATATGCCATGCGTGTATGTTGCGCGCTGGAAAGTGATCAGGCGGCGCTCCACAGATTCGCCACCGCTGCGTTCAACGCTTATTATACCGATCAGCGCAATCTGGACGATCCAGCGGTGCTGGCCGCGATTGCCGATGAGATTGGCATGGACGGGAAAGCCCTGATTGCAAAAGCCGGGGAGCAGGAAATCAAAGACAGGCTGCGGGCCAATACCGAAGAGGCGATTGCGCGCGGCGCTTATGGCTCCCCTAGTATCTTTGTGCCTGATAGCGATGACCAGAACAGCGAACATATGTATTTTGGCAATGATCAGTTGCCGCTTGTTAAGCGAGCGATTAAACTCCATTCCCAATCATAAACGAATCCACCTGCTACGGAGCTATAATATGTCACAGCGCGTTACTATTTCGGTTGAAAACCATATTGCCGATGTCCGGTTTAACCGGCCGGAAAAAATGAACGCGCTCGACCCGGAACAGATTGACGCAATTATCGAGGCTACGGAACAGCTGGCGCAGATGAAGGATGTCAGGGCGATTGTGCTTTCGGGCAATGGCAAAAGTTTTTGCGCGGGACTTGATATGTCCAGCTTTACCAAAACGGATACGACCACAAGCCTGATCGACCGGACCTATGGCAATGCCAATAAATATCAGCATGTCGTGCTGCAATGGCGGCGGTTGGCCGCTCCGGTCATTGTCGCCATTCACGGGGCCTGTGTCGGCGGCGGGTTACAATTTGCCTCGGCTGGTGATGTCCGTATCGCTGCGCCGGACGCTAAATTGTCGATCATGGAAATGCGCTGGGGCTTGATCCCGGATATGGGCAGCTATTCCACTTGGCGCAGTTTCGTCCGCGACGATATTTTGCGCGAATTAACATACACCAACCGGATTTTTACCGGCGAAGAGGGCAAAGAACTGGGTTTTGTTTCGCATCTGGCCGATGACCCGCACGCCCGCGCAATGGAACTAGCCACCGAGATTGCGGGTAAGAATCCGGATGCGATCAAGGCTGCAAAGCGGTTGATGAACAAATTGCCGGACATGAATGAAGACGAGATATTGATGATGGAAAGCGTAGAGCAAGATAAAGTCGCTCGCGCACCCAACCAGAAAGAAGCAGTCATGGCCTTTTTAGAGAAACGGAC
The DNA here is from genome assembly GCF_040717415.1 of Parasphingorhabdus sp. JC815. Classification (NCBI taxonomy): domain Bacteria; kingdom Pseudomonadati; phylum Pseudomonadota; class Alphaproteobacteria; order Sphingomonadales; family Sphingorhabdaceae; genus Parasphingorhabdus; species Parasphingorhabdus sp. JC815. The sequence continues at coordinate 357,883 of NZ_JBFEFM010000003.1, forward strand.
CGCGAATTTTACTGATTAAGCGCTCGTTTTCCGAGGATAATTTAAACCCGGCGAACCATGTGTGATTCAAGAATTTTACGGAAATCCGCACTGATCGGCTTTGCTCCTTGTTTGCTGGTCAGCACCAATGTTGTCGTACAAGTGGCAACGCATTGATCTTGCTGAAATGCAGCAGAGACAATGTCCCAGGATGATTTGCCGATCCGGCCAATCGCGCTGCAAATCTCTGCATCTTCGGGAAAATGGGCCTCGCGGATATAGTTGATCTGTATCGCTGCGATCAACCAGCGATCACCTTCGTTAATATTACCCATGCCCAGAGAATGGTTAAAACGAACACGGCCATTTTCAAACAGGCCCGCCATTGCGACATTATTGATATGACCCAGCAGGTCCATATCGCCAAAGCGCGTCTGGGTGATTGTAGAATAGGGATAGCTAGCCTTTGAAAGCTGCCAGGTTTCAGGTTTAGACATAATATACTCTGTTAGGTGAAAATCGGGATTATCAGTTCATTTTGGCAACAAGATCCTGCTGCAAAGTCTTGCAGATATAGAGATACAGAGCTCCGGCCAACATAAATATGCCCGACATGGCGATCATTGCCCAGCGCAGCCCTTCACCACTGGCGGTCAGGCAAGCCCGTGCTTGCGGTGCGCCCAAAGATGCGATCAGGTCTTCCGGTTTGCCTTTACATAGTTGGGATGTCAGTTCACCGGCAAATTGGGATGCTTCCAGATTGGCACTCATCAGGATATCGCTTAATATCCCAAGAGCGAGCGGGCCGCAGCCATAACCGATCAGATTGACGACAAACAGGAAGAGCGCCACTGCCGTTGCGCGGGACCGCGGGCTGGCGACGCCCTGGCATATGGTATATTGTGCGCCAAGATAACTATAATGAAGTATCGCCGCGCCAATCAGTACAATCAAGGCAAAAGGGATGTTATTGGTGGTGAAACCAATCCAGTAAAGCGGCACACTGGCGATCAGCATGAAGCCCGGCAGCCATGCAACGGAATTGGGGAAACGGCCACTAAGTTTTTCGGTCAGATATCCGGCCATAAATGCGCCGAATGACGCCGCGAGTCCCAGCGGCACTGCGATCTGTAACGTGACTTCAGAGATCGACATTTCGTGAACACGCTGGAAAAAAGCGACCTGAAAATTGCTTACACCATAGCCCACGAAAGCCACCAGTGCTGCTGCTGCCATGTTAATCCAGAAAGATCGTTTGGCAGACAATTCGCGGATGGTGTCGCTGATGCTGGCTTTTACAGGTGTTGATGCGGTTGGCGGATCGGCATAACCGCGCGGAGGCTCCTGCACCGTAAAGAGGAAGATCAATCCGAATATAACGCCAGGAATACCCAAGACCAGAAACGCCTCACGCCACGAGAACATTTCGGTAATAGGTCCACCAAACGCGTTGGCGAGGACACCGCCCAGCGTGATACCCATTGTATAAATTGCGATAGCGCGGGCACGGCTGCGCGGCGGGAAATAATCGGAAATGATCGAATTGGCTGCTGGTGTCAGTCCCGCTTCGCCTATACCGACACCTATTCGAAAAACCAGCAAAGCCAGAAAACTGCCCGCTATTCCGCACAATGCAGTCATAAGCGACCATAATATGACACTGGCTGCGATTATACGCACCCGGTTCATCCGTTCTGCCAACCGAGCAATGGGAATCCCCATCACTGTATACATTAACGCAAAGCCAAAGCCCGATAACAAACCGAACTGCCAATCTTGTAACCTGAATTCCTCGATAATCGGCTGTGCGACCACCCCGATCAGGATCCGGTCGATAAAATTCATGGTGTAGAGAATCATCAAGGAGTAAAGCACGTAATTGCGATAACCACGGGTACCAAATGCTTGTCCGGTATTCGTAGCGGGCGCGCCCGGTGCCTGCGTTGCGTTCATATTCTCTCCTGATTTTTTTAGATGATGGCTTGATCTGTTCCGTGAGTCCAGCACCCATTGCAGGTTTTCTTTTCGTAATCCTCTTGGATTTTACTTCTTGTTACATTAAGGCTTCTTTCATAAAGTCTCGCTTATCGGCGGGCCATGTTTTAATGTTTGTCCAGACTTTTTCCAAATAGTGGACCGATAGATTTTGACACGGCGGGGGGCGTGGCAAGTAATGATCGAATATGTTCTGCCTGCTGTCGATTTCCTGCAAAAGGAATTGCTGCTTTTTGCCAGCCTGTGCTTCATAATCGGTTCGATTGATGATATTATATTTGACGGCCTGTGGATTGCCTATTTGATTAAGCGCTATATGTCGGTCTATAGCCGCCATGACCGCTTCATCGTAGAAGATTTGCCACCTCCGAAATTGGCTGAGCCACTGGCGATATTTGTCCCGGCTTGGCAAGAAGCTCCGGTTATCGGCGCCATGTTACGCCGGTGTCACGATCAATGGCGGCACGGAAATTACCGTATCTATGTGGGCTGCTATCCAAATGATGGTCCTACTATAGCTGCGGTTGCTGATGCGGCGAGCGGCACGAAAAATATCCGGATGATATTATGTGATCAGGACGGTCCGACGTCAAAAGCAGACTGCCTGAACCGTTTATGGCGCGCTTTATGTCAGGATGAAATTCTTGAATCGATCCGTTTCAAGGCCATCATTCTTCAGGATGCGGAAGACTTGGTCCACCCTAAGGCACTGGAACTGTTTGATTATCTTATCGACCGGGCATCGCTGGTGCAGATACCGGTCATTCCCCGCCGTGCGACGCGCTCTGTTTGGGTTGCCGGTCATTATGGTGATGAATTTGCAGAAATGCATGGCAAGCAAATGGTGTTGCGGGAAGCGCTAGGTGTATCGATACCGGCAGCCGGTGTCGGATGTGCATTCCGTCGTGATGCGTTGAGCGCATTGTCCGCACGGAATCAGGGAAAGCCGTTTAATGCGTCGAGCCTTACCGAAGATTATGAGCTGGGCCTACAGCTTACCGAAGGGGATGCGCGGGGGATATTTGCTCGTCTGAAAGACAAACAGGGCCAATGGGTAGCGACGCAGGAATTTTTTCCCGATAATCTTGAGGATGCAATTAGGCAGAAAAGCCGTTGGATGACTGGCATTGCTTTATCGGGATGGGACCGCCTTGGCTGGAAAAATTGCTGGCGTGAAAACTGGATGCGCCTGCGCGATCGCAAGGCCAGTTTTTCGGCGCTTCTACTTGCTCTGGCTTATATTGCTCTGTTGCTGACCGGATTGTTATATGCCTATAGTTTAACAGGCTATTATCAGCCCGCGCCATTTACACCTTTGCTCAAAACCATGCTGGTTTACAATGCGCTGTTTCTGCTCTGGCGACTGGCGATAAGGGCTTATCTGGTTTATGTTCTTTATGGTTTGCGAGAGGCTTTATTGTCCGTGCCCCGGACATTCGTAGCTAATGTTATCAATATATTGGCAGCCAAACGGGCGATTACCTATTATCTTAAAACCCTGTCCGGAGCGCCGCTGCGATGGGAGAAAACCGATCACTTTCATCCCGATGTGACCAAGATCAAAGGTCTCAGACCTTCCAGTCAAAATAATCGAGACAAATGACCATCATGACAGCCAGTGCCAGTAAAGGTGCGCCGTTAAAGTCGCTCTTAATCATTCTTGTGTTCTGGGTATCGATCCGGATTATATGGGAAAGCATTTTCCCGTCATCAGTGGCGCCGACCACGCTGAATAAGCTGACAGCGATGAAAGATTACGAAATTAGCACGGATACAGTGAGTTTAACAGATACAGCGACTTTAACAGCGCAACCTATTTTGCAAGAGCGAGCCGGAAATCCGCCCTATTTATCACAGTCCAAGGCTGCATATATGCAACCGGCATTGATGCCCGGAACCAGCCAACAGCGGGAGATGAATCAATCAAAATCCTCAGCCATGTTAGTGGCTGCGCCCGTCGTATCTTCACGCCATATTGTGCAGAGACAGGATAACCTCGTTCCTTCGCCAACAGGTTTTTCCCCGTCATCAAAACCATTATCAGGCTATTTCTGGGCATTTGTGCGTCAGAGCAGTGGTTCAGAACGTTTCGGATCCGGGGCACCGGCATTGCAATCACCGGGCGGGCAATATGGTGGCAGTCAGGCCGGCGCTATCCTCACCTATAGGTTGGCCGGCACACAACAGAACAGCCTGTCAGCCTATATGCGTGCATCAACGGCTATTTCTTTGAAGGGGCAAGAGGAATTAGCCTTTGGAGTGAGAGCGCGACCTTTTGACAAATTACCCGTTTTCTTGTTCGCTGAGCAACGTATGGGGCCAAAGCAGATACGTAACCGCGGGACTTCTTTTTTTGTGGCTGGCGGAACCGAACCGGCTAGGCTGGCGACGGATCTCAGTCTGGAAACTTATGGGCAAGCCGGGTTCTTGTTCGCCAAGCAAAATAGTTATTTTTTTGATGCCTCGGCAAATGTGCAAAGGAAGTTATGGGAGAAGGGTGGTTATAAACTCACCGCAGGAGGAGGGGTCTGGGCTGGCGGTCAGAAGGGATTAACGCGGGTTGATGTCGGACCGCGCGCAAATATCCATATTCCGGTCGGTACGATGGATATGCGGTTTTCGCTTGATTGGCGCCAACGTATCGGCGGCAATGCTGCTCCGGATTCCGGACCCGCGATGACGGTGACAACCGGCTTTTAACAGGCACCCTAACTGACCATATTATATTTTATTCTATATTTGTCAGTGAAATTGAAAACTTTCTTACCCAAGCTGAGATCAAGTCCCTTTATCCTGCCACAAAAAGAGATTACTCCCTGTAATTATGGATATTTACCTCCCAATAGCAAATCTGTCGGTTGATGCGTTTGTCATCGTGTTGCTTGGTGGGCTGGTAGGGATTTTGTCCGGTATGTTTGGTGTGGGCGGGGGATTCCTGACCACGCCCCTTTTGATATTTTATGGCATTCCTCCAACTGTCGCCGCGGCATCGGCTTCAACACAGGTGACCGGGTCGAGCATTTCCGGTGTTGCTGCCCATATGCGGCGCAAGGGTGTGGATTTCCGCATGGGGGGAGTAATGGTTGTTGGCGGGTTGTTAGGCACCTTTATCGGCACCGCTTTGTTTCAGATATTACAGCGATGGGGCCAGATTGATACCGTAATTTCGGTGCTCTATGTGCTCATGCTTGGTGGAATCGGTAGCCTGATGGCAAAAGAAGCATGGGCAAGCGTGAAGGCAATGCGCTCTGGAAAACCATTGCCGGCACGCAAGCGGAGGCACCATCCTTTGGTAGCGAACTTGCCAATGCCTTGGCGTTTTTACCGTTCAGGTCTGTATATTTCGCCTATTGCCCCTTTTGTTCTTGGTTTGCTGACCGGGATAATGACAATGTTGCTAGGTGTGGGCGGGGGATTCATAATGGTTCCTGCCATGCTCTATCTGCTCGGTATGGGCGCACAGGTGGTGGTGGGAACATCACTTTTCCAGATTTTATTTGTAACCATTGCTTCGACCATGATGCACAGCATGACGACAAGAGCCGTGGATATCGTGCTTGCCGGATTATTGTTGATTGGTAGCGTTACCGGTGCACAGCTTGGGGCAAAATTTGCACAGAGGATGAAGCCGGAATATCTGCGACTGGCCCTTGCCGTCATGGTGTTATTGGTCGCTATTCGCATGGCGATGGGACTGGGTTTCCGGCCTGACGAAATATATACGGTGCAACTGTTGTGAGCGCCTCATTCACAAAATGGCCAATTGTCCAAAGAGGCCGGTCAAGAATCGCAGCTATATTTTGTGCGCTTGCCATATTATTCTTGTCCACAGCCAACACGCCCGTTCTGGTGCCGGATGTGTCCCAGGATAATATCAGCATCAAGGGTGATTTTAACGGCGCCCAGCTTTTATTATTCGGTGCAATTACTTATCCTCCCGGCACGCGTAATCGCGAAACAGCCGATATTGTTGTGGTGTTAAAAGGCCCGACAGAATCCATTGTTCTGCGTGAAAAGCAGAAAGTAGCCGGTATCTGGATTAACGCCGCGAGCAGTGAATTTCGTTCAGCTCCCGGTTTTTACGCTGTGGCATCGTCGCGTCCCTTGGATGAGATTGTCGATACCAAGACAGCGGATATTTATGAACTTGGGCTCAATCATCTACAGTTATCTCCAGCAGGGGCCATTGATAGCGAGGAATTGCAACGGTTTACCAACGGGCTGGTGGATCTGAACCGTCGCGGTGGTTTATATGAAAACTTGCCTAACAGTGTCGTTATTACCGATTCTGTACTTTATAAAGCGCGGATCAATTTACCCGCAAGCGTGCCGGTCGGCGAATATTCTGCGGAAACTTTCTTGATTATTGACGGGCGAGTGGAAGCAGCAGAAATCAAAGACATTACGATCGAGAAAATCGGATTTGGACGGTTCATCACCAACCTGTCGCAGAAATATGGCTTTATTTATGGCTTAATGGCAGTCCTGCTTTCAATCATATTGGGATGGGCGGCTGGATATCTGTTCCGCAAAATCTGAAAATATCGCTCTTTATCAATGTTTTCAGTGTAATTAACGCGCAGTATTAATGTGTTACGTGAATTAACACGCGGTAAATAATCCTTAATCAAGATGGCGTACTCCTGTCTTCTGAAAAGTAGAACAGGATTGCGATTTCATGTCAGATATGAGCTCTCATAGTTTTCCAGCTGCCCGGCCGCTACCGGCGGCTAATAATCCGCTACCGAACCAGGCGGAAGGGCATAAAATAGGAGAGGTTATTGAAATTGCGGGCTCCGGTTCCCGCATTGTTATGGACGCCACTATTCTGGCTAGTTTGGCCGACCATGCCGACCCGACGGTCAAAATGGCAGGGCAGGTCGGGAGTCAGGTCAAAATCCGGGTGGGCGCAACATGGCTGCTCGCGAATATCCGCACCCAGAAACTTTATGAAGGGCAGAGCGGATTGATCACAGCCGAAATTGATTTTCTGGGTGAAGGAGATGAAGAACGGCTGACCGGAAATATTTATAACTTCCGCCGCGGCGTAACCCGTTATCCTATTCCCGGCTCCGATATATATGCCGTCACTACTACGGATATGAAACAAGTCTATGCCTCCGATGGCCGCACCCATATTGATATTGGCAAGGTTTATCCAACCGACGATATTCGCGGCGCGCTTTATGTTGATGCCTTGCTGGGAAAGCATTTCGCGCTACTGGGATCAACCGGCACGGGTAAATCAACTGCGGCGGCGCTGATCCTGCACAAGATTTGCGATATAGCTCCGGAAGGGCATATTTTGATGATCGACCCTCACGGGGAATATTCCGCTGCTTTCAAAGGCAATGGGCGGTTGTTTGACGTGAATAATCTGGCAATGCCATATTGGTTGATGAACTTTCAGGAACATTGCGAAGTGTTTGTGAAATCAAGGGGTGATGACCGCCAGACGGATTGCGATATCCTCGCCAAATGCCTGTTAGCGGCAAAGTCCAAGAGTCAGGCAGCGCAGGGCGTCGCCAAATTGACCGTAGATAGTCCGGTTCCTTATTTATTGTCTGATCTCACCTCGATCATCCAGAATGAGATGGGCAAGCTCGATAAATCTACCAATACAGCCCCGTTCATGCGGCTGAAAACCAAGATTGACGAGATAAAAACCGACCCGCGCTATAGCTTCATGTTCTCAGGCATGCTGGTTGGCGATACAATGGGCGACTTTCTATCCAAAATATTTCGGTTGCCAGCAGAGAGCAATCCTATTTCGATAATTGATGTATCCGCTATGCCATCCGAAATAACACCAACCGTGGTCGCAGTGCTTAGCAGGCTGGTCTTTGATTATGCAATATGGGCAAGGAACGAACCGAAACGGCCCATGCTTCTGGTTTGCGAAGAAGCCCACCGCTATATTCCGAATGACGATGTCGAGGGTGAAAGCAGTGTGCGTGATATATTGGGCCGGATTGCCAAAGAAGGTCGTAAATATGGTGTGTCACTGGGCTTGATTACACAGCGCCCGTCTGATCTGGCCGAAGGCGTGCTTTCGCAGTGCGGAACGATCATATCAATGCGCTTGAATAATGACCGCGATCAGGCCTTTGTCAAAGCCGCCATGCCAGAAGGTGCGCGGGGTTTTCTGGATTCTATTCCGGCGCTCCGCAATCGGGAGTGTATTATTTGCGGAGAAGGCGTAGCTATTCCCATCCGTGTATCCCTTGACAATCTGGTCGAAGAGCGCCGTCCGGCATCGGATGATCCTTTATTCTCTGAACTATGGCGCGAAAATGGCGGCGAGGAAGAGATTGTCCAGCGGGTAATCAAACGCTGGAGAAGCCAAGGGCGTTAGAGCCGCAAGGGGGGACAAGCCATTCCGCTTAGTCGGAAAATCCCGCTCACGTCTCGTAATTCGTCATCCTGAACTTGTTTCAGGATATCTCTAAAGGCAGGCGCGAACCTCGAAATAGATACTGAACCAAGTTCAGGATGACGAGCATATATTAAGCTATCCCAACCGAGCCAATGCAGCTTGCAAACGCTCCGCTTCGGCTTCTTTGTCGGCCAGATCGGCACGCGCTTTTTCAACCGCTTCGGGCTTGGCTTTTTCGACAAAGTTCGGGTTGCTCAATCGGCCATTCAGGCTTTTTGCTTCCTTTTGTGATGCTTCCAGAGCTTTGTTCAGCCGTGCTTTCTCGGCGTCAACGTCAATGGCTCCGGCCAGCGGCAACACATAAGTGGCATCATCAATGACGAGCTGGGCCGTAGCGCCTTCGGGCGCTGGATCGAACGATAAGCTCTCCAAACGCCCAACCCGGTCAAGCGCCGCACTTTGCCGCTCAATCCTCTTTTGAAGCGCGCTATCTCCATCACGGATGTGAGCAGTCATTTTTGTGCCTGGCGGAATGTTCAGCTCAACCTTTGCGGCACGAACAGCGGAGATCAGGCGGATAAGCCAATCAACCTCGGCCTTGGCTTGCGTATCCACTGCGGCTTTTGGTTCCGGCCATTTCGCGACGATCAGGTCATATTCCCTCCCGCCGGTTTCTGTTGCCATGCTGTGCCATAATTCTTCGGTGATAAACGGCATGAACGGATGGAGCATCACGATGATCTGGTCGAGCACCCAGCCAGAAACGGTCCGGGTTTCATTCGCAGCCGCTTCGTCATCGCCCTGCAAGAGCGGCTTGATAAGTTCCAGATACCAGTCGCAAAAGCGGTCCCATGTAAAATGATAAATGGTGTTCGCAGCCGCATCAAAGCGCAGATCGCCCAGTGCCTTGTCGAGAGATGCCAATGTTTCGACCACCTCGGAAATGATCCAGCGGTTGACCGGCAAGACTGCGTCGGGCGCGGCGAGTGTCTTGCTTGCGCCAATGCCATTGGCTTCGCAGAAGCGTGCGGCATTCCATAGCTTTGTTGCGAAATTGCGATAGCCTTCGACGCGTTTGTCATCCATTTTAATGTCGCGGCCCTGGCTTTCCATTGCCGCCATAAAAAAGCGCAGCGCATCCGCGCCATATTGGTCAATCAGGCCGAGCGGATCGACAACATTGCCCTTGGACTTGGACATTTTTGAACCATCTTCAGCGCGTACCAGCCCGTGAAGATAGAGCCGTTTCCACGGCACATCTTTCATAAACTGGATGCCCTGCATCGCCATCCGAGCGTCCCAGAAAAACAGGATGTCAAAGCCGGAGATTAGCAAGTCATTGGGGTAATGGCGTGAAAGATCTTTGGTTTCTTCCGGCCAGCCAAGCGTAGCGAATGGCCACAGCGCAGAGGAGAACCATGTGTCGAGAACGTCAGGGTCGCGACGGAGGACGTAGTTGCCCTGTCCGGATATTCCAGTTTCGCCTTCTTCCTGTGCAAAATTAACTTCCGATGGATCGATATTATAGAAGTTAGCAGCATTTCTTCTGATTTCATCTTCGTTGGAGCCTACAAAGATTGCTTCACCAAGTAGTGTGCTTGCGATTGCTTTTTGATTGTCGTTTATAGCAGCTTCTTTGCTCGGTCCAAACCAAGCCGGAATCCGGTGTCCCCACCATAATTGCCGTGATACGCACCAAGGCTGGATATTCTCCATCCAGTTGAAATAGGTTTTTTCCCAAGTCTTCGGGACAATCTCGATCGCGCCGGATTTCACCGCTTCTATTGCGGGCTGGGCCAGTGTTTTTGCATCGACATACCATTGATCGGTCAGCCATGGCTCAATCACTACGCCGCCGCGATCACCATAAGGGGTGGCGATGGTGCGTGGTTCGGCGTCATGTTCGACCGTTTCACCATCCTTGGATTTGGTGACATGGGGGATTAAAAAGCCCAGTTCCTTCATCCGCTGCACGACCAATTCGCGTGCGCCATCTACACCATCCCGCTTGAAACGGTGCAAGCCGATATATTCGTCAGGGATAAGGCCATCAGCTGTCTGGCAAACATTTGCTTCACCATCGAACATGTTGAGCATGTCACCCGCTGCAAAACCGGCGCGTTTACCAACCTCGAAATCGTTAAAGTCATGGCCGGGCGTGATTTTAACCGCGCCGCTGCCCAGTTCCGGATCGGCATGTTCATCGGCAACTATTTTGAACCTGCGGCCAGTGATCGGTTGTTCGATTTTCTTGCCAATGACGCTTTTATAACGCTCGTCATCGGGGTGTACAGCCACAGCCATGTCGGCAAGCATGGTTTCAGGGCGAGTGGTGGCGACTTCGATATAATCCTGCCCATTATCCAGCGTTACCCCGTCAGCCAGCGGATATTTGAAGTGCCAGAATCCGCCCTTCACATCGCGGGTTTCGACCTCAAGGTCGGAAATTGCGGTTTTAAGCGCCGGGTCCCAGTTGACCAGCCGTTTGTCGCGGTAAATCAGGCCGTCATTATAAAGGTCGACAAATACTTTCAGCACGGCTTCGTTCATGCCATCGTCCATGGTGAAGCGTTCGTTGGACCAATCCATCGAACAACCCAGACGACGAAGTTGTCCGGTAATCGCGCCACCGGATTCCTCTTTCCATTCCCACACTTTTTCGACGAAATCTTCGCGGGAATAATCGGTGCGCTTTTCACCGCGCTCGTTCATTTGCCGCTCGACCACCATCTGTGTGGCGATGCCCGCATGGTCCATGCCGACGACCCACAGAGCATCCTTGCCCTTCATCCGTTCGTGGCGGATAATGATATCCTGCAACGTGTTGTCGAGCGCGTGGCCGATATGCAAACTTCCGGTCACATTGGGTGGCGGATTGACGATCGTAAACGGCTCTGCATCATCGCGATCAGGGCGAAATTGGCCGGATGTTTCCCAATGGTTATACCAGCGCGCTTCAATAGCTGCCGGGTCGAAGTTTTTATCTAAGGTCATAGGATGCCTTTGCCAGCGGTTTTAGCGGGGAGCAACCCGGAAACTATATCCTTGATGATCCTGAAACGGGCAAGCGGCAAGAAAATGCTTTCCTACATGATATGGATCGCGCTAATTCTCATGTAGTATTTTCTCATCCCTAATATTGATGGCTCCCTTACCGTCATTCCGGTCTGCGCGGGAATGACGGTCGAGTCATGTAATAGATTTGGCGGAAAATAAACCTTTCTAGGTGTGAACTTAGTGAACTTAGTGGAGTTAGAAATTACGGTGCAAATGCTCAGGGCCCTATCCCTTATCCTTCATTCCTGCGTCCACTTGGCCATCCAGTCAAAGACCGCATTGTGCCATTGGATGCTGTTTTTGCCTTTTAAAACCCAGTGGTTTTCATCGGGAAAGATCAGCAATTTGGAAGGCACGTTGTTTTCCTGCAAAGCGGTGAAAGCCATCAGGCTTTGTGTATAGGGAATACGGAAATCCTTTTCGCCATGAATGACCAACGTAGGGGTTTTCCATTTATCGATGTGATTGACCGGGTTCCATTTTTCCGGATTGGGCCGGGTCGTCCACGGGCCGCCATGATCCCACTGGTCAAACCATAGTTCCTCGGTGCTCAGCGCCATGGAACGCAGGTCAAAGACACCGGCATGGTTGATAATACAGTCAAACTGGTCGGGCCACTGACTGGAAATCCAGTTCATCATATAGCCGCCATAAGAAGCGCCCAAAGCACAGGACCGTGTCCCGTCAATCTGATCGTCGGTATTCAGGGCAGCTTCGTAACCCAGCTTCAGGTCTTCGAGCGGCTTACCGCCCCAATCCTGATTAATGCTATCCGTAAAAGCCTGCCCATAGCCGGTAGAGCCATGAAAATCGACAGTAACAACAGCATAGCCCTGAGCTGCCATAACCTTGGGATTCCAGCGTGTTGACCAGCCATTACCAAAGCTGCCTTGGGGCCCGCCATGGACAAGAAACGCCATAGGTAGCTTGCCCGTTGCGCCGGTTGGCTTGATGATCTGTCCCCAGACCTGATCACCGCCAGCACCCTTAAAATTAAAGCGTTGCACCGTAACATCGTCAATTTCTGCCAGCTCTTCGCCATTAATGTTAGTGAGCTGTGTCACCGTGCCATTGGCGGCGCGGCGATAGATTTCAGGCGGCGATTGCAGACTGCTCATCGTGTAGATCATCGACCCGTCTTTTAACGGCGTAATATTACTGACACTGCCGCCTTCGGTCAGGCGTGTCACTTTGCCATCGGCAATGTCCACGCGAAAAGCAGGATGATCCAATATCTCTTGCGCCGTGACGATCAGAGCCTTGCTATCGGCTGCCCATGCTATGGAACTGACCGAACGATCCCAGTCACCAGTTAACACCCGCGGCTCGTTGTCATTTTTGGATAGTAGTTTGACGACCATACGGTCGCTTTCATAACCGGGACGCTCCATCGCAGCCCATGCAAACCATTGGTTGTCAGGTGAGAAGGCGGGTAAATTGTCGGTTGCTTTGCTATTACCGGGCATCGGTTTTGGCTCGGCGCGGGTGATACTAGTGCCGTAAATATCCAGATTGGTCGATTTCGGTTCATTGCGGTCTGCTACACGCAGGGCATAAGCCAGGCCTTCGCCCTTGGCTGACCAGGCAATTTCCTCGCCGCCGCCAAAGGGCTTTGAAGGACTGTCGCCCAGCAGATCGCCATCCACCGCGGTGCCATTGCCGCTAAGCTGTCCGTTCTTTAGATCAAAAGCAAAAATACGGCTGTATATTCCAGGCGTTTCCCAGCTTGACCAGTGACGCACGAACAGTTCGTCATATTCACGTCCTGTGCCCGGCCCCGGCAACGCGCGATTACCGTCTCCGCCATTTGTTTTGTCGCAACCAAAGGTTGGGCAGTTTTTTGCGATGTCGCCCCAAATGGCAATTTCGCCACCTGTGGGCGATAGTTTGAAGCCTATGATATCTGCTTTGAGATCGCTTGCTTGCACCGGCTCTCCGCTCTGGCCTTCGCTATTTATCGCTACATGCCAGAGCTGTTCGGATTTGCTGGCATCGGACAAATAGTAAAGCCTCGTCCCATCAGCCGAGAAGGCAGGGCTATGCTCGCTGGCATCTGGTTTGTCGGCAATACGGACTGGCACGGCGGATGGCTTGGTCAGATCAAGCAGGTAGATCGCTGTTGAGCGCTCATAACTTTGCGGATCGGTTTCGGTAACACCAAATGCGGTCCATTTCTCATCGGGCGATACCGCAGGCGCACCAACGCGTTTCATCGTCGCAAGGTCCTGGGCGGTCATTGGCCGTGAAAATGCAGGTGCGGTGAATATTGTACTTGCGGTAATCAGCGCAAGCCATGATGCTTTTGTGAGTGTTTTCATGGTACGGAACTTAACATGTCCGTCCGACATGGCAATTGAGTTTAACTTTGCCGTGTTTGATTTTGCAAAATTATTTTTCGTTGAGCCGTCGGATTTCACGCGCGACCATCTCTTCGACCAGACCGGGGAGATGCTCATCCAGCCATTTCTGAAGCATAGGCCGCATAAGGTCACGCGTTAGATCTTCCAGCGATGTGCCATTGTTCGATTTCTCGGGTGCAGATGTATTTGACCCTTCCATCGCGACAAGCGCCGATAGAGACTGGCGCATGGCATCCAGTTTTTTGTCATTGATCAACCGCTCTTCCTTGCGGCGATCGCCAAAAACACCGCGGGCAGTGTGGGAAAGATTTCCACTAACCTTATTGGTCAGTTCCAACACAGTTTCAGCATTGTCGGATGCCGAAGTTTCGTTCGTAGATTTATCAGCCAGATTTTTGCTGGTACCTTTGGAAATAATATTTCTGGGCAGGGACGCGATAGGTGTTACGTTATCAGATACGGAAGAATCGTCCGGCGTTTCATCTTCGCTCAGTTGCGTTTCTTGGTTATTTGTAGCGGGTCGATCTGTTTCAATCGCCTTGTCCTCGGCGATGATACGTTTGATCGATGACAGAATTTCTTCCATGGACGATTCTCTAATATGTTCCGCCATTTGTAAAACCTTTAAGCTAGCAAACAGTTCAGTGGCTTGTTGTCATAGAAGCTTAGCGCATTTACGACAAAATCAGCAACTATTTGCTTATCTATTTTTGCATCAATTGGTGGACTTCTCGAATATCATTCCTGTGAATTATCTTCCGGTAAAGGTTCAACTTCAGCCGTTGGCGCGGGAATATTGATAGTTCGGGTTGCCAGAGGTTCCGGATCCGGATCAGACTGAAAGTCGTAAAACTGGTCTTTAACGCGGTCATAATTCAGCTGCGGATCATAAAGGGCTCCGCCGTCAAGGCCCAGGTCACGTGCCTCTGCACGGCCCATCGCAGCCAATAGAGTGAAGCCGGCAACATAGCTATTGCGTCGCGCCGTAACCAGTTGCACCTGCGCGTTGAGCAATTCCTGCTCCGCGTTCAAAATGTCGAGAATAGTTCTGTTTCCGACACTATTTTCAGCGCGGACTCCTTCCAGCGACAACTCGCTGGCAGCCACTGCGCGTTCCGAAGACTGGATGACACGCTCAGATGCACGCCAGCTGGAAAAAGCTGCTCGCGTTTGAGCTATGACATTTCGTTCAGTTTCGATGAGCCGTTCATAAGCCTGACCGGATCTGGCTTGTGCTTGACGCACTCGTGCAGCAGGACGCCCGCCCTGATAGATCGGAACGGATAGGCGTAGCCCAGCTTGAGCATCAGATTGTTCCTGAACCAGATCTGCGCCGGGAATATTTCCGCCCAAAGTGTCCAGGAAGTTCACATAACTGCCCTGTACATAGGCTTCAACAGTGGGTTTTACCGCACCGCGTGCAGTATTAATGTCGATTTCCGCTGCCTCAGCACGCTCCTTGGCCGCCAAAAGATCGGGATTGGATTGCAAGGCAATATTTACAGCCTCATCCGGCGTTTCGGGCAGATTAGGCAAGGGGGGAGGCGGCTCCAGATCACCGGGTCTTTGGCCGACAAGCGCGATATAATTTTCCTTGCTACGAATCAAATTGGCCCGGGCGGATTCCAGCTCCCCTTTGGCAATCTCCAGGCGCGCTTCGGATTGAGCTACATCAGTGCGTGTTAAATCACCAATTTCAAAACGGTCCCCGGTCGCTTCCAAATTCACTGAAAGTACACCGACATTGGCACGGTTCAGCTGCACCACAGCTTCATCGCGCATAACGTCCATATAAGCCGCTACCACGTTACTGAACAAGCTGGCCTCTGTTCCACGAAGATCATATTGCCCCGCAGCGACTCTGGTTTTGGCAGAGCGGACAGCATTTTTTACCCTGCCACCAGAATATACCGGGACATTGATTTCGCCTCCGGCACTAAGTTGTCGTAAAGGTGCGGTAAAACTGTTGGCGTTGCGTAGGAAATTTTCCTGAAAATTAAAGCGGGACCCTGCATTGGGGCGGCCATCCGCTTTTGCAATGGCAACATTTTCGTCCTCTGCACGCTGCGCGGCCTGAGCTCCGGATAAAGTGGGATTAGTTTGGTAGGCCGCAACGAATGCTTCGCGAAGCGTATCAGCCTGTGCCGGAGAAGATAAAGCCGCAATGGCGACAGCGCTAAGCAACAAATTGCGCTTACTCATTGGAAATTATCTCCCGGAAAATATGTGCAGGACAGCCTGCATATTAGAAATTGAAGCTCTTGGCTCGTTCAAAGCCAGGCAGGATAGCACCGCCGCAATCGGCAAAATACTGATAACTCATGCTATTCCCGACTTTGTGACCAATGGCAAGGCGAGCAACACCTTGGTCCATAATTGCCCCGACCAAACAGCCTTCCGCGGATAATTGATCGGTCAATGCAGAAGGAACCTGTTCTACGACCCCGTCGATGATGATTACGGAATAGGGAGCAGCCTCGGCAAAGCCGTCTGCATGGGCGGACTTTACAACCCGTATATTATCAAAAGCACTGAGATTGCTGGTTGCTTTGGTCGCAAGTTTGCCAGATTGCTCGACGGCCACTACCGAGTCGACAAGCTGTGCCAGCACTGCGGCTGTATATCCCGTCGCTGCACCAATAAGCAGGACGTTATCATCCCTCGATAGCTCCGCTATGTTGAGCAAACGGCCGGTCGCAAGCGGGGCGTTCAGCGCGCGCCCGTTTCCAACGCTTACGCCGCGGTCTGAATAAGCGACTTTGCGCGATGCGGCGGGCACGAAATCCTCGCGCGGGACTTGGCTCATCGCAGCAATGACGCGGGGATCGCTGACATCAGTTGTTCGCAATTGACTGACGACCATTGCTTTACGCATCTCTTTGAAATTTTCGTGACCCACTAGACTACCTTTGATACGTTTAATTAGTGTATGCCATCTCTGTATTATTAAGGCAATACACTATGGTTGTTTTTCCAGCGCTTCTAGCCGCAGTTATCGATGTCGCCAAGACGGATTTCCACGTTTTTCCTCTAACAGCCACTTTTGCGTTAAATTTTATAGGCTATTTAAGGATAAGTTAGGCTTGACATTGGAAGCAAAGCGACGCAATTGCGCTCCTTCTCCGGCCCGATGGCGGAGTGGTGACGCAGCGGATTGCAAATCCGTGTACGCCGGTTCGATTCCGGCTCGGGCCTCCAAGGAGTTTTACACTATTTATCAATAAGTCAATTTAGAAAGTGTTGGCTTGTTATTCCGCCGACGAGCGCGGCTCGTTCACCGCGATTACTAACAGCTCTGGCACGGTCATCAACATTAACAGCTACGACGAATGGAGCATTCCTGCCGCTACCAATCGGGGCCGGTTTGCATTTACCGGCCAGATCTGGTTGCCAGAGCTGGGCATGTACTATTATAAAGCCCGTATCTACTCCCTCACCTTGGTACGGTTCATGCAAACCGTCCCCATCGACTATGAGGATGGTATGAATATGTACGCTTATGTCGGCGATGATCCGGAGAATAGGAGTGATACGACTGGGATGAAGAAGTCTATTACTGTGATGCAGGCCCCTGACAAAGTCGAATGTCCTGAGGGACCATCTGAGTAACCGGAATGCGGCCAGAAAAACACGCGGCGCTATCTTCAGTGAGAATGACTGTGAATCCAGTGCCGCCGAAATCACAACGAAATCGACAACAGCCAGCCCCCTCATCAGCGCCGCAAGAGGAGCAGGGCAGGCCGGACTATTGTAGTAACAAGTGGTATCGTCTCGGTGCTGGCTTATCTGATGTTGGCGAGTTTGTCGAGGATGTTGGCATTGTTGCAGGTATCGCTACTGGTGGTGCGGCTGTCCCGGTCGCATCGGTCGGCGGAGCTATGACGAACTTGGGAATGATCGGCAAAATGGCGGGCGGTGATCCGTATGCCTTCCAAGATGGCATCTCCGCAGCAATACCCTTCGTTGGTAAGGGTATCGTTCCAAAATCTCTGCGAAATGAAATGAGGGATTTGATCGCAGATGGCATTTCAGGAAAGTTTGCTAAGATTCTATTTCCACCAGATAGGTGCCAGCCATGAGTAATGACAATGAGCCATCTCCTTATACAAAATGGTCGTACATGTTAGCCTACCCCTTAGTTGGCATATTAGGTAGCGCATGGCATATTTACGGTGCCATATTGACAATGGCCTTGCTCATTATCGTCCTTATCATTGGAAATGTCCGACTCCCGTTGGCGTCTTTATTTATAAGTGGCGTTTTTGTTAATATTGCCTTTTTGGTGAGAGATTTGGGATTGTGGGGCTTCGGTTTGGCGCTTTCATTTGCTGCAGTTTTTTTGATTGTTACCCTCTTTTTGCCCATTAATCGCAGGTTGGTTCTCCTCCGAAGGGAGAAATAATTTTTTCCCCATCCATACGGAAAATCTTTCCCCGTGCATCTTATTGGGACGGAGTATAAAAAACCGATGTGAACAAGCAGAAGCGCGCAAGGATTATGGCTTGGGTGGGAAGTGAGATACTTCCCCACGAATCCAGCGTGCGCGTCTGGCTTCGCCGTACGCTTAATCCCGAAGACCTTGAAGATGTTATCCAGGAAACCTACTGCCAGATCGCAGGTCTCAAGGATGTGAGTCACATCCGTAACGGGCGCGCCTATTTTTTTACCGCTGCTCGTAACATTGTCCTTATGCGTCTTCGGCGAGCGCGCATTGTTCGTATCGAATCTGTTACGGAAATCGAGAATCTGAACATCGTAGGAGATGAACCGTCACCCGAACGGATTGCGGCCGGCCGCCGGGAGCTGGAGAGGGTGCGGCGACTGATTGAGGGATTGCCCGACCGATGCCGAAAAATATTCGAGCTTCGCAAGATAGAAGGCTTACCGCAAAAAGAGGTAGCGCAACGATTGGGCGTTACGGAACATATCGTCGAGAATGACGTAGCCAAGGGTTTGAAATTAATACTGCAGGCAATAGCCGATGACGAGAAAGCAGCCGAGCAGAGAAGGATAAGATCGGAACGAAATGAGCATGGGCGAAACAGCACAAACGATCAATGATCGCGCAGCCGCGTGGGTTGCCCGCATGGACCGTGAGGGTGATGACCCTGCGGTGCGTGCAGAGCTAAAGTCATGGCTAGCCGGTGACGATCGTCGACGCGGTGCGTATTTCCGCGCTACAGCAGCATGGAATATGCTGGACCGGGCGAGTGTCCTTGGTGCCGGGCGGGCCCAGCCCATTCAAACTACCAGCCACCGGCTTTCACGTCGCCGCCTTCTATGGGGCGGGGGGATCGCTGCGACCTTTGCTGCAACGCTGTTTCTTGGCGTTACGGGCATGGATTTCTTCGCTACTCCCGATCAGAGGATACGGACGACTATCGGAGAAATCAGGCGGGTTCCACTAAGTGATGGCTCTCTAGCCGCTGTGAACACGCAAACGGCACTGGACATCACGATGGAGCCGGAGTTCCGGCATATCTCGCTTGAGAAGGGAGAGGCCTGGTTTCAGGTCGCTAAAGATCGCTCACGGCCATTTGTCGTGAAAGCGGCCGACGTGCGGATAAAAGCCGTTGGGACGGCCTTTGCTGTCCGGCGGAGCGCAGGCGGCGTTAAAGTGCAAGTGACCGAGGGTGTTGTTGAGCTATGGCGGGTTGACGATGAAGCTAATATTCAACGTATATCGGCAGGTACACGGGCCTTTGTGACACCCGAAAAGCAGATTAGACCTGTCGTTGCAGGGGAGGAAATTGACAAGACTCTTGCATGGCGGACCGGGCAGATTGTGTTGGACGGTGACACGATTGCCGAGGCCGTGGCAGAGTTCAACCGCTACAATGTTCGCCAGATCGAGATAACGGACCCGGCATTGGGCTCGGAAAAAATGATAGGCCGTTTCCGTACCAACGAGCCCGACGCTTTTGTCCGGGCGGTCGCAACATTAACAGGAGCTCGCGCAGCAATGGGGCCAGACAGGATAACCCTGTTGCGGTAATTTGGTCGGGATTTGCTTCTTTTGCGACATCTGCGTAGCAGTAGACATTCATTTTTTAGATATTATGCTGACCTTTAGTAATGAATACTTTAGTTGGTTAAGCAAAGAATAAGTCCACATTTGCCAAAGAAAAAACTCGTCAAATAAAGTAAAGATTAAATACAGAAAATATTCCCCCGCGCATCATATCTATATGAGCCCGTAAACCGGGCCAGAATAATGGGGAGGAAATTATGGATTTTATGCGTCTTCGCGATTTTCGGGGTGCACTGGCGAGTTCGGCAGCTATTTGTGCGGTGGCTGTTGCCACGCCTGCCATGGCACAGACCAAGACTTTCAATATTTCGGCACAGGCAGCTGCCACCGGCATAACCGAACTGGCGGTGCAGGCAGATGTTCAGATATTGGTCAGTGAAAAGGCCATCAAAGGAAAGACTATTCGCGCTATAACTGGGGCCATGACCGTAGATCAGGCCGTTCTTCGCGCTGCCGGGGATGCCGGATTGAGTATCGTGTCGAGCGATGGGCGGACATACACATTGGCGCCAGTATCATCGTCTTCGACAGGGGCATCGTCGGAAAACTCTGCCTATACCGGAAACGAAATCATCGTGACAGCGCAAAAGCGTGAAGAGTCTGTGCAGGATGTTCCGATCGCCGTAACCGCATTGTCGTCGGCGGCATTGGACGAGCGCAAAATCGAAAGCGGTTCAGAGCTGCTCCGCGCGGTTCCCAATGTGACTTTTTCGAAAAGCAATTTCAGCATGTATAATTTCTCGATTCGCGGGATCGGGACGAAAGCGATTTCGGCATCAAGCGACCCGGCGGTTGCT